>NZ_JBLWIM010000012.1:32092-37972 GCF_048381525.1 Christiangramia qingdaonensis
TTTTTTACTGATCCGGTAATAATAGAATGCGGGAAGCAGGATGAGCAGGAATAAAGGATGAATAAGAAACCTTCTTACGTAGAATAAGGCGAGATAATGCTCTCTTTCAATATTGAGGACCAGGAATATAAAAGCGCTTACAGCTCCCAGGTAAAGCAAGACGTAGAGGATAACCGAGAATTTGAGCATGCTCCTGTTCTGAAAAGCGATGCATATGATTCCCAGTGAGATCGCACTATTAAGCGCATAGCGTATACTGAGGTGAATCATGAGTTCTGCCATGTTCATAGGTGGGATAATACCCAATAGATAATCTGACCTGAAAAACGCTATTAATGGATCATAGAATAGACTATCTTCAAAAAAACGTATCGCTGCAAGTAGCAAAACCATGAAGCCGATAAGAATTATCTTATATCTTTTCTTCATGCTTTTTTGTATTTAGTGAAGATTCGTATCCATACTAGCCAGAGGAGGAAAACCATTCCGTAAATCGCCAGTGGAAAAAATACGGTGTGCATAAAACCAGAATACTGTGGGTATTCGAGTATACTTACAGAGAGGATCACGATTCGTAAAATATTCGTTGCATAGATGAGAGCGGCACCTGCGAAAATATAGATCAGAGTCGTGGAGGTTTTCCCAAAGAATGCCAGAATAAAAGATGTGAATAGTATAATAATGCTTGCCGAGTTACAACCTTCAACTATCCCGGCTAGAAAATAACCTTCCACCATTAATTTCATAGACAGACCGGTATAATGCATCACCACCTCTACCTTATCGTAACCAAGAGCGTGCATTACATCTCCACTCTGGTAGGCCACCAGTCTTGTGAGCGCATCGGGTACGGGCTGAGTTTGCTCATAGAATAATAGAAATGCGTTGTAAGCGCTGGAAAAAAGAAAATAGCTTCCCAGGAATATAAAAATAAAACGCAATACCGTTCTGTATTTCTTGATGAGTTTCAGCAAAGTAGCGACTTGGTTTTTAACAAATTTATAGATTTAGACTCCATGCTTTACACAGCAAATTGAATACTTTTGCACCAAATATTGTTAATATGAATTTTCAGGAATTAAGACCAAAAGTAGAAAAGATACTACAGGACTCGAATATAGATGTCAAACAACGAATGACCCAGGTTTGCGAACTATTGGAGCAAAATATAAGTTATTATGACTGGGTTGGATTCTACTTCAAGAATGGAAATAAAGAAGAACTAAAATTAAAGGCTTTTGCCGGGGAGCCAACAGATCATGAGATCATTCCATTCGGGAAGGGTATTTGCGGACAGGTAGCCGTAAGCAATCAGAATTTTGTTGTACCAGATGTAAAAGCGCAGGATAACTATATAGCCTGTAGTATTAATGTTAAAGCAGAAATTGTAATTCCGTTATTTGTAAATGGTGAAAACGTTGGACAGATCGATATTGATAGCCACACAGCCGATCCTTTTACTGCTGAAGATGAAGAGTTCCTGGTTTGGGTGAACGAGAAAGTAGCAGAGATCTTATAGAACACATTAAATTACCAAAACAAAAAAACTCCTGATTTCTCAGGAGTTTTTTGTTCTTATATCGTATTCAAAATTACATTTGAAGTGCGATTATAAAGAAAAGAAATGCAAAAAATCCTACTAATTGCAATATAGATAGCAGGTAGTTCTTTTCGATCTCATTTCCCATTTCCATAGCTTTTTGTTTTAAAATTACACAAGCTATGTCTTCTCTATCAGACCTTTAACGAACTTTAATTTTTTTTAGAATAATTTATGTGAAATAAGCTCTGAAAATCGCTTTTCGTTAAGATAATATTTACATCCCGGTACGAATTGCTTCCACAGGATCAAGTTTTGAAGCCGACAACGCTGGAATAATTCCCGAGACCAATCCTATGATTGCCGAAACTAGTGTTCCTATAAACATATTATACGGAGAAAGGACAAATTCAAAGTCACCGGTAAACTGTGAAGCCACAATAGAAACCAGCCAGACAAAGAACAATCCTACCAATCCTCCAATCACGGAGAGTATGACAGCTTCAAATAAGAATTGAGAGAGAATAAATTTGTTTTTAGCTCCCAGAGATTTCTGGATACCTATGAGGTTAGTTCTTTCCTTAACACTAACGAACATAATATTCGCAATTCCGAAACCTCCAACCAGTAAAGAGAATCCGCTAATTACTAAACCAATAATATTCAGCTGGCCAGTAATATTGTCTACAAACTCTGTAAGACCCTTTAGTTCATTAACGAAAAAGTTATTGATTTCTCCAGGCTTGATTCCGCGCATATTCCGAAGGTTTTGTTCCAGTAAGGCAATAAATTCATCGCTATCTGCTCCACTTTCAGGCTTCATCACCAATTGTGGAAATACCGTTCCTTTCGTAGTTCCGTAAACCAGTCGTGCAAAGTTGGCTGGCACGAAAGCCTGCCCGTCCCTGGAACCAGTAAACAAGGACTGCCCCTGTTTCTTAAGCACTCCAATGACTGTAGCTCTACGTCCAAAAATTCGTATTTCTTCACCAATTCCATTCGAGCCACCAAACAGCGTTTGTGCTACTTCATGACCCAAAACAACAACTCCAGATCCGCTTACAGATTCAGATTCATTGAAAAATCTTCCTTCTGCGAGTTCCAGTGCTTCAATGTCGTAGTACTCATGAGTAACTGCTCCTATATTCACACCACTACTGGTAACATCCTGATATTTAAGCGCGGCCCCTCCGGGAATTCCCAGTACAAAACTAATATTATCAAGATCTGGCAAGCTCTTCTTTAGATTCTGGTATTCCTCATAAGTTACATCTGGAAATTGCTGACTCTTCCATCTTGGAACATCGCTAGGTCCAAATTTGAACCTCATCACGATCACCGTACTATTGTCCAGTGAACTCAAACTTCCGGTAATATCCTTTTTTAATGAATCTACCGCTGCAAGTACAGCGATAATGGAGAAGATACCAATGGTCACCCCTAGTAGGGATAGAAAGGTTCTAAGCTTATTATTTGTAAGAGCGCTAATTGCAAAATTGAAGCTCTCTTTAAGTACCCGTAAATAGATCAGCATAATTTAAAATCTGCTATTAACTCATGAATTTAAGATAGGACGCAGGATCCAAATTTTCGTTACAAAATTTATAGATAATTCATTAGTTGCACTTTTAAATTTTTCGCTTTATTGGTTACTTTTGCAGCTTTAACAAACACAACACAATGAGCGAATTAAAACAAGCAAAGTCTGCTTTAATTTCAGTCTTCAGTAAAGATGGTCTTGAGCCTATCGTGAGAAAGCTGGATGAGCTGGGCATTACCATTTATTCCACAGGTGGAACCGAGAAATTTATCAAGGATCTTGGGATAGAAGTGGTTCCTGTAGAGGATGTTACCTCCTACCCTTCTATACTGGGTGGCCGGGTAAAAACTCTTCATCCAAAAGTTTTCGGAGGGATACTTAATCGCCAGGATCATGAAGGTGATGTAAAAGAACTGGAACAATATGAAATTCCGCAGATAGACATTGTGATTGTAGATCTGTATCCTTTTGAGAAAACAGTTGCTTCAGGCGCTGCGGAACAGGATATTATAGAAAAGATCGATATTGGAGGTATTTCTTTGATTAGAGCCGCGGCTAAGAATTTCAAGGATGTAACCTGCGTTTCTTCCGTAGATGATTATGCAGAATTTTTAGAGTTACTGAATGAAAAATCTGGTAATACTGAATTAGCTGATCGTAAAAAATTCGCTGCCAAAGCTTTTAATATTTCTTCTCACTACGATTCGGCAATTTTTAATTATTTCAATGCTGAAGGTGATATCAATTCTTTCAAACAAAGCGAACTGAAAGGCAAAGAACTTAGATACGGAGAAAATCCTCATCAAAAAGGAACGTTTTTCGGTGATTTCGAGGCAATATTCGATCAGCTTCATGGGAAAGAATTAAGTTATAATAACCTACTTGATGTAGATGCTGCTGTGAACCTCATGGACGAATTCAAAGGTGAAGCTCCAACATTCGCGATTTTAAAACATAACAATGCCTGTGGTCTCGCACAAAGAGATTCGATCCACCAGGCTTATGTGGATGCCCTCGCCGGCGATCCTGTTTCAGCTTTTGGAGGAATTTTAATTAGCAATGTGGAAATAGACGCCGAAACTGCTGAAGAAATCCACAAACTATTCTGTGAAGTGGTCATTGCCCCTTCATTCTCTTCGGAAGCTGAAGAAATTTTAAAAGGCAAAAAGAACAGAATCCTGCTTATCCAGAAAGAAGTTGAACTTCCGAAGAATCAGGTGAGAACATGTCTTAACGGTGTTCTCGTTCAGGATAAAGATCTAAAAACCGATGCTATCGAAGATCTCAAGCTGGCAACCAGCAATAAAGCAACAGATTCTGAGTTATCTGACATGATATTTGCTTCCAAGATCTGCAAGCATACAAAATCAAATACGATCGTACTGGCGAAAAACAAACAATTATGTGCAAGTGGTACCGGGCAAACGTCCAGAGTAGACGCTCTTACACATAGTATTGCCAAAGCGAAATCATTTGATTTCGACCTAAAGGGTGCCGTAATGGCCAGCGACGCATTCTTTCCATTTCCAGATTGTGTGGAAATTGCGGGAAATGCCGGAATCACTGCGGTTATCCAGCCAGGTGGAAGCATCAAGGATGAACTGAGCATCAACTATTGCAACGAAAATAATATCGCAATGGTGATGACCGGGACACGCCATTTTAAACATTAAATTCATTACATTTACCCAAACCTCAACACTTAATAAACACTATGGGATTTTTTGACTTTCTCATTGAAGAAATTGCAATCGATTTAGGGACCGCCAACACTTTGATCATACACAATGATAAGGTAGTTGTAGATAGCCCTTCGATCGTTGCCAGGGACAGAACCTCTGGTAAAATTACCGCAGTAGGTAAAGAAGCTGCGATGATGCAGGGAAAAACTCATGAGAATATTAAAACCATTAGGCCATTAAAGGATGGGGTGATCGCCGACTTTGATGCCAGTGAGAAAATGCTCACGATGTTCATCAAGGAGATCCCGGCGCTTAAAAAGAAACTTTTTACTCCAGCACTTCGAATGGTAATCTGTATTCCATCCGGAATCACAGAGGTTGAAATGCGTGCTGTAAAAGAAAGTGCAGAGAGGGTAAATGGAAAAGAAGTATACTTGATCCATGAACCAATGGCAGCGGCCATTGGAATTGGAGTAGACATCATGCAACCAAAAGGAAACATGATCGTTGATATAGGAGGTGGTACTACTGAAATTGCTGTGATCGCTCTTGGAGGGATCGTATGTGATAAATCTGTAAAGATCGCAGGAGATGTTTTCACCAATGACATCGTGTACTATATGCGTACACAGCACAACCTTTATGTTGGTGAGCGTACTGCGGAAAAAATTAAAATCCAGATTGGTGCTGCGACTGAAGATCTTGAGGTCCCGCCAGACGAAATGAGCGTGCAGGGACGTGATTTGCTTACCGGGAAACCTAAGCAGGTGAATATTTCCTATCGTGAGATTGCCAAAGCTCTGGACAAATCCATTCTTAGGATCGAGGATGCCGTAATGGAAACTCTTTCGCAAACACCGCCAGAACTGGCTGCCGATATTTACAATACAGGTATCTACCTTGCCGGTGGTGGTTCTATGCTTAGAGGACTTGACAAACGTCTTTCTCAAAAAACAGACCTTCCGGTTTATATTGCTGAAGATCCTCTTAGAGCCGTAGTTCGTGGTACCGGAATTACCTTAAAAACACTGAATCGCTATAAAGGCATTTTGATCAAGTAGGAGAAGCTTAGTTTATGCAGCAGATTTTCAATTTTCTTATTAGGAATAAGAATTCAA
>NZ_JBLWIM010000012.1:38005-66313 GCF_048381525.1 Christiangramia qingdaonensis
TTCTCACAGTTCAAAATCATTCCTTCCATAAAAGCAGGTTTATAAGTTCTGCGAACTGGGCAACCGGTGGTATATATTCATGGTCCAATGGTATCAACACCTACTTAAACCTGGAAGAGTATAATGAACGACTGATCACTGAAAACAACCAGCTTCGAAATATCATTTCTAATATGAATGATAGTATTTCGATTTCAAAACAGCTGGACAGTACATCATTTGAAGGAGATTATATTTTCAGACCTTCTCGTGTTATTAATAACAACTTCGCGAAAATTGATAATTACCTGACTCTAAACAGGGGTGAAAATTCAGGAATTCAGAAAGAATTTGGAGTAATTACCAGCCAGGGAATTGTTGGGATCGTAGACAGAACCAACAAAAAGTATTCCCGGGTCATTTCTATACTAAATAGCAGATCCAGGATCAATGCGCAATTAAGCAGTACCAATCATTTTGGAAGCCTAGTGTGGAATGGAGAAGATCCAAATATCGTTCAGCTAATCGATGTTCCCAGGCAGGCACCGGTTCAAAAAGGAGATACAATCATTACGGGTGGACGGTCGCTAATTTTTCCTGAAGGATTACCAATTGGTAGTATCGAAGATTTTACATTGGATCAAACTCAAAGCTATTACACCATCAACATCAAACTATTTAATGACATGACTAATATTGGTTATGTTTATGTAATAGAGAACATCAATAAAGACGAAATCAAGGAATTACAGGAGCCAGATGAACAGTAAATTAGTATCAAATATTGCCCGCTTCGTGATCCTGATATTTATACAGGTTCTAATTCTGAATAACATCAATTTTCTGGGGTATATCAATCCGTATTTATACGTGTTGTTTATTTTGCTTTATCCCTTTGCCGGAAACCAAAGCCTGTTCCTCATCTTATCTTTTTTGCTGGGATTAAGTATCGATATTTTTGAGGATAGTGGCGGGATCAATGCAGCTGCATGTTTGATCGCTGCTTTTGCCCGACCTAATCTGCTTCGGTTCTCCTTTGGGATAAGTTATGATCACCAGAATATCAGACTGGCCTTTACCCCTTTTGGAGCAAAATTCAGTTATGTTTCCCTGATCGTTCTAATCCACCATTTCGTATTTTTTTCTTTGGAAATGTTTAGTGTAAATCATATACTTCTAATACTCAAGAAAACTCTTTTTTCAAGTATCTTTTCAGTAATTCTAATATTACTGTCATTAACACTTTTCAGTAGAAAACATCGATGAGAAAATTATTGCTGTATATTACAATCCTTACCACAGGTCTTATATTCCTGGGGAGATTGTTCTATCTACAGGTAATAGACACCTCCCTTGCTATTCGCTCACAGGATAACGCCATTAAAGTTATTTACGATTACCCGCAGCGGGGATATATTTATGATCGTAATGGGGAACTCATGGTCAGTAATCAGCCGTCTTATGATGTCATGGTTATCCCGAGAAACCTCAAACCTTTCGACACCACCGAATTTTGTAATATTCTGAATCTTTCCCGCGAAGACCTGGAAAAAAAACTGGATAAGGCAAAAATTTATTCTCCCATGTTACCTTCAGTAGTTATTCCGCAACTTACCAAAAGTGAGTACGCGATACTTCAGGAGAAAATGAGAAACTACCAGGGATTTTATATTCAGAAGAGATCTTTAAGAGACTACCAGGTTGATCACAGCGCGAACGTGCTTGGATATATCGCTGAAGTAAACCAGAAGATCGTTAATGACAACCCATATTATATTTCTGGCGACCTTATAGGCCGGGCTGGTGTTGAAAGTTATTATGAAGAACTTTTAAGAGGTGAGAAAGGTGTAAAATATATTCAGAAGGATAGATTCAACAGAGATATTGGACCCTATAAAGAAGGTATTTTCGACTCTTTGCCAGAAAAAGGTAAGGATATCACTTTGACCATTGACGCGGTACTGCAGGATTACGGTACAAAATTAATGGAAAACAAACGCGGAGGTATTGTTGCGCTGGAACCTAATACCGGGGAGATCCTAACCCTGATCACTGCTCCAACTTATGATCCGGCAGATCTGGTAGGAAGAAAACGCTCTCCAAATTTCACAAAATTATACCTCGATGAAGACGCAAAACCACTTTATGACCGTGGGCTTTTAGCTGAATATCCTCCCGGATCTCCTTTCAAAACCTTGAATGCATTGATCGGACTTCAGGAGAATGTAGTGGATGTAGATGATTCTTTCTCCTGTAATCATGGGTATCCATATGGCCGCGGAAGGAAACTGGGGTGTCACGCACATAAAAGTCCGCTAAGTATGATTCCCGGAATTGCGCAATCTTGTAATGCTTACTTTGCAAACGTTTATCGCAGAATCATAGAGAAATATCCTAGTCCGCAGGAAGGAATGGATGCCTGGAATGCACATTTAAAAAGCTTTGGCCTCGGAGATTATCTGGGATCAGACCTTAGTACAGGAAGATCAGGTAAAATCCCAGATTCTGAGTATTATAATAAGATCTACGATTATCCAACTTACAAATGGTATGCGACAGCTACACTTTCCAATGCGATTGGACAGGGAGAGGTTCTAATGACACCAATTCAACTGGCAAACATGGCGGCTACTATTGGAAATAAAGGCTGGTACTACACTCCGCATATCCTGAAAGAGGTTAACGGGCAACCAATTAAGGAGGAGAAATACACCACGAAAAATATAACCACTATTGAGAAAAGACATTTCGAACCTGTAGTAGAAGGAATGCACGAGGTTTATAAAACCGGAACAGCTTCTGCTCTTAGAATCCCGGGAATAGAAATAGCCGGTAAAACTGGAACTGCGGAAAACTTTACCAAGATCGATGGAAAGAGGGTACAGCTTACAGATCACTCGATATTTGTAGCCTTCGCTCCTGTAGATAATCCTAAGATCGCAATTGCAGTGTTTGTGGAAAATGGATATTGGGGTGGTCGTTATGCCGGAAGAATTGCCAGTTTGATGATCGAAAAATATCTGAAGGGAACTATTACCAGAACAGATATGGAAGACTGGATCCTGTCACACAGCCTCGAAGACGAATATGCCAAGCCATTAAGCGGCGAACCCTTCATAATTAACAGATAAATGGCGAGAAGCAATGGAGCCAGTTTCGACTGGATAAGTATCTTAATCTATTTAGCACTTATACTTTTTGGCTGGGCCAATATTTACTCTGCCTCATTGGGATCTACCAGCGGTTCTTTTTTTGATCTTGAACAGCCTTATGGAAAGCAGGCTCTGTTCGTTGGTCTTAGTATTTTTCTCGTTATTATCATTTTGTCTATAGAAGCGAAATTTTATCAACGCTTTTCGAGTATTATATATTTAGTATCGCTTCTCTCACTGGCCGGACTCTTTGTCTTCGGAAAAACAATTTCAGGAGCAACCTCCTGGTATTCCTTTGGAAGCTTTGGACTGCAACCATCTGAATTTGCCAAATTTGCTACTGCCCTAGCGCTGGCGAAATACCTTAGTGATATTCAAACCAACATTAAAAGACTTGATCACCAGGTCAAGGCCTTTATTATAATCGCGATACCTGCAATTCTAATTGTACCTCAGCCGGATCCAGGAAGTGCCCTGGTCTATGCTGCTTTCTTTTTCCCATTATATCGTGAAGGTCTTTCTGGCTTTTATCTTATAACTGGACTCTCGGCGGTTGCAGTATTCATTTTAACGCTAATTATTGGTCCTATATGGGTTAGTGTAGTAGTTGCCACCATTGCCTTAATAATGTTCTTCATGAAGTCCAGAAAGGGTCCAGGCAAAGTCCTTATCAGCGTATTTGCGATCATATCCATTGCATTAAGCTTTTCAGTAAGTTATATTTTTGAGAATGTCTTTGAACAGCGTCACCGGGATCGTTTCAACATTGTTCTCGGGAAAGAAGTTGATGCAAGGGGAATTGGTTATAACACCAACCAGAGTGAGATCGCAATTGGTAGTGGTGGATGGTTTGGCAAAGGCTGGACCGAAGGAACTCAAACAAAAGGTCATTTTGTTCCAGAGCAACATACAGATTATATATTCAGTACAGTTGGAGAAGAATGGGGCTTCTTAGGTAGCGCAATGGTTGTATTCCTGTTCGTAGGCTTATTGTTGAGACTTATCGTTCTGGCAGAAAGACAAAGAGATCAATTCTACCGAATTTACGGTTACTCGGTTATTGGTATCCTATTCATTCACTTTCTGGTGAATATAGGGATGGTGATAGGTATTTTTCCAACAGTTGGTATTCCATTGCCTTTCTTTAGTTATGGTGGCTCAGGCTTGTGGGGATTCACTATCCTGCTGTTTATTTTCATCAAACTCGATAGCGACCGGTTATCTTATTAAGTACACTGCTCTACCAATAGCAGGATCGCTGCTACTAGAAGAATGATAAAGGGATAGATATATTTTCGTTTCATAATTTCAGTATTGCGCATAAAAGAACCCGGAATTTCTCCCGGGTCATATTTGTTTCTCTGTATTAGCTTTTCACTTTCTTGGATTTATCAACACCTGCCATTTTATTTCTGGTGATGTTGTTCATTTTCATATCTGAAAGTACATTTACAGCTTCCTCGATATAAACATCTTTACTAAGGCTTTCATGCCATCTCAGTCTCTTTTCCTTAAGAATAGTATCTGTTGCGAACAGTTGTTCTTCAAAAGGTAATGAGTTATAAGTTAGATCTGTTTTGTAATCTCTAATAGATTCGAACTGCTTCGCCATTTCTTTATCTTCCGCAGCTTGCGCAGCATATTCAGAATAATTTAATGGATAAGTACTTTCATCACTCTGAGTCTTTACCCATTTAGCATTTTCCTCGATCATCTTTAACTGAGTGTTGGAACTCATTCGTTCCTTACTGGCAGCGATGGCTTCATCGTAACCAACATAACCATCCCAGATATCGTAATCTGCCGCATCGATCTTATCCCATGGTAATGGGTTTTCCTGATCTTTTTCACCTATATCTACAAAGCTGTAACGATCTGGAACCACGACATCACTCTTCACACCTTCCAGTTGGGTAGAACCACCATTTACACGGTAGAACTTCTGGGTGGTGATCTTAAGAGCGCCCATATCGCCCATTTCATTATTTCGTAACCATCTGTTCAGGTCGATCACATTTTGTACCGTTCCTTTACCATAGGTTTGCTTGCTTCCAATTATAATAGCTCTCTTATAGTCCTGCATCGCAGCAGCTAAAATTTCTGAAGCTGAGGCTGAAAGTTCGTTTACGAGGATCACCAAAGGACCATCCCATAAAACCTGAGGATCTTCATCCTTAAGCACTTCTTTTCTTTGTCCGTTAGATTTCACCTGAACAATTGGACCTTCCTCAATAAACATCCCGGCGATATCCACTACTGTTTTTAGTGAACCACCACCATTATTTCTAAGGTCAAGAACCAGACCTTCCATTCCCTCCTGTTTCAGTCTAATAATATCTTCTTTGATATCTGAAGCAGCATTCCTGCTATTGTAATCTTCCATATCGAAATAGAATTTCGGCAGGTTAATAATTCCGAAGTTCTTCCCGTCTTTCTTCACCATAGAAGTTTTCGCGTACGTTTCTTCGATCTCAATCACATCTCTAACCAGCGTTACATCTTCGATATTTCCCATCACTTTTTTACGCACCGTAAGCGTTACTTTCGTGTCTTTAGGACCCTTGATAAGATCTACTGCATCATCCAGTCTCATTCCCACGATACTCACGGCATCTTTCTCATCTTCCTGCTTTACCTTCAGGATCACGTCACCTTCAGTAATCTCATCACTTCTCCACGCCGGACCTCCGGAGATCACTTCAGTAATCGTTATATTATCGCTGTCTTTTACCAATCTAGCACCAATACCTTCCAGTTTACCCGACATGGCAATATCAAACCTGTCCTTTTCCTGAGGTGCGAAATAGAAGGTATGCGGATCAAATTCTTCCACAATGGCATTGATATATACTGAAAAATAATCTTCTCGTTCCAGATCATCAGTAAAGTCATAATATCGCTCCATATTGGAGAGCGTAGACTCCCTAGCTTCCTTTTCCAGCTCAGCATCATCTTTTACCTCATATGATTCATCTGCCTCCTTCTTGGTCGCTTCATCTTCCTTTAGATCATGATAAGTGATCAATGTATTGAATTTCAGCTGCTCTTTCCATCTTTTGGTTAATTCAGCTTTTGAAGAAACATACTTCAGGTTATCATAATCTGTATCGATCTTTTCATTTTCAGAAAAGTCAAATGGCTCCGCAAGTATTTCCTTGTAGATAGATCTCGCCTCTTCCATTCGTTGCTGAAGCCTTCCGTAGGTAAGATTGAAAAACTCTATATTTTTACCCTTGATTTGATCGTCGATCTGATCCTTAAAGGAACTGAAGTCTTCAATATCCTCCTTGTAGAAAAATCTTTTTGAAGGATCCATTCCTTCTAGATAGTCCTCATATACGTTCGCTGAAAACTCATCATTGATCTCCTTGGCATCATAGTGTCCCTGGTTAAGAACATAGGTGATAAGGTCAATCAATAATTTATCTTTATCTGGATCGTCAAAAGTCTTAGTTGTAAAACTACAGGACGCAGCCGCCATGAAGACCATGACCGCCAGTAATTTAAAATTCCTTTTCATAATTCTTTTTAATTTCGTCATCGCGTGGTTACATCTAGTACAGTAAAAACTGTGCCAACAGACACTTAGAAACCGACTAATTTGTCAAACCACTAATATAACGTTTCCTTATTTAAATTCTTATTTTAGCTAAACCAAATAAAACTGCATGAACAAGAAGAAACCACTGATTCTGGTTACTAATGATGATGGAATTACTGCTCCCGGAATTCGAACTCTTATCGAAGTAATGAAGGAAATTGGTGACGTGGTGGTGGTCGCCCCAGATAGTCCTCAAAGTGGAATGGGCCACGCCATTACAATTAGCGACACTCTATTTTGCGAACAGGTCACTATCAAGGAGTCTTACAAACATAAAGAATATAGCTGCTCGGGAACTCCGGCAGACTGCGTGAAGATCGCTACCCAGGAGATTCTTGACCGCAAGCCAGATCTTTGTGTAAGCGGTATTAATCATGGCTCCAACAGCTCTATCAATGTTATTTACTCTGGTACGATGAGTGCGGCGGTAGAAGCTGGAATTGAAGGAATACCGGCAATTGGCTTTTCACTTCTGGACTACTCATTAAACGCCGACTTTGAGCCTGCCAGGAAATATGTAAAAGCGATCGTTAGGAATACACTGAAAAATGGTCTACCAGAAGGGGTTGTTCTTAACGTGAATATTCCCAAACTTGAATCTGGTGATATCAAAGGTATGAAGGTATGCAGGCAGGCAAATGCACACTGGGAAGAGGAGTTCGATAAAAGAAGGAGTCCACAGGGCCGTGATTATTACTGGCTAACAGGAACCTTTGTAAATAAAGATGAAGGTAAGGATACAGATGAGCAGGCGCTGGCAGATGGGTATGTTTCCATAGTTCCCGTGCAGTTCGATCTTACTGCTCACCATTTTCTAAAAGAACTGAATAACTGGGAGTTTAATGATTAAACAGAATATTCTAACAGGCTTTTTCACCGGGCTGGCCGCCAACATCGCCGGTGTCCTGGTATATACAGGACTATTCTCTAATGCCGGGATCGATGCTACGCTAGCCGATGCTGTTGCCAACGACTACCTCGGAAAGGTCATTGCGTTAGGTGCTATTCTCAATTTCCTTCCATTTTATATATTTCTACGGAAGAAACAGAATTACCATGCTCGCGGAGTACTATTAGCAACTATTATTGTGGCAGTCGCTGTAGCGATTTACAAATTCGTGTTATGAAGTATTATATAATAGCCGGCGAAGCTTCCGGAGATCTGCACGCATCGAATTTGATGAAAGCTCTGAAGCAAGAGGATCCAGATGCAGATTTCAGATTCTGGGGTGGTGATCTTATGCAGGCTCAGGGTGGCAAAATGGTAAAACATTATCGCGAACTGGCCTTTATGGGTTTTGCTGAAGTCATTATGAACCTTCGTACGATCTTTAGTAATATCAAATTATGTAAAGAGGATATTAAAAATTACGAACCCGATGTGATCCTTTATATCGATTACCCGGGATTTAACATGCGTATAGCCGAATGGGCTAAGAAACAAGGTTACCAGAACCACTATTATATTTCTCCACAAATCTGGGCATGGAAGGAAAACCGAATTAAAAAGATCAAAAGAGACGTTGATCATATGTACGTGATTCTGCCTTTTGAGAAGCAATTTTACGAGGAGAAACATGACTTCCCGGTAGATTTTGTAGGTCACCCATTGTTGGATGCCATACAGGACAGGCAACCTCCTCTACCAGAAGAATTTAGAAAAGAACACAATTTAGGTAATAAGCCAATTATTGCGTTATTACCCGGAAGCCGAAAACAGGAAATTGAAAAAATGCTGAGTATCATGCTTAGCGTTACAGATCATTTTGAAGATTATCAATTCGTGATTGCTGGAGCACCCAGCCAGGATAGTGAATTTTACCAGGAATTTACCAGCAGAAAGAATGTAAGTCTTATCATGAATAAAACTTACGATGTGCTAAGTCTTGCGCATGCCGCTTTAGTGACTTCTGGAACTGCAACCCTGGAAACCGCACTTTTCAAAGTACCCGAAGTTGTATGCTACAAAGGGAGTTATGTCTCTTATCATATAGCCAAGCGTATCATTAAACTGGATTATATATCATTAGTCAATTTAATCATGGATCGCGAGGTTGTGAAAGAGCTAATTCAAAGTGAGCTCAATACTGAAAATTTGAAAAAAGAACTTACTAAGATACTTCAGGATGATAAACGTGAAAAGATTTTTAGTGAGTACCACGAACTTGAATTAAAGCTTGGTGGAGCTGGTGCCAGTAAAAATACAGCCAAACTCATCATGGAAAACATATAATCTATGAAGACAGCGATACTTCTAAAAGTAATGATTGCCTGTATGTTGATTACGACGCTTAGCTCCTGCGGAAGCAGATCAAGAGTAATCACCACTAAAGAAGCACAAACCAGGGTTTCAAGAAGTGATAAGAAGTTTGAAAGACCGAGGGATGCTGCTGAGTCATATGCTGATGTTAGAGTGGCTGAAAAGATCGTACAACATGCCAAAGGTTTTGAAGGCACAAAGTATAAATTTGGTGGCACGACCAAAAAAGGTATGGACTGTTCAGGCCTGGTCTATGTGAGTTTTCTGGAAGAAGGCTTATCACTACCCAGAACTTCCCGGGCGATGTCTCTGCAGGGAAAAAGATTGTATTTAAAGGAAGTTAGTACGGGTGACCTGCTTTTTTTCGAAACAAATAAGAACAAAAAGGTCATCAATCATGTTGGTTTAGTTGTGCAGGCGGACCGAGATAACATCTATTTCATCCATTCATCCACCTCAAGAGGCGTTATTATATCTTCATTATCAGAAACTTACTGGAAAGATAATTTTGTGATGGCACGTCGCGTGATTTGAAAAATTACTTACTTTCGGGCGATTAATTCAATTGCTTGAAAAGTTCCGGATTCGTTTTTATAAGGCTCAGCCTGTATCTGTTAGCAGGCATACTGCTAGGCTTCTCTATTAATGTCGATTTGCGTTGGAGCTTAGTGATAACTACGATCTGCCTCCTGCTCTTTTTCATTGCATATTACAGAAGCGCGAAATTACTCTTTCCTGATATTTTCTTCGGAATAGCCACCTTTCTACTGATTGCAAGTGTAGGATTTACTGCGGTTCAGCTTAGGCAACCGGAAAACATTAGTTCACATTATACCAATTTTAAAATTGAAGCAGGGCAAATTCTTAAAGCTGAAGTTTCAGAAGAATTAAAACCGAATCAGTATAATTCCAGATATATCATTGAAGCCATATCACTTCAATATAAAGATGAATATCAACAAGTTTCCGGAAAGATCCTTCTCAGCATACAGAGAAACTTAAACGAACCTGAAAGTTTAAAGCCTGGTGATATACTGTTGCTACCCTTTACACCGGAGTTTGTTAAATCACCAGCCAATCCATTTATGTTTAGTTACCGGGAATACCTGGAAGGTTTGAAGATCCACCGCCAAGTGCAATTAACTCCTTCACAAGTAGAGGTACTTTCTTTTAATAGGAGTTTACACAGTTATTCCAGATCTTTTAGAAATAACCTCATCGGCAATGTTCGTAATTATAATTTTTCGAAAGATGAGCTTGCAGTTTTTCAAGCTTTAATTCTTGGTCAACGCAGCGATTTGAACGAAAAACTTTACAAAGATTACGCTGCTGCGGGAGCGGTACATATCCTGGCCATTAGCGGACTTCATATTGGTATCCTTTTATTGATGCTGAACTGGCTTTTGAAACCTCTAAAAAGATTTAAAGCGGGTAAATGTTTAAGTTTATTGCTTTGCATTGTTTTACTATGGAGTTTCGCGATGCTCACAGGCCTGCAATCATCGGTTGTAAGAGCAGTAACCATGTTTAGCTTCCTTGCAGTCGGTCTCAACCTGAAGAGGAAAACAGGAGCTTTTAATAGCCTTGCCTTATCATTCTTTTTCCTGTTACTCATTGACCCCTATTATATCCTGCAGGTAGGCTTTCAGCTGAGTTACCTCGCGGTATTCAGTATTTTATTGATCCAACCAAAAGTTTATCAATTAGTAAACATCGATAATAAGGTTTTTGATTATTTCTGGAAACTAAGTTCGGTAAGTATTGCTGCACAAATAGGCGTTCTGCCGCTTAGCATCTATTATTTTCATCAGTTTCCCGGGCTATTCCTGCTCACCAACCTATTTATTCTACCTTTTCTGGGAGTACTACTTATCTCAGGAATTCTTGTATTAATTCTGGCATATGTTGGCTGGTTACCAGATTTGTTGGTGTGGCTATTCAACAAACTGCTGTCGGTCATGAATTGGGTAGTAACGGAAATTGCTTCTATCAAACCATTCGTTTTTTCAAATATTGATTTGAATATGTTCCAAACGATCGCCCTCTATTTACTATTAGCTGGGATCATGATGATCTGGCAGAATTTAAACTACAGAAACCTGATCGCCTTTGCCATAGGGATTATTATACTTCAGCTTAGTTTTATTGCTAATAAGTTTTCGAATCCTTCAGCTGAAATTGTGATCATGCATCGCTACAAGGAAAGTCTGATCACTTTTAAGAACAACAAGAATTTAGTAGTGGCTACAAGCACTTCCGAAGCACCCGAACTAATTGATTATATAAGGGAACGGAAAATAAAGAAGCTTGAGAAAACCCAATTGGAGGATTTTTATATGACTCCGAAGGGTTTGCTATATATCCAAAGTGACAGCATTACATTTCCAGAAATGGAAATTCATCCCGAAATTCTTTTACTTCGGAATTCTCCAAAGGTAAATTTTGAAAGGTTGTTATTGAATGCTCAACCGAAACAGATCATAGCCGATGGAAGTAATTATCCATATATGATCAGGAAATGGAAAGCTACTGCCAAGCATAAAAAAATCCCTTTCCATGCAACTGCTGAAAAGGGAGCTTATATGATGAGGTAATGAATTTCTAACCAGAGAATTTACTTTCGAAGTTCTCCTGGTAAGCTTTCCAGTCTTCCTCTGTAGTTACATTTTTGTAGTCATTAGTAGCAAACACCTTCAAAAAGATCTCCAGTTTTTGAGGAGTAAGATATCCTTTAAGAGGAGAAAGAAACTTGCCTTTTTCATCGAAGAATACCATCGTTGGGTAAGCATTCACTCCCATCGCCAACGCAAATTCATGTACAGAATTTCTTCCTTTTTTGTCTGGCTGGTAATTTGGATTCTTGAATACCTTGTCATTGTATTTCACCACCTCATTACCTTCTGCATTAAACTTTACGGCATAATAGTGTTTATTAATATAGTTGGCTACATCTTTATTCCCAAAGGTATTTTTATCCAAAAGTTTACACGGGCCACACCAGGTAGTGTAGGCATCTACAAAGATCTTTCTTGGCTCTTTCTTCTGAGCTTCCAAAGCTTCGTTCATGCTCATCCAGTTAATCTCCTGAGCCTGTACCGCTGAAACAGCCGATAAAAACGTTAGAAAGAATATTAGTTTTTTCATAAGCTAAAATTACTGAATTTAGCTAAAAGCAAAAAGCGTTCCTAAGCTAATAGAAACACTTTGATAAAGCTTTAATTATTTGATCCCGTGCATTAATTTCTTCAGCAATGGATTCAGCAACGCTACTAGCAATCCACCGGCGATAGGAACTATTGTAAATATTAAAAAGAAAGTAGAAAGATCATATTGTTCTGTAACAGATTCGATCATACCTCCAAGTGATCCGGCAAGTTTGTTTCCAATAGCTATTGCCAGGTACCACATTCCAAACATAAAGGCGATCATTCTTGCTGGCACCAGTTTACTTACATAAGATAGTCCAAGCGGCGATAGACATAATTCACCCAGTGTATGTAATAAGTAAGCCAGAATAAGCCAGATCATGCTCACTTTCGCTCCTTCAGCCAGTCCGCTTGACCCAAGAGCTAATAACCCAAAACCGAGTCCAAGAAGTACAAGGCCAAAGCAGTATTTGTAAGCCGCAGAAGGATTGTATTTACTTTCCCACCATTTGGAGAAGAAAGAGGCAAATACTATTATAAAGAAGGAGTTCAAAATACTAAACCATGATACGGTGATCTCGGTCGTTGTTGCTGAAAATTCACGCACTAACATCCAGATCACCAGAGCCCAGATCCCCGCAAAGCATATTCCCAGGATGATATTAGAACCGGGTATTTTTGAAAAAGTCTGTTTCCATAAAAGATAAAGTACCCAGGTAATGATTGCCAGCGGAACTACAGTGAGCAGTGCATTAATAACATTAAAGATCATTGCTGAGTTCCCCGTAAGTACCCTGTCTACATTATCTCTTGCAAAGATGATAAGTGATGAGGCTCCCTGTTCAAATGCCAGGAAGAAAAACACGGTAAACACGGCAAAGATGATCACTGCGATCAATCTGTCCCTAACAATCGGCGCATAACGAGAAATTCTTGAAATAACCAGCACCAGGAATAATACGAGACCGATCAATGCCATTCCAATTGGCCCTGAAAATGGTTCACCTCCAAGATCAAAAGGCATCACGACTGGAAGTAAGTTTAGATCACCGATTCTCGAAACTGGATCGTTAATAAGATATAGCAATCCTATGGTGGCAGATGCGAATACAAGAATTTTATCGAGTAATGTAAATGGATTAGGTTTATGACTAACTCCTTTGCTTTCTTCTTCTCGCAGGTGTTTTGCCTCCAACTCCTTGTCTGGCACTCCACCTATTTTCCCAAATAGAGGTTTAGCAAGCCAGAATTGTAAAGTTCCTAGAAGCATAAAGATTCCGGCAAGCCCAAATCCCCAGCTCCATCCTATTTTTTCAGCAAGATATCCACAAAGCATCATTCCAAAAAATGCTCCGGCATTTACGCCCATATAAAAGATAGTGTATGCACCATCTTTTTTATCAGGTTTGCCCTCATACATTTCAGAAATGATGGAGGTGATATTCGGTTTAAAGAAACCAGTTCCAATCACCAGTAAACCGAGTCCCAGGTAAAGGGATGTTTCAGTTTCCAGCGCCATGGATGCATGACCAAGGGTCATTATTGCTGCACCAATGATTACTGCCCAACGGTAGCCAGTAAATTTATCTGCGATGAGTCCGCCCAGAATTGGAGTTAAATAAAGCAGTCCTGCATAAGTTCCGAAGAGAGCTCCGGCATTTTCTGCAGTCCATCCCCAACCTGGGTTATCTACTCCTACGATAGCCATCGTTAGGAAATTCACCAAAAGTACCCGCATTCCGTAGAACGAAAAGCGTTCCCACATTTCGGTAAAGAAGAGGACAAAAAGTCCCGCAGGATGGCCTAGAACTTTACTTTTAAAAAAGTCATTTTCTACATTAACTTCTCCGCTGGCTGCCATATTAAAATGATATTAAGACTGCGTATCACCAAGTTCAAAATTCTCCTGCTGTGGTAGTTCAGCTTCATTATCCTCAACTCCATGAGTAAGTCTTTTCAATGGTTTCAATAATAGAATCACAAGTAAACCGAAGATCGCCGTAAATATGGTAATACCCCAGAAGGTTTTGTATTCCATATCGGTTTGAATTTCTTCCACTATGAAGTTTCCACTCCATCCTTTTTTCTCATCACCTTGTTTGAAATCTATTAATACGTGATAAGGATCTTCAGCAGTTACATTTTCCTCCTGTAAGGTTTCAATTACTTCGTTGCTTCTTTCACTATCCTTAAACTGAATGAAATCAAGTATTGGCTCATTCCCTTCCCGCGTGGTAAGTTTCAATTCCCCATTTTCTTCATACACATTTCCTGCAAGTCGGAAATCCTGTTGTTGGTCCACTACAGAATCATTGATCTGAAGATTCTGCGTCATCTGTGAACCAGTAGCATTAAGATTTACCACCATAGGCTCTCCCTGTGAAAATTCTCCAATCACACCAGCAACTTTATTCCCCAGACCTGTCGCTGCAAAATAAACACCCATCATAAGGGAAGCATATTTGACCGGAGCAAGTTTAGTAATGAATGAAAGCGCAACTGGTGAAGAACAAAGCTCCCCAATAGTATGCAGTAAATAAGCAAGAACCAACCAGTACATTGCAGCCTTTTCATCGTAAGGAGTATAGCTTTTCGCAGCCATAGCCATAAAGATGAATCCAAGACCCATAATGATCACACCGGTCGCCATTTTGAAAATAGATGATGCCTCTTTATTCTTAAGTTTTCTCTTAGCCCAGAAGTTTGCGATGACCACTCCAAATATGATAATGAACATGGCATTTAATGACTGGAACCATGTCGCTGGGACTTCGCTACCAATTAAAGGTAAATCGAATGGGATCGATCTATCAGTTTTATCTAAGGCATAAATATTCATTAATCCACCGGCCTGTTCGAAAGCTCCCCAGAATACCACCACAAGTAGAAAGGATAAGATCATTACTACGTATCGATCCTTCATTATTTGGGTAGTAAGGTCTTTGTAGACCATCAGCATTAAGGCGGTAACCAGGGTTAGGAAGATATAAAGTAAACCGTAAGGCAAGGATTCAAAGATCAGGTAGTATACAGATCCTGCCATTAATACAGCTGTAATTCCCAGTTGTAATGGTGATTTCAGCAATTTACTGAACATGTTCCCAAGAGAAGCTCCTTCACTACGTTCAGCTTTAGAAAGTAGGTTACCAACATTTACAAGATATTTCTGTCCCCATAGATAAACCAGAAGCCCTAAAGCCATCGCGATTCCCGCAAGACCAAATCCCCAGTGCCATCCTATTTCTTCTCCAACATATCCTACGATCAAACTGGAAAGAAAAGCTCCAAGATTGATCCCGATATAAAATATGGTAAAACCTTTATCTCTTCTAATATCACCTTCCTTATAAAGTCCACCAACCATTGTAGAAATATTCGGTTTTAGCATTCCAACTCCGGCGATGATCAAAGCAAGACCTGAGTAAAAAGCCCACATTTCTTCCACTGCAAGAATACCATGTCCTACCACCAGCACAATACCTCCCACCAGCACGGTTTTCTTCTGTCCTAATAGCTTATCTGCAATGATACCACCGGGAATGGATGCTACATATACCAGCATGGTGTACCAGCCATAAAGCGCGATGGCTTCTCCACCTGTCCAGCCTAAACCTGCATTTCCTCCTGTAGTAGCACTTACAAGATAAAGTACCAGAATAGCACGCATTCCGTAATAGGAAAAACGCTCCCACATTTCAGTGAAGAATAAAATATAGAGACCAACCGGGTGGCCAAATAATTCCTTTTGATTAGCGCGTACGTCTTGAGTTGCCATTAATATGAGAGTATTAGATTAAAGTTTTTCGAGTATAAAGTCTGTCATCATCTGGTAAAGATGAAGCCTAGTGTTCCCACCGTAAATTCCATGATTTCTATCCGGGTAGATCGCCCAGTCAAATTGTTTATTTGCCTGCACCAGTTCTTCCACCATGCGCATGGAGTTTTGCACATGTACATTGTCATCTCCGCCACCGTGAATAAGCAGGTAGTCACCTTCGAGCTTTTCTGCATGACTTAGCGGGGAATTCTCATCATATCCAGATGCATTTTCCTGCGGAGTACGCATGTATCTTTCAGTATAAACAGTATCGTAAAATCTCCAGCTTGTAACCGGAGCCACAGCAATCGCCATAGAAAATACATCGTTTCCTTTCAGGATTGCATTGGTAGACATAAAGCCGCCATAAGACCAACCCCAGATTCCAATACGATCTGCATCCACATAACTTTTTTCAGCTAATTGTTTCGCTGCTGCGATTTGATCCTCTACTTCAAATTTTCCAAGTTCCTGGTAAGTCACTTTTTTGAAGTCGGCGCCTTTAAATCCAGTTCCTCTACCATCAATACAAACGATCATATAACCTTTGTTTGCCAATAATTGATACCAGTAATCATTACTTCCAAAATATGAATTAGAAACCGACTGTGAACCGGGTCCTGAATACTGAAACATCAATACCGGGTACTCCTTATTTTCATCAAAGTTCGCCGGTTTAATAGTCCACATATTCAGTTCGTTGCCGTTTACTTCAATACTGGAAAGTTCTTTTGGAGAAAATTGGTAAGCTTCATTATTTTTTAGAAGCTCATTATTATTCAGGATCTCACGCACCTGCTTACCATCCTTTGCTTTGTGCAAAGTATAAACCGGCGGAGTATTTACATTCGTAAATGTGTTGATGAAATAGGTGTAATCTGCACTGAAATCGGCAGAATTCGTACCATCCTTTTCTGTTAGCCTGGTTTTAGATTTACCGTTCGGCTTAATAGCATATACATCACGATTCACACTTCCATTTTCAGTACTTTGAAAATAGATGCGTTTAGCTTTCTTATCATAGCCGTAATAGTTGGTCACTTCCCATTGCCCTGAAGTAATCTGGTTGATCAGCTTCCCATCTTCAGCATAGTGGTAAATATGATTCCAGCCATCTTTTTCGCTGGTCCAGATAAAGCTATTGTCTTCAAGAAAAGTTAGATTATCGGTAATATCAACATAAGCCTTGTCAGCTTCATTCAAGACAACACTGGCTTCATTATTTTCAGCATTCACGAAAATAAGGTCAAGATTATTCTGGTGCCTGTTCAAAACCTGAACGCTTAGCAGCATATCTTTTGAAGACCATTTAATTCTTGGGATATAGAAGTCGGCATAATCTCCCAGTTTAATTTCTTCGGAAGAGTTCGCTTCTACATCGTACATATGCAGACTAACTTCTGAATTAGACTCACCCGCCTTTGGATATTTAAAAACCTGTTGTGTTGGGTAAAGGTCTTTTCCGAAGAGATCCATAGAGAATTCCGGAACTGCAGATTCATCAAACCTTAAGTAAGCGATCTTTTCACCGGTTGGATTCCATGCAAAAGCTTTTACAAAAGAAAATTCTTCTTCATAAACCCAGTCTGTTATCCCATTAATGACACTATTGATCTCCCCATCCATGGTCACCTGCGTGCGTTCCATAGACTTAAGATCCAGAATATAAATGTTGTTTTCAAAAACATAAGCAAGCTTGGAATTATCTGGAGAAAAAGAAGCCTCCTGAATTTTGTCATCGCTAACTTTCGTAAGTTTCTTAGAAGCTACATCGTAGATATGTACAACTTCTCTGGAAGAACGCCTGTAAATAGGCTCAATTTCAGTAGAAAGTAAAATTTTGCTCTCGTCTTCGCTGAATTTGAAACTTTGAAAACTTTTGATCTCGGTAAGATCTTTACTGTTGAGAAGTGTACGGGTCTTTTTACCAGTTTTATAGCTGTAGATATCGATGCTCACCGTACCGGTTTCGCGATCGCGATTCATCACCACATATTCCTCACCATTATTCAAAGATTGTAGGGACTGAAGTCTTTCCTGGCGAAAGCTACCACTCCAGATCTCTTCAAGACTAACTTCTTTTTTTTGTGCAGATAGCACTGAAGTCGCCATGAGTAGAAAGGCAACAAAAGTATAGGGGAATTTCATAAAATTTGTAGAATATTTAATGCAGGCCAAGTTTACTAAAATTTAACCAAAAAATGACTATCGATTCTTGTAAATTACTAAGTAAGTGTTAAAGAAATCACGCAAAGTGAATGATCAAAAACAGTCTTGTACAGGTCTTAATCTAGCTTCGTATCTTTGTGCTCCTGAAAACTACTAAGATGACCAAACCCGTTAACGGATTTTCCAAACTCAGTAAGCAACAAAAGATCGAATGGCTAGCTGAAAACTATCTCTCAAAAACTCCTGAAGCTGTAGCCATTCTCCAGAACTACTGGAATACAGATGAAAGTCTTCAAAAGCTTCATGACGAATTTATAGAGAATACGATCTCCAACTATTATCTTCCATTTGGGATCGCACCCAATTTCAAGATCAATGATCGTCTTTATGCTATTCCAATGGCTATTGAAGAAAGCTCGGTAGTTGCTGCAGCGAGCAAGGCTGCTAAATTCTGGGGAGAACGCGGAGGCTTTAAAGCTGAAGTTATCAATATGACCAAAATTGGTCAGGTACATTTTATGTTCAAGGGCAGGAAGGAACATCTGCATCAATTTTTTGAAGAAAACCGTCAAAAAATGATCGACGCAGTAGCTCCAATCACCAGGAATATGGAAAAACGTGGTGGTGGTATTCTGGATCTTGAATTAATAGATAAAACTTCAGACCTTGATAATTACTATCAGCTATTTGTAAAATTCGATACGCGTGATTCTATGGGTGCGAATTTCATTAATTCCTGCCTGGAGAAATTTGCAGAAGTGCTGCGCAAACAGGCCAGAGAGACCGATTATTTTTCAGAAGAAGAAAAGCAGCTGGAAATTGTTATGAGCATTCTTTCGAATTATGTTCCTGAGTGTATTGTTAGAGCAGAAGTTTCCTGTCCTGTAGATCAACTATCAGACAATCCTGAAATACAGGGAGAAGATTTCGCCGAAAAGTTTATTCAAGCTATTAAAATTGCAGAAATCGAGCCTTATCGGGCAGTTACCCATAACAAAGGGATTATGAACGGTATTGACGCAGTTGTACTGGCTACCGGAAATGATTTTCGTGCTGTTGAAGCCGGAATTCATGCGTATGCTTCCAGAAATGGAAAATACACAAGCCTGACTCACGCTAAGGTCGAAGAGGGCATTTTCCATTTCTGGATGGAAATTCCGCTTGCATTGGGAACAGTTGGAGGCCTTACCTCACTGCATCCATTAGTAAAACTTGCACTAAATATACTACAGGATCCTTCTGCGGAAGAGCTAATGAAAATCACCGCCGTTGCCGGGTTAGCCCAGAATTTTGCTGCTGTAAAATCACTTACTACTACGGGAATACAACAAGGACACATGAAAATGCACTTGATGAACATTCTCAACCAGCAACAGGCTACCGAAGACGAGAAACAACAATTGATCACCTACTTCACCAAAAACACTATTACACACAGCGGAGTGATCGAACAACTTGAAAGAATAAGAAGCTAATGCAGAAATATCACAGCAACGGTAAATTATTGCTAACCGGAGAATATGCCATTTTGGATGGCGCTAAATCTTTAGCCTTACCCACAAAGAAGGGTCAGTCGTTGGAAATTGAGGCAAATGAATCTGCAGTCATTTCCTGGGAGAGTATTGATGAAAATAACAAAACCTGGTTCAAAGCCGATTTTCAGATAAATGAAGGTCAGTTCTTAACCGAAGCATCCTCTCTAGAGAACCCGGAGCAACAACAGATCGCTAAGCGTTTAAAACAAATCCTGAAATACTGTTATTCTTTAAAACCAGAGAAGTTTAAGTCTGGATATGACATTAAAACATATCAGGATTTTAATAGAAAATGGGGACTTGGAACTTCCTCCACGCTAATTAATAATCTCGCCAACTGGCTTGAAATCGATCCTTATCAACTTCTGGCTGAAACTTTTGGTGGCAGTGGTTACGATATTGCTGCAGCAAGGCACGACCACCCCATCAGCTTTCAACGCAAAAACGAAGTAGCTTCAGTTTTCACGGTAGATTTTGATCCTGCATTTAAGGAGGAACTGTTCTTCGTCTATCTAAATCGGAAGCAGAACAGTCGCGAGGCCATAGCACATTATCGTAAACAAAGCCAGACGAACAGATCACAGCTTATTGAGAAGATCTCTGGTATCACCGAACAGATATTGCAGTGTGAGCATTTAATGGAGTTTAAAATGCTTCTAAAAGCTCACGAGATCCTTATATCTAAAGCAATCAATAGTCCGAGAATCCAGGATCAATTATTTCCAGATTATGACGGACTCATAAAAAGTCTTGGCGGCTGGGGAGGGGATTTCATGCTTGCCACCGGGAAAGAAGCTTCCAAAAGTTACTTCAGAAATAAGGGCTATCATGATATTCTCAGTTATTCTGAAATGATCAAATAAAAAAATCCTCATCGTTCGATGAGGATTTTTTATGAGTATAATCGCTAGGTCTTAGTAGAACTTAGCTCTGTTATCCTGAATATCTGCTTTTTTCTTTAAAGCTTCAAATACTCTTGTAGTTGCCTGAGCTCTTCTGGAAGCACTTTCCTGGTTTGCGAAAGCTTTATAAGATTCCATCTTTGGAGCTTCAAACTTACTTACAAGTTCAGCTATATAAACACCTTTTTCTCCTGCGATCGGTTCGCTCATCTCTCCTTTTTCAAGAGAAAAAACAGTTCCAACTACTTCCGGCTCTTCACCTGCTCCTGCCAGAGTAGGATTGTTAAGATTTACCGCATCTGCAGTCTGAACACTTACACCTTGATTTCCGGCGATTTCCTGTAGAGAGTTTCCTTTAAGTCTTTCCTTAATAAGTTCCGCTTTCTTTTGCTTAATCAAAATTGGAGTGACTTCAGCTGAAGCTTCTTCTACGCTCATCAAGCCCTTATCCTGCTTAGCTGTTAGTTGTGCTACTACGTACCCATTGTTAGTGTCAAATCTTCTTACATCTCCAACTTTAGCGTCATCTTCAAAAGCCCATTGGATCACTCTTCTTTGAGCACCAGCACCAGGAATATTTTCGTCAAGTGCTTTAACATCTTTTACCGTACGCACTTCGTAGTTGCTTTCTTTTGCCACTTTGCTAAAGTCACCTTCAGCAGCAGCGATCTCAAACTTCGTTACTTCGTTAAACTGTTCGTTCATTGTTTTCTCTGAAGCCTGGATCTCTCTTGCGATCGTTGCTACCTTTACCGCTTTAGCAGCTTCAGTTTGATCATCTATAGAGATTACGTGGAACCCAAGAGGTGTCTCCACAACACCTATATCTCCGGTTTTATTATCAAATACGTAGTTTTCAAATGCTGGGATCATCATTCCAGGAACAAAATATCCAAGATCTCCAGCCTGTTCTTTGTTTGAAGTATCCGCAGAAAATTCAGAAGCAAGCGCTGCGAATTTATCAGAATCTGATCTTACAACTCCAGCAAGACTATCAGCTAAAGCTTCAGCTTCAGCTTTGGTTCTATTCCCGGCAGCTCCCAACTGAGATCCAGTGTAGCTAATAAGAATATGACTTGCCTTTACTGAATCTGGAATATTCTTAGTCTCAACAACTTTACTAAGTTTCCAGAATCCGTTTTCTTTATAAGGACCAAAAGATTCACCTTCATTAAGATTGAAGATCTGCTCAGCATTTTCACCTTTCAGATCATTTCTAAATCTAAAAATGTTCTGGTAAGGAAGATCTGAATTGTTGGCTATAAAATCTGCATAGTTATCTGTGCTGTCAAAACCAGGAAGTGTGTCATTTGCACCAACCGCAGCATTATATTCAACTCTTTGGCTTCTCAATTTAGATAGTGCTTCTTTAGCTTCAGATTCATCATCTGTAGAAGCAGCTTCTTCAAAGATCACATATTGCATGCTTCTGGAAGCATCAGATTCGAACCTTGAGGCATGATTCTCGATATAATTCTTGATATCAGATTTAGAAACTTCAACTTCGCTATCTGGAATTGAAGAATAAGGAATCTGAACGAATTTCATATTGATATTATCGTTCTGCATCTTGTAAGCCTGCTCACCTTCCAGTAAAGTAGCCCCAACACCAGCACTTACCATATTGTAGTAAGCATTCATTTTGGCAGTTTGTGCAAGATTGGAAGTAAACTGCTGCCATTGAGCATAAGCTTCTGGAGAGGTTTCTTTCAAATTAGCAACATACTCTCTCAATCTGTTTTCGTCAAACATCCCAGCTTCATTAGAGAAGTTTGGATTTCCAGCCATTTGAGTACGCACAAGTTCAGTAACCTGATCCTCTCCAGCTCTGAGTCCAAGCTTTTCAACTTCTTCTTCAAGAATCACCTGGCGTAATTTCTGGTCCCAGATACGGTTTACAGCCTGAGTAGTACTAATATTATTACCCATATTTCTTTCGAAAGCCTCAACTTCACGGGCGAATTCCTCTCTATCTACATCGTTCCCATTCACGGTAGCGATAACATTTTGAGAATCCTGGCCACTAAAGCCTCCATTTCTAATCACATCGGCCAATACAAAAGAGAAAAGAGCCAGTGCAATGATAATAATCAAGAAAACAGACCGCTGTCTGATTTTGTTTAATACTGCCATTTGAATATAAAATTTGTCAAAATATAGGGGGCGAAAATAAGGTTTTTAGGCTAATAATAAAATTTAAAATTAGCAAATTCTTAACTTTCGATATTTAGTCTTCCGGATTGATTTTCAGCTCAACCAATTCGATTTTGGTGTTGGAAGTTTCCAGGATTTTGATCTCGAAATCCTCGATCTTAATAACCTCTCCCTGCTGCGGAATTTCTTCGGTATGATTTACTATAAATCCGCTCAGGGTCTCGTAGTTTTCACCCTCCGGAATTTCAGTCCTGTAATTCTCATTTAAGTAATCCACTTCCAGCCTTGCTGAAAATTTGTAATGATCGTCACCCAGCTTCTCTTCAATCAGGACTGCTGAATCATGTTCATCTTCAATCTCTCCAAAAAGCTCTTCCACAATATCTTCCACGGTCATCATACCACTTGTTCCACCATACTCATCGATTACCACTGCAATACTCTTTCTTTTTTTGATAAGAATATTCAGAACATCCTTGATCCACATGGTTTCGGGAACAAAGATCACCGGAAGTAATATGGATTTTATAGATCGAGGTCTTTTAAATAATTCGAAGGAATGAACATAGCCAATAATGTCATCTATGGTATCATTATAAACCAACAATTTCGAAAGTCCGGTTTCAGTAAAGGTTTGCACAAGATCACTTGGCGCCTGGTTTTGATCCACGGCTATGATCTCGGTTCTTGGGATCATCACCTCCCTGGCTTTGATATCTGAGAATGAAAGGGCATTCTGAAAGATCTGTATTTCACTATCTACATCTTCGTGCTCTTCAACTGTTTCCATTTGCTCACTAATGAAGTTGCCTAATTCTACTTTACTGAAGGCTAATTGAACTTCATCTCCATCAGTTTTGAAAAACCTCTTCAGAATAATATCTGAGATCCAGATGACAAAAGAGGACACAAAACTGAATAGCAGGTAGAAAATATAGGCAGGAACTGCGAACAATTTCAACATGCTGTTCGCGTAGATCTGGAAAAATACCTTCGGAAGAAATTCCGCAGTCAGCAAAATTACCAGTGTAGAAATAACAGTTTGAGTAAGCAGACTTAGATCTACTACAATATAATTTATGATACTGTTTTGCGGATCGAGACCGCTAAGCCAGTACATCAAAAGGTCACCCATAAAAAAACCATAAACAACCAAAGCTATATTGTTTCCAACAAGCATGGTAGCTATGAATTTTGAAGGTTTCTTGGTAAGACGTTTTAAAACGGTCGCCAGAAAATCATTCTGACGCTTTTCTATCTCTATAAAGATCTTATTGGAGGAAACATAAGCGATTTCCATTCCTGAGAAAAACGCAGAAAGAATTAAAGAGCAAACTATGATTAGTATTTCAACCTCCATTCAGGCTACTTATTACGCTCTTCGTAGCGACGCCTAAATCGCCGTTTGAAGAAGAACATGAATATTGCAATAGCCACAAAGAACAGAAATACATAAGCCCTTTGACGTTGGTCATTCCAGATGCGTACTGCTTCAAAAAGAAAGAATGCAGCGAACAGCAAATATGCATATTCAAAATATTTGAAAAACTTACTCATCTTCTTTTTCTTCTTCTACAATTTGAATTCCAGTATTGGTTCTAGAACGAAAATTACTGAAATCCTGATTAGAATCAAAACCGAGATCTTCAGTATATGAACCATCAGGGAATCTAATCTTGTTTGGTTTGTCTGTAAAAACCCAGCTTCTGTCCTGATCCCAGAATAGCTGACTAGCTTCCAGCTTAGTACTATCGGCAGTAATTATAACCACATTTCCCTGAAGATCGATTAGTTTCGTATCCTCATAAACGATCCCGTAATCTGCCACCACGTTATTTTTTTCATCCTTCTCATCAAAGAACTCTACTTCCACTCCATCAGGAAATTCACGGTAAGGAAAACTTTTATTTGTGAAATCCAGCATGCGCGGACTTTTTAAGGTCGCAACCAGTCTGCCGGAATCTGTGAACTTCAAATTGATACCCTCGGCTGTAGCCTGCGGTGCATCTTCTTCCATGCTAAACGCACGTACCTCACGAAGATTACCTTCGCATGAAAAAAGCATTGTCACGCCTAAGAGCGTGACAATGCCTGAAATTATATTGCTATATGTTAGCTTCATCTTATAGATTCGGCACTTTTACCGATGTACCAATCCAACATCCAAAAGTGATTGATTGTCCAGGCTTGTATTTAGACTGGAAGATATCAGACTTCTGTGGAGCAAGACCTTTATAAGAAGCTGCTGCCTGATTTGCGTTAGATGCGATCGATGGATCAACTCTCGCTGCTCTCGAAGCATAGTCTGCTGCTAACCAATATACTGCTCTTTTAGTGAATGTATCTGTACCACAGCTGTTTGCACTTTTAGCATACATGTTCGCGATCTGTAAGTAAGCGCTACCAAGAGATGGCTTAGCTGCTATCGCTTTATTATAAAAGTTTCTAGCCTGCCCATACTGACCTTTATCTTTATAGTTACCAGCGATTCTATAGTAGATCTTCGCTTGATCAGACTTATTAGTTTCAAGCTCTGCTGCCTGGTTGTAATACTCCAAAGCCTTTGAAGCATTTCCATTAGCTTCAGCTAACTGACCTAAAGAATAAGCAGACTTCGCAGAAGGCTCTAACTTGTGTAAAGCTTCAGAAACCTGGATAAATAGTGGATCTTCAGTACAATCCTTAGCAGAAAGTCTAGCATTCGCATTCTGCAACCACTTCACATCACCCTGCTTTTCTTCGAAATCTTTCTTGTATAGTGGAATAAGGTTACTACAATCTGCTCTTGCACCTAATTTTCCGTTCAATGCATTTCTAACCATACTGTAGTTTTTCAGGTTGATCTCTGCATTCTTGATCTTCTTTTCTTCCTTGGCAGTAAGCTCTTCACCATCTTCCTGCTTTTTCAAAAGTGGAGCCAGCGCCTCTGCAGCATCGTTCTCTTCTTTCTCAATCTTAGCGTATACTTTATCATACTGATCGAAAACATCTTGAAGGTTTCTATCTCCTGCATCCTGCATATCAACTACAAGGTCAAAATATGCATATAATGCTTTAGGGCTGGTGAAATTCTCTACATCTTCTTCCCAGGCTTTGTCGTAAGCCACGTAAAGTTCTTCTTTATCCCCTAGTTTGTTATCATATTTTAACTGAGCGATATCTGAATATACTTTTCCAGCTTTCGTTTTTTCAGGATATAATTCAAGTCTGGTTTCCCATACTTTGATTAATTCCTTTACTAATTCGCCTTTATCACCTTCTTCAGCTTTATCAATCTTGGATTCGATTGCTCTTTCCAAATACTGGTAAGTTGCAAGACTATATTTTGGACAGTCTTCCATCACTTCCATAAGTTTTGGATAAGCTGCTTCGTAATTTTTTGCTTTAGCAGCATCATAAGCTAAAGCTGCGGTAGTTGTACAATCCTGTGCACTAACAGCTCCAGTTCCTACCATGGCAACCGTCAAAAGTGCTAAGAAATTCTTTTTCATCGTTGTAGTTTATTGTGGTTAATCAAATTTTCTTTTTGTGAACCATTTGTCGTTTAAAGAGAGTCCTACAGACAGTCTTAAAAACTTCTCCTGAACTAGTCCGGCATCTCTTGTACCTCTTTGTCCAAGCTCGATTCCGAAGTTTGCATTGGAGAACAATTGTCCAATCGGTAATCCTAACCCAAAAGACATGCCAAACTCATTGATAGATTCACCATTGACTATGAGACCGGTCTCGTCATACCTGAATCCAGCACGGTAAACCACTCTCTCCAGGTAACTTGTAAAAGAATTATAATCTGGAACATAGAATCCTCCCAGACTAAATTGAGACGCATCCTCATACTCTCCTCCATCATTTCTGAAGCTAAAGCTATCCTGGTAAGAACTTGAACCTACATTGGAATACTCAGCTCCAACAAACCATTTATTCGTTTGACCAATTCCGGCTCCAAGGCTGTATTTTGAAGGAAATGTGAATTGAGTTTCACTAAGGTCAAGTTCTCGCTGGTCAATTGTTCGTCCTGTTCCACCAGCAAAATCTATAGTAGAAATTGTTCTGAAGTTTTCAGAATCAAGATCCATTTCTGGCGCGTATGTAGTGGAAATATGAAGACTCAACTTTTCTGAAATGGGACGCTGGTAATTGGCTCCAAAGTTAAAAGCAAAACCTTTAATGTCTGATCTGTTCACATCGCTGGTTCCATATTGTAAACCTTCAGTATTGATACTTTGCGTATTCTGGAAGTTTCCGAAGTTATAGTCTGCATCAACACCTAAACTCAAGTGCTCATTAACTGCATAACCAGCAGACAGGAACACTCTGTTCATACCTCCTCTACCAGTAAGCAAACTTGAAGCATCATCTTCCACATCAAGAATCCTGTATCCTACAGAGGTGTACGGCATCACTCCAAGACCTATACCTATCTCATCACTAATTGGAAATGCAAGTGCTAAATAATCAAGAGATGAGATCTTCGAATTATCTGAGGCTCCATCAGTTTCAAGTTTTACTCTATCGTGACTTGCACCAAGAGTGTAATCTGTAAGCTTTAATCGACCATAACTTGCAGGGTTCTGCAAATTCACGTGGATACTATCCATAAATACGCTTAAACCTCCCATTGACCTGTTTTCCACAGTCCCCTGGAAATTGGTTAAACCAATACCGTAATATGAATAAGGCGAAGAAACATTTTCCTGAGCTTCAGCGATAAATCCTGTAAATAAAGCTACGATTACTATAAATCGTTTAATCATTGAGTCTTGTTAAATTCTAGAATGAAATTAAGTCCTTCTAACAAAAAATTTGAGTTGGCAAATATGCTATTTTTAGTTGGTATAGACAAAAGTTGACTGTCCCCTCCTGTAAATATTACTGTTAAATCTTCAAATTCAGAAGCATAGGTTTCTACAACCCCTTTTAATTCCATTTTAAGTCCGTTAATAATTCCGGATTGTATGCTGCTCTCGGTCGTTTTGCCAATAAGATCAACATCCGGCTTCGCAGATACTAACGGTAAATTTGCTGTAAACTTGTGCAGACTTTTAAATCTCATCTGCAATCCTGGAGAAATTGCTCCTCCAAGGTACTTTTCTTTAGCTGTTTTTAGATCATATGTGATACAGGTACCGGCATCGATGATTAACACATTCTTCTTCGGAAATTGATCTACAGCCGCTGCAACCAATGTAACTCTATCCAATCCAAGAGTGTGTGGTGTATGATACTCATTTTCGAAGGGCATATGAGTATCCATACTTAATCGAAGAAAATTTGTAGCCTTTTCCAGCTGGAAAATGACCTTTGCATCAATTTTTATTACTTCGGAAAGTATCGAATGGGTGATTTGCGGATAGTGTTTGAAAATTTTTTCCAATTCCTGTAAAAAATTTTCTTTTGGAAATACAAGTTTCTCCTGAAGTGTATCGTTTTGATAAACAGCAGCTTTTACTGAAGTATTCCCGGCATCGAGTACTAAATTCATGCTTGATTTTGTTCAACTTCAAAAATACAAAAGCATTTTTTTAAAATTTCCTTTGCCAGTTCCTAAAAATGAAATTATATTTGCCACCGCTTAAACAAGCAACTGGTGCCT
>NZ_JBLWIM010000012.1:66379-66800 GCF_048381525.1 Christiangramia qingdaonensis
CCTTTAAAAACCCGATTCATCTGAATCGGGTTTTTTTGTACATATAATCGAACTATTTGTAAAATACAAAAAGCCGGAATTAGCATTCCGGCTTTTCGCATAATAACCTGATTCCTCAGAATGCAGTGTTATCAAACAGTGTGAAGTACTACGTTTACTACTGCACCTACAATGGCGGCAAAAATAAATAGTAAGGTAAGCGTGACCAGTATCTTTGCGATAATGTTCAGGCCATGAATACTCATCTTGTAGTTGTCCACAAATTCAGTAAAGATTTCCATACGCCTGTTATTTTATGATTTATACTCAACTCACTATAATATAACCACTTAAGCAGATAAATCATAACTTTTTCGGCCAGGTCATGGGATAATCGTTAAACGGACTATTCTGGTGAAATTCCCGAAAGTCTGTACCAAAA
>NZ_JBLWIM010000012.1:66842-90542 GCF_048381525.1 Christiangramia qingdaonensis
CTCTTCTGGATGGTGCCTTGCCTCCTCCAAAACTACTTAACTTATAAGTAAAGCTTAGCATTGCATATCGTTGCAGCACGAGATTGTTCACATCCTGAATATAATCGTCTCCTACCAGTCTTCTTGTATCCACATTTTGATCCAGTAAATCATACACTTTTACTTTGACAGTCGCATTGTCTTTCATGAACTGGTATCCAAGACTCATGTTCCACAATAGACTCGTACTGTCGAATCCCGGTGCAACATTTCCGAATTTATTATACGAAATATCATTTCCAAAAACCACGTTCTTTGGCCAGTACGTTGTGGTTTCCAGAGAAAGACTATGGTTGACATAGTTCTGATCTCTTCCACTGTTGATATCGTATTGAATATCATTGAAGGTCGCCGAGTAACCTGGTTCGATCTCAAAAATCTCATCGATCGCATAGGTAAGTCTCAAAGTAGGAGTTACTGTGAATTGATCAGATTCATACTGTACAGCGTTAATAAAGCCTACATTTCTATTATAGCCTCCATTCGCTCCAATACGATATCTAAACTCTGTAGCGTCCTTCTTATAGCTTTTACTGAAAGAAGCTCCCAGATTTCCATTGATAACCCCATCTACATTGGTATAGGTTGTAGTTCTAACAAAATTGTCCACGCTACTGGTTGCTGCTACCTGGTTATCTGTAAAATTGAAATAGGCATATGCAAAGATTCCGCTTCGCGAAGCAAAATCGAAGTTTCGATAATTTAAATTCACACGCTGATTAAAGGTTGGTTCCAGCTCAGGGTTACCAACGATAATATTTGTAGGATTTGTTCTATCCACCACAGGCTGCAATTGTCTCACTGAAGGAACATCGGCATTCGTACTGTAACCTACACTTATACTTTTGGACCTTTCCGGAGAATAACGAAGATCGGCATCCACATATACATTATTGAAAGTATTGTCGAAGCGTATATCCTCCATAAAGTTCTCGGTCTTTAAAGTTGTGCTAAGCAACCCAACCTCAGTATTGATCCGCCATTTTTCACCTTCATAATTGAGTCCGGCGTTTGGAGTATGTTTGAAACTACGGAATTCAAAATCATTACTCAACAGCTCATTGAAATTGGTATACTCACCATCAACAGCATCGAAAACACTTCTGGTATTGCTGCTCTTTTGAGTATCAAACTCATAATTGATATCCAGAAAGAATTTTTCTGCCAGTACACTTCTTTTGGAAGCTCCAACACTAAAAGAATTGGAATTTTCATCCTGATCTATAAATTGATCCTGAACGATATCATTTTCAGGATTATTTATGAACGTACTTTCAGAAAAATAAATATTTTCGTTCTCCTGTTTGCTGTGCGCATGGTACAGATCCAACTGAAGATAAGAACCCCTGCTTCCAAAGCGTTTTATAAAGTTGATATCATTACTAAAATCCAGACTTGTAAGATCTTCAGTTTCATCTATAAGCGTGGTATTCTGAAGCTGCATGTCCTCATCAAGATTTTCTTCATATCGATCTCGATAGGACGTTCCAATGTTAGCATTGAATCGTGGAGCGATGGAAAGCCTCGTAAGCGTATCAAATTCTACTTCATATCGAAGTGTGGCTCTATGACTATCATTCAGTAAATTACTGGAGCTGGTGGAATTAGTGAAATACCTGGAGTCTGGAAGAATATTCTCCCGCTCGATCCTGGTTCTGGTTTCTGTATCTGATCCCCCGTAGAAGTAATCGGCAGTAAGTTCCATGCCATTCTCCCATTCATTTACAAAATTAAATCCGCCGGTTTCAGATTTAGTGATCCCATTGTTTGAACCAAAACCAGTTCCATTAATACTAAAACTTCCATTCCCATTGATCCTTACACTACGAGCATTTCCACCCATCATGTCGAACACCTCATCAAAACTAAATCCGGAACTGTTGATATTATTGGAACTTGCAAGTACACTTACCCTGAGTTCATCTTTGAAATAATTGGCGATACCACTAAGCTCATATCGATCATCTGTACCACCTCCGGCAGTTACCCGTGAGAACCAGCCTTTGTTCTTGTCTTCCTTTAGTTCAATATTAATGGTTTTATTTTCTGAATCTCCTGCCTTTCCGGTAAATTCCTCGCTTCTAGTCTTGGTATCCACTACCTGGATCTTATCTATGATTTCCTTCGGAAGGTTCTTCGTAGCGATCTTAGGATCATTTCCGAAGAATTCCTTACCGTTTACCAGGATCCTCGAAACAGGCTTTCCATTTACGGTAATATTCCCATCGCTATCCACTTCTACTCCCGGGAGCTTTTTCATGAGCTCTTCCAGATTGGCATCCTGCCTGGTATTGAAGGAGTTTGCGTTGAATTCAAGCGTATCCTGCTTAACAGAGATAGGTGCTCTTGTAGCAGTTAGAGTAACCTCATCCAGCGCATTATCAAGAACTTCCAGAGAAATAGCTCCTACATCGAGCTTCTTAGTGATTTCAATTTGCTTACGGTAAGGTTTAAAACCAGCGTAACTCACATATAAATTTACAGCCTTACTTTCGGTATTTCCCTTGAGAAGGAAACTCCCGTCCTTTTCAGAAATAGTATATGTGACAAGACTGCTATCAGCAATCTTTTCAACATAAACAGTGGCAGATTCAAGAGGAGTGGATTCTGTATCAACGATCTTTCCGGATACTTCGAATTCCTGGGCAAAGCTTAGCGCACTTACTAAAAGTAGCAGCAAGCTGAAATAATTTCGCATATAGATAGTATAAAAATTTGAACCAATGCTCATTACTGAACATTGGTTTGTGATTTAGACTACCTATAACGTTAAAAGTTTAAGGTTTCTTTTACTTTTTTCTAAAAAAGATACTGATAGGCACACCTTGAAAGTCGAACTCCTGACGTAACTTGTTCTCCAGGAAACGTTTATATGGATCACGCACATATTGTGGAAGGTTACAGAAAAATGCAAACTGTGGATGTGGTGTTGGCAATTGTGTACAGAACTTGATCTTTACGTATTTCCCTTTATAAGCTGGTGGTGGATTCTTTTCAATGATCGCCAGCATAATATCATTAAGTAAACGGGTTTTGATCTTTTTACTTCTGTTTTCAAAAACTTTTACAGCAGTTTCAATTGCTTTAAAAACCCGCTGTTTAGTTAGAACAGAAATAAATACGATCGGCACATCTGTAAACGGCTCTATCTCACGACGAATCATGGCTTCGTAATCCTTAAGAGTATTGGTTTCCTTATCAAGTAGATCCCACTTATTTACGAGGATCACGATTCCCTTGGAGTTTCTCTGAGCCAGCCAGAAGATATTCTGAACCTGACCATCAAACCCACGGGTTGCATCCAGCACCAAAAGACAAACATCACAGTTCTCTATCGCACGCACAGAACGCATTACCGAATAAAACTCAAGATTTTCCTTGACCTTGGATTTTCTACGAATTCCTGCAGTATCTACAAGGTTAAATTCGAAACCAAACCTGTTATACCTGGTATCGATAGAGTCACGGGTGGTCCCGGCAATATCGGTTACGATATATCGATCTTCCCCAATAAGGGAATTAATAAACGATGATTTTCCTGCATTTGGACGACCAACGACCGCAAATCTTGGCAATTCTGTATCTTCCTCTTCTTCAATTTCTGGTAAGGCTTCTACAAGTGCATCCAGAAGATCTCCGGTTCCACTACCATTTGTACTGGCAATTGGAAAATAATCACCCAGACCAAGTGAGTAAAACTCTACCGCATTCGCAAGACGTTTATTATTATCCACTTTATTCACTGCAAGTAAAACAGGCTTGTCCACTCTACGAAGCAAATTGGCCACTTCTTCATCCATAGAAGTAACTCCTGTTTCCACATCTACGATGAAAATGATCGCATCTGCTTCTTCGATCGCCAGTTCTACCTGCTTATCGATTTCAGCTTCAAAAACATCATCGCTTCCTTTCACATACCCACCGGTATCGATCAAAGAAAATTTATGACCGTTCCAGTCAGACTTTCCATAGTGCCTGTCCCTGGTCACACCACTAACAGAATCGATAATGGCCTCTCTACGCTGTATAAGCCTGTTAAAAAAAGTAGATTTACCAACGTTTGGCCTCCCTACAATGGCGACAATATTGCCCATAATATGATATTGATTTCAGGAAGCAAAATTAATGATTTTAAGCTAATTAGCTCAACTTCCTGTATTCTTGAAAATGTAGTTACTTCTTATCTGTATAGCCAAATCTCTTCAGCTGCCTGGCATCACTTCTCCAGTTCTTATTCACTTTTACGTAAAGTTCTAAATGCACCTGTTTTCCGAAGAATTTCTCCAGGTCCTTTCTAGCCTCTACTCCTACTCTTTTTAATGCAGCACCTTTATGACCAATAATGATTCCCTTCTGGGTATCTCTCTCTACCATGATCACGCTACGCATCCTGATGATCTTCTCCTCTTCAAAGAATTCACCGGTTTCGATCTCTACACTATAAGGAATTTCCTTTTTGTAATGCATAAGGATCTTCTCACGTATGATCTCGTTCACGAAAAATCGCTCAGGCTTATCGGTAAGCGTATCTTTAGGGTAGAATGCCGGAGATTCTGGCAATAACTCGATGATCCTGTTAAATACCTCTGCAACATTAAAACCTTCCAATGCTGAAATCGGGTGAATTTCGGCCGTTGGAACTTTTTCACTCCAGTATTTCACCTGCTCTTCAAGTTGATCCTGGTTTGATTTATCGATCTTATTCAGTAATAATAAAACCGGCACTTCAGAGTTTTCGATCTTCTTAAAGAATGCTTCATCCTTTAATCCTTCTTCTCCAATTTCAACAATATAGATCAGGACATCTGCATCTTCAAAGGCAGATTTCACAAAATCCATCATGGAAGCCTGTAGCTCGTAAGCTGGTTTAATGATCCCGGGTGTATCACTCAAGATCATCTGGAAATCTTCTCCATTCACAATACCCAGAATTCTATGACGGGTTGTTTGTGCTTTTGAAGTAATTATTGAAAGTCTTTCACCTACGAAAGCATTCATTAAAGTGGATTTCCCAACATTTGGGTTACCTATGATATTTACGAAACCGGCCTTATGTGCCATAATGAAAATTTTTGCAAAGGTATTTCATTTGTAAACTGTTACCTAATGTTTGTTCAATTTCTAACATTCGACGTTCAGCCCACTGGTATTTGCTATTTAGCTCACCTTTCTAGTATGATATTATGAATATAATCATTTGATAATCAAAATTTAGTAAAAATTTCAATCAAAAATATGATTGGGTTGCTCTTCTGTTTTTAATGACTATTTTTGCCGCTTCTTAAAATCAAGCTGAAAAAGCCTCATTATGAAAAAAGTGCTGAACTTATTCGACTTCAAACAACAGGTTAATTATAAAACTGAAGTGCTTGCAGGATTAACGGTTGCCATGACCATGATTCCTGAGTCACTTTCTTTCGCTATTCTAGCTGGTTTTCCTCCGCTAATGGGTCTTTACGCTTCTTTCATTGCTGGCTTAGTTACCGCAATATTTGGTGGCAGACCAGGAATGATCTCTGGAGGTGCCGGTGCAACAGTTATTGTGCTGATAGCATTAATGAAGTCAGATGGACTTGAATATGTTCTTGCAGCAGTAGCATTGGCAGGAGTTTTCCAGATCATTATTGGTGTATTTAAGCTAGGTAAATTTATAAGACTGGTACCTCACCCCGTAATGTTCGGGTTCGTAAATGGTTTGGCTATTGTGATCTTCATGTCTCAGTTGGATCAGTTTAAAACCGTGGTGAACGGTGATATCGAATGGCTTTCTGGAACTGCATTGTATATCATGGGCGGTCTTGTTGCTTTAACGATCGCCATCGTTGTGCTTTTACCTAAAGTCACTAAAGCTGTTCCTTCTTCTTTAGTCGCAATTATTGTAGTCTTTCTACTGGTATATTTCTTCGGAATAGACACCAAAACAGTAAAAGATATTGCCTCTGTAAGTGGTGGTTTTCCTCCATTCCATATTCCTCAAATTCCACTAACCTGGGAAACCATAGAATTGATCGCTCCTTATTCCATGATCATGGCAGCAGTTGGTTTAACTGAAGGCTTATTAACGCTGAACCTGGTAGATGAGATCACTGAAACTAAAGGAAACGGTAACAGAGAATGTATCGCGCAGGGTGGTTCTAATATTCTAAACGGATTTTTCTTCGGAATGGGCGGTTGCCCAATGATAGCTCAAACCCTTGTAAACCTTTCTGCCGGATCGAGAGCCCGGTTATCTGGAATCATTGCAGCATTTACCATTCTTGCCATTATTTTATTTGGCGCTCCTATTATCGAAAAATTACCAATGGCAGCACTGGTAGGTGTAATGATTATGGTGGCTATAGGAACATTTGAATGGGTTAGTTTGAAGATCTTCAATAAAGTACCTAAAAAGGATATTTTCCTGGTAGTTATCGTGGCGTTAATTACCGTATTCCTGCACAACCTTGCCCTGGCAGTTCTGGTTGGGGTGATCCTTTCTGCACTGTTCTTCGCCTGGGAAAGTGCTAAAAGAATTAGAGCCCGAAAATTTATCGATGAGAATGGAGTAAAGCACTATGAAATATATGGGCCTTTATTCTTTGCTTCTACCACTAATTTTGCTGAAAAATTTGACGCAGTAAACGATCCAGAAGAGATCATTATCGACTTTAAAGATAGTCGTGTTTCAGACATGTCGGCTATCGAAGCCTTGAATGCCGTGACTCAGAAATATAGTAAAGTGGGCAAAAAAGTTCATCTTAGACATTTAAGCGATGACTGTATTAGGTTGCTTAAAAATGCAGATGCTATCATAGAAGTTAACATCCTGGAAGATCCAGACTACAAAGTGGCAGCAGACGAATCTTAAAGCTGATTGTCGTTGATCTCGATCCAGTAACCATCTGGATCCTGTAGATAGATCTGTTTAACGCCGTCTGGGCGGGTATTCGTGTTAGTACTTTCGCCCGGCCAGTTTTCAAAGTCAATATTCTGCTCTTGCAGAAACTTCATGAATTTATCCAATTCCGAAGTATTTAAGCTCATGTGTACACCTTTGTGGGTAGCAGGAATTTCCTCGCTCTCGATCAAATGAATCTGTACGGAATCTATAAGCTGAAACCACCTGATACTGGCAGGCAATCCTCCATTATCAATTTCTTCCAGTCCTAATACTTCGGAATAGAACTTTGCCGAGCGAGAGAGATCTTGTACAAGCAATGCGTCATGATCCTTGCTAAAACTGAAGGTATTAGTCTGAGCACTGCTGTTATAACCCAAAAATACAATCAGGATAATTAGAAGTTTCTTCATGGAAAAATTATTTGAAGTTCAAGATACTTAAATTTCAAAGTAAAATTTACCGGGTATTATTAGGCGTTCTGCTGAAGCCTTAGCGAGTTAAATTCTTTTAAACATTACTTAAAACGGGCAATCGGTTGTTTTAATATTCCTAACTTTCAGCTACCAACCAAAACAATCTGCAAATGGCCGAATTAAGCGAGGATGAATTCCAAAACATACTTTCCGTAGAGAATAAGTGCACACGCCTGAACCTCAACGAAAACATCTATGGAACTTTCGCTGAAATTGGAGCGGGACAGGAAACTGTTCGTCATTTTTTTAGAGCAAGAAATCCAAAAGGGACGATCGCAAAAACGCTTAGTGCCTATGACAAGGATTTTAGTGATGCGATCTACGGACTCGATCCTCAGAACCGGTATGTAACCGAGTCACGATTAAAAGGAATGATCGATTATGAAGCAACTTTGATCGAAAAGCGGCTTTCCAGAAAGAAATATCCAGATAAATTATTTTTCAGCTACGCTAATACGGTAGCTACAATAGACTGGGCAAAAAAATACAAAGGTCATGGGTGGCTGGGAATAAAATTCCAGCGAGAACCAAAGCAGGAATATAGTGAGATCATACTTCATGTTCAGTTTCATGAAAACAATGCTTCCCAGCAACAAATTAGTTTGGGAATCATGGGTGTAAACCTTATCTACGCTGCGTTCTACCAAAGTAATGACCCTAAGGTTCTTATCAAAAAACTATACGATCACTTAAGCACAGATAAGATCGAAATCGATTCAATCAACTTTCGAGGTCCTGTTTTTAAAGATGTTGATAACCGACTCATGAGCCTCGAGCTGGTCAAAGACGGTATTACAGATGCAGTAATGTTTTCCAAAGATGGAAACAATATCCTGCCGGCAAACGCACTTTACAAAAAGAACATTCTTACCCTTAGAGGTAGTTTTCGTCCAGTAACCAACCTCAATCTAAATATGTACATGACCTCAAGAAAACTGTTTCTCGAACAGGAAGAGGTCGATCCTGAAAATACGGTCACTATTTTTGAAATGACGCTAAATAATCTCAAAGCTGAAGGTGAAATAAACGAAAAGGATTTTCTGGATCGTGCAGATCTTCTTTGTGCTTCGGGACAGACAGTAATGATCTCCAATTTTCAGGAATATTATAAGGTAGTGGAATATTTTGCGCAGCATACCAAGAAAGAACTGGGTCTGGCCATGGGTGCAGATAATCTCGTGGACATTTTCAATGAAAAATATTACCGACACCTAAGCGGTGGAATCCTGGAAGCCTTTGGTAAACTTTTCTTTAAAAGTCTGAAGGTATACCTCTACCCGATGCTTGATGAAAAAACCGGGGAAATCATCGATAGCTCGAATCTAAAAGTGCATCCAAGAATGCGAGAGCTCTATAATTTCTTTATAGACAATAACAAGGTGATCGATATTACCGAGTATGATAGAGATTCTCTAGAAATTCATCCTAGAAAAGTCTATGAAATGATACGGGAAGGTAATCCGCAATGGGAAGAAATGGTTCCAGGCCTTACCGCTAAAATGATCAAGGAGAAGAATTTATTCAGTAAAGAACGAGCATCAGAAAATGAAGCTTAGGTAGAAAATTCAGATTTCATTCCGCGGTCATACATAACAATACTTCCGGCTACCGAAACATTCAAACTTAAAGTAGAACTAAACTTTACCAGATGATGTGATTTTTCGATCGCTTCATTGGAGAGACCATGATCCTCAGCCCCAAGCAGATAGACACAGCGTCTTGGATGTTTGAAAGTTTCCAGATGAACTGCGCTTTCAGCAAGTTCCACGCCCACAAGCATTGCACCCTTTGGTAAATGCTTAAAGAATTCTTCGAAAGTTTCATAATGAAAATAAGGCATTGCACCTACCGCTTTATGAGTATCACAAGCCTGTTTCGCATACCTGTTTCCTATCGTGAAAATAAAACTCGCTCCCATATTTTGAGCTGAACGCCATAAAACTCCAAGATTTTCAGGCGTTTTACCATTTTGAATTCCAATTCCAAAAAATCCCTGTTCGAGGTTATTTGTTGTCATTTTGCAAAGATAGTATTGGCGCTCCATATTTCAGAATAGAAGTATAAATTCAGTAGTGCAATCATCAGAAAATCAGATAGTAATGGGAAATTTATTATTTTTAAGTACTGACAATCAATTAATTGTAATCTTATGGAAATTTCTAAAAAAATCTCACCGACCTTATTCAAGTTTATAATTACTGGCTTCTTAGCTTTAAATATCGTACTTATATCCTGCCAGGATAGTAAGGAATACGCTGAAGTTCCAGTTGAAGAACTTAGCCTTCAGGACAGTATTTCGCACGGGGAATACCTCGTAAACACCATAGGTTGCCATGATTGCCATTCTCCAAAACGAATGACAGAAAGAGGTCCAGAGATTATACCAGAGCTGGCACTCTCAGGTTACCAGGCAGGAGATAGTCTTCCTCCGTTTTCTTCAGAAGCGATAAAAAATGGATGGATACAAATGAGCGGCGATCTTACCGTTGCCATAGGTCCATGGGGAATTAGTTATGCTTCAAATCTTACCTCGAGTGACACGGGACTGGGTAACTGGAGCATGAAAAGATTTAAAACTGCCATAAGAGAAGGGAAACTCAAAGGAGATTCCGGCGGCAGGATGATCCTACCTCCAATGCCATGGCAAAATTATCGCGAACTGACCGATAAAGATCTAGAGTCGATTTTTCGTTATTTGAAGTCCACAAAGCCAGTTGAAAATGCGGTGCCCGCTCCGGTGGCACCTAATAAATTAGATAGCCTCCAGAATACCTGATTCTATGCAGTGATATTATTCGGAAATCTGCAATAATTTAACCGTTTAGAACTTAATCCTCAGCAAATTATAAACGAATACAAGATTTCACTATAAACTCCTCAATTAAAGCTCTAAAACTGAAACAACTTTAGGATTGCCGGTATTTTTAAATATCAGTTTGTTATTTTTATTTCCTGATCGGTAATTTCAGGAATCAAATCTGGGTCTAATTCAACAGAGAATTTTCAGAAATAAAATTTAACCGTAAATACAATTAAAAACGACGCATGAAACAGGAAGTACAGGTTTACTCATTATTTACAGAATTTGACATTTCACTTTTTAGATCGGGTAAACATTACAGACTGTACGAAAAGTTCGGCGCTCATTTAATAACACATGAAGGACAGGAAGGAGTTTACTTTTCTGTCTGGGCTCCCTCAGCAAAGTCGGTTTCTGTAATTGGAGATTTTAATTACTGGAATATTGATGACCATCCTTTAAATGTACGCTGGGATGAGAGTGGCATCTGGGAAGGTTTTATTCCGGGTGCTAAGAAAGGAGATAAATATAAATTCAGAATAATATCTTATAACAACGGAGAAATTCTTGAAAAGGCTGATCCTTACGCTTTAAGATGTGAACATCCACCAAATACGGCTTCTATTGTCTGGGATCTGGATTACAAATGGAATGACAAGAAGTTCATGTCTCGTCGTGAAGAGGTAAATGCACTGGATAAGCCTTATTCTGTTTATGAAGTTCATCTTGGCTCCTGGAGAAAGAACACCCTTGAAAACCGTTCTCTTACTTACCTTGAAATGGCAGATGAATTGGTAAGTTATGTAAAGGAAATGGAGTTCACGCATGTAGAATTCATGCCAATAATGGAATTCCCTTATGACCCGAGCTGGGGTTATCAATTAACCGGATACTTTGCTCCTACCTCCAGGTTTGGCGATCCTCAGGAATTCATGCAACTGCTGGATGCCTTTCACAAAGCTGGAATTGGAGTCATTCTGGATTGGGTACCATCCCATTTCCCTGAAGACAAACATGGTCTAGGAAGATTTGATGGTTCACATCTATACGAACACCCAGATCCCCGCAAAGGTTATCACCAGGACTGGAAAAGTCTAATTTTTAATTATGGTAGAAATGAAGTTCGTTCCTTTTTGATAAGCAACGCAGTTTTCTGGCTGGATAAATATCATATTGACGGGCTTCGAGTAGACGCCGTAGCTAGTATGTTATACCTCGATTACTCAAGAGAAGATGGTGAGTGGGAACCTAATGCTGAAGGCGGAAGAGAAAACCTTGATGCCATTAGCTTTATAAAAGATCTCAATACTGAAGTATATAGCAGCTTCCATGGAGTACAAACAATTGCAGAAGAATCCACCTCATTTCCGAAAGTTTCCAGACCGGTAAGTCATGGAGGTTTAGGTTTTGGAATGAAATGGATGATGGGCTGGATGCACGATACACTGGAATATTTTAAAAAGGATCCTATTCATCGCAGGTATCACCAAAATGATATCACTTTTAGTATGACCTATACATTTAGTGAGAACTTTGTATTACCTTTAAGTCACGATGAAGTTGTCTACGGGAAAAAGTCATTACTTGGCAGAATGCCGGGTGACGACTGGCAGCGATTTGCAAATCTGAGATTGATGTATAGTTATATGTATACCCATCCCGGAGCGAAACTTTTATTTATGGGAGCTGAGCTGGGACAGTATGCAGAATGGAACTACAATACCAGCCTGGACTGGCACTTGCTGGAGCAGGATTCTCATCATGGTATCAAGAAAGCACTTACCGACCTCAACATACTTTATAAAAAACAACCAGCATTATATGATAATCAGTTCAGTGAAGAAGGATTTGAATGGATCTCATTTGATGACAATCAGAATTCGGTAATCAGTTATCTGAGAAAGGGAATTTCAGAAAAAGAAATTCTGGCCGTTGTCTGTAATTTTACTCCCACTGTTCTGAAAGAATATACTATTGGTCTTCCGAAGAATGGAAGGCTAAAAGAAATATTCAATTCAGATGCTGCGAAATACGGCGGATCTGGAGTGACGAATAATACTATTAAGATCGATAGAGAAGCTTTCCACGGGAAAGAATATTCAGCAAAAATTACTATTCCACCACTCGCAACAGTGGTCTTCAAACTAGCATAATATCAAAAAAAACATCCTCTGGCCTCAAATTTTGATCGCCGGAATAATTAGAAGCTAAGAAAAATGATTACGAATACAGAACTTGAACATAAGGGGAATTTATACCCTTCGGGCCTGATATCTCACGAACACGATCAGGATACCGTCAATTTTATCACTAAAAATGGTGTAAGGCTGCAGCTAACGATACTTCGGGATAACATGATGCGTTTTCGATATACCACGAATGGTATTTTTGAGAATGACTTTTCATATGCAGTAGATCAAAACCATCCTCATGGTTTTAACCACCTGGAAATTTCAGAAGACGACACACACGTTGTTGTAAAGACTGAAAAGTTCATTTGTAAAGTGGCCAAGGACGATCTGCGTGTGGGTATGTATGAACATAGTGGCAAGATCATTCTGGAAGACGAACTAGGGTTTCACTGGGAAGAAAGTTTTGAGTTTGGGGGGAACTTTGTGAAAATGAGCAAATCTTCGAAAGACCAGGAAAGCTTTTTCGGACTTGGAGACAAGCCTACCAACTTCAATTTAAAGGGCAAAAGGCTAAGCCTCTGGAATACAGATCAATATGCTTACGGAAAGGATACAAACGAACTTTATAAAGCAGTTCCTTTCTACATGGGGCTTCAACAGAATATTTCCTACGGAATCTTTTTCGACAATACATTTAAAACACATTTTGATTTTTGTAGTGAACGACGAAACGTAACCAGCTTCTGGGCAGATGGCGGGGAGATGAATTATTATTTCATTTACGGTCCGCAAATGACCGATGTCCTCACAACGTATACAGATCTTACCGGTAAACCAGAATTACCACCAATGTGGGCATTGGGATTCCACCAGTGTAAATGGAGTTATTATCCAGAAAGCAAGGTCAAGGAGATCACCTCAAAATTCAGGGAATTGAATTTTCCATGTGATGCGATCTACCTGGATATTGACTACATGGAAGGTTTCCGTTGCTTCACCTGGAACAAAGAATTTTTTCCAGATCCTAAACGAATGGTTCGTGAACTGGAAGAAGACGGTTTTAAAACCGTTGCCATCATTGATCCAGGGATTAAAATAGACCTGAGCTATGATGTTTTTAAAGAAGCTTTAGACAAAGACTATTTCTGCCGCCGGGCAGATGGACCATATATGCGAGGTAAGGTTTGGCCGGGAGAATGTTACTTCCCAGATTTCACCAATCCAGATGTACGTGAATGGTGGAGTGGTTTATACAGGGAACTTATTGGTGAAATTGGAGTAAAAGGAGTCTGGAACGATATGAACGAACCTGCAGTGATGGAGGTTCCAGGAAAAACCTTCCCGCTGGATGTGAGACATGATTATGATGGTCATGCATGTAGCCATAGAAAAGCTCATAATATCTACGGAATGCAGATGGCGAGAGCTACCTATGAAGGAGTTAAAAAGTTCAATTTCCCAAAGCGGCCGTTTATTATCACCAGAGCAAATTATTCGGGAGGGCAGCGCTATACTTCGACCTGGACAGGTGACAACGTAGCTACCTGGGAACATTTATGGCTCGCAAATGTCCAGATACAAAGACTTTGTATGAGCGGAATGAGCTTTGCCGGATCTGATATTGGCGGTTTTGCCGAGCAGCCTTCCGGAGAACTTTATACCAGATGGATACAACTTGGAATTTTTCATCCTTTCTGCCGGGTTCATTCCTCGGGAGATCATGGCGAACAGGAACCATGGTTCTTTGGTGAGGACGTACTTGATATTAGCAGGAAGTTCGTAGAATTACGTTATCAGCTATTGCCATATTTATATACCGCGTTCTATAACTACGTACAGGAAGGTCAGCCAATTCTAAAACCTCTAGTGTATTTTGATCAGGAAGATGTGCAAACCCATTATAGAGCTGATGAATTTATCTTTGGAAATCATATCCTGGTATGCCCAATTCAGGAGCCAAATGTACAGGGACGAAGAATGTATATTCCAAGAGGTCAGTGGTACAACTTCTGGAGTGACGATCTTGTAAATGGTGGTAAAGAAATTTGGGTTGACGCACCACTGGATATCGTACCGATATTTATCAAGGCCGGAGCGATTATTCCTAAATACCCGATTCAGCAATATGTAGATCAGGTAGAGATCGAACAAATGACGCTTGATGTATATTACAAACTGGGAAAAGAGAATTCTGAGTTTTACGAAGATGCGCATGATGGGTATGAATACCGCCAAAATATTTATAGCCTTCGTACATTTAAGCTAACAGGCAAAGAAGATGAGGTGATCATTCAGCAGCATAAGAGCGGAAAGTTCTCAGCTTCCTACGACAGCTTTAAACTGAATTTACACGGACTTCCATTTGAAATTAGACGAGTATTCTACGAAAATGAAGAAGTGCCGTTAGAAACACTTCAATACAATGCTGAAGAAAAAAGTATGATCATAAAGAAGGATTTTAGTGAACTACAACTGGTAGGATAAATTACTATAATTAGAATGTAAAAAGCCTGTTCTTGACGAACAGGCTTTTTTTGTGGAATGAATACTGGAAACTACCGCTCTAAGATAGAGTTATAATCCTTTCCGTAGAACTTCTTCAGACTTTCCTGAAGGCGTTTTGGACTGGAAAATCCAGCCTTGTAGGCAACCTCCATTGTATTAAAATCTCCATCGTTCAGCAATTCTCTACCGTATTCTGCATGAACAAACTCTATAAATTCCTGAGGCGAAAGATTCACCAGACTTTTAAGTTTCATAAACAATGTGTTACTCGAAATACCTAAGGAAGCGCTGAGATCGTGTACGGTGAAATTATCTTTTTCGATATTTTCAAGGATAATTTGTTTTGATTCCTGAATAAACCTTTTATCACGTTCAGACTTGTATACTATGTCACCACTTTGCAAATGACTGTTGATAAAGCCTTCTCGAAATTCCTGCTGACTTTTCAAAGTTGAAGCGATCTTTTTCATGAGTAATGTCATATTCAAAGGTTCACTGATAAGTTCTGAGATTTCAGCTACCTGTTCTGTATCAAATTGCTGCCCCGCGCTAGTGATCATAAAAATATTGATATGATTGAGGGCAGGATTACGCCTAAGCATTTTAGATAGCTGAATAGTGTTCATATCTGATAGCATACTCGCTGCAATAATGATATCTGGGAAGATCATGCTTGCTTTTTCAATGCCCTCTTCAGCCGTTACAGCCTGATAAACCTGGCAATGCTGCCCTATGGAATTCGCTAATATCTCCCTGGAAGAAGTTTCAGAATCAATGATCAATATCTTACTGCCACTAATATTCTCAATTTCCTTCGGAAGAGATTCAGAAATTGCCTTCTGAGTGTTTTTAGACTGCAGGATACCGGCAGCACGTTGTGGCACCCTGCGATAATCTTCCTGCCTGTTCTTTAATACAGCCGTGTATGTGGAACCTTCATTACTCTGCGTTTCAAAATTGAAGCTTCCCCCTGCTTTATTAATAAGCTCCATAGCTTTAAGGATATAACGAAGTCCGCTCTTATCTCTAAATTTCATTCGTTGATCCAGACTACGCTTCTTTTCCAGCACTTTAATATCCTGCTCAGGGATTCCTTTTCCGGTATCTGTGATCTGAACTTTTAAATCTCCAACTCCAGTGCGAATAAGATTTACAATAATCTTTCCTCTTTTAACCGAATAGTCGGCACTGCCCGATATCAAACTAAAAAAGATCTTATCCAGCATCTCGAGATTGTAATAAAAAGGTTCTTCTCCCCAATGGTTATTAACGATCAAATCAAGATCTTTCAATTTGTAGACCGGTTCGATCTCATTTACTACCTCTGGAAGATGTGCGTCTAATTTTATACTGGAAATTTCAAAAACAGATTCTTCATAATTGAAATTCAGGATCTGGTTAAAAAGATCATCAAACCTTGCAGCATATCGTTGTAAATCCTCCTGATTGTCGGCATCGGTAGAAGCTGAGATCTTACTTAAGGATTGTACCGCGCTTTCTACAGGTTTCTTAAACTCCTGTTGCAGTTTTGCTCTAAGTTCTTCCCTGGCCTGCCTGTCGGCATTTCTCGAACGAAGCACGAATACATATGCAAATATGATCACGGCCGCTATAATTCCAATTCCCATAAATAAATACACAACCCCAATTCCTCCTGATACTGCAGCAACTTCTACGGGAATCTGTTTAACTTCAGACCAACTGGAATTTGGTAGTTTTGATCTTACTTCGAACATGTAATTGCCCGGCGGCAGACTGGCATAACTGGCTGAATTCACTTTTGAAGGTTTGGACCATTCATCTTCAATTCCCTGCATTCTCCAGCTATATAACAAATCCTCTGGCGCCCAGAATGATAATCCCTGGAAGGCTACCTGGAAACCAGTATTTTCTTTTACTTCGATGATCGAACCACTCAACAATGAGATTCTTCTTTGCTTTTCATTACGAACTGAAGCCTGCATAAGAGTTCTAAATTCCACTTCAGGTTTCAGCTCCTGCTGCGCCAGCATACTTTTCGGCTTAAAAATATTAACCCCTTTCGCTGTCCCCAGGACAAGGGAACCATTCGTCATTTTAGTAAAACCTGTAGTTAGTTCAGAAGTTGTAAGTCCGTTCAATTCACTAAAAACTCTCAGGCTCTTTTCGCTTGGATCATAACTGGCAAGACCTTCTTCTGTAGAGATCCAGTAATTTTCATCCTCCACGATCACTCCTTCTACATTATTAGACGGTAACCCAAAGTCTTCATCAAAGATCTCTAAAGCTTCCGTTTCGAAATTGTACGCGATCAAACCAGTGCCTTCTGTTGCAAATAGACCTATACCTTCCTGAGTGATATACAATTGGTTGATCGCATAATAATGCATGGTTTCGCTGGCAGTAAGCTTATCAAGATCGCTAATACGACCACTAATGGGATCTATGGAATGAACACGATTCCTGGTTGCGACGATCAGTTTCCTGGGTCCGAGTTCTGCAATTGCCTGAACTTCTTTTAGAGGAAAGGTTTTAATCTCATTGGAAGTACTAATCCTGGTCAAATAGCCGGCCTCGCCACCAATCCATGTATTTTCAGAAGAATCAATAAATAAGGTATTAGCTTCCAGAACCTCTGTTTTGTAAAGTGCGGTTGGTGCATAATGAGCTCTAAGAAGTGTATTAATATTAATCTTATACACGCCATCTTCACTGGTCGCCGCCCAAACATATTGCCCGTTAGCAGCAATGGAAGTTATCTTATCGGGATTCTGTCGGGCCTTTTTATAGTTTAAATTTTTGATATGACTATAGCGATCGGTCTCAGGATTCCAGATACTCAGGCCTTCACTGGTTCCAAACCAAACGTATCCACGAGAATCCGTGGCCATGGCACTCAACCTATTGCCTGCCAGACTCGAATATTTCGCAGGATCATGGTGTAGCTGCCAAATGGATTCTGAAGATAGATTTTTCAGATAGAGTCCGTCATTTCCAACTAACCAGAGTAAATTTTCATCATTTAACTGGGCTGCAAATAATTGCTTCGGAAAACTTTCCTCTTTTTTAATAAACTTTAGCTCCTCATCGAATTTATACACCCCATTATCACGGGTAAGAGCAATGATCTTTTCGTTGGTTTTGAGTAAATCTGTAATATGACCTCTGGTAAGATCGAAAGGCAACCTGTAGATCTTCTGAAATCTATCTAGTTGCGCATCAAATTCGAACATCCCCTGCCTGTTGGTAGCCAGTAACAATTTATTGCTGAGTGGTAAAAGTGCTGTAAACTCCAAATTTTCATAATACGAAGTTTTAAGACGTCTGAATTTACCGGATTTTCTATTAATGGCAATAACAGCATTTGGCCCGGCAAAGATGATTTCATCGTTAAAAATAGTGGATGTGCTTGCCTGAGTATTTTCAGAAACAAATCTTGACAGTCCAAAATCCTTTGCTTTAGAGTCGACGTTCAGCTTGAAAACACCGTTTTCTGCAGCCAGCCATAACTGACCCGCCGGGTCCTCCAGCATCTCATAGACCTTCCCGGGCATGGAACTAACATATCTAAAATCCTGTTTTCCGCTCTCGAGAATAGCTATACCTTTGTCTCCGGTAAGCCACACCTGCCCCCTGGAATCTGTCAAAGTAGCACTATATTGTTTCCCGATTTCAGATGGAATACCCCGAAATTTATTGTAATCCTCTACTTCCGCAGAGTTATATCGAATGACTTTGAGTGGCGTAGTGATCCAGAGATGATCCCCGTTAGCCTGCTGTATATGGACATTTTCAGCATTTGTAAAGCTATTGATCATGCTGACTTCCTGCAAGGATTTATGAACCTGCGCCGTACCCTTCACAATCATTCCCATAAATACTGCAAGGAATAACCGGAACACTAAATTAGATAGTCTCAAATCACTAGTAATTAAAAGTTAAGCAGGAATAATTTAGGCAAAAAACGACTTATTAAAGTTCTGTAAACAAAGACTTTAGAACCTAGTTATTAAGACGATATGAACAAAATGAAGTAAGAAAAACCTTATGAGAGCTATTAGCCGGAAACAATTTGAATCCCGGAAGAGGTTCCAATGCGATCTGCGCCAGCATTTACATATGTTATCGCTGTCTCTTTATCTTGAATTCCTCCTGAAGCTTTGATTTTTATATGATCACCAACGCTTTGTTTCATGAGTTTAATATGTTCGATACTTGCGCCACCAGTTCCAAAACCAGTAGATGTTTTTACGAAGTCGGCACCAGCTTTTTCTGATATCTTACAGGCTGTTGCAATTTCTGAATTACTTAAATAACAGGTTTCCAGAATGACCTTCAATATCTTTTCTCCCATTACCGACTTTACTGATCTTATTTCCTCTTCAACTTCTTCAGTCAAACCAGCTTTAAGAAAACCAATATTCAGAACCATGTCGATCTCATCTGCACCTTGTTCCACCGCAATCCTGGCCTCGTGCACTTTTGCTTCCGAAGTTGAAGAACCCAATGGAAAGCCTATAGTAACGGCTAGCTTTACATTAGATAACTCAACTTGCTCTGCGGCTAAGTTGGCATAACATCCGGAAACACAAACCGCATAGAACTCATATTTGATCGCCTCCTGACAAAGTTTTATAATTGCTTGAGGACTAGCATCCGGTTTTAAAAGTGTATGATCGATATATTGATTTAGGTTCATCTTAGGGAAGTTTAATTTTTTCTATTTCAACCACACCATTCGCTTTTAAACGCATAGAGATCCAAAGGTCATTCTCATCTGCCTTAAACTGAGCAACTTCAAGGTCTTCGAGGAAGCCAATGAGATTGATACCTTCCTTGGCTTCTATTTTATTTTCCAGTTTATTGTTCAAAGAATTCATCTGCTCTTCCAGTTGAGGCATGAAATTAAAATTCATCTTTTCCTTCAACTTAGCATACAACCATTTATTGACTACAGTTTCTAAAGCCTGATTTACAAGCCAGTTGTTGTTTTGTCCATCGATCTCATAATTTGCCAGTTCAATTTTTTGTAGTTCACGATCCAGGTGTAAACTCGCGTAGAACAAAAATTTAACCTGCTTATTCTTAAAGAAACTGGTAAGCGTTTGCACGGTAACTGGCAGACAAAGATCGTACTCTGGAATTTCACTTTTCTCAATAGTAATGTCCAGAATCTGGGCATAGTTGGACTTTTCGCCATCCTCATTCTCTTTACTGATGATCTCCCCAACCAATTTCTGCTTTAAAAAATCATTTAGCGCAGGATAACCAATCTTGATAGGAATGGTAATATCAAAGTCGGCTTCAGAAATTTTTCGGTTTGTGTCAGTCATTATTTTCGATGGTTTGAGAGATTCGAAGATATAGAAAACTTAGGTTTAAGAATGGAAACAGGATCAGTTTAGCAAAATCTTATCATGTTAGAGGTAGGGCTTAAATAATTAAAATGTAAAGTTTTATTTACTTTTTGTAAAACAAACCATTCCAATTTAAATTTTTTATTATATTTGTGTCAAATAAACTTTACATCATGGGAAATACATCAACAAGTAAAAACTGTGCAACCGGGCGCACAAAGCTATTGGCTTTGTGGACCATACTATGGGTCACATCCCTGGCAGTGGTGGTATTTGGAAATCTTTATCTATGGACAGGCAATAACACGATCACGACCATTTTACTAATTATTAATCTAATAATTGGAGTAGGAATGATCATCGCAAATATAAAGCACCTGGAAAGCCTGGATGAGTTACAAAGAAAGATTTATCTCGAAGCCATGGGCCTATCACTTGGGATTGCGCTCATCCTTGGAATTAGCTACTCGACAATGGATGTGACGAACCTTATTAATTTCGATGCTGAAATTTCGCATCTGGTAATAGTGATTGGTCTAAGCTATTTCGCCGGAGTAGTAATTGGACAATATAGGTATCGATGAAAAACAGAATCAAGATCTTAAGAGCAGAGCATGATTTGACCCAGGCTGAACTCGCAAAAAGACTGAACGTATCCAGGCAAACCATTAATGCTATAGAGAATGGAAAGTTTGACCCCAGTTTACCTCTAGCCTTCAAACTCTCCCACCTGTTTGACAAAACGATTGAAGAAATTTTTGAAGCTGAACTCTAAGCATAAAAAAAGGGGCCGATTCCCTACAAGTCGAGCCCCTAATATTTAACTAAATTCAGCAGCTAAAGTATTCAGAAAGTGGAGTACAACTTAACTCAATAGCTTTTATTATTAGCTCAATTCAATATGGACTTTTTGTAGCGCACTATTTACTAATTAGTTATGAATAATTCTCAGTACCTTAATTGTTAAGATTCCAGAGCTTTTTTTAACATCATATTTAGGTTAGGTTTTAAGATATTCCCAAATAACTTGAGCTTAACAGGACTTGTTATATGATTCATTTAGTTTTGAATCACCAAAAAAATAAGTCATGAAAAATTTAAATGTTTACTTAAAGAAGACCGGATTACTAATGCTGTTTATAGGAATAGTCAGTTGTGGATCCACGAAGACGGGAGATATGACCGATCTTAAAGCCGATGCTACGGAAGCTAAAGCTGCGATGACCGCGGCAGAACCAAATCTTGCTGAACTATTTACAACTTCAGCTGGATATGCAATTTTCCCTAATGTTGGAAAAGGTGCTTATATTATAGGTGGTGCATCCGGAAATGGAATTGTCTACGAAAACGGAACAATGGTAGGATACGCTAACTTAAAGCAAGTTGATGTAGGACTGCAGGTTGGAGGAAAAGCTTACCGAGAAGTAATTTTCTTCGAAAATGAAGAAGATCTCAACAAGTTTAAAGCTGGAGATTACGAATTATCTGGAAATGCTACTGCAGTAATTTTAGAGAAAGGAAAGTCTAAAACTATTAAGTTTACTGATGGTACAGCTGTAGCAACCATGCCCAAAGCAGGCGCGATGGTTGGAGTATCTGTTGCAGGACAGAGATTTGGATATACCGAAATGTAATATTGGATATTATAAACTAGTTAAAAACCGACCTTAGGGTCGGTTTTTTTATGTCCATACTTTTCAGCATCGAATCGATTACTGTCTGTTTAAATTATCTATATAGTAGAATCTGACTAAAGAAGCCGGAATTTAGGGATGTCTACGCTTTGGCAGATTTAGATTATAGACATTGGAGCACGAGAAGCTTTTAATACTTAAAGCTTGAAATTTCATTGCATTCACCTCAATTCAACTTTACCATTTTTCTTCTAAATATGCTCTTAATAACTGCAGTCTCTTCTTTATGCTTTAGATCACTTCGAGTAGCAAAGTAGAGAATGTTACTAACTTCTTTTTTACCAGACCACACTAGTTTAATCCTAGCATCTCTGAGTGAATCATTTACTAAGAAATCAGGCACTATTGCAAACCCTTTATTATTCTCTATAGATCTTATAATAGAACCAAAATTTGGTAAAATATAATTCGGCTTAAAATCTACCCTCTTTTTAAAGTTTTCGTACCAAAAACGTCTAAAGTGGTCCATCTCATTAGAAGCGCTATACCAGGTTTGATTCTTTAATATCTTCTCTAGCTCACCGAAACTTTCATTGTCGATTAAAGTGTTTATATCTTTTAATGCCGAATTTTTTCCAGCAATCATTACGATATTCTCTTTCGTAAAAGGTTCGTAATCTGCCAGTGAGTTTTTAGTGTCAAACTTAGGAGTTATGACTAAATCCAGGATGCCACTATTTAGATCTTTAATCAATTCCTGATGATCTCCAAACTTTGCCAGCAGGTTAAAGTTCAAACTTGAAATTTCAGGTTCCAGTATCGTTTGAAAGGTTTCCGTGCACATGCCAATATTAATGGAAGGAATTTCTTCATGCGAAGTTTTCTTAAAATGTTGTTCAGCTTTTTCCAGGTTCTTAACCGCATCCAGAACAAAATTGTAAAGTTGTTTACCTTCTTCTGTCGGGATCATTCTCCGCGATGTTCTTTCGAATAGTTTACGACCTATATAGGATTCCAGTGCATTTAAATGAACGCTTACGCCCGGCTGACTTGTAAATAGAGTCTCAGCAGCCTTTGTTAAGGTACTTTTCTCATAGATCGCTACAAAGGTGCGATACCATTCCATATTCACCATCTATTACTATTTTAATACAAAGGTATAAATCATACTATTTTTATAATAGCACGATAGCCTTTAATTTTGTTCCGAACTAATAATTTAAAAAGCTATGAAGAATATTTTTGTGATAAACGGTGGACATACTTTCGCACACTCTCCCGGCCGTTTCAATAAAACACTATTACAGAATACCACCAATTATTTCACAAATAGACCTGGTTTTGATGTTAGGACGACTAATGTAGGGGAAAAATACAATTTAGAAGAAGAAGTCACGAAGTATAAATGGGCAGACATTATAATTTATCATACTCCCATCTGGTGGTTTCAGGTTCCTTTTAAATTTAAGGAGTACATAGACAAGGTCTTTACTGCAGGGCATCAAAATGGAATATATAAAAGCGATGGAAGAAGCAGGAAGAATCCTTCCATTAATTATGGAACCGGAGGAAGTCTGCAAGGGAAGAAGTATCTATTAACTACTAGCTGGAACGCTCCGGAAGACGCTTTTAAGCTTGAGGGAGAATTTTTCGACCAGAAGAGTGTTGATGAAGGACCACTTTATGCTTTTCATAAAATGAACAAATTTATTGGCCTTGAATTTATCGCTTCAACGCATTTCCATGATATGGAAAAGAACGCAGATGTTCCCAGGGAGCTAAAAAGATACGATCAGTTTCTGAGTCAGATATTTGATGAAATTTGAGATTTAAACAAGGACGATAATAGAAATGAAAAAAGCCATTCGTGTGAATGGCTTTTTGCTTAGTAGCGGGAACTG
>NZ_JBLWIM010000012.1:90596-94664 GCF_048381525.1 Christiangramia qingdaonensis
TCCCGCGCTATTGGACGGCAAATATAAGATGTTTTTTAGATTCTAACCAAACTTTTTTTAAAAATTATATTGAAATCCATTGGAGACCATCCAGCCTATCTTTGACATCATACGTCCTCACCTCTACATTCAGAAATATATCGCTCACATTCACAGCATTTTGGAACCAAGAACTATCTGTCACGATAGCTATTTTGCCGAAAAGATCTGCGTTGGAATATTTAAATTTTATTCCTTTTAAAAGTGCATTAAAACCGATATCATGATCTTTTTCAAGCTCTAAGTAAACATTGACCTTATCGTATTGATCAAAACGAGCTTTGATCTCTAGAATTACTTCGTCTAAAACCTGTTCTGTAAGATCTGAGTCTATAATAATCCCGATCACATGACCTGGAAGATCGAAAGTTGCTAACATGGTTGATGGTGTAGGATTAGCTACAAAGATAGCCGAAAAAGACTTCTGGTTCGCTAAGCTACAAAGTTTTATTGCTCGATTGGTTGAGCTTCGAACATCTGCAGTTCATTCGAGTCAAATTCTACCTTGAATTCTATAGGGTTGCAACAAATCTCACAATCCTCGATATAAGTTTGTTTTCGCACAGAAGGATCCAGAAGTACAGAGACTTCTTCCCAACAGTAAGGACATTGAAAAAAATGTTCGTACATGGCTAGAGATTTACATTTAGTAATTGCCCCGTTAGCTGCAAAACCTGCAGTTCTGCCAGTTTCGCATCATACTTGGCAAGGTTGAGACTGGTTCTGGCATCTAATAGATTGATCTGTGCCTGCCTGAATTCTATCGAAGAAATCCTTCCGAGTTTATATTGCTCTTCAGATCGATTAAAGTTATTCAAATTCGTTTCAACATTCTCTTCCTGTACTTTCAGAATGAACAGTTTATTTCGATAATTTCCGAGGGAATTCGCGATATCCCGTTGAACCTGACTAATCAATTGCTCTTTCTGAATTTGCTGATTTTCATATCTTATTTTGGAGTTTCTAACCTGAATATTACGAAAACCTCCATCGAACAAATCCCAGCGTAAACTCACTCCCGCGGCAAGTCCATCTGTAGTAGTTGTACTACCCGGAAAGAAGGCGGTTGCAGCACTTCGGTTCAGGTTCCATCCATATGATCCGGTAAGGTCTATGGAAGGCAAATAACCGCTCTTATTGATCTTGATATCATAATCACTAATTTCCAGACTTTGCTCGATCTGCAGCAGTGAAACATTGTTGATTTCAGCTTCAGTAACAAAACTATCCAGCTCAAGGTCACTTATAAATGTTACTGTTGTATCTACGGAAAAATCGTTTGCGGTAATTTCTCTATTCAGAAGTACATTTAGATCCCGCTTGGTATTCTTCAGCAATTGTTCGGTTTCTATCAAAGAAATACTATCGTTGTTTACGTCTACCCTTGCATTTAGAACCACAAGATTGTTCGCCTGCCCATATTCAAATTGATATTGAGCACGCGTTACACGATTCTTGGATATTTCCAGAGTCTCCTCAAGAACATTGATGTTTTCTGAAAGTCTGGCGACCTCATAATACACGCTCATGATCTGTAGAATGGTATTTTCTATAGTTTCCCGGGCTTCTAGTTGAGAGAGATCATATTGCTCCTGAAGACTTTTATAATTATACAAACGTCCCAGGCCATCAAACAAAGTGTAACCTAAATTTATGGAAGCATTATAACGGTTACTTTCGATCCCTCGCTGATCTACCGTTTCACCATTCTCAGGTTCGGTAACACGATCATTCAGATCGTAATTCGCTCCGGCGAGTCCCGTAAGTGTCGGTAAATAGCCTGAGTTTAAAATATTCTGGTTATTATCGGCAATTTCGACATTATTCTCAGCGATCCTTATTCCAAAGTTCTCATCCAAAGCTCTGGAAATAACTTCCTGTTTAGTGAGCAGGCTATCCTGCGCAACACCACCAACACTCCAAAAAAGTGCGATCAAAATGCTAAGGATAAATTTTCTTAATCTCATTCGAAATTATTTATTCTGAAGTTCAATTATCTTCTAGTAATTTTGACTTTTATTCGCCTCATCGATTTCACTTTGTCGTTCATCTTCGTTATTCTTCTCTTTAATCGCTCTTTCCACCGATTCCCGACTAACCTTATTCCCGGTTTTCAACCACTTTGCTCTGGCTTTACCTGAATTGGTAATGGAAAGCAACAATGGCAACACCAGTAAAGTTAAAAAGGTGGCAATAAAGATCCCATAAGCAATTGAGATTGCCATAGGCTTTAAGAATTGGGCCTGTCTACTTTTTTCAAGCAGTAATGGTGCAATCCCTGCAATTGTAGTTAAAGATGTAAGGAAAATAGCTCTAAATCTTGACTTCCCGGCTTCAATAAGTGCTTTCTCGAAGCGCATGCCTTCTCTCAGATAGGAATTGAACTTTCCAATAAGTACAAGTCCGTCATTCACCATAATTCCCACCAGCGCAATGATCCCGAGTAAAGAAAGAATATTCACAGGGAAACCATGTATATAATGCCCCCAGGCTACACCAATGATACTGAATGGAATCATAATCATCAATAATAATGGTTGGCTATAACTTCTAAACGTAAAAGCGATTACTGCATAGATTAGGAACAAAATGATAGGAAATACTTTTTCCGCAGATTTAGTCAGTTTTTCTGCTTCGCGATTCTGCCCCTCATAGGAAACAGATACACTTGGATATTTTGACAATATATCCGGAAGTACGTTTTCTCCAATATTAGCAATAGCATCGGTAGAACTGGCATCCGGATCATCCATGTCTGCCTCTACCCTAATTTCTCTGAGTCCTTCAAGGTGACTAATAGATTCTGTACCACGTCTAATTTGATAAGTGGCGATCTCACCAAATGGCACACGGTTTCCATCTGGAGTTACAATACGCATATCATCAAGATCATTGATAGATTCTCTATTCTCGCGATCATAACGAACCCAGACTCTTATTTCATCCTGTCCGCGCTGAAATCGCTGTGCCTGTAATCCAAAGAATCCTGCACGCACCTGGCTCATCACTTCTCTCAGATTCAACCCTAAAGCATAGGCATTCTCATTAAGATCTATCGTGATTTCTTTGATCCCATCCGGATCTGTATCTGTAACATCCTTTAGCGTGGAATTCTCTTCCATAGCCTCTTTAAGTTCTTCCTTGGCACGCTCAAGTTCCTCCAGGTTATTTCCTAAAAGGGATACAGAAACTGGCTTTCCACCAAAGTTTCCACCGCTACCAAAGGTTAAACGCTCTACTCCGTAAACCTGTCCAACTTCATCTCGAATTGCATTGGTAATTTCGGGCGAACCAAAATCACGTTCTTCTCCCGGTAACAAATTCACTCTTAAAGATGCTTTGTTATTACCTGGTCCAACTCTGCGAACAATGTTTTTAACGACCTGCTTATTTCCTGTCTGGCGCTCAGTAAAGTCTTCGTTCACTCTCCATGCAGCATCCTCGACCATTGAAATGATACTGTCTGTCTTCTTAGGGTTCGTTCCCTCTGGCATCAACAGATCTATGCTTACCCGGTCGCTGGCGATACTTGGAAATAAAGTAACGTTCACCACGCCACCCATTACAGAACCTACAGTTAGAATAAATAGTGTGATTAGGATAGAGAGACTCAAAAACCTATGTGCAACTGTAGCGCGAATAACAGGTTCGTATAGCTTGTCCCGCAGATAAGCCATCAATTGATCTCCATATTTATTGATGATCCTTAGTTTCAGAAACAACCTCGAAAGTCCTTTCTTCTTTTTCTGTTCTTCTTCAGTTTCCCGAACTAAAGCTTTCGAATGGGCAATATGCGCTGGTAATATGATCAACGCTTCTACCAGGGAAACAACCAGGGTCAAAATAACTACTGTACTAACCTCGCCAAAGAATTCTCCAATTCGGCTATCTAAGAACAGGAATGTGGAAAATGCAAGAATTGTCGTAATGATCGCGGAAAGAATCGGTGGCAGCACTTCCATCGTTCCATCAATGGCTGCCTGTACCGGCTTTTTACCTCTTTCGTAATGCTGGTAGATATTTTCAGAA
>NZ_JBLWIM010000012.1:94702-125778 GCF_048381525.1 Christiangramia qingdaonensis
GATCATTCCGAATAATGAGAGTACATTGATAGTTACTCCAAATCCTGCGGCAAAAATAAACATTCCAAGAAAGGAGATAGGAAGACCAAAAGCTACCCAGAATGCCAGCCTTGTATTCAGAAAGAATGATAGAAAAAGTAGTACTAAAATAATCCCAACTGCTCCATTCTCAATAAGAAGTTGTGTTCTTTGATTCAGCGTGATACTACGGTCATCTTCCACGATGATCTTTAGCGTATCATTTTTCTCGTTAAATTCTTCTACATAATTACGAACCTTTTCTGCAGCAGAAATAAGATCTTCATTATTAGTAGTAGATATATTGACGCTTACCGCGATCTGTCCATTGATGTAAGATGCATTGGGAGTTTCTGAAAACCTGTCGCGAATAGTTGCCACATCTTCCAAGGTAACCGTAGTCCCATCAGCTTGTGACTTTACCACCAGCTTATTTAATTCCTTTCCGTAGTAGGAGCGGTTATCTGCACGAATAAGGAAATCTTCTTCCTGTGTTTTAATACTACCACCGGTAGTAAGTATATTGGCCTGAGCAACCGCCTGGGCTACTTCTGTAAAAGTAATATTGAAGGCAAGCAGGTCATTTTCATCAACTGCTATTTCAATTTCTTCTTCAGGAAATCCAGACAGTTCAATTTGAGAAAGACCGTCCATTGCCCTTAGATCATATTCGATCTGCCTACCAATTTGCTTTAAAGTTGCAAGATCTACGCCTTCACCGCTTACAAAAAAGTCAAAAGTTTCACGGATGTTTTCCTGTTTCGCCACCACCAATGGCTCCATGCCTGACGGAAAATTGGGCACTCTATCCACTGCGTTCTTCACTTCGGAAAGCATCACATCAATATCTTCATCTGAATCTATTTCCACTGTGATACTACCTCCATTCTCTCTTGAAACTGAAGTTACCCGGTCTACTCCAACCAGGCCTTTAAGATTATCTTCAATTTTAAGAACAATCCCTTCCTCAATTTCTTCAGGCGCTGCTCCGGGATAGGCAACATTAATGGTAATGATCTCAGATTCGATCAATGGGAAAAAAGAAGATTGCATTCGCAACATTCCCACAACTCCAAATATCACAAATGCGATGATCATTACATTCACCGCAACGTGGTACTTTATAAAGTAACTTATGATACCTCTCATTGAACCTTGCTTTCAGAATTGGAATCAGAACTAGCTGCGGTATCTGCCGTATTATTTTCTTCAGCAATCTTTACCGGCATCCCATTATATGCTCCGGAAACCTGTCTGGTTATGATCACTTCCCCATCTGGCACACCTTTAATCACCACTTTTCGGTCTGAAAAATATACCGGCTTCACTTCGATGGTTTTTAATACGGAATCCTGAACGGTAAATATCTCATTACGATCATTCACTAAGCTTCGATCAATTTCGATCGCATTTTCTTCATTTCTTGCATCCAGATTAGCCTGCATATACATGCCTTCTTTCAAACCTTCGGCAGCAACTTCAATAAAAACATTCACAGTTTGTGTAGCCTGATCTATCCTTGCATTAATTCGGCTTACTTTGCCTTCGTAACTTCTGTTACCACTATTATCGGTAAGACTTACTTTTTCATCAACCTTTAAGAGATCTGCGTACTGTTTTCCTATTGAAACCTGAAGTTCATAAACCTCGGGATCTATAAATTCTCCCAGTTTCTGTCCGTTTCGAATCAAAGTTCCCTCAGTAACCAGTGCTTCGGTTAGAACTCCGTTAAATGGCGCAGTGATCCTGTATTTTACCAGTCGCTGCTCTAGATTTTTAATATTAAAATATGCGGAATTAATTCCACGACCGCTTATAAAATAGCGTTCTTTATCATTAGCTGGTTCTGGCAATGGCGGAATAGAGCTGTTTACATCAAGATTATTTAAATATTCCTGCCACTTCGGAAAGATCTCCGGGTAATCAAGTCTAAGATCTGGCATGATCGCGGTAATCTGATTGTAAAGTTCACTTTTGGCCGATTGTACACTTGCTTCGTATTCGGCCGCATCGATCTTCAAAAGTGTCTGCCCTCTTTGGTATGCCTGTCCTGCTTTGAAATCCTGAGAACTATAGCGAAACACACCCTGAACTTCTGCGTAGAGTTCTACCCGATCTTTTGCAACCAGGTTCCCGTTCGCGGGAATCTTTATAGCTATAGAAGAATTTTGAACCGTATCTACAAATACTGTTTTTACGGTCTTCTGAATATTTGGTTTAGGCTGTTCTTTGCTGTCTATGATAGCCTTTGCCCCAAATATGGCACCTACTATGAGCACAACGCCCAGTAGAGAAAGTATGATCTTGCGTTTATCCATGGTAGTCGTTGGACTCAATTTAGTCCCGATAGTTTAATTAAATAACTGAATTAGCTGATTTCTTCCAGGCTGAATTGAATTTCTTCCCATTCCTTCATCAAGTTCTCCAGTTTCTTTTTTGATTCGTTATACTTATTCAAAAAATCTGTTCTGGTGATTGTTTTCTCATAATTTTGAGCCAGCTCCTTATCTTTAGACTTAATATCTTTTTCAAGCTTCGTGATCTTTGCTTCTACTTTGCTCAATTGGTTCTTAAGTCTTTTTGCCTCTTTCTGATCTTCAAAAGAAGACTGTTTATTTTTGGTCTTGTCCTGCTTGTTTTTTCTGCCTTTATCCGACTTCTCCACAGCTCTCATATCCTGCATCTTTCTTTGATCCAGGTAATAATCCAGATCCCCAAGATACTCTCTGATCTTATGATCACGAAATTCGTAAACTCTACTTGTAAGTCCTTGCAAAAAGTCCCTGTCGTGAGAAACGATGATCAGGGTACCTTCGAAATTCTTCAAGGCATCCTTCAATACGTTCTTGGATTTTATATCTAAGTGATTCGTAGGCTCATCCATTACCAGAACATTGAATGGTTCCAGCAACATTTTACACAAGGCGAGCCTGTTTCTTTCCCCACCGGAAAGCACTTTTACTTTCTTTTCAACTTCATCTCCTCTAAAAAGAAATGCACCAAGCATATCTCTTACTTTCGTGCGGTTTGTTTCATTGGAAGCATCTTCCATAGTTGCCAACACGGTCTTTTCCCCATCTAGATATTCGGCTTGGTTCTGGGCAAAGTATCCAAGTTGTACATTGTGGCCAAGTTTTAAAGTTCCTTCATGTGATATTTCACCTATGATGATCTTTGCCAGTGTTGTTTTCCCCTGTCCATTCTGACCCACAAATGCGATCTTACTTTGTCTTTCAATAAGTAGTTCAACATCTTTTAGAATCTGCTTCTCTCCGTAAAACTTCTGAAGATTCTCTGCCTCAATAACAACCTTCCCCGGGGTTACCGAAATCGGAAAATTTACGCTCATTACTGAATTATCATCTTCATCAACTTCAATACGATCTATTTTATCAAGCCTTTTGATAAGTGATTGAGCCATGGAAGCCTTACTGGCCTTAGCTCTAAATTTGTCGATCAGTTTTTCAGTATTCTCAATTTCCTTCTGCTGATTCTTCTGAGCTGCAAGTTGCTGCTCCCGTAATTCTTTTCTGAATTCTATAAATTCAGAATAAGGCTTTCGGTAATCATAGATGTGTCCCAGGGAGATTTCAATACTTCTATTGGTCACATTATTCAAAAACATTTTATCGTGAGATACCAGCATCACACAACCGGTATAATTATTCAGAAAACTTTCCAGCCAGATGATACTTTCGATATCAAGGTGGTTGGTAGGCTCATCCAATAGCAAAATATCGTTGCTTTGTAGAAGTAGTTTAGCCAGTTCAATACGCATTCTCCATCCTCCGGAAAAAGTTTGAGTTAGCTTTTCAAAATCTTCACGCTGGAAACCAAGTCCCTGCAAAACCTTTTCGGTTTCGCCCTCATAATTATATCCACCAATAATCTCATACTGGTGAGTGATCTCACTGAGATCTTCAATCAATTGACTATAGGAATCACTTTCGTAATCTGTTCTGGTAGCAAGTTGTTCATTGATATGCTCCATTTTCGCTTCCAGCTGCTTAATTTCTGCAAATGCCTGGTGAGCTTCATCGATCACTGTTCTTCCCTGTTCAAATTCCAGATCCTGCTTTAAAAAACCAATTCTAAGTTCTTTATCCTTAGCGATCTGCCCGGTATCATATTCCTGTTCTCCAGAAATGATCTTTAACATGGTGGATTTCCCAGCCCCGTTCTTTCCAATAAGACCTACCCGATCTCCTGCACCTAGTCTAAAACTTACCTCTTTAAAGAGATATTCACCCTGGAACGATACTGATAAATTATGAATATTGAGCATTTTGTAACTATTGTAACTTTAGAATTCGTGCAAAGATGCTTAAATTTGAATTGCAAAAAAAAAGATCATCATGCTTAAAGGAACTAAAGTTTATAGTATTGTCACAGGCACCTGTCCTGTGTGTCAGGAAGAAAGCATGTATAAAGAGCAAAACCCCTATAAACTCAACCGGGTTTACGAAATGCACGAACGTTGTAGTAATTGTGGCACGAAGTACAAAATAGAGCCTTCATTCTTTTACGGGGCTATGTATGTAAGCTACGGTTTAGGAATCGCCTTTGCGGTGGCGGCTTTTGTTATTGCATACGTATTTCTAAGTGCTAGCCTCTTAACTTCCTTTTTTGCAATTGTTGGTACCCTTATTGTGTTTATGCCTGTGATCATGAGGTTGTCACGTAATATCTGGATAAACCTCTTTTTCAGTTATAAGAAGAATGCAGGTAAGGCCTAGTATCTTTTAAAATATCTTTTCTGAAACCTCGCAATATCAATTTCTTTTTCTAAAGTAGAATTCTCAAGTATATGATCAGCCAATTTTGGCGCGAGATAAGGAGCTATTAGAACACCACGACTACCAAAACCGTTGAAGCAATACATAGTGTCAAATTCCGGGTGTTTTCCAACTACAGGACGTCTATCTCCCGAAGTAGGACGTATGCCTGCCACCTGCTCCACTACCTTATAACTTACATTGATTACCTGTTTTAAGGAAGCTTCCAGTTGCTCCCTAGCTTTTGAAGTTATTTCTGGAGTTTTATCATGATTATTATAGGTCGCTCCTACCTTGTACAGGTCATTTCCCATAGGCATTATAAAAACTGAAGCTTTGATGGCAAATTCAAGCTTAAGTTCTGGTGCTTTGATAATAATATATTCACCTTTATTCCCGTGTAGTGGAAAATAGTTGAAAAACGGATTCTTGGTGACACCGAATCCTTCGCAAAAAATAATATACTTTGCATGTATATCCCTGTACATTATGCAGTCACTATCCATTTTCACAAGATCATGGTCAAATTTTTCAGCGATCAATTGCTGTTTCTTCTGAAGCTGATCTCGATAGGCCTCCAGCATAACTTCGGTATCGATGTTTCCAGTATGCATAACGCGCCCAAATCCATAATCTGTCTCTACGGAAGGATTGGAATTCTTTACTAATTGCTGATCTAAAAAAGGTGCCAATAAAGGTTTGTCTGCAGCTACAAACCAGTCATTTTGCTCTTCTATTGAATAAAATCTTCTATAGATATCCCAGTGATATATAAATTCCGTCTGTAGTTCCTTTTCCAATTCAGCATAAAATGGAATAGCAACTTCCATTTGTTCGTTAGCTTTCCATGCGGGTGTAAATCGCTTTAGAATGACAGGATTAAATATTCCTCCCGCAACATACGACGAGATTTGCGAGCTGTTATCAAACACGATAAAGCTCTTAGCTCTAAAATTTAGTTCACGACTAATGGCCAGCCCTGCAAGCCCGGTCCCTACGATTATAAAATCTACCTTTTTATTTACCATGAGTCTAAAATAAAAAAAGCGCTCTAGGAAGAGCGCTTTTCAATATTATAAAGTAAAGTTAGTAACTCCACATATCCTGTTCAAAGTTTCGAATCTGCTCCTTAATTCTCTGAGATTCTAGCAATTGCATAAATGCATTATCTGCGATATACTCATCGATCTCACGATCACCCTGTACATTATCTTCTTTATAGATCACACCATCAAAACGCCTGGCATTCAGTAAGTGATCAAACGTAATGGTCTGTGCCGTGTTCCCTCCAGTGAATACCTGTGCATCGTGAAGAACTTCACGTGCATCTGGATACCATACCCAGAATAACTCAACAAGATCTGTTTGTCCTGAATCTATAAAGTTAACATCTGGTGCTACCGGAGCGATCCCCAGAATTCTATACTTTAATTCTGCAAGACGCTTGTCGAAATACCAGATTCCACGAATATGATATTCTACGATATCTGCAGCCCCTAGATCTCGACGATCAATAAACTGAGCATCTACTTCTTCTCCAGCATTGTACTGTTCAATCCCAAGATCTGTTGTATCAACTTTCGAAATAGTAGCGCTAATATCCTTTAAAGTACGTTTTTCAGTAAAATAAGAATCGGCATAAACATTCTGAATTTTACCTTCTTTGATCGCTGAAGTAAGCACATCATACAATGACCTTCTGCTAGAACCAATGTTATTGGTGTCTATTGGATAATACAATGGGAAGTTTACTCTTTCATCCAAATCGATGATCTCCCAGGTTCCTTTTGACCATAAAATATCACGGTCACCAACGTACCCATATTCCAGAGGTTTGTCTTCCTGATCCACCATTGCCTGAGCTTGCGATTTCTTCCCGATATCTTCAGGCTTATTCGCATTCAGGATGTTTGCCTGACCGAAAGAAGAAGCACCCATCATCATCACAAATCCATAAACAAAAATTTCTTTCAAGCTCATTGTCTTCAATTTTTAGTTTGTAAGCTCAATTACGACTGGCGCAACTTTCTTAAGCTTATAACTTGAGTTCCCCTGAAGGGAAGCATTAATATCATAAATCTGAACAGATTCACCTCTACCAGCTCTTCTTAAAGCCGCTTTAGCTCTGTCATCAAGTCGACTACCACTTACGTTAATCGTTGGCTGACCAGGTACCTTAAATTTAAATCCTGTAACATTAAGATTTAAATCGAAATCGAAATCTGGAAGGTTAGCTCCAACTGTAGCGATTTCCAAGGAATTTCTCTGCATGGATACAGATCCATCTTCTCCACGAATCGTTCCAACTGGTCGAGGAATATCCTTTACTCGGAAAGTTTTTCTGTCTGAAACAGTCTTACCTCCTGGAAGTTCACCGCTTACGCTAATAGTAACTTCTCTGGCCTGTAGAGTAGTAACATCCATCATATAACTTCCAGCACCACCAGAAGCTCTAAGCCCTGGAGCATTTGCACTAACACTGCTTACACCAGGAATGGAAATCGTCATTGGGTTCTGAACTCCACGATATACCACATTCATTTTATCTGCAGAGATTACTGCTGAATTAGGTAATGGAATTACATTATAAGAATCTGATATCTCAATACTTTTTAAAGAGTCATTTTCAAGATACTGAAGTTCTCCCGTGATTTTTTGCTCACCTACATTTCCCGCAGGGAATTTTAATACAACCTGTCCGGCCTGTGTATTTTCAACCTCTTTACCATTGATAGTTACCTTCTCGAATTGCAATGTATTATCAAAACGTCCAAGAACCACCTTACCGCTAAATTCTTCACCGCTAAAAAATGCCGGTTTGTCTGGAATAACGATTGCCTGGTAATTACTTAATGATACATCGCTCTGTAACTGACCAGAAAGCATTTGAGATAAAATTTCGCTTTCAGTACTTTTAATATCAGACTGGATTTGAGTCATTTTAGTTAAAGATGCGATCAGGGGGAATCCCTGGTAGTTATAATATAACCACGGTTTGGTAACACCGTCACCGTCTGTAACTTCTTCAGTAGCAAATTCTCTTCTTACATTAGCAGCAAGTTGAGGATATTTGTCTTCCAGGATTGCAGAAACCTGTTCGCGATAAGTATCGATTTGATTTACAAATTCCTCGCCTGCGGGAGAAACTCTTCCACTCTGGAAGAACATTTCGTCTAGCTGCCCAGACTTATCCATTTCCTCATAATTCCACTTCCCATTTTCTTCCTTTTCCATATCGGCAGTAAGATTATTCTTTACCCCTTCAATGTAATCGTTAAGTTGTGTTGATAACTGGTCGATCTTGTCTGCGTTCTCTTTAATTGAGGTGTACTTTGCAGGTTGTTCATCTACTTTCTCAGCAAGACCAGCCATATAAGCAGCATTTCGATTCTCTGCAGTAGCGTTAGCCGTACTCAATTTTTCATTCATCATTCCAAATGCGGTAAGAACCTCTTTGGACATATTTAGTGCCATCATAGCGATGAAAACCAAATACATTAGGTTAATCATCTTCTGCCTTGGCGATTGTTTTCCGGATGCCATGTCTAATTAGATATTTTAATTAATAATTCGCTTAATTGAATATTCAATTAGACTCTTGGTTTTCCATTCATAGCTGTTAGCATTCCTCCGTAAACATTGTTTAGAGAAGCCATATTATTTGCTAACGAATCCATTTGTGCTTTAAGTTTACCAGCATTTTCTGCAACAGCCTGATTAACCTCTGCCTGTTTAGAAGCAGATTCAACCTGTACTTTATAGATACTGTTCAATGTTTCCATTTGAGCAGCAGCTACAGTTAATTCTTCACTATATTTCTTTTGAGAAGCCATTGAGTCAACTGTTGGGGCAATTCCTTTTGCGGCACCTTCAAAATTTCTAATACTATTTCCTAAAGAAGACATTAGATCTGCATCCAATTTTGCCTCTTTCAACATCGCATCAAGTTTCTTAGACAAAGATGCTTCAGCTTCTTTCTGCTCCACTACAACTGCATCTCTTCTTGCTCCTGTACCTCCAGCTAATTCTGGATACACTAATGACCAGTCAAGTTCATCATCAATTGGTTCGAAAGCTGAGTAGGCAAATACCAATGCTTCCACGATTAGACCGGCAATAAGCATTTCATTACCACCCGGCCAGTGCATAATTTTAAATAGCGCTCCTAATATAACTACAGATGCACCAAGACCATATACCATATTGGTCACCCGTTTTGCTCCTCTTGATTTTGCCATAACTTTAAGCTTTAAATTTTTTTGTTGGTTTATTGATAGGTTGAAGTTCTAATATTATTTGCTGGATTGATTCAGCGTAACATCTGTTCCAAGATAATCCTGAACAGTTCTAAAGCCAATATAGCTTCTGGCTGAATCCATATATTCGTAATCCCTTGAGCTTACCTGTAAGAAGTAAGCCACATCTTTCCATGAACCACCTCTCACTACTTTCCGCATATCCTGTGGATTGTTCACGGTCGGGTTCATTGTAGACATATATTCGTAAGAACCTGGATCATAACTTGAGTCCACCCATTCTCCTACGTTACCAGCCATATTATATAATCCGTAATCATTAGGATCATAAGACTTAGCTTCTACGGTATAAAGAGCCTGATCTGCCGCATAATCACCTCGAAGTGGTTTAAAGTTAGCCATAAAACAACCTCGGTCATTCAGTGTGTAAGGACCACCCCATGGGTAAGTTCCACCTTCCAGACCTCCACGAGCAGCATATTCCCACTCACCTTCGGTTGGGAGCCTGTAAGAAGGTACGTTTGAATCTCCTTTTTCTCTTCGGAAGTCATTATGATATTTTGTTCTCCATTGAGTAAATGCTCTTGCCTGCTTCCAGGAAACACCAACAACAGGGTAATCATCAAATGCACTATGCCAGAAATAGTCATTATGCATAGGCTCATTGTATGAGTAATTAAAGTCTCTAATCCAAACTGTCGTATCGGGATAAACAGAAACTTGTTCATTCTTGATATAGTTACTTCGGTCACCCTGCTTTTTAGCGGCAGACTGAATGTCCATATAAGAATACTGGAATTTTAATTTCTTTACATCGATAGTTCTCTGACCGTTGTATACTTCATCCATTGGGATATACATCGAATCCATTACCTCGGCATAGTATACATCCGGATAATCTTCAGTATCCCAGTAAATGTCGATATCTTTATTCAGTCTTCTATTCGAGTAATCTTCTGAAGGACCACCCTGACCATAAGTATTTAACATGTACTCTTCGTAAGGAGTCATATTTCCTTCTTCAGCGTCTGCAAAGGCAAATTCACCAATCCCATTATCACCCGCAGTAGCACCTTGCAACTCAGCCATTTTAGCAAGTTCCACCCTTACTACAGAATCCTTTACCCAATCCACAAATTGTCGATATTCAGAGTTAGTGATCTCAGTCTCATCCATATAAAATGAACGTACGGTAACGGTCTTTGGGGGAGCATTCTTCTGTCCGGCAATATCATCATCAGATTTACCCATGACGAACGAACCACCAGGAATTAATGTCATACCATAAGGTTTCTCCGGATTCCACTTCTTTCCCTCCGCACCTACTAGCTGTCCACGATCGCCTCCACCACAGCTTGAAAGCAAGGCCAGAACAGCAATGAGCGAAATATACTTCTTCATAATTATCTTAGGTTAAGACATTTTGATTTAAGGCAGTAAACCTATCTAAATATTTTTTAAAAAACAATATTTCCGATAAAAATACAGCAATTACCGATAATGCCTGACTTTATTATTTTATACTTCGTTTTTTCTTTTGGCCTTATACCACCGTTCAGGGATCACCTGGTTGCAAGCCTCCAGATAATCTTCTTCACTGCAAGGTAATAACGTATGCCTTTTTAATTTATTATTGACCGAATTTAAAAAAGGAATCTCGATCCACCAACGCCCACTTACAGGACTCTTAAAGAATACCAGGATGTCATCATCTATTGGAACCTGATACTTAATAAAATCTTTTTTCGCTGAAATAGTATTTTCATTTGTACGGTAATTCACCCCTTCAATGAAATACCAGATGATCTGTGCTACCAACGTATCAGTGAGTTTATTCATTTCATTCTGATATTCATAAATACCAAATGAACTCACTTTATCACTAATTCCTGCATAACGTGATAAAGCACAAATTTCCCTGCCATTAAAGCCATTAGGGCTACTGAAGTAATCTGAATTCGCTGATGCAGAGTCTATAGATCTTATATCCAAACCTACGAGATTCGCATTTCGCATTATGGGTTCCATGTGACCAATATTCGAAGTCACTTCTCCCAATCTATAGGCTTCAAAAAACAAGCGCTCCATCAACTCAATCTCCTCCTGAGAGTTAAAATAGGTTTGATAACCAATCGTAGAATAATTAAATAAATTATATGGCTTATCTACGACGATTTTTCCTACAAATGACTGATTACTAATAGGTTTATCTGCATCACCAAGATCAAATTTGCTATCGATATTTACCAGATTCACCATTTGATCAAGATGATCATATGCACGATACTGCGCATAAATGAGATCCTGACTTCCACCTAAAATCACGGGAATTATATCCTGCTTAATTAGTTCTGCACACAGGTTTGAAACTGCATAATAGGTATCTTCAACTGAATCTCCTGCCTGTATATCCCCAAGATCTGCCAGGTTCAAACGCCAGTTTCCAGGATATAAACTATATAACTGGCTGCGTAAACTCTCAAAATCGGGTGTTGAATCTTCTCTAACAGCCCGTCGATTCTCTCTTACTCCAAATATCGCTATATTAACCTTATCAAGGTCTGGTAAACCCTGTTCAGAGGTATGGAGTTTTAATTGAGCACCGATGGTTTGCGCATTCAGGTGAGTGATTTCATCCAGTAAAAATTCTGATACAGGACTAAGAAAATCGAACTCCATATATTATTTCTTTTTGGGTGATGTTTTTTTAGTTGTTTTCTTGGTCGTGGTTTTTTTAGCAGTCGTCTTCCTGGTCGCAGCTTTCTTCTTGGCCGGCTTTTTCTTAACAGCCTTTTTCTTGGTCTTACCGCTTTTCTCCAGAATATCCTGCACCTCTTCCAAGGTTAATTCCTGGGCATTGGTAGTTTTAGGCAGCTCAACTTTCGCTTTGCCTTTGATGACATTAAACCTTCCCCAACGAGCTTTTTCCACACGAATTCCTTCATCTTCCCAGTGGTGTATCAACTTATCTTTTTCCTTCTGAATCTTATCATCGATCAATTGTTCGATATCTTTATCTGAAAGGTTATCAAAGTCATACTTCTTGTTCACATTAATGAACATTCCATTCCACTTTAAATAGGGTCCGAATCTACCAACTCCTTTTTGAACCGGATGATCCTTATATTCATAAATAGGAGCATCTGCCTTTTCCTTCTCTTTGATAAGCTCCATAGCTCTGTCAAACTCGACATTTAAAGGATCTTCTCCTTTTTCAAGAGAAACAAAGGTTTTACCGAAGCGTACATAAGGTCCATAACGTCCATTATTCACCTCTACACTTTCGCCTTTATACTCACCAAGTGTTTTTGGTAATTGAAACAGGTCCATTGCCTGCTCATAAGTTAGCGTTTCCATACTCTGGTCCGGGCTCAAACTGGCGAAACGAGGCTTTTCCTCATCTTCCACACTTCCAATCTGCACCATAGGACCGAATTTACCAAGGCGCACACTTACAGGTTTACCGCTTTCAGGATCTTCACCCAGAATTCTTTCCCCAACTTCTCTTTCGGCATTTTGTGCAACATCCTGAACATGAGGATGGAAATCTTTGTAGAAGTTCTTCATCATGGACTTCCACTCTTCATTTCCTTCAGCAATATTATCAAAACTCTCTTCTACTCTAGCGGTGAAATTATAATCCAGAATATTAGAAAAATGATTCACTAAAAAATCATTTACGACCATCCCGGTTGCCGTTGGAACAAGTTTCCCCTTATCACTACCTACGGTTTCGGATAATTTCTCTTCCCTAACCTTTTGATCCTTCAGAGTGAATTGCAAATATTCTCTTTCAGTTCCATCTACAGAACCTTTTTCAATATAATTCCTGGACTGAACGGTTGAAATCGTTGGTGCATAAGTAGAAGGTCTACCAATACCAAGTTCTTCCAGTTTTTTAACCAGCGAAGCTTCCGTATAACGATAAGGAGGTCTGGTGAATCTTTCGGTTGCAGTGATATATTCATTCGTTAAAGCTTGCGAAACCTTTAAAGCCGGTAACATTCCGCTTTGCTCTTCATCCTCATCATCGCTACCTTCCAAGTATACTTTCAGGAATCCATCGAATTTCAAAACTTCACCATTGGCTGAAAATTGATTATCGTGTTTATCCGCCTCAATTTTCACATTAGTTCTTTCCAGCTGAGCATCACTCATTTGTGACGCGATCGCTCTTTTCCAGATCAGCTCGTATAATCTTTGCTGATCACGATCCCCGGAAATTGTATGCTTTTTAAAGCTTGTAGGACGAATCGCTTCGTGAGCTTCCTGAGCTCCCTTGGATTTCCCCTTGAACTGCCTTGCCTTGGCGTACTTATCTCCGTAAGCCTTTTCAATTTCTTCTTTAGCTCCCTTTCTGGCCTCTTCGGAAAGGTTTACAGAGTCTGTTCTCATATAAGTAATATGACCGGCTTCGTATAAACGCTGCGCCATGGTCATGGTCTTACTTACTGAAAAATATAGTTTTCTTGCAGCCTCCTGTTGCAATGTTGATGTTGTAAATGGAGGCGCAGGAGTTTTCTTTGCTGGTTTTGTAGTAAGATCTGAAACCTTAAAACTTGCACCAAGATTATCCTTCAGAAATTGTTCTGCCTCTTCTTTTGTATCAAAGTTCTTCGGAATCTTAGCTTTGAAGGACTTTCCTTCTTCCGTAGAAAATTCAGCATCAATTCTATAAGATGCCTGAGCGGTAAAATCCTGAATTTCTCTTTCGCGTTCTACGATCAATCTTACTGCTACAGATTGTACTCGACCAGCCGAAAGACCACCTTTCACTTTCCTCCAGAGTACTGGTGAAAGTTCATAACCTACCAGTCTGTCCAGAACTCTACGAGCCTGCTGAGCGTTCACTAGGTTATAATCTATTTTCCTGGGATTATCGATCGCCTTCAGGATCGCCGACTTGGTGATCTCATGAAATACGATTCTTTTAGTTTTATCGTCTTCCAGCTTAAGTTCCTCTGCAAGGTGCCAGGCAATTGCCTCTCCCTCTCGATCCTCATCACTTGCCAACCATACCATTTCAGCAGTTTTAGCAAGACTCTTAAGCTTTTTTACGACATCCTTCTTGTCTTTGGATACAATGTATTTAGGTGTAAAATCTCCTTCGGTATCAACCCCTATCTCTTTAGTAGGCAAATCGGCGATATGCCCAAAACTGGAGGCGACTTTATAATCGCTTCCCAGAAACTTTTCAATGGTTTTAGCCTTAGCAGGAGACTCAACAATCACTAAATTCTTAGCCATAAATCTGTTGGTTTGTAGTTGCAAAAGTATATCAATTTTTTAATCTGCCATCAAACTTCAATTAAAACGGACAGCAAGCCGGCTAAAATCACCAGCGATAAAGGGCAATTGAAATACTATTTTTTTTCTGAAGGGATCTTCAGCAAAGATTATTCTGTGTGGAAAAATACAGAAGAAACACCTGGCATATCATATTGCAGGTCTGGTGATATATTTCCTGAAACTGAAGTCGCATCGTTGAAAGCAAGGATCTTACCACCATTATTTGCAGCTTCAGCAACAAATATGACATTATAAGCGCTGTTGTACACAACATTCACAGGATTACCCAGCAAAGTATTATCTCCAGAGATCCGGAATTGCTCTTCAAGAGCCACAAAACCATTTTGAGCAGCGTTGAATTTTTCTTCAAAATTCTGAATAATATGTAATCCACCATCTGTTGCAGATTCAGCTTCCCCAATGTCTGACAGCACCATGATGCCATTTTCGAAATCAAGACCGTGAGTTCGAAGCAGGCCCTGAAATGCCACCTGCTTATTGGCGGTCGCCGGCCCATTCGTAGTGTAAGTAGCTGCAAAATCCCTGTAAACAGCAATTTTGTTGGTTTCATCCACCGCTGCATAAAGATCGTTCCCGATAAATTCCAGACCCCAAAGCTTGAATTTCGTGGTAACAACATTCCGCAGTTTAAAGGAGTTTTCTTCCCGTACATAAATGAATAAACGACCTTCTGGTGTAGTTTCATCAAGATCCAGATCTGTATTATCTGAAACCACATAAATATCATCCTGAACTGCAAGATCCCTCCCACTCTGGTAATGAATGTTCCCGAGAATATCGGCATCAAGTTCAACCTCGACACTATTTGCATAATCGGTTATGTTATGATAAGATTCCAGTCTACCAGGTATTCTGGACACGACCGTAAAACCATTATCGGCAGGATTATAATATATCCCTTCAGCATCTGAAGAATTTAGTTTGAAAGTGCTGGAAGTCGCATTATTGATATCATACTTCCTGACTTCCCCGTTATGGTTCGTGGCCAGGACCCATGCGGTTGCCGACGTCTGCACGCTCTGGTTACCATCATCATCACTGCTACATGCTACGAGCAGAAATACTGCAATAAAAAATATATAAAAGTGCTTATTCAATTCCTGAAAATTTCTACGAAGATAGAATGAATCTTATTTCGGGAAAGTTCGAATTCGTTAAATATGTGTTATTTGAATCTATTTTAACGCAGAAAACGCTCGTAAAGAGACATCTTATCAAAAATGAAAAAGATGGATGAAAAGGAACGAGTAGCGGTTATCACGGGAGCCAGTAGTGGAATTGGCAAAGCGATCGCGATAAAATTATCTAATGAAAATTTCACCGTAGTACTGGCGAGCAGAAGTATTCCTAAAATGGAAAAAATTCAGCAGGAACTGCCAGGTGAATCTATGGTAGTGGAACTGGATGTCACCAGCACTGAAAGTGTCACCAAGGCATTTGGTAAAGTGGACGAAAAATATGGCCGAATAGATGTTCTGGTGAATTCTGCAGGGATTATGCCTCTTACCTATTTAAAGAACCGACACCTGGATGAATGGTTGTCCACTATAGAAGTGAATGTTCAGGGTACACTGAGATGTATATACTCTGTTCTACCACTTATGAAAAAACAGGAGGATGGCCAAATCATTAACATTGCCAGTGTGGACGGAAAAGAAATTTTTGCTGGTGGTGCCGTCTATGGAGCGTCTAAAGCTGCGATCATCGAACTCAGTAAGGCAATGAGAATGGAATTATCTCCAGAATTTAATATACGGGTTACTGCGGTCGAACCAGGCACAGTAGACACCAACCTAAGAGATGGTATAACAGATACTGAATTACTGGAAGATAAGGATTACGGAGGTGATGAACCCATGCTCGATCCTGCTAGCATAGCAGATGCAGTATATTACGCGATTTCACAACCAGCTTCTGTAAATGTGAATGAGCTTTTAGTAAAACCAACCGGAAAAGCATAGAATTAATAAAAATAAAATATAAATTATGGGTATTGGACATATAATGAAATTAGGGACTAAATTTTTAGTTAGAGGAATTATTTATAAATCGGGGAAGAAAGCCGCAATCAAAGGCGGAAAATTAGGTATCGGAGTATTTTCTGTTCTTTATGCCGGCTACCTGGCGTACACACTTCATAACCTTCGGAAAGAAAGTATAGAAGAACAAAAACAATTAGGTGTAGATAGAGGTTGGGATCGTGAAACTGTAAAAGAAAATTAGGTATAATCCACCTTAATTAAACAATACGCAGATCAATTATAGAAATTTCAGTATTCAATTTTATGTATATAAAGTTTAATACTGAAATTTTACTATATAGTATTTCAAATTACAAAGATCCTTGTTTTCAATTTCTGTCATTAAGGGCTTGACTCTCTGCGGAAGAAACCAGGTTCAATTTCAGGTTTAAAAACCTTCGAATGATAATTTGGATAGGTTTGACAAGAATGAAGAGTTAATCAGCAATGTGCTAGCATGAATTTTCAATAAACTGGAGCGAACTAAAGTTTACTGAAAAATAGATGGAGAGTTTTCATTCAAATTATCTACTGATTCATCATCATAGAAATTATTCACCCCATTCTTTAGCCACTGTAAATATTTATCAGCATCTGGTTCGTAAGCAATGGGATCATTTAATTTATTGCCTTCATTGTCAAGTAATACATAATATGGTTGCGCATTTGCCTTATAGTTCGTGATCTGGAAATCACTCCATTTATTTCCTATGGTTTCAATTTCCTTACCAGTAGCTTCAGAAACATATTGTTCATGCTCAGGAAGATCCCTTTGATCATCTACATAAAGAGAAATCAATACGACATCGTTCTTAAGTAAATTCAACACTTCATCTTCGCTCCACACTCTTTCTTCCATCTTTCTACAATTTACACAAGCATGCCCTGTAAAATCAAGAAGCACTGGTAAATTCTGCTTTTCTGCATACGCCATTCCCTGTTCATAATCATGGAAGCTAACCAGATCATGAGGTCCATAATCAGCTCCTTCCGGAAGGTTAGAGTCAACGCTGGTATTTAGTCCTCCGGAACTTCCTATACCATCTGGTGATTCACTGTATTGCAATGGCGGAGGAAAACCACTAATGATCTTTAAGGGCGCCCCCCATAAGCCAGGTATCAAATAAATTGTAAATGTTAGAACTATAATTCCTAATAATAATCTTCCAACAGATATAAATTCGAGCGGAGAATCATGTGGTAAACGTATTTTTCCGAAGAGATACAAAGCAAGTACAGCAAAGATCGCTATCCAAATGGCCAGAAACACCTCTCTTTCGAGAAAATGCAACTGCAAGACCAGATCTGCATTCGAAAGAAATTTGAAAGCCAGTGCCAATTCAAGGAATCCCAAAACTACCTTGACCGTATTTAACCAACCACCAGATTTGGGCAAGCTGTTCATCCAGCCCGGGAAGGCCGCGAACAAAGCAAATGGAAGGGCGATTGCCAGTGAAAATCCGAGCATCCCTATAATTGGTGCAATACCTCCTTTTGAAGCCGCTTCCACCAGTAAGGTTCCCACAATTGGTCCGGTACATGAAAATGAAACGATCGCTAAGGCCAGCGCCATAAAAAATATTCCAACTAATCCACCTCTATCTGCTTTTGAGTCGATCCTTGTTCCCCAACTACTTGGCAGTACGATCTCAAAAGCTCCCATAAAGGACATTGCGAAAACCACAAGAAGTATAAAGAATATCAAGTTAAACCACACATTGGTGGATAAAGCATTCAGACTATCAGCTCCGAAGATGAGGGTGACCAATGAGCCTAGAAGCACATAGATCACAACAATGGAAATTCCGTAGAAAATAGCATTTCTTATTCCAGCTGCACGTGATTTCGACTGCTTGGTGAAAAAGCTTACTGTCATAGGAATCATTGGGAAAACGCATGGTGTAAGTAGAGCTGCAAATCCTGAAAGGAAAGCTATAATAAATATTCCCCAGAAAGAACGCTTTTCTTCAGCATCAAGATTATCTGTTTCTTCAAGGTCTAGCTTTGCGCGAGTAGTATCTTCCTTTAACTGAAAAGTAAATTTTTTCGAATCAAATATACAGGCTTCATCATCGCAGGCCTGGTATTCGATTCTGGCAATTATAGTGGATAAGGTGGTATCGGTAACCCGTACACGCTGAGTAAATGTTGCTTCGTCCAGAAAATAGCTGAGATCTGTTTCAAATACCTTGTCAAATTCAGTAATTGACTCACTCTCTTTGGTTTCCTCTACTAGTTCATAAGCAGCATTTTGATCTTCGAAGGTGAATACTGTAGAATTCACAGCTCCTTCAGGCTGAGTTTGTGAGTATAAATGCCACTTATTCTGAATGCTGGCTTCAAATATGAGATCGTATTCGTTCTCTGAAACTTTTTCAACTTCAGAAGTCCATTTAACCGGATCCTGGATTTGAGCGGTCGCGCCAATGGTAAGTAATAAACAGAATAGAAACAGACCTTTTTTAAAATGTCCTAAAGAAATATGCATATAAACTGCGCCTTTAAATGAATTTGAACGGCCTCAAAAATAAGGAAATTAACCTGATTTAAGCCTGTGGAAAATCAGCATTCTTAATGATCAAATTAACCATCTCGTTCTTTGCTGAACAATTAACTGAGTCGAATAAATCAGTTAACACTAACCGACCATTTAAAAATAAGTGTCGTTTAAAGTAAGGACTAAAATCAAAGAATAATTAATAGAGATGAGGGAACTATTTAAAATTAAATAGGCAGTACATCATACAAGGAATTATAGTATTTCTCCTCATTAAGCTATAGGGATCAGAATACTTATGTTTGTGCCTTTATCTATTTCTGAAGAGATTTTCGTAGTACCTCCAAGTTCTTGCACTAGTTCATTCACCAGTTTTAAACCAAGTCCGAAACCTTTTTCCCCACCTGTTCCCTGGGATAATTCTGAAACATCTTCGAAATAGTTCTCCAGCGCCGCACTGCTAATTCCAACGCCGTTATCCTGTATAAGTACATCCAGTTGTTTACCAATTTGGGTGTTTATGATATCCATATGCACCTCTATATTTCCTCCAGAGGGAGTGAATTTGATCGAGTTGGAAATAAGATTGCCGAAAATGGAGAGAACACGTCTTCTACTAAACTTAAGCTGATCTTTGTCACGATTAACAAGCACTTTAAAACTAAGATTCTTGGATTTCGCCGGCAAATCATATAGCTGGATCAACCGTTCCTGGAGATCTGCCATATTAATTCTCCTGCTCGATTGCACTTCATTATCCCTCCCGCTATTCAAAATTTCATCGGTCAATTCAATGATGCTATTTCCTGAATTTTTAATGAGAGAGAAGTATTCCCTCATTTCATCTGCGGAAAGATCTTCTTCTTCCACAGATTCAGCAAGACCCGCGATTCCATGAACCGGTCCTCTTACATCGTGCGCAATCTGGTTCTTGATTCGAACAGTTTCAGAAAGTGTATACAAAGTTTCATTCAACTTCTTTCTATGTTCCAGCTTAAATACAATTTCCTGAGCTATCACAGCCAGTGCCTTTTTTTTATCTAATCCTATATCTTGCTGCTGGGTGTCGAGCATACATAACGAACCTACATTCTCACCAGAACTTAACGTAAGCGGCATTCCTAGGTAATAGCGGTAAGCTTCCGCTCCAACAACATAGGCTTTATCCTTGAACCTGTCATCCAGATCAAGCCTCTGCACTTCCATAAAACTATTAGATCTTATGGTATGGGCACAAATGGAGTTTTCTTTTGCAATACGCTTAGGCTCGTCCTCAACGGCTGAGAGTGTCCATTGCGAATAGTTATCTATAAGATTTACCACAGAGACCTCAGTGCCGGCGATATGCCCGGCGAGTTCCATCAAGCTTTTAAATTGCTCTCTTAACTCATAAAGATCAAGATCGAACTCACTTAATTTTTTTATTCTGAGGTATTCCTTCTGAAGACTCTCTGCTTTCGTTATTCTCATAGCCAGATTTTCGGCTGCGAAGGTAGATGAATCTTAAAGACTATATAGTTAGAATCACTAAACAAGATGAAGTACAATCATTCCCAAAAACAAAAAAGCCTTCTCCCACCAAGTGGAAAAAAGCTTTTCATTGGTTAACCGCAAATCCACACAACAAGGATTATAGGGCGGTTAACTACACATTCCCCTTTCAGGGAACAAAAACAACACAACTAATCTTTAGCGCCAAAAAAAGCCCCCCGTATAGAGGAGCTTTTTTGCAACTTTGCGGTCTGGACGAGACTCGATTTATACCACAATTGTGCCGTTATAAAAAGCATTAACCACATAAATGAATAATATGGTCTCTTATTTTACACCTTTAAAAGAACTTTCTATTGCAAGATAGAATTTCTTTTTATAAAAATTAGCCTGTTCACAAGTAAAGCCTAACCTCAGATATCAGGTTATTATTCAATCCTATTGAAATAATTTTATAAATTTAAATTATCAATTACATTAACCTAACCAACCAATATGGAAATTAAAGATTTATCTAGTGAGCAATTAAACAGCAAAATTGTAACTTTTGAAGATCGCATAAAAACTATGCGAGAATATATTTCAGATGAAGATGATGACTATACTAGATCAAATATGCAGACCCAACTATATAGGTATAATTTAACCCTAAATGCATTAAAGGAAGAATATAGACTAAGATCTGAATATGGTGATCAAAAATCTGAAATTGATGATTTGTTTGAGAAATTAAAAAAGGAAATGTTGGACAAATTAAACACGAGAATACCTTATCAAGCGAAAATCTATAGAACAATCAACTCCAAAATATCCATTGATAGATTACTAAGTGAACTAGCTATTAACTCCAGACATTACAATTCGTTTGGATTCATGAAGAAAGAGTTTCTATCACAGTTTCCAGATGAACTTTTGGCCAAAAGAAATTTTTTTTTAGGGGCAACCGATATAGTGCAAAAAGGTGGTTTATCAATTTTCATTGATTCAAAATCAAAGCACTATGGCGCTTCCGAATCTTACCATTATGGGGATTGTTTATCCGAGCATTTTGACAATGCAGAATCATATCATCACCATACCTCAACTTCGTCACACTGGAATCAAACCAAATCTGTCCATTTTGATGATTCTAAGTCTACACATTTTGATGACAGTGAACCTCAACAATACGGAAATGCTATTTGTACCCGTGCTTAAAAGCAATAATTGACATAATTAGTATGAAATTAACTAATATCGAGTTGGAGAAAATAGTGCTCAAGTCGATTTACTGATACTTATTTTTAACAATAATCGAAGCCAAGTTCTCATTATCATTACAAATTCATATAAATGTCATCAAGCTCCTCCTGGCGTATTCCGAGATATTTACGAGTAATTGCAACAGAAGTATGATTAAACAGCTCTGAAAGGTAAAGTAAAGCTTTCTCAGACTGTTGATTATTATTCCATACCTGACGCCCAAAAGTCTTGCGTAGTGTATGAGAAGACAGCCTTGAACCTTTAAAATACTTCTTGATGAGTCTGTTTACTTGCTGGATAGAATATATTGTTCTTTTCTGGCTTCTAAAAGCATGAAAGTTTCCCGGCTCCTCTTCGAAGAATTGAATAGCGGTCTTAATATGAGGGTTTAGTTTTAATTTTCGTTCTTTCCCGGTCTTACCTTCCTTAATTATTAGATCCTCCCCTCTAAGATCGTTAAAAGTCAATTGTAATAAGTCAGATATACGTAAACCCAGGTTTATACCCACTACTGTTAGTAAACCAAATGAGCGATTCTCATTGGAACGGATTAATCGCATTCCCTTCGCTAGGGTTTTATCAAAATCAAGGTAAGTTGAACCAGTCATAAATTTGGATTTGCAATATTCAGTTACGGCATAATTACGATATTTTTGAACATTAAACAAATTAACATTAAGTTCACGCACTGTAAACATTGTAAATGTTCAGTTATTATATTTCTGAACATTCTAAAAATATCTATCTATAGGTCTTGACAAAACTTGAGGCCAGGTATAATTTTACGGCTTGAACAATAGAAGATTCTGACTAAATGATCGATAAACCATTACTTCCCACCTACAACCTACCAGTTCACCTCAACAACCTAAGAGTATTAAATGACTACATAAAAAGTAGGTATACAACTTTTGAAATTTTTATGGATGCTATTGACAATGGTCTGGTTCCTCATCTAAAGAATGAATTTGGAACTAGTAAAATACCAATAGATCGGAATGGCAACCCTGAACGGGAATCAATTCTTGAAGAACCATCAGATGAAATTTTGCAACATCTAAAACAAATAACGCCTATAGATAATACGGAACAATACTTCAACAGAATAGAATATGAAATAGACCGGATTTTAAACTTAATTCCAAATTATCCAGAACATTTCGGACTGGAAGAAATTAAACACATTGTCCTGAACAAATTCAAGCTCATAAATAGTTTCATTAGTGCAGAACAGGATGTAATTGATACCTATATTAATATTATGTCTCACTACCCCCCCGAGAAGTTTTTTGAGGCTGTTAGTGAATATGATTCGAAATCTAGATTGAAGCAAGAGTTTCAGAATAGAAACAACGTAATTACTACCTGTGAAACCTGGTACCCAAATATTTTTACGTCATCAGAAGCATATTCTTTTTTTGATTTTTTAATCACCAATCGCGCTAAGGAAAAACAGCTTGCTGAAATAAGCTTTTATTATCGAAAATTTAAATACCACCATTTTATACATGCTGAAATAAGGGAAATTGATTGTATTAGATGGTTAAGCGAGACTTATCATATAGAACTGACTAAAATTAAAACCCAACCAAATTGCTACACTGAAAATCGAGAAAAATATTTTAACCTTCTGAAAGACCAATATATGAAATAAGCATTCATAAACTAGAACAAAACCATTCTTGAAATTGCATAGGTACAGTATGAATTTTGGCAAATAATCTAAAATCAAAATTTATATGAAAACTATTTTTTCAAATCGTAACACAACTGAAACGCTGAAACGAGAACTGCTACATGAGATAATGAAGCAGCTTGAACAATTGGAAATTTCAAAGGTAAAAGCTAGTAGGTTTGTTCTTCTAACAAATGATGCACAAGCTAAACAGCTCATTATCGACTTCAATTCAAACAGTTTCTTCGTTGGAAAAGATTTAATTCCAATCAAAGAACTAGGAGGTCAACTCTACTTTAAACAGCATACTATAAGGGAACTTAATTCTGACGATAATTTCCAGAGAGTATGTTAGTGAATCATCCTAAAAGGATGGCTTTTGTCAGCCTTCCCGATAAGCTTTATTATTATTTGAAAGATGAACTCAAAAGCCGGCCAGATCTAAGTATGGATCTGGCTGTTCTTATACTTTCGTTCATTATCAACCCTTTTAAAAACATGAATAAAGGAAAAGATTATGTCAATCTTTGCTCTACAGCCCTTAGGAAATTCAATTATCGATCCTATAGATATCAAGATCATTTAGAATATCTACAGCAATTAGGAATTTTAATAATGAGTGAATATTCCAATAGGCAGGATGGTAAAGGTAAATGTCGTGGATTTAAAATTTCCGAAAAATATATTACAAAATACTAACTATGAATTATCAGATTTCAGAACCAAGCATATTAAAAAAAATTATAAAAATAGATCAAGAAAAGAGGCTTATAGCTGACCAAAGCACTCAACATCTGACAAGATGGTTGAATCAAGATGGTTTTTTTCTTGATAAAGAAGCAGCTCAAGCATACCTCGAGAACAATTTTAAAGAAGGCACTAAAGCTTATCATAAACGATCTAGTTTTATAATGAACTTTGAATTTTATGTGCTGAAATACTCGAGAAATGGAAAAGATGATAGACTACATTCCATATTTACACGCATGCCTTCAGATTTGAAACAATTTGTGCAATTCGAAGGCCGAAAGCTTATTGAAGTAGATATCACTAACTCCCAGCCATTATTTCTAGTCTTACTACTTAAAGAAATAAGATTAAGTTTTGATAATTATGAGAAGAATAACTTAACAATAGAAGATGTAAAGAAGAAGGTTAGAAAGATTATAAATGGATATATAAACAATAGATATAGATGTGAGTATTATACGAATATTGATAAGTATAGAATAGATACTAATAAATTATCTAATAATATATCTACTATCTTGTCAAGAAGCTCCGAACCTATTGATTTTACTGACGTTTTACAGTTTGAAAAGCTTGTTAAAGAGGGCACTATTTATGAATATATTGGTACAGTGTTACTGGAACGAAAAAGTATATGGGAAACTGGTAATGAATACTGTGTAAAACTATTTAAAAGAAATAAAAATGCTCAGGAAATTGAAAAGTTTTCAAGTCTTCGGAAATGTGCTAAAATTGTAATGTTGAACGCTCTATACAGTCCTGCCAATACTAAAGGTCTCAAAGCGATAAATGACTTGAGAAAAGAGTTCCCTAATCTATTTATGGTATTAGATGCTATCAAAGCAGATCGGAGTGAGGATTTCCCTATTTACTTACAACGAATGGAGGCTAAGTTCATCTTAGACAATTGTTCGAAAAGAATTAGTATGGAAAACCCTGAAATGCTACTTGTTTCACGTCACGATAGTCTATCAACGACTGAAGACTATGCAGAAGTTCTTTACAGAAAAGTACAGGAAATGTTTAGTAAATATTTAGGATTTGATGTCAAACTTCAGAGAGAACCGTGGTAATTTAATCGGTTTTGAAGAGCGAATAGATATAGTACGGCATATTACTATAAGAAGTATACGGAACCCCTTTATTATCCTTTAATTTTAAGCTGGTAATCTTCTGTCATACCCGCTTCTATATAGTTCTATTGGATAGGTTGCTCGCTGTCAATCCTAAGTTGTGAAAAGGTCGGAAGTTTTCAGGCGCGATCTAAGAGTGTCGAAGTTCAGAAAGAAGTTTATAGAAGCGGTGTACAGTCCATGTCTTCTAATGCCTTCGAATGATCAAATGAAGGTTGTTCATGACAAGAGTTGATTATTATATAGAGCTTAGATCCCCTCAATATGGTTGTTCGGCAAACCTATGGAACTAGAACATCTAGTAATTTGGCAGAAACGGATTTACTATTGTAGTCGTTTATTCCTTATTAAAATTCTGAAGTAAGGACACTTCCCGTTTACAGCTAGATCTTTCTCATTATCACCCTTTCTAAATTTGATTATTTCAAATTGATCAGGATTAAATTTATGTAAAAATGTTATTGGCACACCCATAAAACCGTCATAGTCCATTGGTATGTTGTTGGTTCTATTCACATTAATACCGTCGTAGTTATCGTACTTAGGATAATCATCTTCATTACCCCCGTATGTTTTTATTAAAGGTATATCCTCATGCCTTTTAGAAATATCCAAATTTGTTAACCATAGACAATTATTTGGTGAAACTATTCTATTCCCTGAGGTATCAATACGAGCTTCAGTTCCATATAATTCATAATATTCAGGAACGATAAAACCTGAAATCCCTCTACCTAAATTTATGCCTAACCATGCTTTATTTTCTTGAATCAGTTTGAAGATTTCCTTATACGTGATTGCGTTAATATTACCGATTACAAGGAATTTTTTATCATATTCAACCAATTGAGCAATGAACTCCCGAAATAATGAAAATGGTGGATTTGTGACTATAATATCGGATTGCTTCATTAACTCCATACTTTCCATGCCTCGAAAATCTCCGTCACCTTCGAAATAAGATAATTGAATGTCACTCACATCATTCAAACCTTCTTCTTTTCCTGTATATTCTGCGTAAAATCCATTTTCAGTTTGGATATTATTGAAAAGATCATGTGGTTGATTTTTGTAACAGGCTGAGATTAATTTTTTTAGACCTAGTTCTTCAAAATTATCAAAGAAATATTTGAAAAAATTACTGACTCTGGCATCATCACAATTACAATAAACCACCTTGCCTTTGAAGTGCTCTTTATAGTGTTTTAATTCACTTTCTATATCTTTAAGCTGAGTATAAAACTCATCCTTCTTGTTAGTTTTTGCCTTTGTTAATAGTGAATGATTTACTTTCCTTTCCATCAAAAATCAATTTTTTTCAAATTGCAAACCTAAAGTTTTTCTTCAGATTTATAATTATTGCATTGGCCAATCAGTTCAAAGATATCATCTAACTTTTTATTGATGTGTTGTTCAAAGGGTTTATGCTTTATGTGCGCCCCTTTATTCTTTATGTGCTTCTCAAAATATTCTAATGTTTTTTCATCGGAATCAACCATTATAGAATGACGATTCTCTTCCACACAAACTCTTGCTGTGGTTCCCGACCCTGCAAAAAAGTCTAAAACTGTAGAACCTTCATATGATAAACTTTTGACAAATCTTCTAATGATTGCTAAAGGCTTTTGCGTAGGATGACCTACCCTTTCTTTGGAATTGCCATTTAACCTTCCTATCTCCCAAACATTTGTGGGATTTTTACCTTTCTCGATATTATCTGGATTTAACCGCTTATCTCTTAACGCAGCTTTCTTTTTTTCTGGTGAATACTTAACTCGAACTGAATCCAAGTCAAAATAATATTTTTTAGATTTGGTTAACCAGACCGCTTCCTCATGCCTGTTTGCGAAATACCTGTATGCACTCATCCCATTTTTATAATACCATATAACAAGATTCGTAAATCTCAGATCCGTATTATGTCTCGTATAGTGCAATATTTCTAGGAGATCTCCTTTCTTCAAATCTTGATACTGAAACCCTCCAAAAATCACACAATTACCACTGGGTGACAGTATTCTGTATATTTCATCAAGCCACTGTTTTGCCCACTGCAAATAATTATCAAATGTATCCCAACTTTCCAAATCAAGATTATATGGAGGATCAACTAGAATTAGTTGAATAGAATTGCTAGGTACCTTTTGTAAAAATTCTATCGCATCATCTATGAAGAAAGCTTGAATGGTTTTCGATGCTAGGACATCATCAATTTCGCTACTATGTTTTTCACCATCTCGCTTCTGCTTATTCAAAGCTCTCAAACCGCTATTAAAATGTGATTTATTGGACATCTTATATTTTACTCAAGTAATAATTATCGGTTAGGAAATCTTTTCCGTATTCTTCTCTCAATAATGATTTTCTATCTTCAGAAATCTCAAAATTTTCCCCCTCTAACCACTTACCAATTTCATCTGAAATTTCGTTAGAAATCGGATTCCTGTTTTCATCAACTATAGATTCAAAAAGTCTCGGATCAGAAACGAAGCCAAGCACTTTAATCTCACTTCTGCCTTGTTGAATGACACCTAAGGCTTCAAGTAAGTTAATTAATAGTGGCACACGTCTCTTTGCTCCCTCCCCGGTTGGTTTATCTATACCATTTCTGTCCAGATAATTTTTCACAAAAGGTGCTTCAAAGAAATCATTATAAAGTTCGTTCTTAGTGAATCTAGTTTGGTCATGATTTTTATAGAGATATTTAAGAAAGAGCGCTAAAGCATCCATTTCAAAAAAATATCTTCTAACCTTATCTAGTAGTTCAGGATGTTTATTCAAAAAAGTATGAGTTCTTTGATTGATCACACCTTCTGAGTTCATTTTCCAAGACAAATCGCCAGTCTTTCCCGATGAACTGAAAGAAAAATCAAGGCTCTTTAATAACGGGGTTAAAAGCTGGTAAAGCTCCATACCGTTGTCTGATAATATTAAGTCAAATGATTCTGAGCCAGAGGAACTTCTAAAATCTAATAATAGCCCAATTTCCATTAGTGCCTGCAACTTATATTTAGTCTGCCTCTGAAAAGTACCAATATCATCACTATAACCACCCGAGAATTTAACGTACTCACTTTTCAAGTAGCTGTTTTCTAAATCACCATTACCAACACTATATAAAATATAAAGAATATGGCCTAAATGAGTTCCTTGGGGGAAATGATAACTCGCCTCTGTATGCTCTCCAATTTCCTTTAAAAATTTAGACCAAGAACCAAATAAAGATAAATACTTACTCATCTTAAACTCCCCGTGAGCATTAATATCTTCTTGCGAGGGCTTTCTTTTCAAAACCTCCATTAAGTCATAATAAGCACCGATTAAATCTTCTTTAGTAATTTCTCTTTCTGCTGTATCTTGGTTATCTAAAATTTCTTCTACCTCTGATTCGAAAATAACTTCACATTTTGGAGCATACTCATAAAGAATTTTTTCAACCCTCCCATTTCCTGAATTTATATTTGGCTTACTTCCTTTTGATAGATATTTTCTAATATTGTTTGCTTTCTTGTAATTGCCAATAAAATCTATAACAACTACATTATCTTTACCACCACAAAGTCGTAAGCCTCTACCAAGTTGTTGAAAAAAAATTGTTTTTGATTCGGTTGGTCTTAAGAACATTAAAACACGTAAATCGGGGAAATCGACACCTTCATTGAATAAATCTACTGTAAATGCAACCGTATACTCACTATTTCTAAACTTCTCAACTTCATTATCTCTATTAGCAGTTTTGGAAGTTATTGAAACTGATGGTATTCCTTTTTCATTGAAAAATTTAGCCATTGCATCCGCGTGTTCAATAGAACAGCAAAATCCTAACGCTTTATTACCTTTTCCTTTCGTAAGATATTCATCATAAATCTTAACATTACGCTCTTTAATAATAAGATGTCTATCTAAATCAGCAACGTTATATTTATTACCATTGTGTCTAATATTATTATAATCAATATTATCTCTCAAACCATAATAGGTATACGGTACCAAGAAACCATTTTCAATTGCATCGTTTAAGGTGTATTCATATACTTTCTGATAATCAAAAAGTTCAAATATATCCTTTCTATCCATCCTGTCCGGGGTTGCAGTAAGCCCAAGCATAAAAACATTCGGAATGAAATAGTCTAATATAATTCTATACGTTGGAGCTTGGCCATGATGAACTTCATCAACTATGATATAATCAAATTCATTCTGTGTAAAGCTTTTTAGTGTTTCTGGGTTTCTAAGCGAATCTTTGGATGCAAATAAAATCTTAGAATCATAGACGTTCTCTCTGTGTTCTCCTGTTAGCAAACCAATTTTGGCGTTAGGATAAACTTTCTCAAACGCTGCCTTGGATTGAGCTAAAATATCAAGTCTATGTACAACAAATAAGATTCGTCCTTCTGCATTTTGAGAATCGAACGCCGACAGATAAGTTTTACCTGTTCCTGTTGGTAAAATTACAATTCCCTTCTTCCAACCTTTACTTCGATAATAGTTTAGAGAATCCAAAACCTGTTCTTGCAGATAATTTGGTGTAACAACTGCTTCTGATAGTAAGGTTGGAACTTTGTTCTTTAACAAATAAAACAATGAATCGTAAACTCTCTTTCTCCACGTGGGCTCCTGTAGTTGGGTATAAGAATAACGCAATAAAAACCAACCAGCGTTTAAGATTTCATTCTGCCTATTGAGATTATCATCGAACATTTCATTCGGAATAATACCTTCAGCGTGATAGGTTTCACCATTGACTTCCAGTGCAACTTTTTTATCGTCGTAAACTAACCCAAAATCAATTCTTCTATTTTTTCCTTCGGTATCTATAAACGGATATTGTGGTACCGCATATTTAATTTTGGTTTCTCCAAGAATTGGAAATAGAAAATCGCGAACAAAAAGTTTCTCACTTTCTTGAGTTATTCTATTTGAGTAAAATTCTAAATATTCACTTAAAGTAATTTTCTCTCTATCTTCTAATGGATTTCCCCAGTCTGGTTTATCATTTAAGGTTTCGGTCATTCTGGATTTTAGGACATTTGGTTAGTTTATACCGTTGATGTTCAGATCATTTCTTTAAATTAACAACCTTTTTATTAAGACATCGCTTTTATCAACTATAAAAATGAAACATTTTAAAAATCTTCACAAGGGTTTTAGTAAACTAATCACAACCTATTGATAATATTCAAGAAAAGTATTTAAGTTTTGAAATTGACTGTCAACTTATTGTCGTCAAACTCTTAAACCTAATCCAAACTTAATATAATATAGTTAAGATGCTCGATCCAAATCGCACTAAAAAGTTCACAGCTAAAGAGGCTTTGATTAATTTATCACGTTTATCGTTTCAACTGAAGTCCTTAGAAAGAGAATATCCAAATTATTCTTTACTCATCGATTACATATGTCAGATACCTAAACCACCACCTTCCCTTAAAACTGTTAGCACAGACCTAGGATTATCAAATCACGATCTAATTAATCAAGTAAAAAGACTTTATTATCTAGTATTGGAAAAAGAATACATTCTAAATTTCAGTAAAGTAGAGTACAGCCTTCATTTCAAATTTGATAAAATCTATTATAATCTTAAGTTAGATCACTTAGCTGAAATTCCTAAAGTAGGGGATACTTTTGAAGCTTTTTTCCTCGAAGGAATAATTGGTATTGGGGTTTTCACTGTTCGGAAAATATCACATAAACTTATGGATGACAAGCAAACAGTTGAAATTTTCTTAAGTGAACATCTCAATAAAGAAGAAAAAAAACGATTAAACTATGCTATTTGATGTAATAAGTTAATCCATTCTCTTTTCCTTGCTTCAGGGTCAATGCTAAAAGACTCCCCCCCCTGTTGCAAAAGGAAAACCAATCCTATTTGAAGGGGAGGGGGTCCAAATAACATTTTTTTTAA
>NZ_JBLWIM010000012.1:125814-153616 GCF_048381525.1 Christiangramia qingdaonensis
CTTTTATCTCTAACCTCAAAAATCAGCTCAATATTCTGGATAGTCGATCTATTTCCAAGTCCACTTTCTCATTCAAAATCTCACCATAATGAGCTTGAGTTATTCCAATCCTAGAGTGCCCAAGGAGTTTACTAACTATTTCCATTGGCACATCATTATAGAGCAGCACAGTAGTTGCAAATGTCTTTCTGGCTAAATGATGAGTCAAATTCTTTTGAATCCCACAGAGGTCAGCTATTTCCTTCAGATAAGCATTAAAATGAGCGTTAGTTTTAGATGGGAGAACCCTATCATCGGTTAGAGTGCCTTGATACTTCCTAAACACCTTTAAAGCTCTAGGCAACAAAGGTATATTTATCTTCTTCCCAGTTTTTTGACGCACCATTTGAATCCTAAATGCTCCATCCTGTCCTTGCATGATATTACCCTCCCTAAGATTACTCATTTCTTTAAAAGCTAACCCCGTGTAACAGCAAAACACAAAGCAATCCCTTATTTCTGCTACTCGCTTTATATTAATATTTTTTTCCTCAATGGCCTTAAGTTCATTAGCAGTAAGATATACAACATCCTTTTTAACGGATTTAGGCTTATGCAGTAAGAACGGATTAACTGAAATATACCCTTGAGCTACAGCAAAAGTGATCATCTTCTTAAAGCGCTGAGTATTCTTATTAATAGTGCTTTGCTGCATGTTCTCAACTACCTTCAAATAGTATTCTAAATCAACAATAAATTGATACCTCAGTCCTCCAAGCTTAATATCGGTTTGCTTATATTTCCACTTTAAGAAACCCTTGACATGAAATAAAGTATTTTCAAACTTCTGCCAAGACACTTTCTTTAACTCCTTTCCTATTAGTCTTTTATTATAACGGTTGTGCTCTTCAATTACGGTAACAAGTGTATGCTCCCTTTTGATGGTTTCACCTCGATAAACTCTTAAAATATCTCCTACATCAAACTGGGAGTTTTGAACCTCTAACAGAAGGTGCGTTCTATTAAGTTTTTGACGAATCTGGATCAACCGCGAATTGAAAACATTCGAATTAGGTGTGTTACTATTAACTTCTTGAGATTTACTTAGCCACCAATTTGGCTTAATCATGATACCTGTTGAAAATTCCTTACGTTCTTTCTGATATGTAATTCTACACATGATAGGCAAGAACCCTCGCTTGTTAACTTTCTTTCTCTGGATTAAAAATAGAACCTTCATAAGACTTAGATTTTATTGATTAATAAAATGGCTCACCTCAGAAGCTTTTCAGGTCACCTCTGAGCTCACCTTTTTTCGTTAGAAAGTCTTTAAAAGGATGTAATGTGAAGAATATAAAAAAACAAAAAAGCCTTCTCCCACCAAGTGGAAAAAAGCTTTTCATTGGTTAACCGCAAATCCACACAACAAGGATTATAAGGCGGTTAACTACACATTCCCCTTTCAGGGAACAAAAACAACACAACTAATCTTTAGCGCCAAAAAAAGCCCCCCGTATAGAGGAGCTTTTTTGCAACTTTGCGGTCTGGACGAGACTCGAACTCGCGACCCCCTGCGTGACAGGCAGGTATTCTAACCAACTGAACTACCAGACCGTTGCGTTATTGCGAGGGCAAATATACGTCCCTTTTTAGATTGAGCAAACGTTTTTTTAAGTTTTTTAAAAATAATATTTCATGATCTATCCAAACTTTTGTTTCTCAAGTAAATAGGTCGTCAAAATATTTTCAAAATTTTTATTGATATCTGCAGCTACATAGGTAATCCGGTACTTCGCACATTGCAATTTTAAATTTTCGAGGTACTTTTTAACCTCTTCGCGGTAGGTATTTCTAATATTTTCAGAATAAAGATCTATTTCAGCACCCGTTTCCACATCCGTAAATCTACGCGGACTCTTCTCAAAATCGAATTCAAGTTCCTTTTTTTGATCCATCACATGGAAAAGAACGATCTCATGTCTGTTGTATTTTAAGTGTCTTAGAGCTTCGAACAGCTTCTCCTCATCAGTATCTTCCTGAAACATATCTGTAAATAGAAAAACGAGACTTCTACGCTTCAGCTTCTCCGCAATTTGATGTAGATAGGTATAGGTATCAGTAGAACTTCGAACCTTATCAGATTTTAGAATCTCATCAAATTTGTTTAACAACATATGATGATGTCGCTCCCCAGATCTTTCCGGAGCATAGAATTCAAACTCATCGCTGTAAACACTCACTCCAACTGCATCCCGCTGTCTTTTAAGGATCTCCATAAGACAGGCTGAAGCAAGTACAGAAAAGCCTATCTTATTTAAGCGCTGCCTCTCCTGCTTTTCGATCTTAGGGTAATGCATGGAAGCAGAGTTGTCGATTATAAGATGACAACGCAGGTTTGTTTCCTCTTCGTATCGCCGCGTATAAAGTTTCTCAGACTTCGCAAACAACTTCCAGTCTATATGCCGGGTACTCTCCCCATTATTATAGATCTTATGTTCAGCAAACTCTGCAGAAAAACCATGAAACGGACTTTTATGCATTCCAGAAATATAGCCTTCAACTACTTGTCTGGCTAAAAGATCGAGATTGAGAAAACCTCCGGTATTATGTAGCTCCTTCTCTATTTTCATTTCAGACTGAAAATAGGTATAGTTTTTTAATAAAAAAAGCCCCGCTACTGCGAGGCTTGAATATATTGATCATCGTTTATTACAATAACTGGTCGATAGCATCTGCGTAAGTTTGCTTTGGAGCAACTCCTACTTGGCGACCTACAACTTCTCCGTTTTGAAATACAAGAACAGTTGGGATGTTACGAACACCATATTTTGCGGCAAATTCCTGGTTTGCATCTACATCAAGCTTACCAACAACTGCTTTTCCATCATATTCAGAACTTATCTCGTCAATGATTGGTCCTACCATTCTACAAGGTCCACACCATGCAGCCCAGAAGTCCACCATTACCGGCTTATCACTCTTTAATACTTGTTCTTCGAAATTCGCGTCGGTTATTTCAATAGCCATAATATCTGTAATTTTATTTATTTAACATTCGATTCGTAAAAGTAGTCAATAATATAAAGAATCCTTACAGCCTCTATATTGCATTTGACTATAAGTATATTGTTTGGTTTTATAAGGGAGCCTCACGCTTGTCGCGTGACCGCGCTTTCGACGCTACATGGTAGCTTGCCTCTATCGCTGGCTCAAACAATTCACAAATTACGAATCTAATTCAACTTATATATAAACTGTTCCTTTTCCAACTCCTCAATAAGTTCCTGCGAAATTTGCACTTTACGTTTCCGGCTGGGCATTTTTAGTTTTACCTGCTCTGCCATGTCATAAACTATGAATTGTAATTGACATTCGCCTTCATGCGCATTAAATGTGTCATTTAACCAATCGATCTTTTCAGCTTTCAGATCCTGAACGTTAAGCTGTATAGTTAGTTTCTTCGCATTCTTATCCATAATATCATGTAACAAACTAATATCCCGAAACTGTATTCTTGGCTCTCCTTTTTTCCCGGTATCCTTATTAGTCCAGCCTTCTTTCACAAAAATCTTAAGATGAATAAAGTTATTAGGAACAAAGAAATGTTTCATACGCAGATATTCTTCTCCAAATATTTTGAACTCGTAAGACTCCTCGTAATCTTCTACCGTGAATATCGCCCAGCCTTTCCCATTCTTAGAGACCCTGTGCTGTACATCGACCACTACACATCCAATGGTGAGTTCTCTATTTACGATGCTTTCCAGCTCCCTGCAATCTGACAATTTACCATTACAGAAATAACTCATTTCTATTCTAAAGTCATCCAGTGGATGTCCAGAAATATAAATTCCCACCACTTCCTTTTCTCTTCGTAGCTTCTCCATAGTTCCCCATTCACTACAAGGTGGAACTTCCGGCTCTGGAATCTGAACATCACTAGCTTCCCCAAAAAGACTAACCTGAGAAGAGTTCTGACTTTCCTGGAATTTCTGCGCATACTTCACCACCTTTTCCAGGAAGCTCATTCCGTTACCATCGTCATGGAAATATTGCGCTCTATGTGTACCACCAAACCCATCGAATCCCCCGGCAAGGGCAAGATTCTCAAACGCTTTTTTATTTGCAGATCTTAGATCTATCCTTTTCGCCATGTCAAAAATAGATCTGTAAGGACCATCTTTAGACTTCCTGTTTTCAACAATGGTTGCCACAGCTCCGGATCCAACTCCTTTGATCGCACCCATTCCAAATCTTACTGCATTTTCCTTATTTACAGAGAATTTATAGTAGGATTCATTTACATCGGGTCCTAAAACATTCAGTTTCATTCTTTTGCACTCTTCCATAAAGAACGTTACCTGCTTGATATCATTCATATTATTGGAGAGTACGGCTGCCATATATTCCGCAGGATAATGCGCTTTTAAATATGCGGTTTGATAGGCGATCCAGGCGTAACAGGTAGAGTGAGACTTATTGAATGCGTAAGAAGCGAAGGCTTCCCAGTCTTTCCATATCTTTTCCAATACTTCTGCAGGATGACCCTTTGCATTACCGCCATCTATGAATTTTGGCTTTAATTGCGCCAGTAATGCAACAAGTTTTTTACCCATCGCTTTACGAAGCATATCGGCTTCACCTTTACTAAATCCTGCCAGCTTCTGCGAAAGCAGCATCACCTGCTCCTGGTATACTGTGATCCCATAAGTTTCCTCCAGGTATTCTTCCATTTCTGGAAGGTCATAGGATATCTCTTCATCGCCATGCTTCCTCGCAATAAAACTTGGAATATATTCCATAGGCCCAGGTCGATACAGGGCGTTCATGGCGATAAGATCATCAAAAACCGTGGGCTTTAGGGCCTGCATGTGTTTTTGCATACCCGGTGATTCGTACTGGAAAATACCTACCGTTTCTCCTCTCTGGAATAATTTATAGGTTTCTTCATCATCAAGAGGGAAACTATCAGGGTCGAGGTCTATATCATGCCTTCCCTTTACGATCTTCACAGTATCCTTGATCAGGGTAAGGGTCTTCAGACCCAGGAAGTCCATTTTTAGCAGTCCGGCACTTTCAACGACCGAGTTATCAAACTGAGTAACATAAAGATCTGAATCTTTAGCCACCGAAACCGGCACATAATTGGTAATATCCCCGGGAGTAATAATCACCCCACAGGCATGTATTCCTGTATTTCTAACTGAGCCTTCCAGGATTCTAGCCTGGTTTACTGTTTCTGCTTCCAGATCATCCCCTTCAGCAATATTTAGAAGTTCATTGATTTTTTCAATTTCATCTCCACGAAATTTAGACCGGATGGTCTTTTCATCCATGGCAAACAGTTTTCCCAGCTTGGTATTCGGAATAAGTTTCGCAATCCTGTCTGAATCCATAAGAGGAAGATCCAGCACCCTTGCAGTATCCCTTATGGAGGATTTTGCCGCCATGGTTCCGTAGGTAATGATCTGCGCCACCTGGTTCGCACCATATTTCTCGATCACATAATCCATAACCCGGCTTCGACCTTCATCATCAAAGTCGATATCAATATCAGGCATACTCACACGATCAGGATTCAGGAATCTCTCAAAAAGCAGATCATACTTAATCGGGTCAATATTGGTGATCCATAGACAATATGCGACTACAGATCCCGCGGCAGATCCACGTCCAGGTCCAACCGAAACTCCCATAGCCCGTGCAGCCCTGATAAAATCTTCCACAATAAGGAAGTAACCTGGATACCCGGTGTTTTCAATTACCGACAGCTCAAAGTTGAGTCGTTCTTCAATCTCTGGGGTGATCTCTGGATATCTATTTCGAGCTCCTTCAAAAGTAATATGCTTCAGAAACGCGTTTTCGCCTCTTTTTCCTCCATCTACCAAATCCTCTTCGCTTTGAAACTCTTCAGGAATCTCAAATGCTGGAAGTAAAACGTCTCTGGCCAGCTCAAAAGGCTCAATTTTATCTACAATTTCCTGGATATTACTAATAGCTTCTGGAAGATCCTTGAAAAGCCGCTTCATTTCATTTCCAGACTTGAAATAATATTCGGTATTAGGCAAGCCATAGCGATAACCCCTTCCGCGGCCAATTGGTGTAGCCTGCTTTTCCCCATCTTTTACACACAGTAAGATATCGTGCGCATTGGCATCTTCCTGTTTCCAGTAATAGGTATTGTTGGTTGCAATTAGTTTTACGCCGTGTTTTCTAGAAAATTCCACGAGCACGGGATTTACCCTGTTCTCATCTTCCTGATCATGACGCATCAACTCGATATAAAGATCGTCACCAAACTCTTCTTTCCACCATAACAAAGCTTCTTCAGCCTGTTTTTCACCAACATTCAGGATCTTACTAGGAACTTCACCGTATAGATTACCAGTAAGCACGATCAAATCTTCTTTATATTCCTTTATTACTTCCTTGTCTATACGAGGTACATAATAGAAACCATCGGTATAGGCTTTGGAAGACATTTTTGCCAGGTTATGGTATCCCTTCTTGTTCTTTGCAAGAATCACGACCTGATATCCATTATCTTTCCTACTCTTATCTAAATGATTTTCACAAACAAAGAATTCACATCCTAATATGGCTTTCAATGGTTTTTTTAGCTCCTCTCCATTCTCTTGTGCCGTTGCATTATGTTCTGCTACACCTTTATTATAGGATCCAACTTCCTTTACGAAGTGAAAGGCGCCCATCATGTTCGCGTGATCTGTTAGGGCAACTGCACTCATATCCTCTTCAGCAGCCGCAGCAACTAGATCAGGTATACTTATAGTCGATTGTAAAACTGAAAACTGTGAATGATTATGAAGATGTGCAAAACGTATCTCATCCAGCTTCTCTAGGTTCTCCTGAATTTCTTCATTCGAAATATCATCTGTAGGCTGCTGTTTTTCCAGCCTTTTTCTTATTCTATCTGAAGCTTTCTTTAAGTTAATGTGCTTTAGACCTATAAGCTCTATACTCGCCGGATTCTCTTCGGAAAAGTTTTCGAAATAGCCTGCAGGCACATCGAGCTCATCCAGCGTATAGATTCTTTGCCTGATAAGTTCTAAAAAACACCGGGTAGTAGCTTCAACATCTGCGGTAGCGTTGTGCGCTTCAGCAAAAGGTTCATTAAAAAGAAACTCGTGTAGCTCGGTAAGAGTAGGTAGTTTGAATTTACCTCCACGACCTCCAGGAATTTCACAAAGTGCTGCGGTTTTCTCTGTACAGGTATCCAGAACTGGCATTTCCTGAAGGGAATTATCAAAGTTTCTTCTGATGAATTCCGCTCCCATAATATTCAGGTCAAAACCAACATTCTGACCAACGATAAATTTGGATTTCTGAATGGCAATATTGAACTTCTCCAGTACCTCATCCAAGGAAATTCCCTGTTCCCGTGCCAGATCTGTAGATATCCCGTGAATTCTTTCAGAATCATAGGGAATATCAAAGCCCTCAGGCTGTATAAGATAATCCTGATTTTCAATAAGATTACCCATCTCATCATGCAACTGCCAGGCGATCTGTATACAGCGTGGCCAGTTATCAGAATCGGTTAAAGGGGCATCCCATCGCTTAGGTAAACCGGTGGTTTCAGTGTCAAAAATCAGGTACATTCCTTGGTATTTAAAGCCTTAAAAGAAGATATTCAAGTGGTTAGTTTTCGCTAACCAACCGCGCTAAATTAATGAACTTTAAGCCTGATAAAAAACTTTGTTTTAAGGAATTATTAACCATAAAAAAAGCCTCACAAAATCCTGAAATTTCAGAAATTCTGTGAGGCCTGATACGAACACAAAAAACTACTACTACTTCAATCAAACATGGTTCGCATCATTGATTATATTGTAAGATCAGATTGGTTAATTTCTGATCTATTTTGTTTTTAGGCAATATCTTCTAGAGCCTTCACTTCATTAAGAGATGCTACAATAGCATTCTTTTGCTTCATTAATACATTTCCAGTACTTGCAGGAACTTCAGAATCCTTAAGGATCTCTTCATATTCCTCTACAGCTGCTTTCTCTCCACGAATAGCTTCTTCAAGAACCGCTTCATCTTTATCACCAGATAAGCTAGCTTTTAAATTCATCCATCCACGGTGAAGATCACCTGCTACACTGGATCCTTTATCCGGAGCCTCCCCGAAATTGCTGATCTCAGATTTTAATTCATGTCCAAAATCGTAACGTTCCTGTGCACGAGCAGAGAAAAAACTCTTTAATCGTTGGTTATTTACTTTTTCAGCTGCCAATTTATATCCTTTCTCGGCGTCATAATTCTTTTCTAGTAACTCATTAAGTTTCTTAGATACATTTTCTGAATAACTCATTGCTTTATTTTTTTTCATATTAGTTACCCAAAGATATGTTTAGGAAACCGCGATAACAACCTATTTAACAGGGTTTAGCACTAATTAACCTCTTTTAACAGCCACCATTATTTTTAACTAAAATTACTGCCAAAATGGTAAATTTTCAGACTCCGGTAAACCATTTTAAAATCTAAAGCTAAAGTGTTCAGAATTAGAAAAATGTAGTATCTTTGCAGCCTTATTAATAATCGAGGTCGAGAACCTCAAAATTTAATTTTTATGCCAGTAAAAATAAGATTACAAAGACACGGTAAAAAAGGAAAACCTTTTTTCTGGATCGTAGCCGCGGATACTCGCGCTAAAAGAGATGGTAAATTCCTTGACAAATTAGGGATCTACAATCCAAACACAAATCCTGCAACTATCGAATTAGATGTTGATGGAGCTGTAAAATGGTTGCAGAACGGTGCTCAGCCAACTGACACTGCTCGCGCAATCCTTTCTTACAAAGGAGCCTTACTTAAAAAACACCTTGCAGGTGGAGTTAAGAAAGGTGCTTTAACTGAAGAACAGGCTGAAGAGAAATTCAATGCCTGGATGGAAGAGAAAGAGGGAAAAGTTGACGCAAAGAAAGAATCTTTGACGAAAGCACAGGAAGCTGAAAAAGCGAAAGCTTTAGAAGCTGAAAAAGAAGTAAACGCTAAACGTGACGCTGAAGCGAGAGAAGCTGCTGAAGCTGAAACGAAAGCGGCTGCTGAAGCTGAAGCTGCTGCAACTGCAGAAGCTACAGATGACGCAACTGTCGAAGCTGCTGAAGAAGAAGTGGGCGCTGCAACTGCAGAAGAAGCTAATACTGAAGATAAGAAAGACGCTTAAAACAGTAGACGATGACTAAGGAAGATTGTTTCTACCTGGGGCGCATCGTCGCAAAATTTAGTTTTAAGGGCGAGGTGCTTATTAAATTAGACACTGACGAACCTGAACTTTACACAGAAATGGAATCGGTTTTCGTTGAATACAACGAAAACCTGGTTCCATTTTTTATTGAAAGATCTTACCTCCACAAAAGTACTCTTCTAAGAGCCAAGATCGAAGATATCGATACCGAGCAGGATGCGGAAGACATGATTGGCGCAGAACTCTACCTGCCTCTTGAACAATTACCTCAGCTTCCCGACGATAAATTCTATTTTCATGAGATCATAGGTTTTGATGTTATCGATCAACAATACGGGAATATTGGAAAGATCGTTTCTATCAACGACACTACAGCCCAGGCGCTGTTCGAAATTGATAAAGATGGCAAACAGATCCTGATCCCAATGAATGATGAGTTTATCGAGAAGGTGGACAAAAAGAACAAGGAGATAAAAGTTATCACCCCCGAAGGCCTGGTAGACCTTTATCTTAGCTAAGCATAGGTTTCATCCCATCCAAATGCCTCCAGTATTGGATCATAGACTATAGCTCCCTTTACAATATTGAGTCCCTTAGCAAGCAATGGATCATGAGTACATGCCTTTTCCCAACCTGCATCTGCCAGTTTGAGAATATAAGGTAGTGTGACATTTGTTAACGCAAGCGTAGAAGTATAAGGTACAGCTCCGGGCATATTAGCCACACAATAATGTACGATATCATCAATAATGTAAGCAGGGTCTTCGTGCGTAGTCGGCCTCGTGGTTTCGATACAACCTCCCTGATCCACCGCTACATCCACGATCACCGCCCCCGGCTGCATCGTCTTCAGCATATCTCTGGTAACCAGTTTTGGAGCCTTTGCACCTGTGATTAGCACACCACCAACCACAAGATCTGTAGTTTTTAAGTGTTTTCTAATATTATACTCATTAGAGAATTCAGTTACCACGTGGCTAGGCATGATATCGTTCACATACCTTAATTTATTCATGTTCACATCAAGAACGGTCACCTGCGCACCTAATCCAGCTGCCATTTTCGCCGCCTGAACTCCGACTACACCTGCACCCAGCACTAGTACTTTCCCAGGCGGAACACCCGGTACACCTCCAAGTAACAAACCTTTACCCTGCACAGGCTTTTCAAGATATTTGGCTCCCTGCTGAATTGCCATCCTTCCTGCTACTTCACTCATAGGAGTCAACAATGGCAAAGTACCATCCTTATCCTCTACTGTTTCATAAGCTATACACACAGATTTACTGCGCATCATAGCTTCCGTAAGGTCCTGGTTGGAAGCAAAATGGAAGTACGTAAATACTATCTGATCTTCTTTAATTAAACCATATTCCTGTTCGATCGGTTCTTTGACCTTTACGATCATATCGCTAACCTCGTAAACCCGGTCTATGGATGGAAGTATCGTAGCACCTGCAGCATGATAGTCTTTGTCATCAAAACCACTGGAATCACCAGCAGTTGATTGCACATAGACCTCATGACCTTTCTTCGAAAGTTCGAGCACTCCGGCAGGTGTCATGCCCACCCTGTTTTCGTTGTTTTTGATCTCCTTCGGAATTCCAACTTTCATGGTAGATAAATTTGTTTCCGAAAAATAGTAAAGAAAATAAAAACAGGGGCATAAAATGCTATAAATAACATTTTACATCTATAACTGATAATTTTAAAGGGGCTACATTACTATATTTACAATTTTACCAGGAACAACTATGACTTTTTTAGGGGTAGAACCATCCAATTGATTTTTAGTCCTGTCATCGTTAAGAACATTCTTTTCAATTTCCTCTCTGGACATATCCATAGGTAGTTCCATGGTAAATCTCATCTTACCATTAAAGGAAACGGGGTAGTTCTTCGTGCTCTCCACAAGAAATTTCTCTTTAAAAACCGGGTATTCCGCAGTGGATATAGATTCGCTATTACCAAGTTTTTCCCAGAGCTCTTCGGCAATGTGAGGTGCGTATGGTGCAATAAGCACAGTTAAAGGCTCAAGTACCTCCCTTTGGTTACAGTTTTGAGCTGTAAGCTCATTTACACAGATCATAAATGTAGAAACCGAAGTATTGAAACTAAAGCCTTCAATATCCTCTGTTACTTTTTTAATCGTTTTATGTAGTGTTTTTAAAGAGTCTGCTGAAGCTTTATCGTTAGTAACGACGAACTGCTCTTCATTATGGAAAAGCTTCCAGAATTTCTTCAGAAAATTATGTACACCGGTAATTCCCGCTGTATTCCATGGTTTTGCCTGTTCTAGTGGCCCCAGGAACATTTCATACATTCTTAAAGTATCTGCACCGTATCGTTCACAGATCTCATCTGGATTCACCACATTGTATTTAGACTTGGACATTTTCTCCACTTCCCTACCAACAATGTAACGCCCATCTTCCAGCACGAATTTAGCATCTGCGAATTCAGGTCTCCACTTTTTGAACCCTTCAACATCAAGTTCATCTGAGGAATTTACCAACGAAACATCGACATGAATTGGCTGCACGTTGTTTCCCTTGATCTGCGTGCTTGAAATGAATACATTTTCTCCTTCCAGTCTGTATACAAAAGCACTGGTTCCCAGGATCATTCCCTGGTTGATTAATTTCTTGAATGGCTCTTCTACCGTAAGTTTCCCGCGATCGCTAAGAAATTTGGTCCAGAATCTGGAATACAATAAGTGACCCGTAGCATGTTCGCTACCACCAATATAAAGATCCACATTCTCCCAGTATTGCTGTGCCTCTTCGGAAACGAAAGTATCAGGATTCCCAGCGTCCATATATCTAAAAAGATACCAGCTACTTCCAGCCCATCCCGGCATGGTATTCAATTCCAACTGAAATACTGTGGAATTATTAATCCTATCATTAGAAACTACCTCATTTTTCTCAGTATCCCATGCCCAGTTAGTAGCATTCCCCAAAGGTGGTTCACCGGTTTCGGTAGGAAGATATTTCTCCACTTCTGGTAACCTTAATGGAAGGTGTTCCAGATCTATCATTTTTGGCAGTCCATTCACGTAGTAAACAGGAAATGGCTCTCCCCAGTATCTTTGTCGGCTAAAGACGGCATCTCTAAGTCTGTAATTCGTCTTACCATAACCCTGACCTGTTTTTTCAAGCTCAAGAATAACACGGTTAAGCGCTTCTTTATATTCCAGCCCGCTAAGAAAATCTGAGTTTGCGATCACCGTTCCTTCTTTCCCCGCATATGCTTCCTGGGAAACATCTACATTTTCGAAAATATTAGTAATAGGCAAATCAAAATGTCTTGCAAAATCATGATCTCTTTGGTCTCCACAAGGAACGGCCATTACAGCTCCGGTTCCATATCCTGCCAGTACATAATCCCCGATCCAGATTGGAATGGGCTCTTTCGTAAAAGGATGTTCTGCATAAGCTCCGGTGAAAGCACCACTAATAGTCTTCACATCTGCCATTCGTTCACGTTCACTCCTTTTTGCCGTGGCTTCAATATAAGCCTCTACCTCTTTCTTACGATCATTCGTAGTGATCCTGGAAACGAGCTCATGTTCCGGAGCAAGTGTCATAAAATTGACTCCAAAAATGGTATCAGGTCTGGTAGTGAAAACTTCAAATTCTGCATCGCTGTTCATTACTTTAAAAGCAACCTGAGCACCTACAGACTTCCCGATCCAGTTGCGCTGACTCTCCTTCAGACTTTCGGTCCAGTCAAGTTTATTTAGGTCCTGTAGCAATCTTTCAGCAAAAGCTGAAATTCTCATGCTCCACTGAGTCATTTTTTTACGAATTACCGGGTAGCCTCCTCTTTCAGAAGCACCATTTACGATCTCATCATTAGCGAGAACGGTTCCCAGTTGCGGGCACCAGTTCACTTCAGTTTCAGCGAGGTAGGTAAGTCGGTATTTTAATAATATTCGCTTTTTTTTATCTTCAGAATAACGATTCCAATCTTCCGCAGAGAATTCAGCAATATCTGCATCACAGGCAGCGTTAACCCTTGTATTCCCTTCCGAAGAAAAAATATCCATCAGTTCAGAAACCGGTCTGGACTTTTCAGCTTCCAGATCATACCAGCTCTCGAATAACTGGATAAAGATCCATTGAGTCCATTTGTAATAATCTGGCTCACTGGTACGCACTTCGCGACTCCAGTCGAATGAAAACCCGATCTTATCAAGTTGCTCCCGGTAACGGGCAATGTTATTTTGAGTTGTCAACGCAGGATGCTGACCCGTTTGGATCGCGTACTGCTCTGCCGGAAGCCCAAAACTATCATATCCCTGGGGATGCAACACGTTAAATCCCTTGTGACGCTTGTATCGAGCATAGATATCACTGGCAATATAGCCTAATGGATGCCCTACATGTAAACCTGCTCCAGAAGGATAAGGAAACATATCAAGCACATAATATTTTGGTTTATCGGTGTTGTTGGTAGCCTTGAAAGTCTGGTTTTGCGCCCAGTATTTCTGCCATTTTTCCTCGATCGTATTAAAGTGGTAACTCATGTGATATCTGCTTAACTAAATTCTTGTGAACAGCCCGGGGATGTTCAAAACCCCAAAGCACAGGTGGCGGGATATTTCCTGCCATTTTTATACGGATGCAAAAATACAATTTTAAAGGACTTTTCTAGAGCTAATAAGGAACACTTAAAGGGTTTTTCTAGCCTGCTCTTCCATGGGCTTCAGGCATTCATAGATCATTTTGTTCACCGGCGTATTAATTCCCAGTCGCTCGCCCTCCGTAACGATATAGCCATTAAAGTTTTCGATTTCTGAAGGTTTTCCCTCCATAATATCTCTTTGAGTGGAAGCTGTAGTTCCTTGTGGCTGATTTTCGATGATCTGAAAGGCCTTTTCAATATGCTCATCATTAAGCGGAATATCTTTGGCATTTGCAACCGACCTGATTTCTCCGGAAGTTTGTTTCATAAGATCCAACAGGTATGCGCTATTTCTAATCTTATCGATACTTACGCGCGTAAGTCCACCAATCCCACTGATGGTGCAGATAAAAAGAAACTTTTTCCAGATCTCCAGCTGAATATTTTCCGGATTAAGAAAATTGATCTTAGCTTCCAAAAATAACGTACTAATGATCGAAATCCGTTCAGATCTGCTATTATCTGCTTCCCCAAAAACGATCCTTGGCTCAAAAGAAGCGTGCTTAATCTTCCCGGGCTTTTCAATATAACTCACGATAAAACATAATCCCGCCAGAACATTGTTCTTCGGAAGTATTTCTGTGAGTTTTTCATAATTATCAGCTCCATTCTGTAAAGGCAGCACGATCGTATCTCTGGAAATAATCTTTTTTAATTCTGAAGCGACCTCCGGAAGTTGCCAGCTTTTAACTCCTAATAATATAAGATCTGGAGTCTCAACCTCATTAATGTCACTGGTTACCAGTTCGGGATGTACAGTAATATCTCCATTGATACTTTCCAGCTGCAAGCCTGATTTTTTGATCGCCCGCAGATGTTCTCCACGAGCAATAAAACTCACTTTGTTACCCGATTCTGCAAGTCTCGCTCCAAAGTAACCGCCAACTCCACCTGCTCCGTAAACTAAGATTTTCATAAACGTCTTTTACTCAAATGTACTTATTTCGGTTTAACCTGAAGATCAGTTGGTTCAAGCAATAAAACTTCACAACTTTATACATCCAATATTTTCAAAAGTTTAAACGTTTTAAATATTGAGAAAGCTGAACTTTCTTATTTTTACAAAAAATCTGAAGTCACTATATGACCACATCTTTTGAAAGGTATCAAAAACGCCGACTCATATCCTCCTATTTCTCTGTTGTGATTAGTATTGCACTGGTTTTATTTCTCTTGGGAATGCTGGGACTTTTGGTATTGAACACCAAGAAAGTAGCAGATCATTTTAAAGAACAGATAGCGCTTACCGTGTACCTTAAAGATACCGCCAAGGAAGTAGAGATCGAGCAATTGAAAAAGAGCCTGGCGATGGCAGATTATACCAAGACTACGACTTATGTAAGTAAGGAAGATGCTGCTGCTGCACATAGCGAAGAAATTGGAGAAGACTTCATGGAGTTCCTGGGTTATAACCCACTGCAGAATTCGATTGATGTCTATATGAATGCCGATTTCGTTTCTTCGGAACAGGTTGATGATATCGCAGCAGATCTTACTTCCAAGAATTTTGTAGATGAGGTCGTTTATGATAAACCACTTATCGCTTTACTGAATGATAACGTTAAGAAGATAAGCCTTTGGGTATTGATCGCAAGTTCGGTTTTCACTTTTATTGCCGTCCTGCTTATAAACTCTAGTATCAGGCTGGCTGTTTATTCAAAAAGATTTATCATCAAAACTATGCAGATGGTTGGCGCTACCAAAGGTTTTATACGCAGACCTTTTATCTGGCAAAGTGTAAAATTGGGTCTTATTGGGGCGATTCTCGCTCTTATTGGAATGGCAGCAGTGCTATTCTATCTCAACAACAGTTTTCAGGAATTGAATCTTTTGGGAGATGTAAAAATGCTAGTGATACTATTCTCCGGAATTTTCCTGATGGGTATCGTTATTACCTGGATAAGCACTTATTTCGCGACATCTCGTTTTCTGAATCTTAAAACAGATGAACTTTATTATTAGACCATGAAAAAAGAGAAAGAAATTCACCAGGGAGGAAGTTTTAATACCGGATTCGTTTTCGGAAAAAGAAACTATATATTCATGTTCATTGGTCTTGCCGTGATTGCACTTGGCTTCATATTAATGTCTGGTGGTGGCAGCGAAGATCCGAACGAATTTAATGATGCTATTTACAACTTTCAACGTATTAGACTTGCACCGGCCCTCGTTCTAATTGGCTTTGCAATAGAAGTCTATGCCATCCTGTTGAACCCTCATAAAAAATAAACGAATTTGGATCTATTAGATGCGGTGATCCTCGGGATCATCCAGGGACTTACTGAATTTTTACCAGTTTCCTCAAGCGGACATTTAGAATTAGGAAAAGCTATTCTTGGGGATACCAGTGTACCTGAAGAATCACTATTATTCACTGTAGTACTCCACTTTGCTACCGCATTAAGCACCTTGGTAATTTTCAGAAAAGATGTTTTTGAAATTTTAAGAGGTCTATTCAGTTTTAAATGGAACGAAGAAACCCAGTTTTCACTGAAGATTATTATTTCTATGCTTCCGGCTGTTATAGTAGGATTACTTTTTGAAGAACAGCTTGAAGCGCTTTTTGGAGGAAATATATTATTTGTTGGATTTATGCTACTTGTGACTGCATTGCTTTTATGGCTTGCAGATAAAGCGAAAGATACCGGAAAAAAGGTAAGCTATTCCAATGCATTTGTAATTGGAGTTGCTCAGGCGATCGCTATGCTACCAGGGATTTCAAGAAGTGGAGCAACTATTTCAACTTCTGTTTTGCTTGGAAACGACAAAACGAAAGCTGCTAGATTTTCATTCTTAATGGTAGTGCCTCTCATCTTCGGAAAGATTGCTAAAGATCTTTTAGGCGGAGAATTAACTTCCAGTTCCACAGACCTAACAGCACTTGCGGTAGGTTTCATATCGGCTTTTATCGCCGGATTGGTTGCCTGCACCTGGATGATCACTCTTGTTAAAAAAAGCAAGCTTTCCTGGTTTGCCATCTATTGTTTTGTAGTGGGAATCGCAGCGATTATTTTTGCGTATGCTCAATAAACAATTTACTGCGGAAGAATTTAAAGCCGGACAGGTACTGCTATTTGACAAACCATTGAACTGGACTTCTTTCCAGCTGGTTAACAAAGTAAGATGGCTCATTAGAAGAAGCTGTAATATCAAGAAAATCAAAGTTGGTCATGCTGGAACTTTAGATCCGCTGGCTACCGGACTTTTGATTATTTGCACAGGAAAGTTTACCAAAACCATTCCCGATCTACAGGGACAGATCAAAGAATATACGGGAACTATTAGTCTTGGTGCAACGACACCTTCTTTTGATCTCGAAACTGAATTTGATGCAACATTCGAAACTTCTCATATTACTGAAGAAAAGTTGCTGGAAACCAGTAGAAAATTTATTGGAAAGATCGAACAGACACCACCGGTCTTTTCAGCTTTGAAAAAGAATGGAAAGCGACTTTATGAATATGCCCGGGAAGGTGAACAAGTTGAAGTCAAAAAACGAGAGATCGAAATAAACGCTTTTGATATTGACTTTAGTAAATTTCCAGACATAGACTTCAGAGTAGTTTGTAGTAAAGGAACATATATTCGTAGCCTGGCTCACGAATTCGGGATTGCCTTAGACAGTGGAGCACACCTTTCAGCATTGAGAAGAACCGGCATAGGAGAATATTCGGTAGAAAATGCCATGGATATCGAATCTTTCGAAAAATTCTTACCTTCACGGGAGAACATTTAAGATAGAGGAAACTCTAATCCATGGATTTTTTCGACAAACACAAAGCTCTTATAATTACTTCCCTGCTATTTGCTGTGCTATTCCTGGCGCTGTATAACCTCAACATGGCCAACCAGAAAAAAGCAGCTGGAGAAATGCTCGTGGATCTTGAGCAATTTCAGAAGGAAAAGGCTCCGGAAGAGGAACCTGAAGAACAGGAAGAGCAACCTAAGCAACCCCGAAGAAACGTCCAGACCAACAGGGCGTACAATGAAGATAAGGAAGCCCGGGATGCAGAAATGAAGAACAAGCTGGACGAAATTTTCCAGAAGAATAGTGCCCGACAGGAGGCCGAGCAAAGCGAAGATACCCAGGGCGACGGAAATTACAAGGTTAATAAAAAAACTGCTGACAGGAACAAAGATGCTTCGCACGGTGATGATTCCTCTGAAGAGAGCTCACAAAAATCGGCAGTGTATGATTATAGCAGTATTTCATTTTCCCTAAAGGGCCGTCGTGCAGTTAAGATTCCGAATCCTGTTTATACCTGTGACGTTGCAGGTAAGATCGTGATCAACATTAGTGTGGATGCGAATGGATATGTTCTTGACACCAGCCTGAATAAAGGCAGTTCTACATCAGGTAATGAATGTCTGGTTGAAAGAGCTATGGAATATGCAGCAGGAGCCAGGTTTAGTAAGCTTGCTGGCAAGAATGAGCAGCCGGGAACCATCACCTATTATTTTAGATCTTAAACTATGGCAGAACCAAAACGATGTGGTTGGTGTGAAGGAGATGCGCTCTATGAAGCCTATCATGACCAGGAATGGGGAGTTCCGGTACTTGATGACCATAATTTATTTGAATTTCTTACTCTTGAAACCTTTCAGGCGGGATTGAGCTGGATCACAGTATTAAGAAAAAGGCAGAATTTCAGGGAAGCATTTGATGATTTCGATTATAGAAAGATCGCTTTATATAAAGAACCTAAGATCACGAAACTAATAGAAAATGCCGGAATCATTCGAAACCAATTGAAAATTAGAGCCAGCGTGAATAATGCACAGCAATTCATCAAAATTCAGGATGAGTTTGGCAGTTTTTGTAGGTATATCTGGAACTTTGTGGATGGCACTCCAATACAGAATAAAGTAAAGATTTATAAGGAAGCACCTGCGACTACAGATATCAGCGACCAGTTATCAAAAGACCTGAAGAAACGCGGTTTTAAGTTTACCGGCTCCACAGTGATCTATGCACATATGCAGGCAACCGGAATGGTCAATGACCATGAAATCGATTGTTTTCGTTATGATGAGATCCGGAAACTTGGTGAAAAGATGAAACTTGAAAACTATTAGTCGCTACTTTAGATAACCAAGAAACTCTTCTCTTGGAATTTCCCGTGCTCCCAGGCTGGCAAGATGATCTGTATACACCTGGCAATCTATTAGTTGTATGCCTTCTTCCTGAAGCTTCCGGACCATTTTTATAAATCCAAACTTGGAAGCATTGCTCACATTGGCAAACATACTTTCACCGCAGAATAGTTTTTTCTCCCGAAGATAAATTCCGTATAAACCTCCAACCAAAGTATTATCATCCCATACTTCAGCTGAAATGGCTATTCCCATTCGATGTAACTCCAGGTAAGATCTCTTTATCTCCGGAGTGATCCAGGTACCATCCTGACCTTTTCTGAAAACTTTTCCGCAGTGATCGATGACCGCCTCAAAATCCTGATTGAAAGTTATCTGAAATTTATTTTGATTCAGGTAAGGACGCATACTTTTCGAAACCTTCAGCTCTTCAGGAAATAGTACCATTCTGGGATCTGGTGACCACCATAAAACAGGCTGGCCTTCACTATACCAAGGAAAGATCCCTAAGTGATAAGCCTCCAGTATTCGATTAATACTAAGTTCCCGGGTAACTGCTAGAAAACCGTCTTCATCTGCCAGCTCTACTGGAGGAAATTTTTGGTCCGGACTTATAAAATACACGCGCTTAAAATTGTTTAATGAAATTAAAAAAGTCCGATGAAATAATCACCGGACTTTTAATTTTTATAAGACTTCTCCTTAGAAAGGCAGATCGTCATAATCCTCTTCGTTCAAATCACTTGCTGGCTCGAACTGGTCTGGTGGTGGTACGTTACCTCCAGACGGCTGTTGAGCGGCAAGGTTCTCAATTCTCCAACCCTGTACAGAATTAAAGTATTTAGTTTCCCCTTGTGGACTCACCCATTCTCTACCTCTAAGGTTGATACCAACCTTTACTGGCTGACCTACTTTAAAGGCATCCAGAAGACTACATTTATCCTGAACGAATTCGATCATGATATGCTGAGGATATTGCTCCTCTGTCGTCACAACCATTTCTCTCTTCTGAAACCCATTATTTCCGAAGGTCTTTGTATCTCCTATTAATTTGATTTTTCCCTGTACTTCCATTTTATCTCTATTTTGCTAATAATATTTTCCAGGCTTTCATCGGCTCATCCTGTTCAAGATACCGCTGTGCCTGTTTATGAATTTTCTCCTGATTCTTGTTTTCAACTAATTCAGCCACTCCAGCTTCGTGTTTCTTAAAATCCTGAATTTCTGATTCATCTGGCAAGGATTCTACATTCCCAAGTTTCCCAAGATCATTACCAGTTAGCACTTTACTGTTTCTGATCTCTTCTGGCATTGTATCGACACCAATCCCTAAAGTTGAAAGCGGCTTTGGAACTTCGAACATTCCCGTTCTGGCTCTTGAATACCAATTGCCACCCATACGGGCTACCTGGTCTATTTTATATTGATCAATATAACCGTTTATATCCAGAACTTCTTCCTTCACATGGATCTTGACTACGTGACAGATTACAAGATTTCCTGCTCCACCTTCAGTCCCGGTCTCAATGATATCAACGATCTTGCATTCCATTTGAACTGGAGATTCTGCGACACGAAATGGCTTCACCAGATCAGATTTCAGCATTGTAAGCCCGGCTTTCTCGAACTCATTTACACCTTCCCCATACTCCGTACTGGATAGTGACATTTGCTGAACAATGTCGTAATTTACAACATTGATCACCACCTCATCTACTTTTTTTGCATTCTCAAAAGTATGCTTGGTTGTATTGTCCCGTCCTCTTCTTGCAGGAGAAAATATAAGAACCGGAGGATTTGCCCCAAATACATTGAAAAAACTAAAAGGAGATAAATTTGGTTTCCCCTGCTCGTCAATGGTACTTGCAAAAGCAATAGGTCTTGGTCCAATAGACCCAAGTAAATACTGATGTAATTTACCTGTCCCTATATCTTTTGGCTCTATACTGAACATATACTTTATTTTCGCCAAAGATAAAGAAATGTAGAGGGAATGAAAAGCCAAAGCATTACAATAAAAATCATTTTAAAACGCTTATATTTATTCTATAAAGCCGTAGTAATACATGAATCTACCCGACGAACGCAGCTTGAATCGCTGGTTTATCATTCTTTCCTGTCTTGTGGTTACCGCGTTGGTCCTTTGGAACACCAGTATCTTTTTTCAACGGCTTAAGGAAGACGAAAGAGCTAAAATGAATATCTGGGCGCAGGCGCAGGAAGAACTAAGTGCAGCTCCCGAAGATGCTGATCTTAGCCTGATCCTTGAGATCCTGAATAACAACACTACGATTCCCATCATCCATACCAATGAAGATGGAGCGATCGCCTACACGACGAATATTGATCCTGTGATCCTGGAAGATCGCGAAAGATTAGAAGAATATCTAATTGAGCTTAAAGAGGAAAACGAACCAATTGCAGTAGATCTTGGAGAAGGGCAGGTTCAGTATTTATACTACGGAAATTCCCCCGCACTTAATAAACTTAAGTACTACCCTATTGGGCTTACGCTTATTGGCTTTCTATTTATTGGGGTCGTTTATTTTTTCTATACCACTACTAAGAATAGTGAACAGAACAAGTTATGGGCGGGTATGGCCAAGGAAACTGCCCATCAAATTGGGACTCCGCTAAGCTCCTTAATCGGCTGGACTGAAATTTTAAAATCTGAAGATGTAGATCCTTCTTATATTAAAGAGATGGAAAAGGATATTGACCGCTTACAGACCATTACTGAAAGATTTTCAAAAATTGGCTCGGCACCAAATCTGAAGGAAATAAACATTGTAGAAGCTACCCGGGAAAGTTTTGACTACTTGAAATTGAGAAGTTCCAATCTTATTGATTTCAGCATTCAGACTCCAAGGCAACCAATCTGGGTTATGCTCAACGAACAACTCTATAGCTGGACCATAGAAAACCTGGTCAAAAATGCGATAGATGCCATGCGAGGAAAAGGAGAGCTTTTGATCGAGATCAAGCAGGATATGAAGCAGGCACATATCTATATTACAGATACCGGAAAAGGAATAGACAAGAACAAATTTAAAGTGATCTTCGAGCCCGGACAAACCACCAAAAAACGTGGTTGGGGACTCGGTCTTTCTTTAGCCAGAAGAATTATAGAGGAATATCACCAGGGTAAGATCAAGGTTGCTAAAAGTGAGATTGGAAAAGGAACGACTTTCCAGATAAGTCTAAAAAAGATCTAATATTGGCTTATCTTTTCCCTTAACCAATCGGGAACCGGGAAAGTGCATTTCTTATCAAAATTATAGCAGACTACTGTGTCCAGTCCTTCAGCACAAATCTGATTTTCATTGTTCAATATCAAGTGCCTAAGAGAGAAACTGCTATTTCCAATCCTGTCTAACCTGGTCAAAACACGGGCAACTCCCGGATAATGTAAAGGTCGCTTAAAATCACAATTCGTAGACACCAACATGGTTCCCTGATTCGTTTTCTGGTAGAACTCGTGGATACCGGTAGACTCCCAGAAATTGACTCTTCCGCTTTGTAGATAACGCATGAAGGTGATATTATTCACGTGCTCATACATATCCAGATCGCTCCAGTCTATCCTGAGGTCCAGACTCAGTTTATAATCTGCTATTTCGTTCACAGCTCTACGTTCGCATGAATTTTATCTGCAAGTTCCTGAAATTCCTCTTCAGTCATTTTCACCTTGTTGCTAAAGTTCATTTCATCCATAGTATTTAAAGGGATAAGATGTACATGGGTGTGTGGCACTTCAAGTCCAACAACGGCCATCCCCACTCTTTTGCAAGGAACGGTCTTTTCCAGGGCAAGAGCAACACTTCTGGAGAAACGCATTAATTCCTGGTAGATCTCTTCTTCAAGATCCCAGATCTTATCCACTTCCTTCTTCGGAATGCAAAGGGTATGCCCTTTTCCATTAGGATTAACATCGAGAAATGCAAGAAACTGACTGTTCTCTGCTACTTTATAAGCAGGCACTTCTCCTCTAACGATTTTTGTAAATAAGGTCGACATAATATTAGTATGGTTGGTTTACCCTAAAATTAAAAAATCCTTTTCTCAAATCTTTAAAATAAGATGAAAGAAAAGGATCATATTTTAACTGTATTGAACTGTTACTCTCTCCAGATCTCGATCACATCAAAAGTAACTGTACCGTTAGGCACCTGAATTTCAGCAGTGTCACCTACTTTTTTACCAAGTAAACCCTTCCCAATTGGAGAATCTACAGAGATCTTTCCAGATTTTAGATCGGCTTCGCTTTGTGCGACCAACTTATAAGTCATTTCTGCCCCATTGGTCTGGTTCTTAATTTTTACATGTGAGTGCACCAGTACTTTGGAAGTATCCAGCTGAGATTCGTCGATCACGCGTGCATTCGCCACTACTTCTTCCAGCTTGGAAATTTTTAATTCCAGTAATCCCTGTGCTTCTTTGGCAGCATCATATTCTGCATTTTCACTAAGATCTCCCTTATCTCTCGCTTCACCAATCGCATTTGACGCTTTTGGTCTCTCAACATCTTTTAAATAGTTGAGCTCATCTCTAAGTTTTTTCAACCCTTCAGGGGTATAATAAGATACTTTACTCATAACTTTATCGTTTTAAAATCCGCGGAAAAAGCTAAAGGTCAGATTCCGGGATTAATAGCTTAATGATCTGGTAATTTTATGGTTCCACGACGTGGAAAAGCCCGGATCTACAAATTTTTAGTGTTCCGGGTTCAAACTATTACAGTATTAATTAAAAAAATCCCATGAATTACGGGATTTCTTTGAACAAATGTAAGAAATTTAATCTTTTGGAGCAATTATATTATTTTCGACTGAATTCAATTTATATGAAGAAACTACTTAGTCTATTGACTGTTTATGTACTACTTACAGCCTGTTCCGGGTCTGATGATTCGTTTAACAACAACCCAAATCTCGCAGATCTAAATTTCAGGTTTCAGGTAAATTTATCTTTACCTGAATACAACGATCTTCAGTTTCCGGGAAACGCATACGCAACCTACAATTACGGAGTAAAAGGTGTTGTTATTTACAATATTAACAATGATCAATTTGTAGCTTTTGAACTAAGTGATCCAAACCACCCGCCAAGATCCTGTTCTGCAATGACACTGAATGGTGTGATCGCAAACTGTAATTGTGATGATAATTCTTATAATGTGATCACAGGACAACTTTCAGAAGGAGAAGGTGAATACGGTATGAAACCATATAGAGTTGAGCGGTCTGGCAACGTACTGCAGATCTTCAACTAAAAAAAGCCTTCTCTTCAAACCCCTACAATTTGAAAAGAAGGCTGCTAAAAATGCATTAAAATTGGTTTAAAACTTCAATGTAAGTCCAAGTAAGAAGTTTGTTGTTGCCTGTGGATAATATCCAGCTCCATCAAAGGTTTGCACTCCAGATGGATTAGTATCGCTGGAAATATCATAGGTATAATAATACCCGTTAGACACGTATTCTTCTCCAAATATATTATTTACCAGCCCTGTAAGTACGATCTCACGAAACATCCAGGCTTTTTCCCAGGTGTACTGCACATTAAAATCGTTCACAAAATAGCTGTCCAGTTTAGAATTTTCTGCTTCTACATTACTCATAAACTGCTCCCCAACATATTTAGAGAGAAATTTAAGTTCGAGCCCGTTCACCGGTGAGTAATCCAGCATGTTCGCAGCGACTATCTCAGGTGAATATGAAATATCTGTATCTCCATAGGCTACCAGTTCTCCATCGAACGGGGAAACAAAGTCCACATTTTTATTTCGACTTAAGGCGATGTTTGGTCGAACATTAAAGTTATCAGTCACTCTAACTGTTGCATCTACCTCTAATCCAAGTCGGTAGGAATTTCCACTATTCTGGCGAATAAACGCCCCAACATCATCAAGCCCACCGGTAAGCACGAGCTGGTTTTGATAATCCATATAATAAAGGTTTGTGTTCAAAACGAAATTGGTGCTTTGATGTCTCCATCCAAGTTCAAAATCATTCAATTCTTCAGGTTCCGGATCTCCATTTTCGTAATCACCACGACTTGGCTCACGATGAGCACGTGCATAAGAAAGATAGAACTGGTCACCTTTGTTCAATTGATAGGTCAACCCAGCCTTCGGATTAAAGAAACTAAAGTTATCATCGTTCAAAAATCGAGTCTGGTCATCCAGAAGTCCATCGGTTTCATAATTCACCGTTCTTAACTGTAGATCCAAGTAACCTCCAAGTTTTTCAGTAATCACAAAGTTTGCTTTTCCGTAGATATTGAAGTCGGTTTTATCTGCCTGATTGAAATAGTATGGTTCGTAAGGGTCATTATTACGAGCAAATCTGGTATAGATCACCTCTCCGTAATGATCACCTTCATATTTGTTCCATCCTCCACCAAGCGTAAGATCCCAGTTTGTAGTCTCATAGTTCACGCTAAAAACAGTTCCGTAGAAATGATTATCCAGCCATTTGGTCCCTACAAGATCTGAAGATGTAATTTCCTCTCCATTAGACATGAATAGGGGAAGTCCAAATTCCTGAAGATCTGCATCTTCTTCATATTCTTCGTAATATCCACGACCATAGGTATAGTGAAGTGCAAGGTTTGTAGACCAGTTAGACCCAAAATCCTGGTTCCATAGTAACTGGTAATGATCCTGTTTATAATTATCTGTCTGCCCGTCATAGAATTTCGTGTTTCCATCTTCATCGGTATAGATTCCTGCCGGATTGAAAGTCCGATCATTTTCAAGTGTTTCAGCATCGATACCATACCAGGCCTGATATGTTCTTTCGCTACCACCAAAAGTAAGTGCTTTAATAAGTGTATTATCATCTACGAAAGATCCCTGTAGAAAGTATGATTTCAAATCACTACTTGCCCGGTCTATATAACCATCACTTCTAATTTTTGAAGCACGTCCTGTAAAACTGAAATGATCATTAATAAGACCAGTGCTAAATTTTACGGTATGTTTAAAAGTATTGTAAGACCCTATACTGTTCGCGATCTCACCCTGAGCTTCTTCTTTATAAGCGTCTGTAAGGATGTTAAGACTCGCACCAAAGGCTCCGGCACCATTGGTTGATGTTCCCACACCACGCTGTAGCTGTAGGTTTTCTACGGAAGAAGCAAAATCTCCCAGGTTCACCCAGAAAGTACCCTGACTTTCAGAATCATTATAAGGCACGCCGTTGATGGTCACATTCACCCTGGTTGCATCACTACCACGAACGCGAATTCCCGTATACCCAACACCGTTCCCGGCATCGGTTGTAGTAACCACATTGGGCATATAGCTCATAAGTACCGGGATATCCTGACCAAGATTCCTGTCGGCAATTTCCTCGTTGCTTAGATTGCTATAGGTAATTGGAGATTCATCGGTCACCCTTACAGAGGATAGAAATACTTCATCCAGAGATTCCTGCGCTCCGGCAAGATCAATATTTAAGGTCGTGTCTTCGGTTAGATTTACAGTTCTACTTCTTTGATTTCCGAAGGAAAAGATAAGCGTATAATTTCCTTCTGAAAGTTCGAGCTCGTAATAACCTTTTTCGTTGGTTAAAGTTCCAGAACCTGTACTTTGTAGATAAACTGAAGCTCCATCAATAGGATTTCCATTTTCAGTTACGATACCACTGAGTTTGTAATCCTGTGCATAGGCCTGAAGAGAAATTGCCAGCAGCGCCACAAAAGATAATAAATGTTTCATTCGCAAAATTTTCTACGAATAAAAGGGGCAATTATTCTTTCCTGATTTAGTTATAAAATAAAAAATCCTGAGATCACCAGTATGGCAATAACAGGAGTACATACACCGCACTTTCGTGCGTATCCCTTGGCAGCATTACCTGCCCAGGTTCATTGGGTATGATCTCAGCCCGTGAAGGCACCCCTTATGAGATTATGCCGCAAATGTAATATGCTTTTTTAGAAATGCAATACATTTGAGGAAAATTGGGAATAAAGATTTTTATAGTACAACGGGAAGTTTATGCTAAATACGAAACGCTCTTTAACAGTAAAGGTTGTTGCAGGATATGTGATTGTTTCCATTCTCGCCGGGCTTGCCGTCTGGTATATTTATAACCAGGTGCTTACCTATTCTGAAATCGCCCAGACGAATACTGAAAATACACAGCAGCTCATTCTGGTATCTGAGATTTCCACCAACCTCAATGAATCTGAAAATACAAGCAGGCGTCTAATACAAACCGGGAATGAGGAAGAGCTAAAACTTTACAATTCTCAAATTGATAGTATAAAATTCAAGATCAATGAACTGGAGACCAGTTATACTCAACTTGATTTTGAAGACGAAGCAGATAGTATCTACCAACTTCTGGAACAAAAGACAGAAAACCTGAAGGAGCTGGTTGCATTGCGAGATACCGACAGGAATACCAATTATTACCGGAAAGCTCTTGGGGAGCTTCGGAATATCGACCAGTCTTTCCAGGATTACAATTACGAGAATAGATTCAGGAATTTAAAATCTTATCAAAAGGATGTGCTGGTAAAGTGGCTGGAATATTCAAGAGAAGATAATGCCGAAAATATTACTACTCAGCGTTTGGATTCTCTGGTTAGATCTGTAAAGAGAGTACTAACCGACCTTGAATTCGCTAACCGACAGTTTCAAAATGAGGTTGTTCAGAAGGAAAATGAGTTGCTTAATAATGATATGATTCTGAATCAGCAATTACAGGAATTGCTATCTAATTTAGAGAAAACGGAGCGGGAAAATTCCTTGGAACGTGCAGAGACTTTTCAGAATATGCTGGACAAAACTTCCACGATCATCCTGATAGGGAGTTG
>NZ_JBLWIM010000012.1:153658-159537 GCF_048381525.1 Christiangramia qingdaonensis
TGGGGATATTACCAGAAGTCAGCGATACAGGGTACAACTGGAAGAAGCCAAAAACTTCGCAGAAACACTACTGGCGAGCAGAGAGCAGTTCATGGCGGCGATCACTCATGATTTGCGTAGTCCATTGACAACCGTGATGGGATATACAGATCTTATACAGAAAACCGATCTTGATGAAAAGCAGGCTTATTATTTAAAGCAGATCAAAAAATCTTCAGAATTTATCCTGAGACTGGTCAATGATTTGCTGGATCTTTCTAAGCTCGAAGCGGGAAAAATGTTGATAGAAAAACTAGCTTTTCACCCTGGCAAATTAATCGAGGATACCGTAAATAATATTATTCCTGCGGAAAGGACCAAAAATGTAACCATTGAAATTGTAGTTGCTCCTGAAGCACAAATGCAGCTGGTTAGTGATCCTTTCAGAATTAAACAAATCCTGGCAAACCTGATTTCAAATGCCTGGAAATTTACGGAAGAAGGAAGCATTGTCATCTCTGCAAATCTTGTAAAACCGAAGAAGAACAAAGAAATTCTCGAATTACGAGTCAAGGATTCCGGCATAGGGATCTCAAAAGAGAAACAGGATAGTATTTTCGAGGAATTCTCCCAGGAAGATAACAGCATTGAGAAGAAGTTTGGCGGTACTGGTCTTGGACTTGCCATCACGAAGAGACTGGCGCATTTATTAGAAGGTGACATCAGGGTTGAAAGTGAACCCGGGATGGGAAGTGAATTTATCATTGAAATTCCTGTGGAGAAATATCAGCTTTCTGGTAAGAAATCTTCAGATCAAATAATCGAGAAGAATTATGCTGCTTCTGGACTAAAGGCGCTGGTAGTAGATGACGAACCTGGACAATTATCCCTTACCGTAGAACTATCCAGATCTATGGGTTTCGAAATTGACACGGCGGCAAATGGTAAGATCGCGTTGGAAAAGATCAGCCAGAAAGATTATGATCTTATTCTCACCGATATTCAAATGCCAGTGCTGGATGGTTTTGAACTAATTAAGACTATTCGCGGTACCGATGAGATCATGCATTTGCCCGTTATCGCTTTATCGGGTCGTACAGATCTTGAGAAACAAGTCTATATGGATGCCGGTTTCGATGAAAAATTACTTAAACCCTATAAATCTGCAACTTTAAAAGATACCATTGCTGAAGTGCTCGATCTGGAACATAAAGAAACAGTTTCCAGTAATGTACAGGGAGAATCTACAGAGCTACAAACAGGACTTTACGATCTTTCCGAGATTTATGAATTTGCTGGTAAAGATGATGATGCATTTAAAGAAATACTTCGGGCCTTTATCGAGGGAACCAAAGAAAGTATGGTGCAGTTAAAATCGGCATGGGAAAGTCGAAACGAAGATGAATTGGGCAAAACTGCCCATAGAATGTTACCCATGCTTAGACAAATGCAGGCTCATACTATCACACCAGATCTACAAAAGCTTGAAGAAAGGAAAAATATAAACGAAACTGAGTTCGTAAGTCTTGAGGTAAAGCTTGAACAGCTAATAAACGATATCGAAGCGAAAATTAAAGCTTGATCCCGTATTGCTTCAGCTTATTATAAAGTGTCTTTCTATCTATAGAAAGCATTCTGGCGGCTTTACTTTTATTACCGTCGGTTTTCTCAAGAGCGTCGAGAATGAGTTGTTCTTCATTCTTATTCTTAAACAAGCCGTAATCATTTTCCGTAGAACGACTGGAAGTTGCGATCTCATGAGGTAGAACTTTCAAAGGAATTAGATCTTCCTGAGTAAGCAATACTGCTCTTTTTACCATATTCCGAAGTTCACGAAGGTTACCAGGCCAGTTATAGTTCTTAAATGCATCTATTGCTTTGTCTGTAAAGCCAAGCACATTTTTCTCCAGGTCCTTGTTCGCCTCATCAAGAAAATGGTTCGCAAACAACATCAAATCCTCTTTACGCTCGCGAAGTGCAGGAATTTTTATAGAAAACTCATTAAGTCTATGGTAAAGATCTTCACGAAAATCACCTTCTTTTACTGCATTCGAGAGATCTTCATTGGTTGCTGTTACCACGCGAATATCTACTTCTATTTCGTTATTACTACCAACAGGCTTTACACGTCTTTCCTGAAGCGCACGTAATAACTGTACCTGAAGTTCATAACTCAGATTTCCAATTTCATCAAGAAACAATGTTCCGCCATTAGCGGCTTCAAAGTGACCGGTTTTATCGTTTATCGCGCCAGTGAAAGAACCTTTGATATGACCAAAGAACTCGCTGGAAGCTATCTCTTTAGGGATCGCTCCACAATCTACGGCGATAAATGGCGCATCCCGTCTTTTACTCTCCAGGTGGATGCTTTTAGCCACCTGCTCTTTTCCCGTACCACTTTCACCGGTGATCAAAACCGACATATTTGTTGGGGATACCAGTTCCACATAATCGGCAAGTCTTCGGGAAGGTTCACTAACACCCTCTACAAGATCAAGTCGTTGTGTCGTTGAACTGGATTTGCTAGCTTTTTTTGCGGGTTTCGCGGTAACTTCTTTTGGCGCTACCACTTTTGTACGCAAAGCATTTTCTATTGTTTGTAATATAGATTCAGGTCGAAATGGCTTGGAAACATAATCGAATGCACCTTCTTTCATCGCATTTACAGCCATGCTAATTTCAGCATAACTCGTCATCACGATCACCTGGGTGGCAATATCCTTAGCTTTAACCCTTTTCAGGATCTCAAGACCATCATGATCTGGTAGACGAACATCTGTAAGTACAAGCTCAAAGTTGCTTTTTTCAATCTTATTGAATGCTTCAGCTGCAGAAAATACCAGCTCGACTTTATACTCCCTTTTCTCTAAAAAGGTTTTGAGCATAGTACCGAAGGCAACATCGTCTTCAACGACCAGAACTTTAGACATAGAATAGCTTTAGTGAGCTGCAAAGGTAAGAATCTTTAACTCATATGGTTTTAAAAGAAAGCATAAAAAAAGAGGCTTTAAAAAAGCCTCCTTAGGTAGCCTGCAAAATTTAAATTTTTGCAAGTAACTGGTTTCCATTTGATCAGATCTGCGTCATGAACTTTAAATTTAGAGAAATGGATCTGGTGTTAGTTGTTATGGTTGTTGCAGCTAGGCTGCTACCATTTCTATAAATTAAAAGTTTTCAAACTCCATATTGGATCCAATATGCCTTGAGTTGGGTTCTCATTGATCAGACAAGTTCTATTTTTCAGTATCTTCTTCTTTAAGCCAGTTTCCATCAGAATCTATAAAAACTTGCTCTTGCTCACCTTTTACATCAAGGTTCAATTTATAAACCTTGTTTTCATCATCTTTGGTCATCACCCAGGCTTCACTAGCTACTGCACCATTGTAGTCGGTCAAAATTGCATCTTTAATATTCTGTGGTAATGAGATCACATCGATAGATTCAAATTCTGCAGTTTCCTGTTCCATTTCCACTTCGGTCTCCACTTCTATCTCTTCATCCTGTGCGTGTAGGTTTCCTGTAGTAAAAAATAAAGCTGCAATGGTTGCTGTACTTAAAATAAACTTTTTCATAATGATTGTTTTGTGGTTATGTAAAGAATAGAGTCAAAATCATACCAAATTGGAACAATTCTACGGAAGCATCTGAGAACTAACAGATTGGATGAATTGCTTAATTTTATTTCACACTTATTTATGTAGATATTCTGTGATTTTTAGGATATGAGTGTAGAAAATCAGAGTCATTTCCCCAGAGGTACATAAATACAGAAAGGGCTCCCGAGGGAGCCCTTTCAATCCGAAAATCTAAATTATAAAACAAAATAAATTAAGTGTAACTCATTTTGTTCCCAATACTAACCTATTTACTTAATAGTAATAATTATACCAAAACTTAAAAACTCCCTTCAGCCACCTTATAACCCACCATACCAGTGAGATAAAAGATTAATAGACAAATTTAAGTTCAATGCCATTTCAAGAAATTACGTGGAATCTACAGAACAACTGAGGATTTAATACCCACATTTACTTCAAAGGATCTTTTCTATTTGCCTTGATCTCTGATCTTTTCTTTTTAGAGTGCAATCTTTTCAGTTTTGACGCCCGGGTTGGTTTTGTCTTCTTTCGAGGTTTCTGTCTTTTAAGTGCCGATTTTATCAATTCCAGAAAATTGTGAATGACGATCTCGCGATTGGAATGCTGACTCCGGGAATCTTCACTCGACATCTTCAAAAATCCCTCGCGGTTGATCCTGTTTTCAAGCTTCCTTCGGATTCTGCCTTTTTCGGCTTCTGAAAGTCCGTTGGAATTCTCAACATGAAAACCAAGTTCCACTTTTGTAGATGTCTTATTAGCATGTTGCCCACCAGGACCAGAACTTCTTACAGCTTTAAACTCAAGTTCTGTTTCAATTTGATGTTGATCCATTAAGCTGGTTGATGAGAATCCTTCAGCAGGTCGGAAACGGTTTTCACAGGATTAAAGGTTTCCACAGGAACTTCTACAAAGATCGTATTCCAGCGTGCCATTCCACCATTCCATAAACCAGGTCTCTCTAAAGCTTTCAACTCCTTACCATCTTTTGTTTTATCTGCAATAAAACTCATGTCTTCATCTACATACTCATTAAGATCATAAGCTTCTCCCTTGTGGTCTTTGAGTCCGCAAACAATATCCACCGGATTAAAATGTGTAGCTTCACGAGCTGTTTTAGCCTGTTCGGGATTGTCATTATCGATCTGTGCTCCTTCAATTATTTGTAGAGAAGTATTCCCGTCGCTATCTTTCACAAGGAAAGGACCTCCGCCTGGTTCACCTTCATTCTTGACCATCCCGCAAACCCGCAATGGTCTACGAAGTTTGTGTTTCAGGTTTTCCACGAACATATCGCCGTCACTACCAGATTTTACGAATAATTCATCATTCAGAAATGTCTGAATCTCATCCAGTTTTTCATGAGATACATTTCCTTTGTCCAGGGTTTCAAGGTACTCATATACTTTAGTCTGAACCTTCAACAGTTTTCCTCCCAGTAATTTCTTATGATCGGCCACCTGTTGAACTTTATCTTCAGTAACCACATTATCGATATTCTTTACAAATACGATATCTGCATCTAACTGATTCATATTTTCGATGAGCGCGCCATGTCCTCCGGGTCTAAAGAATAAGGTATCCTCCTTAGTTCTAAATGGCTCAAATTCGCCAGTGACCGCAATAGTATCTGTTTTTGGATCCTGGTAAGAATAATGGATCTCGAATTTAACCCCTGTAGCCTTCTCTACACGTTCTCCAACATCATTCCATTCAGCTTCAAACTTCTCGCGATCTCCTTCAGCTACCGTAAAATGAAGTCTGGCAACTCCATCTACAGCAATATATTTTGCGGCTTCGAATAAATGTTCTTCAAAAGCCGTGGAAATATGAGTGTCGTATTTATGAAATGGAACCAGGCCTTTTGGTAAATCACTAAGATAGAGCCCATCTAAATCGAGAATCGTATGTACCAGGATGGAATGCTGATGATCGTGGGAAAGATTCTCATAGCCTGGATGGCTCTTTTTCGCTTTGTTCACCGCATGTTTATAGAAAGGCAATTTATCTACATGGTTAAAGAATCTTTGAAGATCTGCATCACCTTTTTTATCAAGATATTCTCTTAACTCATCATTTTCCGGATCGAACTCTTCGGAAAAGTTATGCAAAGCCTTGAACATTCTGGAAGCTGCACCAGATGCCGGCACGAACTTAAGGATACTGTATTTAGATTTTTCTGTATTATAGAAATCTATCAATTCATGTTTTTCAGCAGCTTCAATCCTGCTAATTCCTTTTCCTACCGTAGCAGCTTCGGTAATATTTACTTTCAGGTTGCCTCGTTCGAAAATGGCGATCTGG
>NZ_JBLWIM010000012.1:159573-163801 GCF_048381525.1 Christiangramia qingdaonensis
ATTTGAAGGATATCTTTTTCGCTAAAATTCACTGGTTATGAGTTTTTAATAGTTGGTCAATTTTTTTAACTGCGGAATTTAATCGGGTTTGCCGATCACCTTTCAGAATCATATAAGGTTTTTGATATTCATCGAGCGTTTGCTGAAATCTCTGAAACATTCCCTCACGGTCGTGAGGTTTATCCCTTAGATCATCTGGCGTCCACGGAACATCAATATACGTTAAAAAATAGAGAGCGTATTCGTTGTTTAACGCATGTTTAAGAAGTTGTGGGTTGACGAAATTATCATAGTAAGCTTCAGAATAGACCTTTATCTCCAGCAGATCGGTATCACATATTAAAAGCCTGTCTGCCTGTCTGGACTTCTCATTTTCCAATTGCATCTGTCCTCTTGCGATAGGTAAGATATCCTGAGGCTCGCAAATTCTTTGTTCGAGATCCCATACTTTCTGAAGGTATTTCCGCATAAATTCTGGCACCAGGGGTTCAGAATAGTATTTGGAAAGATCTTCTGACAGCGTTGTTTTCCCGGTAGATTCAGGGCCGAACAAGACTATTTTCAGGCAGGACGAAGGTCGTTGCGCAAGTTTTTCTTCCATGCTAGATAACCGTAAACGGCAATTATGGTAAATAAAAGATATTGTAAGCTGGTTAAAGTTAGGCCTTTATAAAAATATAGCGGCACAGAAATTATATCACCAATGATCCAGTAGATCCAGTTTTCAATCTTCTTTCTCGCCATAAGCCACATTCCCACAAAGAATATCGCGGTAGTGACCGTATCTACATAAGCGGTCCAGTTATTCCATTTATCGAACCATTCATAAATACCAAATACAAAGAGCAGTGTTCCTGTGAAAATTACTACCGAAAGTATTTTTTCTTTTCTCGTGGTAGAAGTAATTGGTGTAAAGTGATCATCGTCTACTTTCCTGGTCCAAACATACCAGCCATAAATACTCATAGAAAAGTAATAGGCATTGATCATCATATCCCCAAGCAATTCCCATTGCCACAGCAAGTACACAAAGATCATCGTGCTTATAATACCAGTTGGATAAACGAGGATATTATTTTGCTTGGAATACCAGACGGAAAGAAAACCAAAGATCACAGCGATGATCTCCAGAATTATAAAAAGCGTAGGATATTCTGAATACTGACTAAACAGGTAATCAAAAATCGGCTGCATAGTCGGAGCGATCAGATTTTACAATTTTCACGTACATAAGTCCGCGGTCTATCGCTTCAAAGGCATTTTTGATCTCTTTATTGAGCAGACCCATCACCTCATCATAATCACCATATACCTGAGTACTTAGAGGGTTTTCTTTAACGGTGAGTCCGGAGTCACGCATTTTTTTGATAAAATTGATGATCGCTGGTTCGTAATCATCCTGAATTGGGGTTAGGGTAAGTTCTACTGAAATGTTCATAATAGCGGTTTGTATTTCAAAGTTAGCTATTATCAAAAGCTTTGAAGGAAGCCTTAAACTTTTTTTCTAATATTCATGGAAATTAAAGAGTTTGACTATTATTTAACCCAGTATTTTAACTGGAATGAGACCCCTAAAATGAACAAACAACTACAAATCAAAAACTGGATAATATACGCTATATCATCAAAATTAATTTCCAGAAATGTGGAAATCAATCCTACTGCTCCCAGAATTGTATATAGAATAGATCTTGGGAAGGTCATTTTTTTCATAGACTTAATTTAGATTCAATTTTGATGATAAAATTTCTGTCACATCTTGTTGCACGTAGCATGTTGAAGAGCCTACTTCAGAAGTAATAAAAATTTCTAAAATAGCCCTATACTTATCTGTATTCTCCAATATAGCATTTATTTCTAAGCAACGGTCATCTCTTTGTTGTACTGGGCATGTCTAAGGGCAGCCTTCAAGTGAAATTGATAAATTAAATGAGACAGCATTTCAGAAGTATCATTAGATATTTTCGGAAAAACAATCTTTAAAAGCATTACCAATACAACAGAACAAATTTAAATATCAGAAAATGTATAACAAGTTGCTGCACTGAGCCTGTCGAAGTGCGGCTTTCATTAACAGCTTTAATTTGAAATAAGACAATCTTAGATAAGATAGAACCTGAAATAAGCTGTTGCACTGAGCCTATCGAAGGCGCTTCAGAAGAAATCAAAAATTAAAATATCATCAGATTATTCACAATCCTCCAGCATAATAATCATATTCAACAAACGGCGTATTTCGTTGCTGCACTGAGCCTGTCGAAGTGTGGCCTTCAGAAGAAATGATACATTTAAGTAACATCAAATTATTCACAATCCTCCAGCATAATAATCAGATTCAATAAACGTCGCATTTCGTTGCTGCACTGAGCCTGTCGAAGTGCGGTCTTTAGAAGATATGACTAATTACCGGTACAATAATACGAACTTAGACAGCAGAAAATCTGAAACAAGTTGCTGCACTGAGCCTGTCGAAGTGTGGCCTTCAGAAGAAATGATACATTTAAATAACAGACTTTCCGGAGTATTATCAACTTGTATTAAAAGATACTATTTTTCAAAAGCAGTTCCCATGACCACCATTGTTGCACCAGATTTATAAGCATTGTGCATTTGCTGCTGCGTACGAATGCCTCCACCAACAATTACGGGGATTTCGAGAGTTGAAGACACAGCCTTGATTATTTCCGAAGAAACCGGGTATTCTGCGCCACTTCCAGTTTCGAGATAAATCAATTGTTTTCCCGAATATTGTCCTGCCAGTGCGGTATTCACGACAAGCTTCACCTCCTTCTGATTGATAGGAACGGTTTTGCTTACCTTTTGAACTGAAGTTTCCCTGCCACCATCAATAAGAATATAACCAGTAGGGATCACTTCAAGATCTGAACTTTTGATCTTCTCCACAGAGCGAACCTGTTGCTCAATTAAAAATTCAGGATTTCTACCCGAGATTAGGCTTAGAAAAAGTAACGCATCTGCTTCCGAAGAGATTTGAGAAGAATCACCAGGAAAAAGTATCACCGGTAGCCTGTTCACCCGCTTGATCGCTGAGATCACGGCACAGGTTCTTCCATGTTCCACCGTACTGCCTCCAACTAAAATATGGGTTGTTTCACTAGGTAGATTTTGAAAGAAATTATCAACCTGTTTCTCATCAAATTTATCGGGATCTATCAGGATCGCAAGTAACTTTCTATTCTCTACAAAAGCTTGCTGTATATCCTGCAAATAGCTAAGTACTTCGGGCATTACTTGATTTTTCCAGTAGAAGAAAGGGCATATACACAGGTGAAATTCTCAAATTCCAGAAAATCGATATCATACCAGGAATCCAGTTCATGATATCTTACATGAGCTGTTGTTTTCGAATCGTCAAAATCAAAGTCGGTCACATTGATATGCTGTAGAAAACCAACTCCAGGGCGAGCGATCAATTTATAAACAGATTCCTTGGCACCCCATACTATAGTAAGCTTTCTTATCAAAGCCTCTTCATTCGCCAACGTATGATATTCGTTAAGCGGAGTGAATTTATTAGCGATCTTCAGAATCTTTTCCCGTTGCTTTTCAATATCGATCCCCACATCGCGATTACTAATTATGATCGCGGTAAAATTGAACGAATGAGTGATGGAGATATACCTGTCGTCACGAAGATGCGGTTTCCCCAGATCGTCATAATAAAGATCATGATCTGTATACCCTGCTTCGGCCATTAAATGTCTAATGCTCATGAATCCACGACGGTGAATTTCAGATTTCATAGCGTCTACTCTTTTTTGACAATGTGCAGTAAGATTGATCCCATTCGCCAGCCAATCAAAAGACTCTTCCACCTTCCAAATGAAGACTTTAGTACGTTCATCAACTGTTATTGTTTTATAAAGAGGCATATATTTTCTAAGCTTTTCCCTATTTTTGCGACATTAAAATTGCTAATATTCAAATATAATAATATGTCAACTAAAACAGTACCGTATACCGCTTATAAAGTCCAAGATATTGAGCTTGCCGAATATGGCCGTCTTGAAATTGAACTTGCTGAAGCTGAAATGCCGGGACTTATGGCATTGCGTAAAGAGTTTGGGGAATCCAAGCCTTTAAAAGGTGCCAGAATTGCGGGTTGTTTACATATGACGATCCAGACTGCAGTTCTTATCGAAACTTTGGTAGAACTTGGAGCAGATGTTACCTGGAGCTCATGTAATATATTTTCTACGCAGGATCA
>NZ_JBLWIM010000012.1:163825-165409 GCF_048381525.1 Christiangramia qingdaonensis
CGGTATTCCTGTTTATGCATGGAAAGGAATGACCGAGGAAGAATTTAACTGGTGTATCGAACAAACTCTTTTCTTCGGAGAGGATCGTAAGCCACTTAATATGATCCTTGATGATGGTGGAGATCTTACCAATATGGTCCTTGATGAATACCCTGAACTTGCTGAAGGAATTAAAGGACTTTCAGAAGAAACAACTACAGGAGTTCATAGACTTTACGAAAGAATGAAGAACGGAACATTGCCAATGCCGGCAATTAATGTAAACGATTCTGTAACTAAATCTAAATTTGATAACAAATACGGTTGCCGCGAGAGTGCAGTAGATGCGATACGTCGTGCTACAGACGTTATGCTAGCTGGCAAAAGAGTTGTTGTATGTGGATATGGAGATGTTGGAAAAGGAACTGCTCAATCTTTTAAAGGTGCTGGTTCTATCGTAACTGTTACTGAAATTGATCCAATTTGTGCATTACAGGCCGCAATGGATGGTTTCGAGGTGAAGAAACTTGAAACTGTACTTCCTAAAGCAGATATCGTTATCACTACTACCGGAAATAAAGACATCGTACGTGGAGAGCATTTCGAGGCGATGAAAGACAAAACAATCGTAGCGAATATTGGTCACTTTGATAACGAGATCGCTGTTGCATGGTTAAATGATAACCACGGAAACTCTAAAGTAGAGATTAAACCACAGGTTGACAAATACACTATTAACGGGAAAGATATTATCCTCCTTGCCGAAGGTCGTTTAGTGAATTTAGGTTGTGCAACTGGACATCCTAGTTTTGTAATGAGTAATTCATTCACGAACCAGACCCTGGCACAAATGGAACTTTGGAATAATACTGACCAGTATAAGAACGAAGTTTACATGTTACCTAAGCATCTTGATGAAAAAGTTGCAAAACTTCACCTTGAAAGAATTGGGGTTGAATTGACTGAACTTAAACAGGATCAGGCAGAATATATTGGTGTAACGGTAGAAGGACCTTACAAGCCAGAATACTACAGGTACTAGAAATTAATCACCTGTTGATTCAAAAGCCTCTGCTCTCGCAGAGGCTTTTTTTTGTTAATTCGGTTCCTATTTTAATTTCAGTTTAACAAGCCTGAGTTAAAAAGCCTAATCCTGAGTTAAAAGCTTCAGTTCAGAAAACCGCAGTTGGTAAGTTTCGTAAATATTACCGTAAACAATAATCAATAAAAAAGTTACTTATGAAAATTTTGAAAAAACCTTTATTATTTATAGCGATGAGCGCTATGTTGGGATTCACCTCTTGTTCAGATGATGATGATGACATGACCGATGATATCGTGGAGATGGATTCTGCAATGTTATATGCTACCACACATTCTGGATCTGTAGTACAGTACAATCTGGATGATGGTACTTCTTATACAGTGAACACTTCCTCCACAGATGCTGAGGGGATTTTTTATGACGAAGATGATAGTTCTCTAATCGTAGCTTCCAGAGACCCTAAACAACTTCAGTATTATGGAGATGTTGATATGTGGGATGGATCTATGTCTACAGTTTCTGCAGAGTTTATGAGCTCTAGTGATCTTATGAGCCCTAGA
>NZ_JBLWIM010000012.1:165470-188480 GCF_048381525.1 Christiangramia qingdaonensis
ACACCACTGCAGATGGTAGATTTTATATCTATAGTAAAGAAGACAATGGTTTCACACTAAGAAACACAGTAACCGTAGACTTTAAAGTTTGGGGTATCGAGTTTGTTGGAAATACATTATACGCAATCGTAGATACTACAAACATGCTTGCTAGTTTTGACAACTTCCTGTCTAATAACACAGATGGAATGGTAAGCGCTACAAAAACTGTGATGGTAGAAGGAATTGTGAGAACTCATGGTTTAGACTATGATGGTGGAACAATGGTACTTACAGATATTGGAGATGCAGGATCAGATTCTGATGGTGGACTTCATGTAATTACTGACTTTGACAGTAAATTTAATAATACAATGGATGCTGCAACTTTAGCTCTTTCAGATCAAATGAGAATTTCTGGAGCAGCTACTTTATTGGGTAACCCGGTAAATGTTGCTTATGATGCAGATTCTGATATGATCTATGTTGCTGAACTTGCTAATGGTGGTGGTAGAGTACTAGCTTTTGACGATGCGTCAAATGCAAGCGGAAATGCAACTCCAGCTGTGAACAATATGCTTTCTGGAGTATCTGCAGTATATTTTGAAGACTAATTTAGTTTTTTAGTTTCAAAAGAAAAGCCCGGTCTTTATGACCGGGCTTTTTGTTTTTCAATTCCGAATGATTATTCAGGAATCACTACCGCAGTTTCTTCAGTAAGTACATTCTGGCCTTTTAACCAGTCCTGGAAACCTGCTTCTCCCATACGATCTTTCATTGCTCTAGTGCTTACAGCAGTACCTTCTACAGTCACTCCAGAAACGAAAGGATAGCTGGTGTATCTTACCACACCATCAATTAGCATGTCATACTCTGGTCCTGCTTCTTCCAGAGCCTCATCCATAGCATCTTTGATGTTCCATCCAATTCCAAGGAAATAAGATTTCTTACCCTCAGTTTTTACACCCTGAGCTCTGTCGATGTCAAGATTTACATTTTTAGAACTAATTACGGTAAAATCAACCAGTCTGATAGAGCAACTGGATAATGTCATTGCAGCGATGGCAATGATTAGTAAAGATTTAAACTTCATTTGGTTAGATTAAGTGTTTCCCCTACTCTCAGGATTTTCGGGTTCCTCCATACAAACGAAGATAGTATTTTTTATTTTATGTCTAAGAGTGAATTTTCGATTTTCTAAAAGCCCCTAATTTAAGGATAGATTGAATTTTCTCATCATTTTATAGATACAACGAAAGACAGGTTTGGTTGCTTTATCTGAGTCTGAATTATCAAATCTGAATTTTATAATTTTTGATCCAGGTTGTTCTGAAGAATTACTAAAACCGGTACCGTCCAGGACAAACCTGGTTTTTTCAGAAAAGATAAAATCTGTAGCATATTTTTTTATGAGTCCGCGTTTTCCTGAAGAACTTTTCATAATCCTGAGTATTAATGAATTATTAAGTTACGAAAAATTCATAATTGACACTCTAAAAGTGTGATATATCATTAGAATTGACATGAAAGATCGATAAATGAAAAATATTTAACGATAAACCCAATTAAAAAATTTAAATAACAACAAATCTCTATTACACAAATTATCATATTACTTAGGCAATTTCAATATTGAAAAACTGAGAAATCAATTTTAGATAATATTTTTTCATTTGAGATTAACTTCCAGCTCTATATCCCCATTCAATTTCAAATTTCCATTTCTTTTTAACGCTCCCTCAACATCATAAACCAGATTAAATTTATAATTTTGGATTTATTCCTATTTAATGGATTTATTCCTATTATGAAGTTAGAGAAATCAATTATACATCTGGATCTTGATACCTTTTTTGTTTCCGCAGAGAGGCGTCTGGATTCTAAACTGAATGATAAACCCCTTATTGTAGGTGGTCTGGGAGATCGCGGCGTGGTAGCAGCATGCAGTTATGAGACTCGCAAGTTTGGAGTACATTCCGGAATGTCCATGAAAGTGGCCAGGCAACTCTGCCCACAGTCTATCGTTATCAAAGGGAATGCTTCCACTTACACGAAATTCTCCCATGAGGTAACCGAAGTTATTCGTAGCAAAGTTCCTTCTTTTGAAAAGGCCAGCGTAGATGAATTTTATGCAGATCTCACGGGAATGGATAGATTTTTCGGAATCACCCAGTTCGCTAAAGAACTTCAGGAAACTATCAAAAAGGAAACTTATTTACCTATTTCCTTCGGACTTTCCACTAACAAAGTGGTTTCTAAAATTGCTACCGGCGAAGGCAAACCTTATGCCCAGAAAGTGATCGAAGCAGGTTCAGAAAAAACATTCCTTGCTCCACTTGCAGTGAACAAGATCCCTATGATCGGGAATAAAACCTTTCAGAAATTATTAAATCTCGGCGTTCGCAGGATCGAGACAATTCAGAAGATGCCTGTAGAGGTTTTAGAGAGCGTTCTGGGTAAGAATGGCCGTACTATATGGAAACGTGCTCACGGGATCGACAATCCTCCTATCATTCCGTTTCACGAGCGCAAGTCTATTTCAACTGAAAGAACCTTTAACAGGGACACTATCGATATGATCCGTTTACATGGTACGCTGGTAGCCATGGCAGAAAGTCTCGCCTATCAGCTTCGCAGGGGAAATAAGCTCGTTTCCACAGTGAGTGTAAAGATCAGATATTCAGATTTTCAAACTTATAGCAAACAGGTAAGTATCCCTTATACCAGTGCAGATCATATTCTAATTCCTAAGGTCGAGGAACTTTTTAAACAACTATACAGCAGGCGCCTGCTCATCAGGTTGATCGGGGTGAAGTTTAGCGGACTCGTGGGTGGTCACTACCAGATCAATCTTTTTGATGATTCTGAAGATATGCTGAATCTCTATAATTCTCTGGATAAGATCAAAAATCGCTTTGGTGAACATGCGGTGATGCGTGCTGCTGCAATGGATGCGAAAACCATCGGCAGAATGAAGAATCCTTTTAACGGGGAGCCACCTATCGTTCTTGCTCATAGAAAACAATAATGATAATGTATTCTGAAGTATAAAAAGATTAGCTGGATGTATTTAAACTGTCACACATACTATTCACTGCGATATGGGACTTTTCCCATCAGGGAGTTGTGTGAGCTTGCCTACTCCAACGATATCTGGCAGTTCGCTATTACAGACATCAATAATACTTCTGCCTGCCTGGAATTCCTGAGGCTTACCAATGGAACCAAAATTAAACCGGTTCTGGGAATTGACTTTAGAAATGCTGCCGAGCAACAATATATTGGACTGGCGAAAAACAATGCTGGCTTCCTTCAGCTAAACGATCATCTTTCAAATCACCTGCATAAAAAGAAGGATTTTGAAACGGTAGCTCCACAATTACCTGATTGTTTTATCATTTACCCCTTCGGAAAAGTGGTGGAACAAAAACGTAAAAATTTCAGAAGCAATGAATATATAGGAGTTTCCAAAGAAGAGATCGGGAAATTAAGATTTTCAGAATATAGAAATCTGAAGGATAAACTGGTTATTCTACAAACGGTAAGCTTTCGCAATAAAAAAGACTTTAATGCACATCGCTTACTCAGGGCGATCGACAATAATTTGCTGCTAAGCAAGCTTCCGGAATCAGAACAGGGAAAAGCTTCACATAAAATGTATCCCAGGCAGGAAATGGAAGCCGCTTTTGAGGATTTCCCTCATATTCTGGAGAATACACAACAAATTATGGACGCTTGCAAGGTGCATTATGACTTTGGGAAAGGACAGAACCGAAATTTAAAGATCTACCGAAATACGATCGAAGAGGATGCAGATATGATCCGGCGGCTCACCTATGAAAAACTTCCTGAGAAATACCCAGAAGCAAATCGGGAAGTTTATACGCGGGTTGAAAAAGAGCTGGAATCTATCATCAGGCTTGAGTTTGTTTCTTATTTTCTTATCAACCTGGGAATTGTAGACTATGCGCGTTCACAGAATTATCCATTTGTAGGACGTGGGAGCGGTGCGAATTCGATTGTGGCCTATATTCTTGGAATCACCAATGTGGATCCCATAGAACTCGATCTTTATTTTGAACGCTTTATAAATCCCAACAGGAAATCCCCGCCAGATTTTGACCTTGATTTTTCATGGAAAGACCGTAATGATATCACAGATTATATCTTCAGAACTTATAAAAATACTGCGCTTATGGGCACCTATGTTACCTTTAAACAGCGTGCAGTAGCCCGTGAACTCGGGAAGGTTTTTGGTTTGCCTAAAGAAAATATCGATAAGCTCGCTTCTGGATTCTATTCCTATGACAACCTGGATCATCTGGAGAAACTGGTAATTAGGTATAGTAAACTTATAGAAGGTTTCCCAAATTATTTAAGTGTTCATTCCGGCGGAATTTTGATCCTGGACGATTCGGTGCATAATTATGCTGCGACGTTTTTACCTCCCAAAGGCTTCCGGACGATGCAGATCGATATGAACATTGCTGAAGAAGTAGGCATTCATAAATTTGATATTCTTGCCCAACGCGGACTCTCAAAAATCACCGATACCATCGAGATCGTAAAACAGAATCAGCCAGATGCTAAATTAGAGGATATCGAAAACATCAAAGCTTTTAAGGAAGATCCAGCGATCAACGAATTGCTCACCACTGGCGATTGTATGGGAGTATTTTATGTGGAATCTCCTGCCATGCGAGGTTTACTTACAAAACTACAAACCAGGGATTACCTTAACCTGGTTGCAGCAAGTTCTGTAATTAGACCAGGAATTTCCAGCGCTGGTATGAAAGATGAATTTATTCTAAGACATCGCTTTCCTGAAAAAAGAAAGGAAGCGCACCCGGTAATGTACGAGATCATGCCCGACACTTATGGCGTGATGGTTTACCAGGAAGATGTAATGAAAGTCGCTTATCATTTTGCCGGTTTGAGCCTGGATGATGCAGATGTATTACGAAGAGGGATGAGCGGAAAAAAAACTTCCCGGGGGCAAATGGAAAAGATCGAGAATACCTTCCGCGAGAACTGTAATAATAAAGGTTACGAACCAAAACTGATCGATGAAGTCTGGGAACAGATCTCTTCTTTTGCCGGCTATGCATTTCCGAAGGGACACTCGGCTTCCTACGCGGTGGAAAGTTACCAGAGTTTGTACCTGAAGAAATATTTTCCGCTTGAGTTTATGGTGGCAGCGATCAACAATGGAGGTGGTTTTTATGATCTGCAGACCTATATTCAGGAAATAAGACGTTGGGGCGGTACGATTCACGCTCCGTGTATTAATAAAAGTGATCACCCCAATGTGATCTACGGAAAAAACGTCTACCTGGGTTTTGGATATATAAAGGAGTTGGAAGTAAAAACTATTCAGCAAATACTGGAAAACAGGCAATTTTTTGGAGAATTTAGGTCACTGGATGATTTTATAGACCGTATCCAGATCTCTATTGAACAACTTAGCTTGTTACTAAAGATCAACGCCTTTAGGTTTACCGGAATAGACAAACACGAACTTTTATGGAAAGCTTATTTTAAACTGGACAGGAATAAACCAAAAACGAATCAGCCGCTACTTTTTAAACCGAAGCATAAAGATTTTGAATTGCCGGAATTTGAAGCTTCCAAAATGATCGAAGCTTACGACCAGATGGAACTTCTGGGATTTCCCTTATGCAGTCATTTTGAATTACTGAAAGATCCTCTAAAGCAAAATGTGGTTACAGCTTCGCAGTTAAAAGATCATATCGGGAAAAACATAGAGATCTATGGTAACCTGGTAAATTCTAAAAAAACCGGGACTTCAAATGGTAAATACATGTATTTCGGCACATTCTATGATCCTGAAGGAGTCATTTTTGATGTGGTTCTTTTCCCTTCAGTAGCCGAAAAGTATCCTATAAGAACTAAGGGAATTTACCTGTGTTATGGTGAAGTGGTTTCCAATCTTGGATATATCTCCATTAGCATCAAAACTCTCACCAGACAGGCTACACAAACCGATCCCAGACTCTTGGGAAATAATTTTAAGCCATCCCTCCGATAAAATAAAAGGCAGCATGAAGATGCTGCCTAGTAATCAAAATACTTTAATTTTATTCGGTTACTGTAATAGTTAATACAGTAGAATCTGAACAAACCTCTCCGTTCAATTCATTTGTAACAGTATAAGTTGTTGTGAAATCTCTAACTGGATTTGCAGAGAATCGTGCTAACAACGTGGATATAGTTGGCTCGAATACTCCATTTCTACTAACGTCTTCATCTAATAAAGATTTAAATAATCTATCAGCATCGCCTATACTATTTACAAGTGCATTAACTTCTTCTACCGTGTAAGAAGCAGAATTATCACTCCCAGCATCTACTTCGCAAACCTCTTCTTGTTGAGGAATACAAATAGAATAGTTCAGAAATTTACTATTATTTTTTCCAGCGATTTGATCCCCAACCCACACAGCATAGGTTTTCTTAGATTCGTTGATAAATTGAATTCTTGCTGCCACTACTAAAGCTGTGGGATTCTCTCCAAAACTTTCGAAAGAAACACTGTCTCCATAATAATTGGTAGTTGTGGAAAACTTCACTGTGCTCTCTAACTGACCAACAATAATTCCACCATTATTCATCGGTAGGTCATCCTCGCTCAAAGCAACTTCATAATTAATCATGGATATATCGTAACCATTTACAGAAGTGAAATTTAGGTATACCTCATTTTCATCGTTGGTAACAATAAATTCACCAATTTTTTCTTCAGAAGTATTATATAAATTATATGTATCTGGCATACATCCCTCAACATCTATAACCGAATTGGCAATTAGAAGTTGATAATCAAAGTTCGTTTCGTCATTATCTACGGAGCACCCCATCAATAATAACCCTACCATAACGGCATTAAAATAATTTCTCATAAGACATTGGTTATTAGAATTTTCTAAAGAAATGTAGAAATAATATCCTGTCTTAATATATATATCAAAAATTATTCGTTATGATGTTGCGAAGTTTCGTTGTAATACGTAAAGCCATACATGAAAATACAAAAATCTGACCATCAGTAGTTTGAAATAATACACTTGTAATTCCCGAATTATTTTAATTACTATTTCATAGTTTACGATCATGTATATAATACTTAAACAGTCATTCTAGTTTCGAATACTTCTTCGCAATAGCATCGACACAGTTGATTCCGTCTATAGCTGCGGAAATGATTCCTCCGGCATATCCGGCTCCTTCTCCACAGGGATAGAATCCTTTTACTTCTAAATGTTCCAGTGTTGACGGGTCACGCGGAATTAGAATTGGTGAAGAAGTCCTACTTTCCGGAGCATGTAAAACGGCTTCGTTCGTATAATAACCTTTTAGTTTTTTACCGAATTTCACAAAGGCTTTTCGTAGTCTTTTAGCTATTAGATCTGGTAACACTTTATTAAGATCAACGCTTACTATACCAGGCTGATAAGAAGTTTTCGGGAAATCTGAAGACAACCTTCCTTCTACAAAATCCTTCATACGCTGCGCAGGAACCTGCTGAGTTCTGCCAGACGCTTTCCAACAATTTCTTTCCACCATCTTCTGAAAGTCAAGACAAACAAATGGATCATTCTCTTTATAACCCGGCAGATCTGTAGGTTCTATACTTACTACTATTCCTGAGTTGGAATATGGATTATTTCGCTTACTTGGACTCCAGCCGTTGGTTACCACTTCTTCCTGTTCTGTAGCACACGGAGCAATAATACCTCCCGGACACATACAGAAAGAATACACACCAAGACCATCTACCTGTTCTACCAGACTGTACGAAGCTGGAGGTAAATAAGCATTTTCATCATCCCCGTGATACTGGATATAATCAATTAGTTTTTGCTGATGCTCAATTCGAACTCCCAGCGCGAAAGGTTTGGCTTCTATCTTTATATTTCGTTCATGCAACAGGTAAAATATATCCCTGGCCGAGTGTCCCGTCGCCAGAATTACCTCATCAAAATGCAACCACTTCTCTTTATTGATCTCAATAGCCGTGATCTTATCACTCTCTAACTTTAGATCGGTTAGCTTAGAGTTAAAATGTACTTCCCCTCCCGCATCCACGATCGCTTCTCGCATAGCGGTGATGATCTTTGGTAATTTATTCGTTCCAATATGCGGATGTGCATCCACAAGAATATCAGGATCTGCTCCAAATTCCACGAACCACTCCAGGGCTTTCAATACATTTCCACGTTTCTTCGAGCGCGTATATAATTTCCCATCTGAGTATGTACCGGCGCCACCTTCTCCAAAACAATAATTAGATTCCGGGTTTACAGTTTGTTCTTTATTAATCTTGGCAAGATCATGTCTTCTGGCTCTTACATCTTTTCCACGTTCAAAAACCACAGGTTTCAAGCCCGCTTCCACTGCTCGTAATGCTGCATACAATCCCGCAGGACCAGCACCAATAATTGCTATTTCCTTTGCTTCGGAAACATCCTGAAGAGACAAAGATGATCTCGTACTTCTTTCTTCACCGTGTTTCCAGATCTCGATCTGCAGATTCAGTTTCACCGGTTTTTTCCGGGCATCGATAGAACGCTTTCTAATTCTCCAGTCTCCTATATCATCCTTTCTGATATTCGATTTCTTAATTGCCCTGTTCAGAAGCAAATGATGATCTTCAAGTTCCCGGGGTAAAGCTGTAATTTGAACCAGTGTGCTCATAGGCTCCAAAGATAGTATGTATTTTTTCTAAATCTGAATTTAAGTAATGATTGAAAGTCTTGCAGTTTCCCGCTATATTCAAGAATCATATATTTGTGGAAAAAAGAATGTCTTTAAGAGAGTTGCTTCAGGAAAAAGGATATCATCGTATCAAATTAAAATACACCAAAACCAATCATTTCGAACTAAAAGCGAAGATCAATAATATTGAAGGTAATTTTATACTGGACACTGGCGCTTCCAGCACCTGTGTGGGTATAGATGCGATCGAACATTTTGATCTACTTTCAGAAGATAGTGATATTAAAGCGGCTGGTGCAGGAGCTACCAATATGTTAACCCAGGTTTCAGCGAAAAATATAGTACAGATTGGAGAATGGAAAAAGAAAAAGATCGACCTGGTACTTTTCGACCTCAAACATGTAAATGAGGCGCTCGAAAATCATAAAGCTGAAAAGGTACAGGGTATCATAGGAGCCGATATTCTGAAGAAAGGTAAAGCTGTTATCGATTACAAAGGCAAGGCCTTATTTCTCAAATAAGGGGAAAAACACCCTTTTGCTGAAAGAGATATCGCTCTATATTTGAAGTAATCTAACCAATAATCTTTACGTTATTAAACTTCGAATATCTTCACAACTGGTCTTTTATATTATGACAATTTTAGTTGTTGCCGTACTGGGCTTGAATTTATTCAGGTTGTTAGTTTTGTTTTAATTTCGTTAAAGTAAAAAGGGTACGCTAACGCGTACCCTTTTTTTCTTTCTACCGGATATTGTAACTACAATTCCAGTGATCTCTTAACATCTCCATCCATCAATAGTTCTTCAGGATTTTCCAGTGCTTCTTTAACAGCTACAAGGAATCCAACAGACTCTTTACCATCAATGATTCGGTGATCGTAAGACAACGCTACATACATAATTGGTCTAATTTCAACGTGACCATCTATTGCAACAGGTCTTTCCACAATGTTGTGCATTCCAAGAATAGCAGATTGAGGTGGATTGATAATTGGAGTTGATAACATAGATCCAAATACTCCACCATTAGTTATAGTAAAAGTACCACCAGTCATTTCATCTACAGTGATCTTACCATCTCTTGCTTTGATCGCAAGTCTTTTCACTTCAGATTCTACCCCTCTGAAACTAAGATTTTCAGCATTTCTAATTACAGGAACTGTAAGTCCTTTAGGACCAGAAACCGCAATACTAATATCTTTGAAATCATAGCTTACCTGGTAATCTCCATCAATCATAGAGTTTACTGCAGGATATTCATCCAACGCACGGATTACTGCAAGAGTAAAGAATGACATAAAGCCAAGGCTCACTCCATGCTTCTCCTTAAATTCCTCTTTATATTTCTTTCTTAGTGCAAAAATTGGAGACATGTCTACTTCATTGAAAGTAGTCAGCATCGCTGTGTCGTTCTTAGCACTTACCAGACGTTCCGCAAGTTTTCTACGGAACATTGACATTTTCTTACGCTCTTCTCCTCTGGTTCCTTTTCCAGGAGATCCCATAGAAACTTTTGCCTCAACCGCATCTTCCTTAGTCACTCGACCATCTCTTCCAGAACCTTTTACATCTTTGCTATCAATCCCCTTTTCGTCAAGAATTTTCTTAGCTGCTGGTGAAGGAGTTCCAGTTGCATACGTATCATCCTGTTTCTGGCTTGGAGTACTTGATTTTGAAGGCTCTTCATTCTTAGCAGCTGCTTTATCACTGTCCTTCTTATCTTCCGTACTTTCCTGGCGCTCTTTTTCTTCAGTTTCAGCAGACTTGCCGTCTTTGCTTTCACTGTCCTCCTTGTCATCACTACCAGGCTTTGCAGCATCGGTATCAATTAGACAAACTACCTCTCCAACTTCTACCACATCTCCTTCTTCAGCTTTCAAAGTAATAATTCCGCTAGCTTCTGCAGGAAGTTCCAGGGTTGCTTTATCACTATCCACTTCGGCTACTGCCTGATCTTTTTCAACGTAATCACCATCTTCGACTAACCACTGAGCTATTTCAACTTCAGTAATCGATTCGCCGGGTGAAGGAACTTTCATTTCTAAGGCCATGATTGTAATTTATTTTGGTTCCTGAAATCAGGAAATTGGTTCTTATTATTAATCTTCTTTTAAATCTTTGTCGAATACGCTGGCGATCACTTTTTCATGACGCTTCTTAAATCTTACCGAGCTACCTGCAGCAGGTGCACCGTAGAATTTACGACTGCATACTCTAAACTGTCTTGCTTCTTCAAAATGAAGTAACATATGTCCATATGCTCCCATGTTTCTAGGCTCTTCCTGTGCCCAAACCACATCTTCGGCATTCTTATACTTACTCATCATTTCTTTCATGATGCTCACCGGGAGTGGGAACAATTGTTCGATTCTCACAAGGGCAACATCATCACGATCATTCTCTTCCTTAAACTTCAGCAGGTCATAGTAAAACTTCCCGGTACAGAATACCAGGCTTTTTATTGAATCTGCTTTTGCATCTGGATCATCAAGAACTGGCTGGAATGAACCAGTCGCAAATTCTTCTTTTGTAGAAATTACTTTAGAATGACGTAGTAAACTTTTTGGAGTAAAAATGATCAGCGGTTTTCTGAATTTCGCTTTCATTTGCTTCCGAAGCATATGAAACATGTTCGCAGGAGTCGTAATATCTGCCACATACATATTGTCTTTCGCACAAAGCTGAAGGAATCTTTCCATTCTACCTGAAGAGTGCTCTGCTCCCTGGCCTTCATAACCGTGAGGTAATAACATCACCAAACCATTCTGAAGTTTCCATTTATCTTCCGCAGCAGAAATATACTGATCGATCATGATCTGTGCACCGTTCACAAAGTCTCCAAATTGTGCTTCCCAGATCGTCAATGTTGTTGGACTTGCCATGGCGTAACCATAATCAAAACCAACTACTCCGTATTCTGACAACAGGGAATTGTAAATGAAGAAATCTCCATCCCTGTCTTCTATATTATTATGAAGAATGATCTCTTCTTCACTATCTTCAACTTTAACTACCGCGTGACGGTGTGAAAACGTTCCACGTTCCACATCCTGCCCGGTAATTCTAATATTATAACCTTCGGTCATTAGAGATCCATAAGCTAAATGCTCGGCCATTGACCAGTCCAGCTTATTATCTTCAAAGTACATTTGTTTTCGTCCATCGATGATCTTCTGGATCTTTCTCATGAACTTCATGCCTTCCGGTAATTCTGAAACTGCCATGGCAACCTTGTCAAGTTTTTCAAGATCGAAGGTCGTATCTATTTCCTTCATCATCTCATCTTCCTGAACGTTATCGAAACCTTCCCATTCATCCTGCATAAATGGAGTGATGCGGGTGGTTTCTTCTTTCCTGGAATCTTCGAGTTTCTCTTCAAGAGAAGCTTTATACTCTTCTTCTAACTTCTTAAGGTAATTATCGTCGATGACACCACTTTCTTTCAGCTTTTCAGCATAAATATCCCTGGCATTCTCGTGTTTAGATATTGCTTTATATAGTTTTGGCTGAGTAAAACGTGGCTCATCACCTTCATTATGCCCATATTTTCTATAACCCAATAAATCTATAAATACGTCCCTTTTGAACTTCATTCTGAAGTCTAAAGCGAACAAAATGGAGTGTACAACTGCCTCTGCATCATCTGCATTTACATGTAAGATGGGCGAAAGAGTTACTTTCCCCACATCTGTACAATACGTTGAACTTCTCGCATCCAAATAATTAGTAGTAAAACCAATCTGGTTATTTACTACGATATGTATGGTTCCACCTGTCTGGTAACCTTCCAGGTTAGCCATCTGTACCAGTTCGTACACAAGTCCCTGACCGGCAATTGCAGCATCACCATGAACCAGGATCGGTAAAATCTTGGAGTTATCTCCATTATATCTACGATCCATTTTTGCTCTCGAAATTCCTTCTACCACCGCGCCAACGGTTTCAAGGTGAGAAGGGTTTGGAGCTATATTAATATTGATATCTTTTCCACTGTCTGTAGTACGACAGGATGTCCAGCCAAGGTGGTATTTAACGTCACCATCGAATATGTCCTGTTCGTAATCCTTTCCATCAAACTCACTGAAAATGTCCTTTGCGTTCTTTCCGAAGATATTGGTTAGGGTATTTAGACGACCACGATGAGCCATTCCCATTACAAAATCTTCCACGCCAAATTCAGCAGCTTTTTCGATAAGTGCATCCAGTGCCGGGATCAAACTTTCGCCACCTTCCAGTGAAAATCGTTTCTGACCAACATATTTAGTATGCAAGAAATTTTCAAACGAAACTGCTTCATTAAGTTTTTTGAGGATCTGCTTCTTGCGGGTCGCGTCAAAATCGGGATGGTTGTCGTTTACATTTAAACGATTCTGAATCCATTCGATCTCTTCAGGTTTTCGAATATACATATACTCGATCCCGATAGAGTCACAATACACCATTTCCAGGTGTTTTATGATTTCTTCCAGGCTTGAAGGTCCAATTCCAAGAATATCACCTGCATTGAAAGTAGTCTGCAGATCTTTTTTCTCAAGTCCGAAATTCTCTATATCTAGAGTTGGAACATATTTTCTACGTTCTCTTACAGGGTTTGTTTTGGTGAATAAATGCCCTCTGGTACGATAGCCGTCAATTAATCGAATTACCTGAAATTCTTTAACCACGTGTGTCGGTATCTCACCTTCTGAAAAATCTACAGGAGCTTCATCCAATACATCTTCAGAAACGCCATCTTGTTGCATTCCGAAGTCAAATCCTTGAAAAAAAGCCCTCCAACTGGGCTCTACACTATCAGGATATTTTAAATATTGATCGTAAAGTTCTGCGAAGTATGCAGTATGAGCGGCATTTAGAAATGAAAATTTTTCCATAAAATTGAAACAACAGTTTCTTTTGTTCTTAAAAACATTAGCAAAAATACAATATTTAAAAAAAACAGCTTGTAGGCATTATGATAATTCTCTATGAGATTATAAGAATTTTAACACCCTCTGAAATTCAATAATTTGGGAAGTAGATTTCTCCGAAAACTGCAGGTAATAAATCTTATACCTGTCTGTCCATAAGCATTTCCCCGAAACTTTTCAAAGGTCTTTTCTTCTCCTCAGGCATATCTATCCTGTCCAGAACCTTGAAAGCCATGTCTGTATACTTCTCAATTTCCTTTCTGGTAAGCTCTGCTGCACCGCTGCTTTCAAACAGGTTTTTGACCGCTTCGATCTTTCCTGTATTTTCCATAGGACTAATGGAATATAAGTGTTCCAGTTGTCTGGCTTCACCGGGACTTGCCAGTTCAAGACTTTTTAAATAGAGAAATGTCTTTTTATTTTCGATGATATCACCACCAGGTTGCTTCCCAAATGTAGCCGGATCCCCAAAAGCATCCAGGTAATCATCCTGAAGCTGAAATGCAATACCAAGTAATCTTCCATATTGATAGATCGCCGACTTGCATGCAGCCGAAGTTTCAGCTACAATAGCTCCCATTTGCAGAGAAGCTCCTACCAGAACCGCAGTTTTGTATTCTATCATCAAGAGATAATCCTCGATACTCACGTTATCGCGGGTTTCAAAATCTATATCGTACTGCTGACCTTCACAAACTTCAATAGCTGTTTTGGTAAACAGTTTTGATAGCTCCTTAAACACATCCCCTTCGTAGTTTTCGAATAACTGGTATGCATTGATAAGCATCGCATCTCCGGAAAGGATTCCCGTGTTGATATCCCATTTTTCATGCACTGTTTTCTTACCTCTTCGAATCGGTGCATCGTCCATTATATCATCATGAACAAGAGAAAAATTATGAAAAACCTCTATGGCCAGGGCGGCATCTAGGGCTTTTTTATGATTGCAGTCAAAAATTTCAGCTGCCATTAGAACGAGTACAGGTCTTAAACGTTTACCTCCCTGTTCTAAAATATAAACCATTGGCTCGTAAAGATTTACCGGTTCTTTGACCTGTATCTTTTGATGAAGATAATCGACGATGGCCTCTCGGTATTCCGCAATGGTAAGCATGTATTGAAATTTTTGCGCTAAAATACCATAATTGAGCCTATTTCAAATTTTAAGCGAATGTTAAATAAACGTAAACTGAAGAAACTTTTTTTGTTTCTAAAGTTTCCTAGGATTACTTTTGCACCAAATTTACATGAAGTGAGGGAGAAAATTTTAAATAGTGCCGCAGAGATGTTTCTTTCCTATGGTTTTAAAAGTGTAACCATGGATGACATTGCGGAAAGCATTGGGATCTCTAAGAAAACCATTTATGCGCATTTTTCTACCAAGAATAAACTGGTAGCTGCGGCGAGTTTACAGGTGATCCAAACGATGGGTTGCGGCATTGGCGCCATTCAGGATAAAAATCAGAATCCGATTAAGGAAAATTACGAGATCAAGCATTATATCGCACAGAACCTAAAAGGAGAGAAAACCTCACCCCATTTTCAGCTTCAGAAATATTACCCAAAAGTCTATGAGAGCCTTAAGGATAAACAGTATGAGCTTTTAGAAAGCTGCATGCAGGATAACCTTAAGCGTGGGATCGAAAGTGGTTATTACCGCGAGGATATCAATATAGATTTTATAAGCCGAATACATTTTGTAGGGATTATGGGAATTAAGGATACAGATCTATTTTCTCCTGAAAAATATACTCAGCCGGCACTGATGGATCATTTCCTGGAATATCACCTGCGTGCTATCTGCACCGCAAAAGGATTAAAAACTTTAGAAGATTTAATTGAGTTAGATGAAAAGTAGAATATTAATTTTGATGATGCTGGCCTTAAACCTGCAAAGTTTCTCACAGCAGGATACGATCCAGACCTATCAGTTTTCCCTGATGGAAGCGATAGAATTTGGACTGGAAAATAATTATCAGTCACAAATAGCACAAAAAGATGTGGAGATCGCTCTTCAGCAAAAATGGGAAATTATCGCCCAGGGATTACCGCAAATAAGTGCTGGCATAGATTACCAGAACTATTTAAAACAACCAGTCACACTATTGCCAGCGAGCGCCTTCGATAATACTCAAAGCACGGTGAACATTGTCGAGCAATATTTCGATAATGTGAACAGGAATGATGTCCCTGTAAATTCGCCTGAAGGATTTATCCCGGTACAATTTGGGACTCAGCAAAGCGTAAATGCCACAGCTACCTGGAACCAGTTAATTTTCGATGGCTCCTATATAGTAGGAATTCAATCTGTAAAAACGCTGCTTCAAATTTCCAAAAATGCCAAGACCAAGACAGACCTTGAGATCAAGAAAGGTATTATTAATGCCTACGGAAATGTTTTACTGGCGGAAGAAAGTGTGAAGATCTTTGAGAAAAATCTCGGGAACGTTGAGAAAAATTTTAATGATACCCAGAAGATCTTTGAAAACGGCCTAACGGAACAGGAAGATGTAGAGCAATTGGAAATCACCAAGCTTAACCTTGAAAATGATCTTGCCAGAAGCCGAAGAATGCTGGATATCGCCTATGATATGCTGAACATTAGCCTCGGAATTCCAGTAGAGAAAAAGGTTGTTGCGACCGATGATCTAAATGAACTGGCGCTTAAATATTTCGATCTATCCCTACTTTCTGAGACAATTCCGGTAGAAGAAAATATTGATTATCGCATTGCCAAGAACACAGCAGAAGCTGCAGATATCCAGGTTAAACTACAGCAGGCGAAAGCGCTACCTACCTTAAGCGCCTTTGTGAATTACGGTTACCAGGGATTTAGTAATGACTTTACTTTTTTAAACGGGAATCAGGAATATTTTGGACAGTCTATATTAGGTGTGAGTCTTAATATCCCAATTTTCAGCAGCGGAATGCGAAGTGCGAAAACTCAGCAGCGTAAACTTGAGTATGAACAGGCAATGCTGGATCTCGAACAAACTGAAAGCCAGGTAAAAAGTGATATCAACAGTGCTAAAAGCGAATACCAGTTTAGCCTTGATAATTATAAAAATGCTACTAAAAACCTCGAGTTGGCAGAACGAATCGAAAACAAGAACCAGATCAAGTTCTTCGAGGGTATTGCCAGCAGTTTCGAGCTTAGTGAAGCGCAACGACAGTTATACACTGCACAGCAAAATTATTTACAGGCCATGTTACAGGTGATCACTGCAAAAGTGGAACTTGAAAACCTATTAGACACCCGTACTTATACATCAGATAATTAGAAACAACTTCAGAAAATGAGAAAACTAGTATATATTTTATCGTTCAGTACTTTGCTAGCTGCCTGTGGTGGTGGTTCAGAAAAATCTACGGAAGAAATTCTGGAAAGCAATGATATAGAAACTATTCAGAAGAAAAGAGATGAGCTTACCGCTCAACAGTCTGAGCTGGAAACTGAAATTAAAAAACTTGATTCCAAGCTGAAGGAGATCAACCCAGAGAGAAATATTCCTCTGGTAACTTCCTTTGCTGTGGAAGCTGAACACTTCGATCATTTCCTTGAACTACAGGGAAGCGTGGAAACAAGAAAAAATGTCGTTCTAAACGCTGAGATGAGCGGAATTCTTCAGAAGATCTATGTAGAAGAAGGTCAGAAAGTATCAAAAGGACAGACTCTGGCTAAGATAGATGATGGTGGATTGAGTCAGCAACTTGCACAAATGGAAATTCAGCTGGACCTGGCCAAGACGACTTTTGAAAGACAAAAACGTCTCTGGGAGCAGCAAATTGGTAGTGAAATCGAATATTTACAGGCAAAATCCAATTATGAAGGACAGGTTAATGCCGTAAAACAAATGAAGAGTCAGCTTTCAAAATCCGTTGTAAGCGCACCTTTTTCAGGAACCATAGATGAGATCATTACAGAACAGGGAAATGTCGTTTCACCTGGGCAAACACAGATTCTTAGAATCGTAAACCTTGATGACATGTATATCAAGACCGATGTACCAGAGAATTATATTTCCAATGTGACCCAAGGTAAGCCGGTAGAAGTGACCTTCCCGGTACTTGGAAAAACTGTAGACACCAAGGTAAAGCAAGTAGGTAGTTATATTAATCCTAATAACCGAACTTTTACTGCCGAGATTGATGTCCCAAATAAGGAGAAGGAGATCAAACCAAACCTTACGGCAAGAGTAAAGATTAACGATTACACCAGTGAAAATGCCATTCTGGTCCCGCAGAACATTCTTTCTGAAAATGCTGACGGTGAACAATACTTATATGTTTTAGACCAGGTGGAAGGTGAAAAAGCGGTCGCTAAAAGAGTGATCGTAAAAACCGGGAAATCTCAGGGAGATTCTATTGAAGTACTTGAAGGCCTGAAGGATGGTGACCTAATCATTGAGGATGGTGCACGTAGTGTGAAAGAAGGACAAACCGTCAAAATCATGAATTACTAAGCAGTTATGGCGAAAGAAAAAAACAATCTGGACAAGGAGTTTGCGCTCTCGTCCTGGGCAATAAAGAACAAAACCACTATTTATGTGGCGATGGCCCTTATTCTGTTCTTCGGGATTTCGGCTTATTTCAGTATGCCTCGGGAAAGTTTTCCTGAAGTAAAAGAAACGAAAATCTACGTTAGCTCAATATATCCCGGGAATACTGCGGAAGATATAGAGAAGTTACTTACTAATCCTCTGGAAGATAAGTTGAAGACGGTAAGTAATGTGGTGGAGATCACCTCAACTTCCCAGGAAGACTATTCGATGATCGTCGTGGAATTTGACGAGGGAATTGCGGTGGAACTAGCAAAGCAAAAGGTAAAGGATGAAATAGATTCTGAAACTTCAGGCGAAGACTGGCCAACCTTTAATGGCGCTAAGGTAGAACCGAATGTTTTCGAATTGAGTCTTTCTGAAGAAATTCCAATCCTGAATATTAATATTTCCGGAGATTACCCGGTAATGAAGCTGAAGGAATTTGGAGAATACTTGCAGGATGAGATCGAAAATCTACCTGAAATTAAAAAAGTAGATATTCGTGGAGCTCAGGATAAAGAAATTGAAGTAGCTGTGGATATCTACAAAATGATGGCTTCCTCGGTTAGTTTCAATGATATTACCAGTGCTATAGCAAATGGAAACATGACCATGAGTGCGGGTAATTACGTAACCAGCGGACAGCGAAGAACTATTAGAATCCTTGGTGAAATCGAAGAACCTTCAGAATTGAACAATTTCGTAGTAAAATCTGAAGATGGTGATGATGTTTACCTGAAGGATATCGCTGATATTACTTTTCAGGAAAAAGAAAAGACCACCTATGCCCGTGAGTTTGGTGAGCAGGTAGTGATGCTGGATGTAAAGAAACGATCAGGGAAGAATATGGTTGCTGCTGCAGAGCAGATCGAGCTTATCGTTGAGAAAGCAAAAGCTGAAGTATTTCCAACGAACCTGAATGTAAGTATTACTAACGATCAATCTTCAAAGACCATTGGTCAGGTTGATGACCTTGTAAACAATATCATTTTCGGGATCATCCTTGTGGTGACGGTGCTAATGTTCTTCTTAGGATTTAAGAATGCACTCTTTGTTGGTTTTGCAATCCCAATGTCCATGTTCATGTCTTTAATGATCCTGAACCAGTTAGGATACACCATGAATACGATGATCCTATTCGGATTGATCATGGGACTTGGAATGCTGGTAGATAACGGGATCGTAGTGGTCGAGAATGTCTACCGACTCATGGATGAAGAAGGAATGAGCCGGGTGGATGCAGCGAAAGAAGGTATTGGTGAAATTGCATTTCCTATTATTATCTCTACAGCAACTACGGTCGCCGCCTTTATTCCGTTAGGATTATGGCCGGGATTAATGGGACAGTTTATGATCTATTTTCCCATAACACTTTCGGTCGTATTAGGGTCTTCACTGGTCGTAGCTATATTTTTCAATTCGGTTCTGGTTTCTCAATATATGAGAACAGAGGATAAAAATATGCCATTGAAAACCATCATCAGGGTTTCTTTAATTATTGCCGTAATTGGCTTAGCTATATTTTTATTTGGTGGTCAGTACGCTGCACTGGGATCACTTATGATCTTTACCGCGATCATGGTATGGATCTACAGGTTGTTTCTGCGGAAGATGGCTAATAGATTTCAGAAAAGTTCTTTGGTGAAACTTGAGAACTGGTATGAAAGACGCCTAACCGCTTCGTTTAAAAACAAACGTCCTTACTGGATCGTTGGAGCTACCTTTCTAATGTTGATCATCGCTTTTGTAGGTTTTGGTGCTTCTCTGGGATCTCAAAGAACCAAAGTTGAGTTCTTTCCTGATAATAAGCCTAACCAGATCATTGTATATATCGAATATCCTGAAGGTACCGATATTGAAAAGACCAACGCGATCACGAAAGAGATTGAAGAAAGGGTTTACAAAGTACTCAACAGTGATGAGTATATGGATGACGGTTATAACTATATGGTAGAAAGTGCCGTTTCCCAGGTTGGTGAAGGTGCCGGGAATCCACAAACCGATGGTGGCTCTGCGGCAGAAATGCCCCATAAAGGTAAGATCACAGCTTCCATGAGGGAATACAAATACCGTCGTGGAAAAGACAGTGAGGTTTTAAGACAAAAGGTTCAGGAATCTCTGGATGGAGTTTACCCGGGAGTTTTAATTTCCGTAGAAAAAGATCAGAATGGTCCTCCTGCCGGTCCACCAATTAATATCGAATTGGAAGGTGAAGATTATGATCAATTGATCGCCACTGCAGAGCAAATGCGTGAATATATAAACACCAAGAACATTCCTGCAATAGACGAGTTGAAGATTGATGTGAACAAGGACAAACCTTCAATGGTCGTTGAAGTTGACCGGGAAAAAGCTGGTGAACTAGGAGTAAGTGCCGGGCAGGTTGGTCAACAACTTAGAAATTCCATCTTTGGAACGAAAGCTGGTGTTTACAAAGAAGGTGGCGAAGATTATGATATTTATGTAAGATTCGACGAGGATTCCAGATATGATAACAGCGCCTTGTTTAATCAAACGATCACTTTCAGAAATAATAAGGGTCAATTAAGAGAAATACCCGTTTCTGCCGTAACTACGAAAAGTAATAAATCTGGGTTTAGTGCGATCAAGCACAGGGATACCAGAAGGGTGGTTACGATCTATTCTGTGTTATCTCCGGGATATACAGATGCTGGTGCAGCCGTGGCGCAGATCCAGAATGAAATGAGGAATTTTGATGGTGTTCCAGACGAGATCAAGGTAGATTATACCGGGCAGATCGAAGAGCAAAACAAGCAACAGGCGTTCCTTGTGGGTGCATTTTTCAGCGGACTGGGACTTATATTCCTGATCCTGATCTTCCAGTTTAACTCTATCTCGAAACCATTGATCATTATGATCGCTATTTTCCTGAGTTTTATTGGAGTATTTGGAGGAATTGTAATTAGCGGTTCAGCCTTTGTTATCATGATGACGATGATGGGAATTATTTCTCTCGCGGGTATCGTGGTAAATAATGGGGTGGTCTTGCTCGATTATGCACAGCTCCTCATTGACAGAAAGAAACTGCGTCTTGGCATACCAGAATCTGAATACCTTCCACATGACGAACTCTTGAAAACGATCATTAGATCTGGAAAAGCACGTTTGAGACCAGTATTGCTAACGGCGATCACAACCATTCTTGGTTTGATTCCACTGGCGATTGGACTTAACCTTGATTTTTTCAGTTTATTCAGTGAGTTTGATGCGAACATCTACTTTGGTGGTGATAACGTGATATTCTGGGGACCTCTGGCCTGGACAGTGATCTACGGTTTGATCGTAGCAACTTTCCTTACTTTAATTATTGTTCCTTTATTGTTCTATATCGCGATAAGGATCAAAATGTGGGTTCACTCTAAAAGAAGCTCTTCGGAAGAGGTTGAAGCTTCAAACAGGATCGAAACTATGAACTAGGTAAGTTGATACAAAATGCAAACAAAAAACCCGAAGCTTTCGCTTCGGGTTTTTTTTATTCGTACTGAATATTATTAGTCATTACTAACAAGTGAGCTTTCACTCTTCCAGCTATTCACACTAGCAATTACGCTATTGTTATAGTCCACTTCAGTAAGTTTATCTTCAGTCCAGAAGAACCATTTTCCATCTTTTTGGCCATTTTCGTAATTGGCGATGGCCGTCTTCTCACCATCTTTGTTGTAAGAAATCCACTCTCCGTGGAGTTTGCCGTCCTTGTACGTACCTTCCTGTTTAATATTTCCATCTTCATAATAAAATGTTCCTTTAATTAATTCACCCTGCTTTTCAAAAGCGGGTTTTGGATCATTATCCTGCGCCATTGCAAGCGTTCCTGTCGCCAGGACTGCTGCTACTAAAATATTTTTCAAAGTCTTCATTTCTCTTTCGGTATTAACGTTAACATCACAAATATAGCGAAAATTTACCTTAAAGTTGCATTTACGTAACATTAAGTTTACATTGAAGATCTATTCACCTGTTAAACAGAGGCTTATATAAAGGGCCTAAGTTAATATCAGGCAACTTTAAATGAATTTAGATGTAGAAAAGGTTCAGTAAAACTGTTTAACTTCTTACTTTTGTGCCCATTCAAAATTTAAAGAATTCATGTACAGAAGTCATACCTGCGGCGAGCTTAATGCCGAACATATAGGAAATATAGTAACCCTTTCTGGATGGGTACAAAAAGTAAGGAACAAAGGTTTTATGATTTGGGTAGATCTTCGTGATCGCTACGGTCTTACGCAATTGATTTTTGATGAAGAGCGCTCTTCTGAAGAATTAATGCAACAAGCAGGAAATCTTGCCCGTGAATTCGTGATCCAGGTAACAGGTGAAGTGATCGAGCGTGAAGCAAAAAACCCAAACATACCTACTGGGGAGATCGAAGTACTGGTACAGGATTTCAAAATTTTGAATACTTCAAAAACACCACCTTTTACTATTGAAGATGAAACCGATGGTGGTGAAGATCTAAGAATGAAATATCGCTATCTGGATATTCGTAGAAAACCAGTTCAGAATAAATTAATGTTTCGTCATCAGGTAGGAATGAAGGTAAGAAACTATCTTTCTAATGCTGGCTTTATTGAGGTGGAAACTCCATACCTTATTAAATCCACTCCTGAAGGCGCCCGTGACTTCGTGGTACCAAGCCGAATGAATGAAGGTCAGTTCTACGCACTTCCACAATCACCGCAAACTTTTAAGCAGTTGCTCATGGTAGGCGGAATGGACAAGTATTTCCAGATCGTAAAGTGTTTTCGTGATGAAGATCTAAGAGCAGATCGTCAACCTGAATTTACACAGATTGATTGCGAAATGGCATTTGTGGAACAGGAAGAT
>NZ_JBLWIM010000012.1:188564-193353 GCF_048381525.1 Christiangramia qingdaonensis
TATGCAGACGCTATGCGTAAATACGGGAATGACAAACCAGACATTCGTTTTGGGATGGAGTTTGCTGAGCTCGATGATGTAGCCAAGAATAAAGGTTTTAATGTTTTTGATCAACAGGAACTTGTGGTTGGGATAGCCGTTCCGGGCGCAGCTTCTTTTACCCGTAAGGAAATTGATAGACTTATTTCATGGGTTAAAAGACCTCAAATTGGAGCCACAGGATTGGTTTGGGCGAAATATAATGAAGATGGCAGTCTAAAATCTTCTGTAGATAAGTTTTACTCTCAGGAAGACCTGAAAGCCTGGGCGGAAGCTTCTTCAGCCAACCCAGGGGATCTTATTCTGGTGATGGCAGGTGATGCCGACAAAACAAGAAGCCAGTTAAGCGCATTAAGAATGCATCTTGGCAATGAAATGGGACTTAGAAAACCTGATGAATTTGCACCTTTGTGGGTAGTAGATTTCCCTCTTCTTGAATGGGATGAGGATACAGAAAGATTCCACGCCATGCACCATCCATTTACAAGTCCGAAGAAAGAAGATTTTGCGCTACTTGAAACAGACCCTGGGAAGGTTCGTGCCAACGCGTATGATCTTGTACTTAATGGAAATGAAATTGGTGGTGGTTCTATTAGAATACATGACAAAGAAACTCAGTCGCAAATGTTCAAATACCTTGGATTCACTCCGGAAGAGGCTGAAGAGCAATTTGGCTTTCTTATGGATGCCTTCCAATATGGAGCACCTCCACATGGTGGGATCGCGTTTGGATTCGACAGACTGGTAGCCATTCTTGGCGGACAGGAAAGCATTCGGGATTACATTGCATTTCCAAAGAATAACTCTGGAAGAGATGTGATGATCGATGCTCCGGCGAAACTCGATGAACAACAACTCACAGATTTACATCTACAGTTGAAATCATAAATAATTAATCCCGCGTATTGCGGGATTTTTTATCTTCATCCGGTAATTAACTAGCGGTGGCAAATATTAGTAAATCCTTATTGCACAGATTCCTAACCTGGAAATCGAAGAATCTTTCTCATCGACAGTTTCTCATGTTCCTAAGCGCGGTTATTGGATTTGTTGCCGGGCTCTTTGCGGTGATGATCAAAAACCTCACGCATCTAATCCAGAGTTTACTGGAAGGAGAATTTGTGGCCAATTATCACGATGCATTCTACTTTATATTTCCGGTACTTGGTCTTTTGATCGTGTACCTTATCATCAAATTTGTATTGCGACAAAAGGTTGGACATGGAATTCCAACAACTTTATATGCCATCTCCCGAAAAAAGGGAATCATGAAAAGATTCCAGATGTACGCGTCTCTACTTACCGCACCTATTACGGTTGGTTTTGGAGGATCGGTTGGACTGGAAGGACCTACCGTAGCGACCGGTGCTTCGCTGGGTTCGAACATTTCGCGAATATTTTTGATGAATCAGGCATCCCGGACCTTACTCATTGGATGTGCCGCAGCGGGCGCAATGTCCAGCATTTTTAAAGCTCCAATTGCAGCGATCATTTTCGCCATAGAGGTTTTCAGCCTTGATCTAACACTGGCGTCCCTCCTACCGCTACTCATTGCTTCGGTATCTGCCATACTTACCTCCTATTTTTTCTTCGGAAGTCAGATTATTTTACCATTCACTTTAGAAGACCAATTTACAATCTCTGAAGTGCCTTACTATTTGGTTCTGGGAGTCGTAGCCGCAGCATTTTCAGTTTACTTTTCACGTATCTATTTTGGTAGTACCAAACTGCTGGCTAAAATAACCTCACCTTTTGTCAGGCTCATTTTTGCCGGATTGGGGCTGGGAGTTCTTATCTATTTTATACCTCCACTATATGGTGAAGGCTATAATGTGATCAACAACCTTTTGCAGGAAAACTATCTGGAAGCTCTGGGCACAAATCTATTCAACGCTTACCTTGAGAATATCTGGGTGGTCATCATTTTGCTTGCAGGTCTGGTGATCTTTAAGATCATCGCTTCAGCGTTAACTTTTAGCGCTGGTGGCGTTGGAGGGATCTTTGCTCCAGTAATGTTCATGGGAAGCGCTATGGGGCACTGTTTCGCACTAGTCGTGAACAATCTTGGTATATTTAAGAATGAGATCTCTGTGAGTAATTTTACTTTGGTAGGTATGGCGGGACTTATGGCCGGAGTACTGCATGCACCACTTACCGCTATTTTTCTTATTGCTGAACTTACCCATGGGTACGAACTTTTTATACCGCTAATGATCACTGCGGCTATTTCTTATTTGATCACCACTAAGTTTGAACCTCACTCTGTGTATACCATGGAGCTGGCAAGACGCGGTGACTTGTTAACGCATGACAAAGATCAGACGGTTTTGACCCTTATGAACATTAGTCGTGTAGTAGAAAAGAATTTTATCGCTCTGGAAATTGATATGAACCTGGGAGACGTGATCCATGACGGAGTGATGAAATCCTCACGTAATATTTTCCCCGTTATTGATGAAAATCAAAATTTTATGGGTATTATATTACTGGATGATATAAGATCTATCATGTTCAATGAAAAATTATATGATGAAGTCAAGGTGCAGGAGATCATGCAACAGGCTCCGGAAATTATAGACATTGAGAACGACCGAATGAAGGAGATCATGCTAAAATTCCAGGAAAGTAATGCCTGGAACTTACCTGTAGTTCGTGAAGGAAAATATATCGGGTTTATCTCCAAATCAAAACTGTTAACTGCCTACAGGCAAAAATTAATTGAAGTTACTGTATAGTATGAAGATATTTATGAGAATACTGGTAATAGCTATTCTAATAGCCGTAGGAGTAGGATTCTATTTCAGGTTAAATGATGATACGCTTACCGGCGACAGGATCATAGGAATTGCCGTGCTGGCAAGTGCCTTTATTCTAATGCCAATTTTCCTTGTGGTGAGATGGAAAGGTAAGAAATTAGAAGATTATACCCTTTCTGAAAAGAACATGAAAAAAATGCGGGATAAGGGAATTGATCGACTTTAAAAGTTACAAAAACCCAAAAAATTCTGATTTCCAGTAGATTCTAAAAATTTTACTGTTATGTTTGTTCTTTATTAATTATCATTATTATGCAAGGCACAGTAAAATTTTTCAATGAATCTAAAGGTTATGGGTTCATTACAAACGACGACACCAAAAGAGACATTTTCGTACACATTACCGGTTTGAATGGTGAAACTATTCAGGAAGGCGATCGAGTAGAATACGAAGAAACTGAAGGGAAAAAAGGAGTGAACGCAACAGATGTACGCATCGTTGAGTAAATAGTTTTTCCGATCAAAAAAGAAAAAGCCGCTATTAAGCGGCTTTTGTTATTTAATGGGTTGCTCTGTAGTTTGTCCTACACCTTTTAGCATGGTTTCGGTCATTTTATCAAGATCGAATTCGTGATCCCAACCCCAATCCTGTCTTGCCGATGAATCATCTATGCTTGATGGCCATGACGCGGCAATAGCCTGTCTGAAATCTGGATCATAAGAAATTTTAAAATCCGGTAGATGTTTACTAATGTTTGCCGCTAATATTTCAGGCGTGAAACTTATCGCAGCTAGATTATAAGATGATCTTACTTTAATAGTTTCCGAAGGAGCCTGCATAATTTCCACCGTAGCTTTTATCGCATCATCCATATACATCATTGGTAATGCTGCATCTTTATCCAGAAAACTGGTATAGGCATTCTGCTTTAAGGCTTCATGGAAAATCTCAATCGCATAATCTGTGGTTCCGCCACCAGGAAGAGTTTTATAACTTATGATACCAGGATACCTGATACTTCTAACGTCCACACCAAATTTTTGATGATAGTACTCACACCAGCGTTCGCCTGTTTGCTTACTAATTCCATAAACCGTAGTAGGTTCCATCGCAGTAATTTGCGGAGTATTGTCCTTTGGGGTAGTTGGTCCAAAAACAGCAATACTGGAAGGCCAAAAGATCTTATTGATCAAACCTTCCTTAGCCATATCAAGAATATGGAAAAGTGAATTCATATTAAGGTCCCAGGCCTTCTTAGGAGCTTTTTCTGCAGTGGCGCTAAGCATCGCAGCCATCAGGTAAACTTCCCTAATATTATAGGTCTCTATGATCTGTCTTATATGAACCTCATCGGTCGCATTCAGGATCTCAAATGGACCTGACTGCATTAATTCATCTACTCCTTCACGAATATCACTGGCAACCACCTGGTCGTTCCCGTGAATCTCTCTCAATTTCAGCGTAAGTTCGGTTCCAATCTGTCCGCAAGCACCGATAACTAATATCTTTTCGGCCATAAATTAAATTTTGTGCAAATATATTTAATTATACAGAGGATTTCGCAATCTTAGCTTTTTCTTGATGCTATTCGCTATGGATTCTGTAATTGAAAATCAGTTACTTCATTCATAGAATTATGGATAACTTTGTTCATTCAATTATCACTTATGAAATTCCCTCTATTCGTTATAATTTTTCTTTGTTTGATATCCTGCAAATCTGAAGCAGAAGATAGCCAGAATAGCAACGAAACAAATGACAGCATATCGTATGATAAAAAGATCGATATAGATACTCGAGGTTTTGATCTTGAACCGGAAGCAAAGAAATATGCTTCTAACTGGCTGGAATTTATCACTGCTCAAAATGAAGTGAAGAAACTGGAAAATACTACGACTCGTAAGGTCATGAATAATGCTACGGCGATTTCCCAGATCATGAATTCACTTAGCATTTCTCTGCCTGATAGTCTTAGAGCGGTTCCTGTGGAAGC
>NZ_JBLWIM010000012.1:193412-204460 GCF_048381525.1 Christiangramia qingdaonensis
AACCAGATGTAAAGGATATTGATCGTACAGCCAAAGAGATCTACCTGGAATTCAATAATCTCAAACTTCAGATGAATGAATTATTTCTGAAAACTCTTGAAGATTTTGAGAAGGAGTTGGATGAATTTGAAAGATTGGAAAGAGAAATGGATTCAACAGTAACTAAAGATACCGTTGAAAATGTAGTATCTTAAAAAAAATATTCGACCAATGAAAAATTCAGCTTTAAAATTTCTATTCGTTTTCGCATTTCTCACCGTGTTGCCATTGCATGCACAGGTAAAGGATTCAGAAAAAAATAAGACAGCGATCAGTGAAAGAGTAAGTGAAACGCTGGACAGCTGGCATCTTGCTGCCGCCGATACTGAATTTGAAACATACTTTGGTCTAATGACTAATGATGCCATATTTATTGGGACTGATGCTACTGAAAACTGGACTGCGGAAGAATTTAAAAAGTTCGCTAAACCATATTTTGACTCAGGCAAAGCATGGAATTTCACTTCGATTCAAAGAAATATTTATGTACACCAGAACTCAAAAATTGCCTGGTTTGATGAACTTCTGGACACCCAAATGGGAATTTGCAGAGGTTCTGGAGTAGTTGCTAAAGAAGATGGCAAATGGAAGATTCATCATTACGTACTTTCGATCGCAGTGCCTAATGAAAATGTAGATGAACTTACCAGTTTAAAAGTCCAATTCGATAAGAATCTGATTTCAGAATTGAAAAATAAATAGTTTCTATTCAGAATAGATAAGAATTAACATCAAGCTTAATTATTAATTTTCAGCAGGTTGTTCTCAATTCGGCGAGGCTGAACTATGGATTATTTTGACCGTTTTGCTACATTAGCCAGATTATTTTATAATTCTTAACTAGAACAATGAAAAGAATAAACAGAATTTTGTTTTTATCTGTTCTCAGCGCAGGAATGTTTACCGCCTGTAATGATGACGAAAAAAAAACTGAGGAAAAAGATGATGAGATCCATGGCATCAACCTTGCTTACATGGATACATCTACAACTGCTAAAGAAGATTTCTTTCGCTATGTAAATGGACGCTGGCTCGATAGTACAGAAATTCCTGGAGACAGAACACGTTGGGGAAGTTTCGACGAATTAAGACAAAGAACCGATGAGGATGCTCTTGGTCTTCTGGAAAAAATGGCTGCAAGCGATAGTCTTGATGCTTCAACAGACCAGGCAAAAGCTGTATATCTTTACAAAAGTATCATGGATACTGTTGCCAGAAATGAGCAGGGAATTGAGCCGGTACAACCTTACCTGGCAAAGATCGATTCTATCCAGAACAAAGAAGATCTTCAAAATTTCCTAGTTGAAATGAGCGAATACGGAAGTGCCGGATTCTTCAGCTTTGGTGTTGGTGCAGACAGCAAAAATTCTGATATGAACGCTGCTTACCTGAACCCTTCTGGTCTGGGATTACCTGAAAGAGATTATTATCTTCAGAATGATTCAGATTCCAAGGAAACCCGAACGAAATACAAAGCTTACGTCGCAGATATGCTACAGTATCTTGAATATTCAGAAGAAGAATCGAAAAATGCTGCTGAAACGATCCTGAAGTTTGAAACCAGACTTGCTGAGCCAAAACTGGATAAAGTAGAACGTCGTGATGCCCGAAATACCTATAACCCAATGAGCGTTGCCGAGTTGCAAAAGATGACTCCGGCTATGAACTGGAAAGTTTATTTTGATGGGATTGGTGCAAAGGATCTTGATACGATCATCGTTTCCCAGCCAAAATATATGAAAGCATTACAGCAGATCATTGCTGAAAATTCTGTAGAAGACTGGAAAACCTATTTAAAATGGGATCTTTTTAACGGAGCTGCAAGTGCACTTACTACAGATCTCGAAACTGAAAAGTGGGAATTTTACAGTAAAACACTTCAAGGAGCAAAAGAACAACGTCCTAGAAATGAAAGAGCTCTTAGTTCTATCAATGGGACTTTAGGTGAAGCTCTTGGAAAACTTTATGTTGAAGAACATTTCCCGGCAGAAGCGAAGAAAAAAGCTCAGGAAATGGTGGACAACATCCTGAAGGCTTACGAAAATAGAATTAATAATCTTAGCTGGATGAGCGAGGATACCAAAAAGAAAGCGCTTGAAAAACTTAGTACTTTCAATGTAAAAATTGGATATCCTGATGAGTGGAAAGATTACGGAGATCTAGAAATCACCTCACCTGAAGAAGGAGGGTCTTATTTCCAGAACATGCTGAACTTTCAAAAATGGAGAGTTGCAGAGAACATGGCAGATCTTGGACAGCCTGTTGATAAGGGTGAATGGTTCATGTCTCCGCAAACGGTGAATGCTTACTACAATCCACGTTATAACGAGATCGTATTCCCGGCGGCAATTCTACAACCTCCATTCTACGATTATAAAGCAGATGCTGCGGTGAATTACGGCGGAATTGGCGCTGTAATTGGTCATGAGATCTCACACGGTTTTGATGATAGCGGTGCTAGATTTGATGCTGAAGGAAACCTTAACAACTGGTGGACTGAGAAAGATCTTGAAGAATTTGAAACTTTAGGAAATGACCTGGCGGAGCAATACAGCGCTATTGAAGTATTGGACAGTGTCTACATTAATGGAAAATTCACCTTGGGTGAAAATATTGGTGATCTTGGAGGAGTGAATGCTGCTTATGATGGATTACAAATCCACCTGGAAAACAATGAAAACCCTGGTAAAATAGATGGATTTACTCCAGAACAAAGATTCTTCCTTTCCTGGGCTACCGTTTGGAGAACCAAAATGAGAGATGAAGCGATGAGGAACAGGATCAAAACCGATTCTCATTCTCCTGGAATGTACCGAGCTTATGTACCACTACAGAATATCGATGCATGGTATGATGCATTTACTATTGAAGAAGGTGATAAGATGTACGTAAAACCTGAAGATAGAGTAAGAATCTGGTAACAGCTTCTGAAATTTATAGCATTAAAAAAGCCGGTCTTTCGACCGGCTTTTTTTTCCCTAATTAATAAGAAGCCTTTAAAAATGTAGAAAGGCATCAGTAATATGTTCAATTTCGTAGTTGGATCCAGATTTTGTGATCGCAATGATATCAAACCTTATCTCCAGATCTGTATTCCGCTTTTCGGAATAGTGGTTCATTGCCTCCACAAGTAATTTGATCTGTGCTGGTTTCACAAAATCTTCAGGATTTCCAAAATAAACGGAGCTTCGTGATTTTACTTCAACTGCTATTAAGGTATCTGCTTCTCTGGCAATAATATCCACTTCAGCTTTACGGTATCTGAAATTACGTTCCAGGATCTCGTAATTATTTTTCGAAAGAAACTGCACTGCTAATTCCTCCCCTTTTTTGCCCAGATCATTATGCGTGGCCATTCTTAAACCTAGTTTACCTCATTTATCAACATCATAGATCCTACCTGAAGTTCAAGAGCATCAATCTCTTCTTTATTCGTTTTTACGATCTTATCACCATAGAATTTATTAGGAATATCCTTATCGGTTTTTAGGAAAACACCAATTCCGGACTTTGCAAGTTTTCCACCATTCCAGTCTACAGCTCCACTATAATCCCATCCAAAACCGTAAAAGGACACTGGTTTAGCATTTAATTCATTTAGTTCATCCAGGCTCATTCCAACCTTAATTCCATCAGCAGTGGTCCATCTTCCTTCTCCGGAATAATTGATTGAACTCACATTTTTCTTCTCTTCAGTTTGCCAGGTAATCAACACCTCGTCTTCAGTTTCAGGAAAAAGTATACTATAAGGTTTAGTCTCGGTTCCCTCCTCGAATTCATCCACTCCTTCTTCTATATTGGATTGTGGGTAATTGCGCGAAATATCTTCCGAAGACATTCTGCTCAAACTTTCAAGACTGTAAATATCTTTAGAGCCACTTACAGCTTTATTACTATTACAGGAAACGATGGCCAGCAGACCAACAACGGCTAGAATTTTACGCATTTGATGTTTTTTGTAGTAAAAGTATACAGATAAGCTCCACAAGGTTCCGCTTTTACAAGAATTTAACGCGTATTCGAACGTCTTTGCTTAACTTTACCGCTCTTAAAAATTTACTTATTCTAATGAGCAAAAATCCTCAGAGATTTACGATCACAGCGGCTTTACCTTATACAAACGGGCCTATTCATATTGGACACCTTGCAGGCGTTTATGTACCTGCAGATATTTATTCCAGGTTTTTACGAATGCAAGGACATGATGTAGCATTTGTTTGTGGAAGTGATGAGCACGGTGTGCCAATTACGATCAAGGCCAAAAAAGAAGGTGTGAGTCCGCAGGATATAGTAGACAAGTATAATGCGATCATTAAAACCTCTTTTGAAGACTTCGGAATTACCTTCGATAACTATTCCAGGACTTCAGGTGATGTTCATCATAAAACCGCTTCAGAATTTTTCAAGAAAATGTATGAGGATGGTAAATTTATTGAAGAATCTACCGAGCAATTATATGATGTCGAGGCTAACCAGTTTCTTGCAGATAGATTTGTAACCGGAACCTGCCCAAAATGTGGGAATGAAGAGGCCTATGGAGACCAGTGTGAAAACTGCGGAACTTCATTAAATGCTACAGATCTTATCAATCCGAAATCTGCTATTACCGGCGCCGTTCCAACTTTAAAAGAAACTAAACACTGGTTTTTACCATTGGACCAATATGAAGATTTTCTAAAGGAATGGATCCTGAAAGGACACAAAGCCGACTGGAAAAGTAATGTTTATGGTCAGGTGAAATCCTGGATCGACGATGGTTTAAGAGCCCGCGCGGTAACCAGAGATCTGGACTGGGGAATTCCAGTTCCTGTGGAAGGTGGCGAAGGCAAAGTGCTATATGTTTGGTTCGATGCTCCTATTGGCTATATTTCCTCTACCAAAGAATGGGCAGAAAGAGAAGGAAAAGACTGGGAACCTTACTGGAAAGACGAAAAAACCAAACTGGTTCATTTCATTGGGAAGGATAATATCGTTTTTCACTGTATTATTTTCCCTACGATGCTGAAAGCTCATGGAGACTATATTTTACCTGAGAATGTGCCGGCAAATGAATTTCTGAATCTTGAGGGTAAAAAACTTTCAACTTCAAAGAACTGGGCGGTATGGCTACATGAATACCTGCAGGATTTCCCAGATCAACAGGATGTATTGCGTTATGTGTTGACTGCAAATGCTCCGGAAACAAAAGACAATGATTTTACCTGGAAAGATTTTCAGGCAAGAAACAATAATGAGCTGGTCGCTATCTTCGGAAACTTTATTAACCGCGTGGTGGTTTTAACCAACAAATATTACGACGGAATAATTCCGCAGCCGGGAGAGTATACTGAAGTGGATGAACAGACCATTGCTGAATTGAAAGCATATCCATCGGTAATCGCAAGTTCAATTGAAAAATACCGTTTTCGTGAAGCTCAGGGTGAGTTGATGAACCTGGCCAGGCTTGGAAATAAATACCTGGCTGATGAAGAACCATGGAAACAAATAAAAACTGATGAAGATCGTGTAAAAACGATCATGTATGTGGCACTTCAAATTGCCAGCGCACTCAGCATTATCAGCGAACCTTTCATCCCTTTCACTTCCGCTAAATTAAAGCGGATGCTGAATCAAACTGGAGAGAATACTTCTACTACCCCAGACTGGGATATTATTGGTACCCGGGAAGCATTAATTCCTGCAGGTCATCAAATTGGAAAAGCGGAACTACTTTTCAGTAAAATAGAAGATGAAGAAATGGAGCAACAACTGGAAAAATTAAAAGCTACCAAAGCAGCGAACGAAATGGAAAATCAGAAAGCTGAACCGCAAAAAGAGATTGCTACTTTTGAGGATTTCACTAAAATGGATCTGCGTGTTGGAACTATTATAGAAGCTGAAAAGATGGCCAAAACCAAAAAACTGATGATTCTTAAAGTTGATACTGGAATTGACCAGAGAACTGTAGTTTCCGGTATTGCTGAACATTTTAAAGCAGAAGATATTATTGGTAAAAAAGTAACTGTGCTGGTAAACCTTGCTCCGAGAAAATTACGCGGAGTAGAAAGCGAAGGAATGATCCTGATGACCGAAAACAAAGAAGGTAAGCTTGTTTTTGTAAATCCTGACGAGGATAATGTCTCCAACGGAATCACGATAAATTAGAAACTCTAATCGCCTGGAAATTACTTTCCGGGCTTTTTTTTGAAATTATATTTGAATATTTTTTATAGCCCGACGTTATACCGGCATGTTTTTTGGTGAACCTAAAATACTAACCAACCACCTGTATTTTGAATATTTTAAAACCAATATTTGCTTTTCTGGCTATCCTATTTTTGCCAAATTCTAAGTCATCACTGTTTGCCCAAACCAACAAAGAATTACTTCAGCAAAAATTAATTGAATACCATTCCACCCCTAAAGAAGTTGCTTATCTACACTTGAATAAATCTTCTTATTTAAATGGGGAACAACTAGCATTCACCGCTTATGTAAGTACCGCAAGGGATCTTAAACCTTCCCTGAAAACCACAAACTTATACGTGCAGATCAAAGATTCTGCAAATACGGTTCTCAAAGAAAAGCTCGTGCTTATAGATAAAGGTGTGGGAAGTAATTTGTTCAACATCGATTCTACATTTACTGGAGGTAATTATACTATTACCGCTTATACCAACTGGATGAAGAATTTTGATCAACATTATTTCTTTACTGAAAATTTTCAGGTGTTGAAAACCAATCTTGATGATAAACAAGAAAAAATAGAGCTTCAAAACATTGATGCACAATTTCTACCTGAAAGCGGACATTTAGTTGCAAACACCATTAATAAGTTAGGGGTGATCGTCAAAGATCCCTCTGGATATGGATTATCCAATGCAACTGTCGAACTACTGAATGCTAAAGAAGAGATCATAGAAACCACAACCTTAGATAAGTTCGGGATAGGAAGAATAAATTTAAACCCGAAATTTTCAGAAGCATACAAAGCACGGATTCGATATAGAGGAAATGAATTTTTTAAAGATCTTGATATCGAAATTTTTCAGAAGGGAATATTACTGAGTCCCGAAATAAAAGAGAATGGAATCGTTCTACAATTTCGAACCAATCAAAAGACCTTAAAGGATATTAGCAAGGAAGAACACACCTTGACCATACAGAATTCCAGAAGCGTTAAAGCTATTAGTGTGGTTTTCGAGGGTAACACTATCCTGCAAACCAATCTACCTTTTAGAAATATGGAGGCAGGCATAAACATTCTAACACTTTGGGATTCTAAGTCAAATCCTGTAGCTGAACGATTAATATTCAATCCAAATAATCTTCCCGTAGTTAATTTTAATTCTCCGCGAATGATAGCTGAGAAGGATAGTCTCAAATTTAGATTTAAGAATGCCCCAAATGTAGATACTACCTTTTTTAGTATCTCTATTCTTCCTGAAGAGACTACTTCGTATGATCGAAAGAACAGCATCTTGACCCAATTCATGTTAAGGCCTTATCTTAAAGGTCACATTGAAGGCGGAGACTGGTACCTCAAAGATCTGACTGAGAATAAACTTATGGCTCTGGATAATCTATTACTAACCCAGGGATGGAGTAGCTACAACTGGAAAGATATTTTCAATAATCTTAAAGAGTCTCCAAAGTATGATTTTGAACGCTATTTAAGTATTACTGGTATTGCGAATGGCAGCACTGAAAAAGAACGAAATTTTATTGTTCATGCATCCTCCACAAATCCCCTATCCGAAATTACTTTACCTCCTGGAAAAGATTCATTTATACTTGAAAACTTAGTGCCAATGGAAGGCGAAGACCTCTTCATTTCTAAAAAGAAATCCAAAGGATCTCTGGTCCCTGCAGGTCTGGCTATGAGATTTCAAAAAAAATTGATTGGACAATTTGGTCGTCCTACTAATTTTTTAAGTAGAGAAACTCAATATATTCCAGATGATATGAGTAATTATTTCACTTTCATGAATAATTTTGGACAGGATGCTGAAATGTTAGATGAGGTTCTGGTCGAAACAAGTATTGATCCAGATCTTGAAAGAGAGAGAAAATTAAGTACACATGCCTGGGGTAAAGTACATGTAATTACTGATAATGAAAAAATGATGTTTACAACACTTGCACAATATTTAAGGGCAAACAATTTCAGCGTACAAGAATCGCCCGGAGGCTTTATTGTTAATGGTGGTTTATCTCTTATGACATCCATGAATAGCTCCGTAAGTTCGGGAGGATCTGACAATACATTCTCACAAAATATAAAAGCAAGTAGTACACCAGAACCTGATAGTGAAGGTATGGCCATTTTTCTGGATGGATTTCCACTAGCAGAAAAAGCAATGCTATATCAATTCCCAATGATCAATATTGATTATATAGAAATTAACAGGCGAGGTATGGGTGGTGGTATTTTGGAAGGTAATGGAAGTATAAAAATATATCTGGATTATACAGGATCAAAAAATACTAACATTGGCAATCGGGTTCAAAGTTTTGAATTCCCGGTTTCTTTTGCGGCCAATAAGCAATATTATGTTCCAAAATATCCAAACAGGTTTGACGAATTCTTCAAAAATTATGGTGTTATCGATTGGAAAGGTCAACTCCTGGCGACCCAAGATGAACCTGTCGAATTTAAAATTTTAAAACCTGAAGTAGATTTTCAGCTAATTGTTGAAGGCTTCTCATCAAATGGTAATCTAATCCATCAGGTTATCAATTTGGAAAGGCCATTTAACTAGAAAATAATACATTCCTAAGAATGCATGATGTCTATTCGATGAATTCTGACCGAGATTTTCTATTAAATTCAACCTGGAATAAGCTAAAAAAGCCTGGAAATAACTTCCGGGCTATTCTTTTTTGATTTTAAGATCTTTTATTTATACTTTACCGTTATAATCGGCATACTTGTTGTGACCTTTGAAAAACTAACCAACCTGCGAAAATTTGAAAACTTCCAAACTCTCCGTGCAATTAATTGCATTTTTATTACTGTTTTGCCAAACAATTCTATTCTCCCAGGATTTTAGCCGTCCTATTCATAATAAGCTTATTGAATTTCACTCTTTTCCAAAGGAAGTTGCATATCTACACCTGAATAAATCTTCCTACCTCAATGGTGAACAGCTCGCATTCAAAGCTTACGTAAGTACGTTACGTGATTTCAAACCTTCATTCAATACTACCAATCTATATGTTCAAATCAAAGATTCAACGAATGCAGTTCTTAAAGAAAAACTAATTCTTATAGACAAAGGTGTTGGCAGTAATCTATTCAATATTGATTCTACGTTTGTCGGTGGTAATTATACTATTACGGCATACACTAACTGGATGAGAAATTTTGATCAACATCACTTTTTCCAACAAAGTTTCCAGGTTTTGAACTCAAATTTAGATAGTAAAGTTAAAAAAGTATCACTTGAAAATATTGACGCCCAATTTTTACCAGAAAGCGGACACTTAGTAGCGAACACAAAAAACTACCTGGGTGTTGTGGTGAAAGATCCTTCAGGCTTCGGATTGTCAAATGCAACTGTAGAAATACTCAACTCTGAGAAAAAGATTATACAAACGACAACTCTGGACCAATTTGGTATTGGTAAAGTTAGTATTGAGCCAGAAGTGTCGGAAAAATATATAGCGCGTATACGTTATGGAGGAAATGAGTTTACAGTTGCCCCTGAATTAGATATATCTTCCAAGGGAATTGTCCTTAGCTCTGAACTTAATAAGACCAACGTGGTACTTCAGCTAAGAACTAACCGTGAAACTTTAAAGGATATTGGCCATAAAGAGTATGCTCTCACTCTACAGAATGCGAATAGTGTCAAAACCTTCAAGGTAACATTCGAAGAAAATACCATACTGGAGACTAATTTTGCTTTTAAGGATATGGATCCAGGTATAAACATTTTTACGCTCTGGGATTCAGAAGGCAGTCCTATTGTGGAAAGAATGATTTTCAATTCAGAAAATTTACCTATCGCCTCTCTAAAGAAACCTAAAGTTCTTGCTGAACTAGATACCCTCAATTTCAATTTCGAAAAATTAAAGGATCAGGATAGTACTTTTATCAGCGTATCTATTCTCCCAAAAGAAACATCCTCATACGATTCTAAAAACAGCATCCTGTCACAATACTTCCTGAGATCTTATGTGCAAGGATTTATTGAAGGTGGAGATTGGTATTTCGAGAATGATTCAGAAGTCAATAAAGTTGCCCTGGACAATTTATTATTGACTCAAGGCTGGAGTAGTTATAACTGGAAGAAGATTTTTAGCGATGAAGAATTGCCAAAATACGAATTTGAACAACACTTGAATGTCACTGCGACTGCTAATGGAAGTACAGAGAAGGAAAGAAAGTTTATAATTCACGCATCCTCAACAAATATGCTGAGTGAAATAACCTTACCTCCAGGAAAGGACTCCTTCATCTTAGAAGATTTAACACCCATGGAAGGCGAAGATCTATTTATTTCCAGAATAAAAAGTAATGGATCCCTAGTTCCAGCAGGTTTGGCGATACGATTTGATACGAGGTTCATAGAAAAATTCGACCGCCCTACAGATGTATTAACTAGAAAACCAGCTTACATAGAAGATAATACGAACAACTATTTCTTTTCTATGAATAATTTTGGTGAGAATGCAGAGATGCTAGATGAAGTTCTCGTGGAAACAGAGATTGATCCTGTGTTAGAAAGAGAGAGAAAACTAGGGATGCATGCCTGGGGAAGAGTTAACGTTATAACAGATGAGGATAAAATGATGTTTACGACGCTCGCCCAATATTTAAGGTCAAAAAATTTAACCGTACAGGAGTCTCCAAGAAATTTTGCTGTTAGAAGTTCTTTATCTTCAATGACTTTTTTGAACATAACTCCAGCACCATTTGAAGATCAAGTATTTACCACACCAGATAAAAAAAGAGAAGACGATCCAGATGGGAATGGTATGACTTTGTTTTTAGATGATTTTCCATTATCAGATACAGGAATGCT
>NZ_JBLWIM010000012.1:204507-204850 GCF_048381525.1 Christiangramia qingdaonensis
CAGGTATGGGCGGCGGCTTTCGAGAGGCTAATGGAAGTATTAAAATATACCTGGATTATACAGTATCCAAAAGTTTCAATATTGGTAATAGGGTTCAGGATTTTAAATTTCCGGTATCATATGCCGCTAATAAGAAGTATTATATACCGCGGTATCCAAATAAGAACGATGAGTTCTTTGTGAATTATGGGGTTATTGATTGGAAACCTGAATTAATTGCTACAAGAACTAAGGCTATTAATTTTAATATTTTGAAACCAGAAGTAGATTACCAAATGTTCATTGAAGGATTTACCAGCGATGGCAAGTTAATATCAGAAACATTTGAATTTCAAAAGCCATA
>NZ_JBLWIM010000012.1:204898-221699 GCF_048381525.1 Christiangramia qingdaonensis
AGGTTTGACTTGTATTTTTGAAAATGCTCAAAGTTGCCTTTCATCCCATTTATAAACATCCACTGCCGGAAGGTCATAGGTTTCCTATGGAAAAATATGATCTGCTACCAAAGCAATTATTGCATGATGGCACCTGTGAGGATGATAATTTTTTTAAGCCTGACCTCATTGATGAGAGTTTGGTTCTACGAGCCCATACTGCAGACTATGTTCAAAGATTGAAGAACCTGAATCTTAGTAAAAAGGAGATCAGGGTTTCAGGATTTCCACTTTCACAAGAACTTGTGGATAGAGAACAAATTATAGCACAGGGCACGATCGATGCCTCAAAATATGCACTTGAATATGGTGTTTCCATGAATATAGCCGGCGGTACTCACCATGCTTTTTCAGATAGAGCTGAAGCATTCTGTTTATTGAATGATCAGGCTATCGCGGCCCGATATTTACAAGATCAAAATCTGGCTCAAAAAATTCTGATCATAGACCTGGACGTACATCAGGGAAATGGTACGGCTGAGATCTTTCAAAATGATGATTCTGTATTCACATTTTCGATGCATGGAAAGGGAAACTACCCTTTTAGAAAAGAAACTTCTGACCTGGATATTGAAATCCCGGATGCCACAGATGATGAAGCTTACCTCAAGCAGCTAAAAGAAGTTCTTCCAGAACTTATAGAAAGAACAAAACCCGATTTTATTTTCTACCTCTGTGGAGTTGATATTTTAGAAACCGACAAGCTTGGCCGACTCTCCTGTACCATACAAGGATGTAAAGAACGCGACAGGTTCGTATTACAAACCTGCCACGATCTTCAAATTCCTGTGGAGTGCAGTATGGGTGGTGGATATTCAAAAGAGATCAAATATATCATCGAAGCTCACGCCAACACTTATAGAGCTGCCCAAGAGATCTACTTTTAAGAACTACTTATTATTTGCCGAGTAGCAAAAGTTCCTGGCAAACGACTTCAGTTACATATCTTTTAATTCCATCTTTATCCTCATAACTTCTGCTGGTTAGTTTTCCTTCAATCCCAATCTCTTTCCCTTTTGGAACGTAGTTTTCTACCAGTTCAGCAGTTTTGCCCCAGGCAACAATATTGTGCCATTGTGTATCAGTTATCTTCTCACCTTTTGAATTCTTATAACTTTCATTGGTGGCTACGGAAAATTTGGCTAATTTCTTTCCAGATTCAAGGTTTACGATTTCAGGCTCATTCCCTACATGCCCGATCAATTGTACTGTGTTTCTTAAAGTGCTCATAACTGAAGATTTTATTGCAGTTGAAAATCATTCGTTCATTTCAACAGTACAAAGATGTAGTGAAGAGCAAAGACTAATCGGTCGTAAAGCACTTGTAGTTGTTTACTTGCGTTTGTAAGTGTTTGAAAACGTATAAAACCTTTATTTTTATGAGAAGATTCTTCATATTATTCTTTGTATTTCAACTCTCTTCCAGTGGATTTTCTCAGGCAGCAATGAATGATACCATTTTCTACCCTAATAAAAGTTGGTATAATTCTAATAAATTAAAGAAAATAAGTCTCAAGGATACTGAGTTAAAATTCAAAGAGATTAAAAGACTAGTTGATGAAATTCATCAAGAAGATTCACTTCCTTATTTCGAGATAAGAGATAAGAAATTAATAAGAAAAGTTATTCCATTAAGGTATGATTGGGGGCTTTTTAAGGAACGTAATTTTTTAAATATTACTGAAGATTCTATTATAATCGGTAAGAATTATTCAATTGCTAAACTATATGATCAGCTACATGAACACTATTTTAATAATGGCAAAATTCCAAATCATTCTCAAAGTACACGGAAAGCTACAATAAAGATTTTAATAGATAGTAGCAGAACCGCTAGCTATTTAGAGAAACATATAATTAGGATAAGTCGGGAATTTGATAAATTAAATCATAAACATTCAGATTCATTACAGTTAAAATTAATATTAGATTATCCCAATAAATTTCCTCCTCCACCTCCACCACCAAAAGAAATTCAGCATTAAACATAGATAATACACAAAAAATATAGGTATTAAGGATTAAGCGGCAATTAACAGTCATTGGCAGCTGTCAATAACTAAATATTCAAATACTCTGTCCGAATGTCAATAAATTGTTATCAGGATCTAAAAGGCAAATTCTTTTTGTCCCCAGTTTTTAGTTTCTAATTTTCCGGCTGGATGTATAGGTATTGTTTTGTCTATTAATGATTTATACAATTTTTCAATATTATCAGTTCTTATATAAACCTGTCCGTAATTCTCATTTGGATTAAGTGCTTTAAATTCAAAAAAATGAATTTGTATCTTATCCATTTGAAGCATTAAGTAACCATCATAGTCATTTTCGCCAAATTCTTTGAATCCCAATTTGAGATAATATTCTCTTGTTGAATTTTTGTCACGCATTGGTAATTTAGGATTAATGTCGTTTAGCATATCTTTAATTTTATTAAAGATAATTTCTTTTTCGGTAGAGTCAGATTATAGATTTCTTAGCTAGATTTTTTTTCAGGCTGCTGCCAGCAATGCCGATAAAACAGGTTCCATGAAATGGAATATAAGCTTCGATGTAACCGCAGATATCACCATTAATGAAGGGGAAGAAGAATTTTCTGGAAGTATAAAATTTCAGGATTCAGGAATATTTCAGCCGCAATAAAATTTACTAACTAACCGCCTAAATGATAAAACTCCCTTATGAGATCTCTAGCAAAATATTTTCTACTATTTAGTTTAGCTTTTTTACAATCCTGCGGGACAGATGATGATGAGGACTGTTCAGCAACGATCTGTGACGCAGGGTATGCCGATTTAAACTTCCAAATCATAGATAGCAATACCGGTGAAAACATCTTTGATAACATAGCATCTTCTGAAGGAATAACCGTAGTTGAAACTTCTAATAATCTTGATGCCGATTTCCAGGTTATTGAAAAGAATGAACAGAAAACTCTTGTAATTTATACTTTTAATGATGCTGATTTTTCGGTGATGTATGCAGATGAAGAAATATTTACATTTTCGGTAGAAGGAGAAGCTATTACGGAAGGTTGCTGTCCTTCGACCGCGATAACAGATTTAAGTATTGAAGGCGCGGAATATATGTATGACGAAACGAATGATATTCATGTTATTGAACGATCTGTCCGTACACATTTTACTACAGATAAAAGTCTTGAAAATTACCACGCATTTTTCGAAAACTCAAGACTTCAGATTGATGCTATACCAGATTCTAACAATCTCGAGATGGACGTGAAGCCTGGTAATAAGCTGGTTTTCAAATTGCTTCAATATGAGGATCCTATTCCCGAAGCTGTAGATGACGAAATTACTCGAATTATATATTTTGAAGTAGACGCAAATGCTAACAAGTTTCTAATTAATTCAGATAACTTTTCAGAATATAAGGTCGTAACAGGTATTTCTGGGAGCATTGCTAATATTACAGTTGTAGAACAGGGAGAGATTGTTGGTGAGAAGTTGAATGATAACGAATGGAAAATAAGTCTGAATACCTCTGCGGTAACCGAGACCGGTATAAACATTAATGTTGAACAAACTGAAACCATCTTTACGAAAAGCACCTATGAGGATGTATGGATGCCCATCTATTATACGCATCTTTTCTACTAGAAAACAACGGTGTTGCAACATATAAAAAAGCTTTTTAGTATATTTCCCTATGCAAAAGACTTGCGAGGAGTGCAACGAAAAAATCGTTGGAAGAACAGATAAAAAATTCTGTAGTGATTATTGCCGTAATGCATATCACAACAGAATGAATAAAGATGCAAGTAACCTCATTAGGAATACGAATAACTCGCTGCGGAAAAATTACCGCATACTTCAGGAATTAAATCCCGGTGATAAAACTTCGGTTGCTAAATCTAAATTACTTTCCAGAGGATTTAACTTTGAATTCTTCACCAGCATTTATACTACGAAAACAGGAAAGCAATACTTCTTTGTGTATGACATGGGATATCTTCCGCTTGAAAATGACTTTTATGCCTTGGTAAGAAGAAATTAAGATTTTGATATAATGAACTTCAGATTGAAAAGCCTAACTTTTGATGTATGCGGAATCTCACTTTACTCTTCATTTTAATTTTCTACGGAATGACTTCAAAAGCGCAGGATCTGCAACAATACCAATGGCAAAACCGAATCATTGTTGTGTACGCTGATGAACCTGAATTAGATCTCTTAACAAAGCAATTGGAACTACTTACCGAAGAACCTAGCGAGCTTTCAGAAAGAAAACTTTTGGTAATACAGGCTCATAAAGATCGGTACAAAAAAAATTATCCAGAAAATTCAGAATGGGTAAGTTCATCCTTAAAAAACGAACTAAAAATTTCCAGAAAAACTGAATTTGAAGTGTTCCTACTTGGACTGGATGGAGGAATTAAACTAAGGCAACAGGAAATACTTCAAACCAAAAAGTTAATCAGTTTGATCGATGGTATGCCCATGAGAAAGGCAGAAATAAGAAGAAAAGATCAATAACTCCAGGTGTGTGATTTTAATCTTAGAGCAGCTTTAAGAACATCCCTCTGTGAAATCTGACCTATTAACTGATTATTTTCCACAATAGGAAATCTTCGGAATTTCTTTTCGATAAAGATCTTCGCAGCATCAAGAACATTCATATTTCCATCTATAGTTTCTACATTACTAATCATTCGTTTCCCAACCGTGAGATCTGTCATTGGCATATTGTAATACCTGCTGTCAGAAATTTGTTTCATACAATCGCCTTCAGAAATAATTCCCAGCAATTCATTCCTGTCATTCACCACACAGCCACCAGAGATGCCATGTTTAATTAATTTCTCTACGACATCCATGATATTTTCATTCTTCCTGAAGGTGATAAGCTTCTCGGTCATATAATCTCTTACCAGCATTGGAACTTCTGCAGGCTTTTCAGGCTCCGCTCGTTTACCCATAAAACTTTTAATACCCATAATTTATTTATTTGATTACCAATTACTTAAATATAAGGTTTTTCGATTTGTTATGTATGACAGTTATTCTGTTATTCATATTTCAAAAACTTAATTAACTTTAAAACTTTGATCCTCATTGCATGAACTCTAAATTTTCCGGCTTAATAGCTTTCTTGCTAATTTTTGTAGCAGTTTGGCTAAGTTTTAATTTCGATGCTCCCCAGGCAAGGCTTTCCGAAGAAATTCCTTTAGATCAATATTCAACTTCAAGAGCTTTCCAGCATGTGGAAGCTATTGCACAGCAACCACATTATGTTGGGAGCAGTGAGCATCCAAAAGTTCGCAACTATATCGTACAGGAATTGCAGAAAATGGGTCTGGAAGTACAAACTCAGGAAGATTATTTTCTAAATTCCAGTGCTATTTTAAGCAAACCCCAAAACATCCTTGCCAGAATTAAAGGTTCAGGAGATGATGATGCGTTGGTATTAATGACTCATTACGACAGCGCTACACATTCTTCACCAGGTGCGAGTGATGCAGGAAGTGGTGTGGCTACCATATTAGAAAGTATCAGGGCATTCCGCGAAAGGGAAATTCAACCTAAGAATGATATTATTTTGCTCTTTACAGATGCAGAGGAAATTGGTTTAATAGGCGCAGAAATCTTTGTTAGGGATCATCCGTGGGCGAAAGATGTACAGGTAGCACTTAATTTTGAAGCAAGGGGAAGCGGTGGAAATCCATTTATGCTTCTGGAAACTAACGGCAAGAATGCGAAGTTAATTGAAGCTTTTGCAGATGCGAACGTTGAATATCCAGTTAGCAACTCTCTTGCCTACAGTATTTATAAAATGCTTCCAAACGACACAGATCTTACCGTCCTGCGTGAAAAGGGTAATATTAGCGGGTATAATTTCGCTTTTATAGATGATCATTTTGACTATCACACTGCGAATGATACTCCCAGAAATCTGGATCCCGAAACCCTGGCTCATCAAGGTAGCTATCTTTTGCCGCTGCTTGCCCATTTTAGCGAAGCAGATCTTAAAAATTTATCCAGTGACAGGGATCTTATATATTTCAATCTGCCATTTGGGGAGTTCGTAAAATATCCTTTCGACTGGATCTTGCCCATGTTGATCGTCGCCACGGCGATTTTCCTCATCCTTGTCATCTACGGAATTCGAAGAGACCGCCTGAGTATTACTGAAATATTTAAAGGTTTTTTGCCCATGTTAATCAGCACTAGTTTATCAGGTTTTCTAAGTTGGGCGTTCTGGCAGTTCTGTCTATTTATTTACCCGGAATACTCAGAAATGGAACATGGGTTTACGTACAACGGCTACTGGTACATCGCCCTGATCATCTTTCTTTCCCTGTCAATTAGTTTTATAACCTACCATTGGTTTCGCAAACGATCACATAAAGCTTCCATATTTATAGCGCCACTTGCATTATGGCTGGTGATCTGTACACTAGTTGCTATATATCTTAAAGGAGCTGCATATTTTATCATTCCTGTATTCTTCGGACTATTGCAGCTCTTTGTAATGGCAAGACAAAAGAGACCAAACCGCATTTTAATGGTCTTATTGAGCTTTCCCGCCATTATTTTACTTCTACCCTTCATCTGGAGTTTACCGGTCGCATTGGGTCTGAAAACCCTTTTTCTTACCGCAATTCTGGTAAGCCTGGTGTTTCTATTCCTGCTGCCGCTTTTTGGATACTTCAGAAAGCTCAAATCCTTCGCAGTTTTATGCTTTCTGGTTTTTAATATTTTGCTTTTTACAGCGCATTATTACTCAGACTTTTCTTCGGAAAGACCTAAACCTAATAGTTTGGTGTATCTGAAGGACCTCGACCAGCAGGCTAACTTCTGGTATAGTTATGATGAAATGGAAGATTCCTGGACGAGCTCTTATTTTCCTGAAGGCACAGAAAATTCAGGGACAGAATCCAATTTCAGCAGTAAATACGGCAGTAATTTCCGAAGAAAATCCAGCGCTCCGGATGTTAGAATTCCCGAACCTGCAATCCTACTGGAAGAATTCGAAACCGACACATTAACGAATTTGAAGTCCTATTCCTTAAAGATCGCACCAAATCGGGACATAAACCGCCTGGAATTATATGAAATCCGGGATGTGGATTTTAAGGAGTTTAGAGTAAACGATCTTAAAGCTGAAAATGAACAATTAGGACAACAATATTTTAATATGCATACGCAGCGCTGGAAAGAACGAATTCTTACTTATTACGCGTCAAACCGGGATACTTTGCGAATTGAATTCGCAATAGCACCAGAAGATGAGCCAGAATTTGTACTTTACGAATCGGCTTACGATCTCTTCGATAACGAAGATTTAAAGCTTGAAAAAAGACCGAAGGATATGATTCCACGGCCATTCGTTCTGAATGATGCTACAATTTTAAAGAAAACCATAAGAATAAAGGAATAAATGAAGATTGCGATTTTAGGATGTGGATGGCTTGGTTTTGAGCTTGGAAAAGAATTAAGAGCCTTGAACCATGAGGTAAAAGCTTCAGTTACCAGAAATGAAAAGTTTGGTGATCTTCACGCCGCCGGACTCGTTCCCTACACGATCAAATTGTATGAAAAAGGAATACAGGGAGACATCAGGTCTTTTCTATCCAAGTCTGACTGTATTGTCGTGAATATCCCTCCCGGGCTTAGAAAAAATCCTGAAGCAGACTTCGTTTCAAAAGTTAGAACCATCGTTCCTTACCTGGAGAAAAGTTATTGTCCAAGGATCATTTTCGTGAGTTCGACCTCTGTCTATAAAAATGAACCTGGTTTTCCAGAGGTCAATGAAAATACTGAAACCGATAATTCTTCCAATATAGCCGTTCAGTTACGTAATGCCGAATTATTGTTGCTGAATAATGAAAACTTTAAAACTGAAATTCTACGTTTTGGTGGTTTGATAGGTGATGATCGTCATCCTGTGAATCAGCTTTCTGGCAAAAAGGATCTTAGTTCTCCAAAAGCCCCGGTAAATCTCGTACATCGTCGTGATTGCATCAAAGCAATTATTGCTTTAATCGAGAAACCTGCTACCAATGGTATATTTAACCTGGTACACCCAGACCATCCTACACGTGAAGATTATTATACGAAAATAGCCCAGGATAGGGAACTTGAAGTTCCTCATTTCAGTGATGAAAAGTCTTCAGAAGGTAAAATAGTAAGTTCAGAAAGATTTCAAAAAGAGCTGAATTTTAAATTCGAGCATTCTATTTATTAGTTTCTGGAATAAGCTTCAGCATAAGGCGACCAGATCTCTTTGATAGGATCACCCTTGGAACTTTTTCCTGAATGTATCCAATTGCCGTTTTCGACTTTATATTTAAAATCGAGACTCGCTCCCACTCTACTGGCATCCCGGGAGAAAAATTCTATATTCTCTACATATTTTCCATCCTTTGCAATATAAGTTCCACCGCCAGTACCAAAAAATTCTCCGGTTGCCGAGTTAAATGCTACCCATTGGAAACGATCACCGCCAAGCATTTTGATAGTTCTGCGATCACCAGGTTTCAACTGATTCATTTCACCATTTCTCTCTCTACCCGTGATTACCCAATTTCCGGATAATTCATTTTTATTTCCTGAAACCCTTATCCATTTCTGATTGGTTTCGCCATGCTTTATACTGAAACTGTTCTCCTCCTCGAATTGGATCTTATGTGCAATTAATGCTGCTGAAGGTTTTTCCTGCTTCGTGTTAAAATCAATACGAACCTGATCGTCTTTCTTATGATATTCCCCTCCACGTGCCCAGAGAAATTCATTAGACTCTGGATCTTTTGCACCTTCAGTAAAATAGGAATCGGCATAAATACGAATTACCTCTTTACCTGTCACTGCCTTGCCATTTTCCGCAGCAAGCTTCCAGGAACCCTGAAGGGATTGCGCCTGCATATTCAAATTATATACTAAAATTGAGAGGAGTAGAAGACTTTTCATGATATACATTGTATCTTTTAAAAATAAGAAATAATCGATCTAAAAGATCTTTCCGAAGTATCAAAAAACTATTCATGAAAGAATTTCAGTATTCAGAAACATCTAGTAACGAACAACCAACGGCAATTGTAACAGGAGCGAATGCCGGCCTGGGCTTCGAAACTACAAAGGCTCTTGCGGCAGAAGGCTTCAAGGTGATCATGGCCTGCAGAGACCTGGAAAAAGCCAAAGAAGCCCGGCAACAAATTCTGAACTGGCATGGAAATGCTAAACTAGAGATACTGGAACTAGACCTTGCAAGTCTGGAATCTGTAAGATCCTTTGCTTCAAAATTTAAAACTAAAAATGATCAACTTGATCTTCTTATAAATAACGCTGGTGTGATGATGCCTCCTTATCAAAAAACTGAAGATGGTTTTGAGCTTCAATTAGGAGTGAATTATTTAGGGCATTTTCTACTTACTGGTTTATTAGAGGAAGAATTGACTACTTCGAAAAGCTCCAGGATCGTGACCTTGAGTTCTATCGCTAACAAAAATGCCGAAATTGATTTTAATGATCTGCAGAGTGAAAAGTCCTATTCAAAATTTAAAGCTTATGGCCAGAGCAAGCTTGCCTGCCTGCTTTTTAGTTTAGAACTGGAACGAAGATTAAAAGCTAATTCTTTAAGCTATGTAAGTTCACTAGCCGCTCATCCAGGTGTTTCTTCTACTGAACTGATGCGACATTTGCCGGGATGGCTTATGCTTATCGCCAAACCCGTGGAACCATTCATCTCTCATTCTGCGGAAAAAGGGGCGCAACCTACACTTAAGGCAGCTTTAGATAAAGAATTGTATGGTGGTAGCTATATTGGGCCTGATGGTTTTAGAGAAATGAAAGGGAAGCCTGCAAAAGCTGAAATCGCCAGGCAGGCTAAAAACAAAGAAACAGCCGCAAAATTATGGGCTGTTTCTGAAGATCTTACCGGGATAAAATTTTTGAGCTAACTATTCTTTAGTCTCGCCGTATTTATCATATTCCGGGTAAAGGAAATTATTGTATGGAAATCGTGTGATATGAATTTCACGAACGGCTTCGTATACTCTTTTCCTAAAGTGTTCAAAATTCTCTTTTTCAGTAGCAGAAATAAAGACCACGTTATTGCCCATTTTATTCATCCAGGTTTTCTTCCATTCCTTTAGCGTATAATGCGCTGAAGTTCTCTCGGTTACAAGATCATCTTCCTCAATCTCTTCAGGTTCGTAAGCATCGATCTTATTAAAGACCATAATGGTTGGTTTGCCTAAAGCTTCGATCTCAGTAAGAATCTGATTAACAGAAGCGATATGATCTTCAAAATTTGCATGAGAGATATCCACTACGTGCAGGAGAAGATCTGCTTCACGAACTTCATCCAGTGTAGATTTAAAAGATTCCACTAGCTGAGTAGGCAGTTTTCTAATAAAACCTACGGTATCACTTAACAGAAATGGCAGGTTGCGAATCACTACTTTTCTTACTGTCGTGTCCAGCGTGGCGAATAGTTTATTTTCAGCAAAAACCTCGCTCTTGCTAATCGCATTCATCAAGGTAGACTTCCCTACGTTGGTATATCCTACCAGAGCTACCCGAACCAGCTGTCCTCTGTTACCTCTCTGTACTTCCATCTGCTTATCGATAGTTTCCAGTTTTTTCTTCAGTAAAGATATTTTATCCCTAACGATACGACGGTCGGTTTCGATCTCTGTTTCCCCAGGACCACGCATACCAATACCACCACGCTGTCTCTCAAGGTGAGTCCACATACCGGCAAGTCTTGGCAATAAGTATTCATATTGCGCCAGTTCCACCTGCGTACGGGCGTAACTGGTCTTTGCTCTCTGTGCGAAAATATCAAGGATCAGGTTAGTCCTGTCCAGAATTTTAGCTTTTAGTATTTTTTCAATGTTCTTCTGCTGAGCTGGTGTAAGTTCGTCATCAAAGATCACAGCACCAATTTCATGTTCTGCCACGAATTCACGCACCTCTTCCATCTTACCGGTTCCAATAAAGGTCTTAGGATTCGGCATGTCCATCTTCTGCGTAAAACGTTTCTGCACTTCACCACCAGCGGTGAAAGTTAGAAACTCCAGCTCGTCCAGGTATTCTTCAAGTTTATCCTCGTTCTGATCTTTGGTAACTATACCTACAAGAACAGCTTTTTCAAAGGACAGGTCGGTTTTTTCAATCATAAATACAAAGATAATCATTAGATAGCTTCTGGGTTCGAAGCCGCCATACTTCAACAAAAATTTAACTGAAAAAGCCCGTGAAGTTCACGGGCTTTTCATAAATCTATAGGTTTTATCTAGAATCCGAAATTGATCCCGACTCCAAATACTTCACGAATCTGGAATGCGCCAACAGCGTTATCATCATAGATCGCCTGGAATATCAGGTTTGCAGAAAGGTAATCATTGATACCCATATTAAGATTCAGTAAATAATCAATATCTACATTCTCCGGGTTCTCGAGGTAGTTTGAATACAAAGCTAGTGAATGCTCCATTTCAACATTTTCAAGGATCTCATAGCTTAAGAAACCGGTAAGTGCAGCGCCTAGTTCGAACCTGGTACTTTTTCCTTCATCCACTCCAAAGTAATCACCATCTACATAACCTGCACGGCTTGTAAAGTCACTGTCCACAAAGATCAATCTTGCCGTTGCCGGAGCTAGATTAACCATGAAATTATCACCTTTCTTATACATCATCCCAGGACCGGTTTGTAAATAACCTGGTGATAGAAAATGAGTGGTTTCAGTTCTAATAGCTTCTCCGGTTTCAGCATCTTCGGAAAATTCATAACCTTTAGCAAACTGAGTTCTGAAGTTTAAAAACCATGAATAATAAAAATTCCTGTCTTCTATCTGCTTCCCGGCGATACTGTTCAATTCGAGCCGGTCACTCGTTTTGCGCTCAAATTCATCGTCTTTTACTTTTGTAAGTCCGTAATTCCCGAGAATTCTATTGTCCCAGGTGAAATCATCATTACGATAATTGAACTGGTAATCTACAGTAAGATTTCCAGCGTTACTGGAAGTTCCACCGCCTGTCCATTCTTTATTGAAGGCAGATTGATTAAATAATAACTGAACATTTCCTTCTTTTTGCCATCCATTAGCTGGGATAGAATCGTTTTCTTCCTGTGCAAAAGAGGATCCAAATAAAAACAACGCAACGGCTGTGAATAAAACTTTCTTCATTACTATTTTCTAGGTTTTTTATAGAGTGGAACTGAAGAACAAGCCTCTCCATACATTAAGCTTTTAACTACGGGTTGTAGTTTCTGCATGATCATTATATAAGCATTCTTTGGAACTGGTTTGTTGGAACATCCCTTGATTATTACCGGCTTATCCTCAAGTTCACTAACATCCAAACGATCGATCACCTCCTGGTAAAGATGACTTTCCAGGTTTTCAAGGTCACCAATAATAGTCTTTTTAGCAACGCCCTGTAAATAAGAGCTAACTAACATAAAAGCCCACGACGGTACGATCGCATCTGTAGAACATACCAGGGCAACATAAGCATCCTCATATTGTTCCCAATCATGATTTTTGGCCTGTTCTCTAAAATCTTTCTCTCTCAGCACAAAACCTTCGAGTAACCAGTCGCTAATATCAAAAACGATACGCTCCCCTTTTGGATAAAAATCTTCAAGATTAAAGGTCACCAGTTTACTTTCGGCGATTCTATTTACAATTTCTTCAGCCATAAAGTGTTTTTAGAGCAATCCCAGCTCAAGTTTTGCTCCTTCGCTCATTAGATCCTGGCTCCATGGTGGATCAAAAGTGATCTCCACTTCAGCATCTTTTACCATATCCAGAGACTTTACTTTCTCTTCCACTTCTAGTGGAAGGGTTTCTGCCACCGGACAGTTAGGCGTAGTGAGCGTCATTAATATCTTTACGTCATAATCTGTAGATACCATCACGTCATAGATCAAACCTAATTCGTAGATATCTACCGGAATTTCCGGATCATAGATCGTCTTTAAGACTGTAACGATCTTCTCTCCCAATTCCTGTGTATTTATTTCCTGCTCCATCTTAATTCAATTGTGTTTGATATGCCAAAGCATACATTTTTAATTGTTTGATCATGCTTACAAGTCCGTTTGCTCTGGTGGGAGACAAATGTTCTTTTAGACCAATTTCATCAATAAACTGAGTGTTTGCTTCAATGATTTGAGAGGGATGTTGATCTGAAAATACTCTTATCAGGATCGCAACAATTCCCTTGGTAATGATCGCATCGCTATCTGCGGTGAATAACAAACGATCACCGTCAAGCTCTGCATGAACCCAGACTTTACTTTGACATCCTTTTATAAGATTCTCTTCGATCTTATATTTTTCGTCTATTAGCGGAAGTGATTTCCCAAGTTCGATCATATATTCATAACGCTGCATCCAGTCGTCGAACATTGCAAACTCCTCAATAACTTCATCCTGTTTTTCCTGAATTGTCATAACTCAATTTTGCACAAAAGTACGACATGATAACCTGCTATTCAACATTTTCTGCCAATCTTAAAATAGCCTGTACTAATGGTTTTAAAGCCTCGGGGGGATTACCGTGATCAAAGGTGGAAGAATTAAATTCAGAATTTCCAATGTTCAGACTTAGTTCAGCATGGGCTGCTGCATCACTTGCCCTGGACTCTGTTGGCGCCTTTAGATCTTCCAAGTTGGAGGTATCAATTTTTTTTATTTCTGAAGTGAGCATCTCCCAGTCTTGCTTTGAGATTGCTTCTGAATTTTCCTTTGTTTGAACTCCAGTGCTTTTCACTTTGATCTCTTCCGAAGTAATAGTATAAGTGGAAGAAGATCCGCGTGTATAAGTTTTATAGCTTACAGATTTGATTTCTTCCTGACCTTCATTAGAACAGTCATTAATAGTGAAAAACATTAGAATAAAAGATAGTATTGAAAGTTTCATAACTGGGATTTTAGATAAAGCATATTACGAAAAAAAGCGCCACGAGGGCGCCAATTTGATGTATTTCAACGGAAAACATTAAGCTACTTCTAAAGATTTTTTCCCGATAATTAAATAAGCAATAGATCCGATAAATGGCACGAACAGGATTGCTAAAACCCAAGCCAATTTTAGCCAGAAGATAGAATTCACTCTAAAAATAATGTATAAAACCAGCAATAAAGCTATGATGCAGTGAGTTTGCCAGATAAATAAGAGAATTGATGGATCCATAGTAATAATTTGTTCCCTAAGATAAAACAATTACTGTAACATCATCAAAGCCTTTTTCAACGCTTCCATGAATGTATCGATCTCTTCTTTCGTATTGTAAAATGCGAAGGATGCTCTTACTGTACCGGGAATCTTAAAGAAATCCATTACCGGTTGTGCACAATGATGCCCGGTTCTAACCGCAATTCCCATTTTATCTAATAGCGTTCCAATATCGTATGGATGCAATCCTTCAACGTTAAAACTAATCACCGCCGTCTTCTCGGCAGCTTCCCCATAAATCTTCATTCCTTTGATCTCCTTCAGCCTGCTTGTTGCATATTGAAGCAATTCATCTTCGTAGGAAGCGATCTCCTCAAAGCCAATAGAGTTCATATAGTCGAGGGCCGCTCCAAAAGCTATTCCACCACAAATGTTCGGCGTTCCCGCTTCAAATTTGTGAGGTAGACCGGCATAGGTCGTTTTTTCAAAACTTACTGTAGCGATCATTTCACCACCACCCTGGTAAGGAGGTAATTTTTCCAGCCATTCCTGTTTACCGTATAACATTCCAACACCTGTAGGTCCACACATCTTATGCGCTGAAACTACATAAAAGTCTATATCAAGCTCCTGAACATCGGCTTTGATGTGCGGCGATGCCTGGGCTCCGTCGATTAAAACAGCAGCACCAGCATCATGAGCAATATCAATAATCTCTTTGATTGGATTCACGGTTCCAAGGGCATTGGAAACATGATTTACAAAGACTAGTTTTGTACGATCACTAATGAAATTTCTGTATTCAGAAAGAATCAGTTCTCCTTTCTCGTTCATCGGGATGACCTTCAGCTTAGCACCGGTCTTCTCAGCCAGCATTTGCCATGGCACAATATTCGAATGATGCTCCATTGCTGAAACCAGGATTTCATCTCCAGACTTCAGTAAAGAAGAAAAACCATTCGCCACAAGGTTGATCCCATGTGTTGTACCCGAGGTCATAATGATCTCGTGAGCATGTTCAGCATTAAAATGTTGCTGAATTTTTATTCTGGCCTGCTCATACTTATCTGTCGCTTCCTGCGAAAGCGCATGAACTCCACGATGAATATTGGCGTTATAATTCGAATAATAATCTACAATAGCATCCATCACCTGCTTAGGTGTTTGTGCAGTCGCAGCATTATCGAAATAAACCAATGGATAGCCATTCACCTCACGTCCAAGAATTGGAAAGTCCTGACGGATCGTTTCAACATCTATTTTTCTGACCTGAGTTGACTGACTCATCCTCGTATAGTTTTATTGATTTATAAATTGAAACCTAGTTCGACTCCAAGTTTGCTGGCGATTAGCTTGTTAATACGCTTCTTAACTTCCGGAATCTTTACACTTTCCAGTACGTTATTCGCGAATGCGTACATAAGTAATCCTCTGGCTTCCTTACGCGGAATACCTCTGGATTGCAAATAGAATAAAGCCTCTGCATCAAGCTGCCCGATCGTACAACCGTGGCTGCAGCGTACATCATCTGCAAAGATCTCTAATTGTGGCTTTGAGTTGATCGTCGCCTTGTCACTTGCAAGGATATTGTTGTTAGACTGGTAAGCGTTCGTCTTCTGTGCTTCTTTCTCTACAACAACTTTCCCATTGAACACTCCAACAGATTTGTCATCAAAGATTCCTTTGTAATCCTGGTGACTTTCACAATTAGGCTCGATATGATGAACCAGTGTGTTGTGATCTACGTGCTGATTGTCTTCAATGATGGTAACTCCCTTCATGGTAGAATCTATACGTTCTCCATTCTGGTAGAAGTTTAAATTATTTCTGGTTAGCTTCCCTCCAAAAGAGAAAGTATGCACAGAAACGTGACTTTCAGATTTTTGATTGATAAATGTATTATCAATTAAAGACGCTGAAGCTTTATCATTCTGAATCTTATAATAATCTACAATTGCTCTTTTATCAGCAAAGATCTCGGTAACAGAGTTCGTAAGCACCGGGTGATCTGTAAGACTTTGGTGCCTTTCAATGATCTGCACATGAGAATTCTCATCCACAACAACCAGGTTTCTAGGCTGCAACATTAGCGCAGACTCATTTCCAGTAGCAAAATTGATGATCTGGATAGGCTTATCTGCCTGCGTATTCTTGTGTATATGTATAAAAGCTCCTTCTCTGGCAAATGCTGTATTCAGCGAATTGAGGCTTGTTTTTGGAGCAACTTTATTGTAATAATTTTCAATGACCGCACTGTACTTATCCTTATTAAGCGCAGCAGACATCAAACATACATCGATCTTATCGTGCGTGGTCTGCGATAGATGAGAAGAATAGATCCCATCGATGAAAACCAGGTCATAAGTATCTATATCATGGATAAGATATTTCTTGATATCACGATACTCGATCGCATCTTCTTTCTTCGGAAAAACACTATAGTCATGTTTCAATACCGAATTTAGTGAGGTATACTTCCAGTCTTCGTCTTTTCTACCAGGAAAGCCAAGCGTTTCAAAATTTTTGATCGCTTCGTTTCTTAAAGTATCCAGATTCTCGTTCGGGTCCAGATTTTCCTCAAAGGCTAAAAATGACGAGACCAATTTATCT
>NZ_JBLWIM010000012.1:221742-232628 GCF_048381525.1 Christiangramia qingdaonensis
TCTCGACTCGAGTATTAAACTGTTTCCTGCTTTACCCAATCGTATCCTCTTTCTTCCAGTTCGTAAGCAAGTTCTTTTCCTCCAGACTTTACGATCTTTCCGTCCACCAATACATGTACGTAATCTGGTACGATATAATCAAGCAATCTCTGGTAATGCGTAATAAGCAATACCGCGTTATCCTTAGAGCGAAGTTTGTTCACGCCATTTGCAACGATCTTCAGAGCATCGATATCAAGTCCGCTATCTGTTTCATCAAGAATAGATAATTTTGGTTCAAGCATCGCCATCTGGAAGATCTCGTTACGTTTTTTCTCTCCTCCTGAGAAACCCTGGTTCAATGATCTGGAAAGGAATTTTCTATCGATTTCCAGCATTTCAGATTTCTCACGAATCATTTTCAGCATATCATTCGCAGGCATATCCGGTTGCCCGTGCGCCTTTCTTTGAGCGTTGATCGCTGTTTTAATAAAATTGGTTACAGAGACACCAGGAATTTCCACAGGGTATTGGAATGATAAGAACACTCCTTTGTGAGCTCTTTCCTCAGGATCAAGTTCGTTCAGGTCTTCCCCTTCGAACATCATTTCACCTTCAGTCATTTCATACTCTTCTCTTCCTGCGATTACCGAAGAAAGGGTACTTTTCCCGGAACCATTTGGCCCCATGATCGCATGAACCTCTCCTGGTTTGATTTCCAGGTTAATTCCTTTCAGGATCTCTTTATCTTCAATACTGGCGTGTAAATTCTTTACTTTAAGCATGTCTGTTATTTCTGAATCTGCCGAAGCAGACTGTTTGATATTCTATTTTTATTTATCTATTGAATCTGAAATACTGGCGCCTGAAATTTCCAGGATCTCCTTAATTTCGATGATCTCATCCCAGCCTTCCAGTCTTGGATTAGCCATGATCTTGGCTCTAACACGAACCGGGATCATCTCAAAATCATCAGATTTCAGATCGCTTACTTTTTCTGAAAGTAGCATTGCAACGGAATCCTGTTTAACACCGTACACGAAATTCTCTCCTCGTAGTACAGCAGCATCAGCTACATAAACAAAGTCTCCCTGAAGCACTTCCAGACTATCCTGAACTTTAGCAGTTACAGGCTCGATATCCAGTTCCTTTTGCTCATCATCCTGACAGGATACGAACAAAATAGCCACGATCATTATTTCAAAAAACCTTCTCATTGATCAAGTTGTCTTCAGAATCAATTATCCAACTGAACCTTCCAGCGAGATCTCTAATAATTTCTGAGCCTCTACTGCAAATTCCATAGGAAGTTTGTTCAATACTTCTTTACTGAAACCATTTACGATCAATGCGATTGCTTTTTCAGTATCGATACCACGCTGATTACAATAAAAGATCTGGTCTTCACCGATCTTACTGGTTGTAGCCTCGTGCTCTACCTGAGCAGATTTATTTTTAACTTCAATATAAGGGAAGGTGTGAGCTCCACACTCATTCCCCATTAAAAGGGAGTCACATTGTGAAAAGTTACGGGCATTTTCGGCTCTACCATTGATCTGTACGAGACCACGATAAGAGTTCTGAGATTTTCCTGCGGAAATACCTTTTGAGATGATCGTACTCTTAGTATTCTTACCAAGATGAATCATCTTAGTTCCGGTATCTGCCTGCTGAAAATTATTGGTCACGGCGATTGAGTAAAATTCTCCTACCGAATTATCACCTTTCAGAATACAGCTTGGATATTTCCAGGTAACTGCAGATCCTGTTTCTACCTGAGTCCAGGAAATCTTTGCTCCTTTTTCACAAAGTCCACGTTTGGTTACAAAATTGAAAACTCCACCTTTTCCTTCTTTGTTCCCGGGGAACCAGTTTTGTACCGTACTGTATTTGATCTCCGCATCATCCAAAGCGATAAGCTCCACAACTGCTGCGTGCAGTTGGTTCTCATCACGGGATGGTGCAGTACAACCTTCCAGGTAACTCACATAACTGCTCTCATCTGCAACAACCAGCGTTCTCTCAAACTGTCCGGTTCCTGCCTGGTTTATTCTAAAGTATGTAGATAGTTCCATTGGGCATCGAACGCCTTTAGGAATATAACAGAAAGAACCATCACTAAAAACTGCCGAGTTAAGGGCTGCATAGAAATTATCTTTCTGCGGAACCACGGTTCCAAGATATTTTTTAACAAGTTCTGGGTGTTCCTTGATCGCTTCAGAAATAGAACAGAAAATAATTCCTTTTTCAGCAAGCGTCTTTTTAAAAGTTGTAGTTACAGAAACTGAATCCATTACTACATCAACTGCAACACCGGCTAATTTTTTTTGCTCATCAAGAGAAATCCCCAGCCTTTTAAAGGTATCCAGTAATTCCGGATCCACCTCGTCAAGACTATCGTACTTCGGTTTCTTATTTGGAGCTGAGTAATAAGAGATCGCCTGGAAATCTGGTTTTGGATAATTTACATTAGCCCAGTCCGGCTCTTCCATTTTCTCCCATTCCCGGTAAGCTTCCAAACGCCATTGCGTCATCCACTCCGGCTCTTCCTTTTTCTTGGATATTGCTCTTACGATATCTTCGTTCAAGCCCACAGGAAAAGTATCAGATTCTATATCTGTATAAAATCCGTATTCGTATTCCTTGGTTTCGAGCTCTTTCTTTAAATCGTCTTCAGTATATGCCATTCTTCGTAATTCTAATTAAATTAAAGATCGGTAGTAACCGATACATAATTTTTACAGTGAAAAACTTTCACCGCATCCACAGGTTCTTTGTGCATTTGGATTATTAAAAACAAATCCTTTTCCATTCAATCCTCCGGAATATTCTAAAATAGTTCCAGCCAGATAAAGTACACTGCGTTTGTCAACAACGATCTTAACATCGTTATCTTCGAAGACCTTATCGCCTTCAGCCTGGCTATTGTCGAATGTAAGTTCATAAGACAACCCAGAACATCCTCCGCTCTTCACTCCTACCCGAACGTAGTCTGCTGTAGCATTAAAACCCTCTTCGGTCATGAGGACGGAAATTTTCTTTTTAGCCTCTTCGCTAACTTTAATCATAAGCTATAAAGATTAATTCTAAATTGAGTGCAAATATACTATAAAACAAGCGGTTTACCATAGACTAGGAATATGTTTTAAGAATTGAATCATAGAAGTCTTCGATAGAAATTCCAGTAGTCACCAAGGCAATATTTCTGCGACTTCAGAAGCTTTCCATGCTATCTTCTGAATTGCATTAATCTTTGTATTTTTGCATTCTAAATTTTCATTGCATGTTTGATAATAGTCAGGAAAGTAAGACGAACCTTTCAGAATTAGGTGAATTCGGTTTGATCGAACACTTAACCAAGCATTTTAGTCCAAAACTTGATTCTACGATAAAAGCTATTGGAGATGATGCTGCTGTTCTGCAATTTGATGCTGAAGAAACCGTAATAAGCACAGATCTTTTGATTGAAGGTGTTCATTTTGATCTTGCTTATATGCCACTAAAACATTTGGGTTACAAAGCTCTGATGGTTAATTTATCTGATATCTATGCAATGAATGCCACTGCGAGCCAGGTCACAGTTTCTATCGCTGTATCGAACAGGTTTCCGGTAGAAGCGCTGGAAGAGTTTTATGCCGGTGTACAATTAGCATCGAAAGTTTATAATGTCGACGTTATTGGTGGAGACACCACTTCTTCTACATCGGGATTTATGATCAGCGTTACGGCAATTGGTCATGCCAAAAAGGAGAATATTGTTTACAGGGATGGTGCTAAACCTAACGATCTTCTCGTGGTAACCGGTGATCTTGGAGCTGCTTATATGGGTCTTCAGGTACTGGAGCGTGAGAAACAGGTTTTTAAAGCGAATCCAAATTCTCAACCAGATCTTGAGCAGTACACCTATCTTATTGAAAGACAATTAAAACCTGAAGCCCGAAAGGATATCGCTAAGCTTCTGAGCGATCTTGGTGTAAAGCCAAATTCTATGATCGATATCAGTGATGGCTTGTCCTCTGAGATCATCCACCTCTGCAAGAATTCAAGAGTAGGCGCCAATCTCTATGAGGAGAAGATTCCGCTGGATCCTGCTGTGATCTCAGTTTGTGAGGAATTCAATATCGATAGCACTACGATCGCTTTAAGCGGTGGTGAAGATTACGAATTATTATTTACCATTGCGCAGGAAGATTACGATAAGATCAAAGGGAACCCGCATTTAACTGTAATCGGACATATGACTGAAGAAAATGAGGGCATGCACCTGGTGACCCGCGCAAATCAAAAATTACCACTAATCGCCAGAGGTTGGAATTCAATGGATAAGGAAGAGGATTAGTTTCCGAAACGGCTTTTCGGCCAGTATGTTATCATCTTATTTGGTTGGGTACAGGCTATTATTGAACAAGTCAATACAGTATTTTTATCTTGATTTAGCCAGAAAGAGAGTTATTCTAAAAATATAGATCGGAAGTAGCAGCGAACTAAACTGAAACTGCTAAGAAGCTTCCGCGTAAAAAGCCTGCTGTCGTTTTTGATGGATTTTTGCCAGATAGGCATTTGTTTCTTTAAATTTTGGTGTAAGTCTTGCAAGCAGTCCATCAGCCGTATCGGTCATCTCCATACCACATCTGCAGCATTGGTATTCGTGAACATGGTTCGTGATGTTTTTAGAAACTTTTAATTTATGACCAAACAAGTTGCATTGAACCTTTGTAACAGAGAACGAGCTAAAGTGTTTTTTATTCATAGGTGTATAAATTTCTGATTTCTAAGACTCTAAAGTATAAAAAAAAGTTAATGTTTCGATTAAAAGGTTAAATTAATCGATAAAAAGCATGTTTTTGTATAATTTTTCTGACATTTCCATCCAAGAATTATGACCTCCTTCAAGAATTGTAAGATCTGAATTTGTTGCTATTGCCAGCTTCTGAATATCAGTAATTTCGATTAGCGTATCATCCTCACCAGCAATAAATCTTTTACCTCCTTCAAATTTTTTCAAAGTCGCAGTATGATCTTTTCGATCTCGCATAGCTTTTGGCGTTTGCTGTATATTTTCAATATTCAACCTGAAAGCAGCTTGTTTAAAATGATCGATTTCATCTTTAAAAACTTCCCGACTTTCAGCAGAAAATAAATTGGAAATTGCCATACTTATAAAAGCATCCTTGTTGGTCGCCACTATATCTATAGACCTGTCCCGAATCTTTTTTCGTTCTACAGTATCTTCAGATGGTGTAGAATTAATCAACATGATTTCTTTCACCATCATAGGAAAATTATCGAGGAATTCCAAACCAACATAGCCACCCATACTATGACCTGCCAGGCTAACTTTCTGTATTCCAGTTTCGTTAAGAACAGCAGCTACAATATTTGCCATTTCCTGCATACTATGCGATCCTGAAAAATCTTTTGACCTTCCATGACCGGCTAAGTCTATGCAAATTATTTGCCGTTCCTTTCCCAGCCCTTTTTTAAAGTCATCCCAAATCGTCATATCTTCCAAAAAACCATGGAGCAAGACCAAAGGAATTTTCGTGTGGCCTGTTCCCGTAATCGTATAAAAGATCTCGTTGTCTTTATATTGTAGTTTCATAATAGTGTAAAATTAAAATACCGTGAATCCCAGGATTTGCAGTCTGGTATTCACGGTATTTCTAAACTTCAATTTCTAAATCCTTTTCTAAGAATTCATAATGTCTTCGATTTCTTCGATCTCGATCGGGATATTTCCCATTAGATTGAAAGGCTCTCCTTTTTCCTGAATGACCACATCATCTTCCAGACGAATTCCGAAGCCTTCATCAGGAAGGTAGATTCCCGGTTCTACGGTAAATACCTGGTTTGCTTCCATAGGTTCTGTCAAAATTCCGTAGTCATGGGTATCCAGACCGATATGGTGTGAAGTACCATGCATAAAATATTTCTTGTATGCCGGCCAGTCTGGATCTTCATTCTGTACATCTGCTTTGTCCAGAAGTCCAAGCGCAAGCAATTCAGAAGTCATCATCTTACCAACCTCAACATGATATTCTTTCCACATAGTTCCCGGAACCAGCATTTTAGTCGCTTCTTTTTTAACTTTGTTTACGGCATTGTAAACCTCTTTCTGACGATCTGAATACCGGCCTGAAACCGGAATGGTTCTACTTAGATCACTGGAATAATTAGCATATTCTGCTCCTGTATCAAGAAGGATAAGGTCACCCGCTTTACACTGTCTATTATTTTCAACGTAATGCAAAACATTGGCACTGTTACCGCTGGCGATAATTGGCGTGTATGCAAAACCTTTGGACCTGTTACGAATCATTTCATGATAATACTCCGCTTCGATCTCGTATTCCCAAACTCCAGGCTTTACAAAACCTAAAGTTCTGCGGAAAGCTTTTTCAGTAATGTTACATGCTTTCTGCATTAAGTCAAGCTCGATAGGATCTTTTACAGACCTTAGTCTTTGCAGGATCGGGTTGGCTTTTGCCACCTGGTGAGCAGGATATTTATCCTTACACCACTTGATAAAACGTTCATCCCTGGTCTGGGTATCATGATTGGCGCGATAGTGCTCATTTGTATTTAAGTATACCGTATCGCACTGAGTCATTACTTCAAAAAATACTTTTTCAAAGTCTTTCATCCAGTAAACTGTGCGAATACCACTCACATCAAACGCGTCTTCTTTAGTAAGTTTAGCACCTTCCCAAACCGCAATATGTTCATTCGTTTCAGTCAGAAACAGGATTTCCCTGTGCTTCTCTTCCGGAGCATCTGGAAACAGGACCAAAATACTCTCATCCTGATCTACTCCACTTAAATAAAAGAGGTCTCTGTTTTGCTGAAAAGGCATCGTGCTGTCTGCCCCAATTGGATAAATATCATTTGAATTAAAAACCGCCAGACTTTTAGGCTTCATCTTGTCCATAAAGTTCTTACGGTTCTTTATAAAGAGTTTCGAATCTATTCGATCATATTTCATAAACAGTATTTTTCAATTTCTTCAAAATTAAGGGATTTGACTCCAAAAGCCATTAAAGGCGTTTAAAATTTTGGGTATGCGCGGGTTTTGCTATTTTTAAGCACTACAAAATAAATTATGAAAAGAACTTACCATTTTCTTGGTGCTTTTTTGATAGGGATCTCTCCTATTATTGCACAACAAACTGCTACTAGCGGAGAAGCTTTACAAGAAGGCTTCGAACAAAAACAGGAACTACACCAGCAATCCATCGTAAAGAACATTCCGCTCCAGAATATTGGACCTAGCGTAATGAGTGGACGAATCACAGATTTTGCGGTGAATCCCGAAGATCCAACCGAATTCTATGCAGCTTATGCAACCGGCGGTCTTTGGTACACTAATAATAACGGGATTTCATTTACGCCGGTGATGGACAACAGTCCTTCGCAAAATATTGGCGATATCGCTGTAGACTGGAATTCTGGTACGATCTGGGTTGGAACCGGTGAGGTGAATGCTTCCCGTTCTTCCTACGCCGGGATAGGTTTATTGAAGTCGGCAGACCAGGGAGAAACCTGGGAATTCATGGGTCTTCCAGATTCACATCATATCAGTCGAATTCTAATTAATCCTGAAAATCCTGATGAAGTGGTAGTGGGCGTAACTGGTCACCTCTACTCCTCGAACAGTGAACGAGGGATCTATAAAACTACAGATGGTGGAAAAACCTGGAACAAAAACCTCTTTATAAATGAGCAAACCGGGATCATCGATGTTGCGGTGAATCCTGAAAACTACAACGAAATGTACGCGGCTGCCTGGGACAAGGATCGTAAAGCATGGGATTTTAGAGAAAGTGGTAAAAACAGTGGAATTTATAAAAGTACCGATGCCGGGGATAGCTGGACAAAGATCTCTACGGAAGCTTCCGGGTTTCCAACAGGCGACGGAGTAGGAAGAATTGGTCTTTCTGTCTACGATTCCAATACGATCTACGCGATAGTAGATAATCAGGATCGAAGAAAGTCTGAAGACAAAAAATCTTCAGATAAAAGCGGACTTAAAAAAGATGATTTAAGAAATATGAAAAAATCTGCTTTTCTGAAGCTTGATGATAAACAACTGGAAACTTACCTGCGGTCTAATGATTTTCAGAAGAAATATACCGCAGAGAAAGTGAAGGAAATGATCCGGAAAGATGAGGCAAAACCGCAGGATCTGGCCACGTACCTGGAAGATGCCAATACTCAACTTTTTGATACGCCAGTAATTGGAGCCCAGGTCTATAAAAGTACAGATGCCGGTAAAACATGGAAAATCACCCATGAGGATTACCTTGATGATCTTTATTATAGTTATGGTTATTATTTTGGGATGGTGCATGTGGATCCACAGGATGAAAATGCGATCTATATATATGGAGTGCCTATCCTAAAATCCAAAGATGGAGGTAAAACCTTTACTTCTATCGATGCTCAAAATGTACATGCAGATCACCATGCTTTATGGATCAACCCAGAAAAAAGCGGACATCTAATTGACGGGAATGACGGCGGAATCAATATCTCTTATGATGATGGTGAAAACTGGGTAAAGAACAATTCACCTTCAGTCGGGCAATTTTATACGGTTAATGTAGACAATGAAAAACCGTATAATGTATATGGCGGACTTCAGGATAATGGCGTATGGGTTGGACCACACACGAATACTGAAAGCAATGGCTGGGCCGCTTCCGGAGACTACAACTACAAAAGTATTATGGGCGGTGATGGAATGCAGGTGGAGATCGATTCCAGAAATTCTGATATCGTATATACCGGTTTTCAGTTTGGAAATTATTTTAGAATAAACAGAGAAACTGGCGAGCGTCTTTATATACATCCAAAACACGAATTGGGCGAAAGTCCTTATCGTTACAACTGGCAAACGCCCATTCTTCTATCTTCTCATAACCAGGACATCCTTTATATGGGTGGAAATAAGTTGATGCGCAGTATGGATCAGGGGGAAAGCTGGACCAGTATTTCCAAAGATTTAACCGGTGGTGGCAAAGATGGAAATGTACCTTATGGAACTCTGGCTACAATTTCTGAATCTCCATTTCAATTCGGAAAACTTTATACTGGAAGTGATGATGGTTATATCTACGGAAGTGATAATGCCGGTGCAGACTGGAAATTACTAAGTGCAGATCTTCCACAGGACCTTTGGATTTCGCGTGTGATCGCTTCTGAACATTCTAAGGATCGTGTTTATGCCAGTTTAAATGGTTACAGATCTGATGATTTTAAGCCTTATGTATATGTATCTGAAGATTCAGGAAAGAACTGGAAAGACATCAGCGCAAACTTACCAATATCTCCTGTAAATGTGATTCGGGAAGACCCATCCAATGAGAATGTACTTTATTTAGGAACAGATAATGGACTTTATGTAAGCCTGGATCGTGGAGATAGCTGGCAGGCATTTAGCACCAATTTTCCTAATGTAGCAGTTCACGATCTTCGAGTTCAGGAAGAAGAACAGGATCTGGTTGTGGGAACTCATGGTCGATCCCTTTATATCGCAGATATTTCCGCAATTGCAGCGATGAATATGGACGATATCAAATCTGCGCTAACTATTTCTTCGGAAAAAGAGATCAGGTTCAGTAACAGATGGGGGAATTCCTATAGCAAATGGATGGATCCTTATACTCCTGAACTAGGATTTACCTATTACACTTCAAAGAAAGGAAATGGGAAACTGAAAATACAGACAGAAGATGGAACTACTCTGCAATCGATGAATATCGAAGCAGACAAAGGCTTCAATACTGGATCTTATAATCTTAGTATTACAGAAGATTCAGCTAAAAAACTAGAGAAGCAGGACGAAAAAACCAGTATTTCTAAAGCTGAGGACGAGAAATTCTATATTCCAAAAGGCTCTTATAAAATGATTCTCGAACTGAACGGCTCCACTACAGAATCTACTTTTGAAGTAAAATAAAAACCTGGCTAATTGGGAGAATTTCGAAGCTTTGAAACTGAGCGATTATTTTTGAGACCTATGTCTCTGGATGATGCTGCTTTTATTTTCCAGCTTTACAATTCTCCCAAATGGCTTCAGTATATTGGAGATCGCAATCTGCGTAATATTGAAGATTCCAGAACTTATATTAAGGACAGGATGCTACCGCAATTACATAAACTGGGATTTTCTAATTATTGTGTGATTCGAAAAGTAGATAATGTAAAGATTGGCGCCTGTGGTTTATATGATCGGGAAGGCCTTCAGGAGATTGATCTGGGTTTCGCTTTTCTTCCAGAATACGAGGGAAAAGGCTATGCTTCTGAAGCTACTACCACGCTGGTTAAAGCAGCTAAAAATATCTTCAGCTTGAAAGCTTTACAGGCAATTACCAGACTTGATAATACGGGTTCACAAAAGTTATTAGAGAAACTAGGTTTTGAGCACATAGAGAACATTAAAATTCCGAAGGATCCTGCAGAACTTATGCTTTACCAAATTCAGCTATAAACTATTCGTAGAGACCCAGCCTGTTTTTAAGCCTAATATTCTCAGATTGCAATTGCTCTACTTTTCCTAACAGGTGACTAATCGCTTCAAGTCCCTGTATGTTTATTTCAAGCTCTTCATGCAACCTGCGCATCTTTTCGAATTTAGCCAGATGATCGCAATGTATATATTCAGTTTCATGCACCGTCACGATCTCAATGATTCCACTATCCTTGAGAGATGTAACAAATTGCCTTTCCACCTGGTAACGAATACAAATCTCCTCTGCTGGAATTAAATCTTCCTCTTTCATAAGCCCGTGTTTTTAAGTTTCTGAAACAGCTCCTTTTGCTCTTCGGTCAAATTCTTCGGAATATCAACCTGGTAAGTAATAAAAAGATCTCCAAACTGATCCTTCTTTTTATACTTTGGAAAACCT
>NZ_JBLWIM010000012.1:232687-233032 GCF_048381525.1 Christiangramia qingdaonensis
CTCACCATCAAATGTTTTCACTTTTATCTCTCCTCCAAGAATCGCAGTGGTTAACGAGATATTTTCTGTAGCATATAAATGTTCTTTTTCCCTGCGGAAGTCTGTATCATTTAAAACCTGAAACGTGATGAACAGGTCTCCTTTTGGACCACCCTGTACTCCTGGGCCACCGTGTCCTTTTATCTTTATCGTTTGACCGTTTTCAACACCCGCGGGAATTGTAAGTCTTATAGATTTACCATTTACGGTAAGCGTTTGCTTTTGATCTTTATAGATCTCACTTAAGCGCAATTGTAGCTCTGCATTAAAATCCTGGCCTTTAAAATGTGCACCTCTATTGGCACC
>NZ_JBLWIM010000012.1:233209-284121 GCF_048381525.1 Christiangramia qingdaonensis
GTATTCGTCGTACTTCTTACGTTTTTCAGGATCACTTAAAACTTCATGCGCCTCATTGATCTGCTGAAATTTCACCTGGGCATCCTTATTATCTGGATTAAGATCTGGATGGTATTTCCTGGCAAGCTTTCGATAGGCCTTTTTAATATCAGCCTGTGAAGCAGATCTCTCCAGTTCCAGTAATCTATAATAATCTATAAAATCCATGTATTATGCTTTAAATACACCGCTATCTGATTCGGTTTTATTTAACTGACTTTCTATCAAACCTATTTGTCCAAGATGATAAATATCATGCTGAAGGATTCCCAGAATAAGGTATTCCATATCATAATCACGACCGCTTACCTTAGTAGAGAGATAAGAATCATCAGGTTTTTCGTGTAATGCTTCATAAATGCGACATTGTGCTGCAACCAGATTCCTTTTTAGTTCTTCCCATTCTTCCTTGCTATGGATCTTAATCTCTGGCCAGTCCATTTCAGAATCTATGGAAATATCAAAATCTTCATTGTTCTTTAGTTTTTCGTACACAAATTTCTTCCAGCAAATTAGATGGGCGACAATCTCAGCGACGCTATGTGATTTAGGAATACAGGTTTTATAACCGATGATGTAGGGTACATTCTCCAGTTTTCGCATCAGGGATTGCCCAAACCATGGGTCTCCCTCAAATGTTTCGGATAGTTTCTGAATTAATTTCTCGGTTCTTTCTTTCATAAACTTAACAGTGAAAAGTGAAATTACAAAATTTTGATATGGAGCCTCAGTTAAGCTTTTGCTAAAACCCTCAGACTCATGCTAAATTTGAATTTAACAAACGTTGAAATTGAATTTCGGGAAGCCGCTGTATTTCAAAGATTCAACAAATTATAAAGTACTTTAAATTAAGTCTAAATAGACAGGAAAAAGACTTGGAAAGCTTGTTAAAAATTAGAATGAAGCGTATTTTTGTTGCACTTATATAAAAATAATTCTAAACATTTATGGCGAAATCTGCGCTTTTAAAGTCATCACTGGCAAAAAAATACTGGATGGCTTTCACCGGCCTTTTTCTGTGCCTGTTTTTAGTAGGTCACTTATTTGGAAATCTGCAACTTCTACTACCAGTTAGTGATATGGCAAGAGACCAGTTTAATGAATACGCGTTATTCATGACAACCAATCCTGCGGTTAAAGTGTTATCCTACGTAACGTACATTAGTATCATTTTTCATGCAATCGATGGATTGTTATTAACGATCCACAATCGTAAGGCAAGACCACAGGGATATGTAAACTTTAAACCATCTACCAACAGTAAATGGTCTTCAAGAAACATGGGAATCCTTGGAACTGTTATTCTTGCGTTCATTGTAATTCATATGACAATGTTCTGGGCAGAAATGAAGTTTGGAGGTCTTGATGATACTTATTACACCACAGCAAATGGCGAGGAAGTTAAAGATCTTTATACCCTGACGATCAAAACCTTTCAGGATGCACAATATGGTTTACTGTGGGCGATCGCCTATGCAGTAGCGATGCTGGCAATAGGTTTTCACCTGTCACACGGGTTCTCAAGTGGATTTCAATCACTTGGTGTTAATCATCCTAAGTACAATGGATTTATTAGAAAAACAGGTTATGCTTTTGCAGTATTAGTACCGCTCGCATTCGCTGTTATTCCTTTTTATATTCACTTTGTACTAGAAAAAATTTAAGCTATGGGAATATTTGAATCAAATGCACCTAAAGGCCCATTGGCAGAAAAGTGGGTTAATCATAAGAACGATATCAATCTTGTGAATCCTGCGAATAAACGTAATATAGACGTGATCGTAGTGGGTACAGGACTGGCCGGGGGAAGCGCAGCAGCAACGCTTGCAGAACTTGGATATAACGTAAAAACATTTTGCTACCAGGATTCTCCACGTAGAGCTCACTCGATCGCAGCTCAGGGAGGGATCAATGCAGCAAAGAACTATCAGGGAGATGGTGACTCTGTTTACCGTCTTTTCTATGATACCATCAAAGGTGGTGATTACCGTTCGAGAGAATCCAACGTTTATCGACTGGCAGAAGTCTCTGGGAATATTATTGACCAGTGTGTTGCGCAGGGAGTTCCTTTCGCACGTGAATATGGTGGACTGTTGGATAACCGTTCTTTCGGTGGAGTTCTTGTATCAAGAACCTTTTATGCTAAAGGACAAACTGGCCAGCAATTATTGCTTGGAGCATATTCAGCAATGAACCGCCAGATCAACCGCGGGAAGATCCAGACTTTCAACAGGCATGAAATGCTTGATGTTGTAAAAGTAGATGGAAAAGCTCGAGGAATCATTGCCAGGAACCTGGTTACTGGTGAACTGGAAAGACATTCTGCCCATGCAGTTGTAATCGCTTCAGGGGGATATGGAAATGTATTCTTCCTTTCTACCAATGCGATGGGAAGTAATGTTACAGCTAGCTGGAAAATACATAAGAAAGGAGCCTATTTCGCAAATCCTTGCTTTACTCAAATTCATCCAACCTGCATTCCGGTTTCAGGAGATCACCAGTCTAAATTGACGTTGATGTCTGAATCACTTCGGAATGATGGTAGGATATGGGTTCCGAAGAAAAAAGAAGACGCTGAGGCAATTCGTAGCGGTAAGAAAAAACCGACCGAACTTTCGGAAGAAGAAAGAGATTATTACCTGGAAAGAAGATATCCAGCTTTTGGTAACCTGGTGCCGCGTGATGTTGCATCCAGAGCAGCCAAGGAGCGTTGTGATGCTGGTTTCGGGGTAAATAAAACTGGAGAAGCAGTTTACCTGGACTTTAGCTCTGCTATCATGAGATATGGTAAAGAGGAAGCTACTACCAGAAAGCTCGATAATCCATCAGATAACGATATTAAGAAATTAGGTAAGGAAGTTGTAGAAGCCAAATATGGCAACCTTTTCCAGATGTACGAGAAGATCGTAGATCAGAATCCTTACGAAACTCCAATGATGATTTATCCTGCGGTACATTATACCATGGGTGGTGTTTGGGTAGATTATAATCTACAAACTACAATTCCAGGATGTTTCGCGATTGGGGAAGCTAACTTTTCAGATCACGGAGCCAACAGACTGGGAGCTTCAGCCTTGATGCAAGGTCTTGCAGATGGATATTTTGTACTTCCTTATACCATTGGCCATGCACTTTCAGAAGATATCAGAACCGGAGCGATCCCAACTGATACTCCTGAATTTGAAGAAGCTGAAAATGAAGTGAGAGCTCAACTGGAAAAACTGATCAATACCAAGGGAACAAAATCTGTAGATCATTTCCATAAGATTTTAGGAAAGATCATGTGGAATAAAGTGGGAATGGCAAGAAATGCGACCGGATTGAAGGAAGCCATTTCTGAAATTCAGGCTTTGAGAGAAGAATTCTGGAAAGATGTTCGAGTACCAGGTACCGCGAATGAAATGAATGCTGAACTTGAAAAAGCAGGTCGTGTAGCAGATTTCCTTGAACTTGGAGAACTGTTCGCTAAGGATGCACTGCACAGGGAAGAAAGCTGTGGTGGTCACTTTAGAGAAGAGCATCAAACCGAAGAAGGAGAAGCACTAAGAGATGACGAGAACTTTATGTACGTAGCTGCATGGGAATACACCGGAAAACCGGCCGATGCAATACTTCATAAGGAGGAACTTGATTACGAGGATATCGAAGTAAAAACAAGGAGTTATAAATAGATTTGAGATCTGGGATTCGTTTCGAACAATCTCATTTCTAATTATTCAATACTAAAAGTATGAACCTTACATTAAAAATATGGCGCCAGAAAAACGCCGAAACTAAAGGAAAAATGACCACATACCAGGTTACCGATATATCTGCGGATATGTCTTTCCTGGAAATGATGGACGTGCTTAACGAACAGTTGATCGCTAAGGGTGACGAGCCTGTAGCATTTGATCATGACTGTAGAGAAGGTATTTGTGGTTCATGCAACCTGCAGATCAATGGAGAACCTCACGGTCCAGATCGTGGTGTGACCACCTGCCAGTTGCACATGAGAAAATTCAAGGATGGCGATACGATTGTGATCGAACCATTTAGAGCTAAAGCATTTCCGGTAATAAAGGATCTTGTAGTAGACCGCACCTCTTTTGACAGAATTCAGCAGGCTGGTGGGTATATTTCTGTAAATACTTCAGGAAACACTCAGGATGCTAACTCTATTCCAGTAGATAAAGAAAGTGCAGATATGTCTTTCTATGCTGCGACCTGTATTGGTTGTGGCGCCTGTGTTGCCGCTTGTAAAAACGCAAGTGCCATGTTGTTTACCTCAGCAAAAGTAAGTCAGTTCTCACTATTACCTCAAGGTGAAGTTGAAGCAGACCGTAGAGTATTGGCCATGGTAGAGCAAATGGATAAAGAAGGATTTGGTAACTGTACAAATACAGGTGCCTGCGAGATCGAATGTCCTAAGGGAATTTCTCTAGAGAACATCGCGAGAATGAACAGAGATTATCTGAAAGCATCGGTTAAATAAACCTTTGTATCAACATAAATAGAGATCCCGGACTGTTTTAGTTCGGGATTTTTTATACCTTAAAATCAGTAATTGAATTAAAGTCTATGAAGTTGGAATCGAAATTACCCGGAAGCAAAACCAGTATTTTTTCTGTGATGAGTAAAATGGCGAATCAATACGAAGCGATCAATCTCTCCCAGGGCTTTCCTAATTTTGAAACCGATCATAAACTTAAAGATCTGGTGACCAAAGCAATGAAAGATGGTTACAATCAGTATCCGCCAGATGCTGGAGTGCTGGAACTAAGAGAAATGATTTCCCGGAAATTTAATGATCTCTACGGAAAATACTATAAACCGGAAACCGAAATAACCATTACTTCAGGAGCGACAGAAGCGCTTTACAATAGCATTACTGCATTTGTACAGAAAGGCGACGAAGTCATTGTGCTGAAGCCGGCTTACGACTCATATGAGCCAACAATTCAATTAGCAGGAGGTATTCCTATACAGATCCAGTTGAAAGGCAGTGATTATAAGGTCGATTGGGAAGATGTTGCCAAAGCCATTACGAATCGTACCAGGATGATCATCATAAATACTCCGCATAATCCAACGGGCACAGTACTTTCAAAAGAAGACATGATGAAATTGCAAAAACTTCTGAAGGATACTAATATCATACTATTGAGTGACGAGGTTTACCAGCACTTGATTTTTGATGGAAGGCTACACCAAAGTGCTTCCAGGTTTCCGGAACTTTCGAAAAGAAGTATCGTTTGTGGCTCGTTTGGAAAGACCTTTCATAATACCGGATGGAAAACTGGTTATTGCGTAGCTCCTGAAGAATTGATGAAAGAGATCAGGAAGATCCATGAACTCACCACTTTTTCTGTAAATCATCCTATGCAACGCGCCTATGCAGAATACCTTGAGGAGCCGAAACATTATCTCGATCTTGCAGGGTTTTACCAGGAAAAGAGAGATACTTTTTTAAAGCTTATTTCCGATTCAAAATTTAGAAGTGAACCATCTAAAGGCACCTATTTTCAATTATTGGATTTTTCAGAAATTACTACGGAAAAAGATACCGATTTTGCTGAGAGACTGGTGAAGGAACACCAACTTGCAGCTATCCCGGTTTCAGTATTCAATATAGACGAAAAGGACCATTCTCAGCTTCGCTTTTGCTTCGCTAAAACAAATGAAACATTAGAAAAAGCAGCTGAAATTTTATGCTCACTATAATATGAACATCAACATTCGTATTCTTGGACAGGACTTCGTGCTGCACCCGCTAGGTGTTGCGTACTGGCCGGAACAGGAGATCCTGTTAGTGGCAGATGTTCATCTTGGAAAAGTATCGCACTTCAGGAAACATGGAAGTGCAGTGCCCTACCAGGCGATCGTAGAAAATTTCGACAGGCTAGATAGAATACGAAAAGACTTTGATCCGGAGCACATCATTTTTCTTGGCGATCTATTCCATTCTTCACTTAATATGGAATGGAAAATTTTTGAAGAATGGATTACTTCCATCGATAATCAGGTTCACTTGGTTGCTGGAAACCATGATATAATTTCTCCATTACGTTACCAGGAACTGGGCATACAGATCTATCAGGAATTGAAAATTGAAAAGTTCATATTGACCCATCATCCTGAAGAGCATGATGGTTTATTCAATTTGTGCGGACACGTTCACCCGGGTTATAAATTATTTGGTTTCGGCAGACAAATGCTGAAATTACCGTGTTTTTACAAAAGCACTAACCAGATGATCTTCCCCGCTTTTGGAGAATTTACCGGGAATTATTTTATGGAACCTGAAGATGGAGATCGTATATTCGCTATAACCGGTAAAGAAGTGATTCCCATTCAATAAAACCTAATTCTTATGGTCAAGAAACTAGCAGTAGCCAATTTTATTTCTGTTATCATCACCATCGCTTTCACCTATTACACCCAAACAGGTGAGATCAATGGTAAAACGATTGGAGAAATGAGTGATAAATACAGTAACCTTTTTACTCCGGCCGGATATGCTTTTTCAATCTGGGGTGTGATATTCCTTTCTCTAATAGTCTTTTCTGTTTATATGCTTATTCAGGCCTTTGGCAATGGAGAACACACAAAGTTCATTAAAAGGACTAAATTTTGGTTTATTGTTGCGAATATCGGTACTTGTCTATGGAGCCTTGCCTGGCTGTATGACTTCCCGGGACTTTCTGTTGTTATAATGTTCCTGATTCTGGCAAAATTATGCAAGATCATCATCAATACCGAAATGGAGCTAACAGATCCACCATTTAAGATCATCGCATTTTACTGGTGGCCAATTTGCTTATATTCAGGATGGATCGCAGTAGCAGCAATTGCCAATACCGCGGCTTGGTTAACAGAGATTGGCTGGGATGGAGCTTTCCTTTCCGAAGTTCAATGGACGCTCTTAATGATCCTGATTACAGTAGCTCTTAATATCACCATGATCTACAAACGAAATATGCGCGAATTTGCCGCTGTAGGAGTCTGGGCGCTTATCGGTATCTATGCTAAACAGATAGGTCAATACGATGTGATCGCCTACTCAGCAGCTGCAGGTGCTCTCCTTATCCTTTTAAACATTTCTTATCACGGATATAAGAATAGAAAAAAGCAGCCCTTATACCGAATGATGAAGGGTGAAAAATTTTAAATCATCGATTTAATGTCGCTGGACCAACTTGGATACGTAAAAATCATACCTTTTAAAGTTGCGCAGTCCAGTTTTCCACACATCGCCATAACGAACATATTGATAGTTTCGCTGGCTTCATTACTAACCAGGTGAGCACCCAGAACCAGGTTGGTTTCGTTATCTACCAGTGTTTTATAGGCATAAACTTTATCGTTAATCCGTTTTGAATTAAACCAGTCACTGGCATCGTTCATCTTCACCCGGAAATCATAACCTTTTTCTTTCGCTTGCTTTTCACTTAAGCCTACGGAAGCAACATTAGGAAGTGTAAATACAACAGAAGGTTGTGGTGGATAATCATATTCATGCGGTCTTTCAAGATCCATAATATTGGCGGTAACAACACGTGCCTCCTGGGATGCAAGTGGCGTTAGTGGTAAGCCTTCACTCGCAGAAACATCTCCACAGGCATAAACATTTGGATTTGAAATACTCTGAAGATTTTTATTGACCAGTACACCTCTTTTCGAGAAATCTACGTTCCCCTGTTTTAATTCCAGTTCATCAATAGATGGCACACGGCCAGCTGCATTTACAACACATCTGGCTTTGAGCTCAAGCTTTTTACCATTCTGATCTGCTATGACTCTTAAATTCTTCTGGAGCTTCTCTATCTCCTCTACCCTGGCGTTCATAACAAAATTAATCCCCAACTCTTCTGAAGATTCCTTCAGGTATTTAACCATATCCTCATCAAAGTTACTCAAAGGGGATTCTTCGCTATCCACGATTGTCACTTCTACTCCGCATCTGGCAGCAATATGAGCGAACTCCATCCCAATATATCCCGCACCAATAAAGATCATGCTTTCAGGTAACTCTTTCAATTCCAGAAAGTCATCACTATTAATCGCCAGTTCACGTCCAGGAATAGGCAATTCTAAAGGCTTCATCCCGGTTGCTATGACCAGCTTGTCAAATTTCACGGTTTTCCCTTCGACTGAGATGGTAGATTCATCCAGGAATTTAGGAGACTGATGGTACATTTTAATTCCGAGAGCTTCCAAATCCTGTTCAGTAGCGGCAGGCACAGCGTCCACGAATTTTTTCTTAAAATCCTGAAGGTCCTTCCAGCTATATTCTGGCATCTTCTCGATACCCTTACCTAACATATTTTGAGACCTGTTCAGTATTTCTGTAAGACCCACAAGAACTTTTTTGGGATCGCAACCGCGATTTGCACAGGTTCCTCCAAATTCACGATTGTCTGCAATCGCAACTTTTAACCCAGCCTCTACACATTCTTTCGCCACGCTTTTCCCGGCAGTCCCGGTTCCAATAACAAAAACATCAAATTTTTCGATTCCCATAATTATATTTCTCTACTTGTAATTTTCTATTTCGTTTTCTTGTTAGCTATAAGACTCCACGAATTATTCTCCTGAAAAAAGATCAGGAAAAAGATATATAAAGAATACAACATCTGGGTGCTAACAGCTCCCCAGTCTTCCTTAAAAGCACTACCCGCAATTAGAACGATCATTAATACTGCTGAAGCTGCCAGCGCTTTATTTGTATAGATTCCCAGCAAAAGCATTATTCCCAAAATTAATTCCAAGATCGGAATTGCGTAAGCGAAGGGGATGACCATAAATTCTGGAAGCATACTCCCCTCAAAACCTTCAACTATTCCTTCAGCAAAGCCTTGAAGTTTTGGCAGCCGAACCAACCCATGGATGCTGAAATTTACTCCCAGCGTGATCCTGGCGAAAAAGTAAGCAAGCTTTTTATGGTCCATGCATAATTTTAAGGGGAAGTTATAGAATGCATGGCGGTTCTTGTGTTATCAATTTGGTAAAATCCCGGGTATGCTATTTAATCGTTAAAAATGTGTCATCTGGTTGTAAGGCAGTCTGCTTGAATTTATATTTGCGTTAATGAGTACAAAACTTATCGCCCAGAATTTTGCACAATCCCCACAACAACGGGAATTGCAAAATGCCCTTGCCTATTCTGAAAATAAAACGTCTAATATTCATCTAAAGGGACTTGTTGGCTCTGCGTTGTCTTTCGTGGTAGCGGGCGCTTTCAAAGATGTGCAACGACCGTTTTTGCTGATCTTCAATGACAAGGAAGAAGCGGCCTATTATTTAAACGATCTTGAGCAGCTGGTAGGTGAAAAGAATGTGCTTTTTTATCCCGGTTCTTATAGAAGACCTTACCAGATCGAAGAGACTGATAATGCAAATGTGCTGCTGAGAGCTGAAGTTCTAAATCGAATCAACTCCAGGAAAAAACCTGCGATTATTGTTACCTATCCAGATGCTCTTTTTGAAAAAGTAGTTACGCGTAAAGAACTGGATAGAAGTACTCTGAAAATATCTGTAGACGATGAGCTTTCGATCGATTTTGTAAATGAAGTCCTTTTTGAATATCAGTTTAAAAGAGTTGATTTCGTTACAGAACCTGGTGAGTTTTCAGTGAGAGGTGGAATTATTGATGTTTTCAGCTTTAGTCATGATGAGCCCTATAGAATAGAATTTTTTGGGGATGAAGTAGACAGCATCCGGACTTTTGATGTCGAAACCCAGCTTTCTACAGATAAGAAAAAGAAGATTTCGGTAATGCCCAATGTTGAGAATAAGCAGCTCAACGAGATCAGGGAAAGTTTTCTGAAATATATTTCAGCAGATACTGCTGTATTCATAAAAAATCTGGACCTGCTTTCTGCCCAGGCAGACAAGCTCTTCAGTAAAGCTAAAGAAGCTTTTGAAAAACTTTCCGAAGAAGTAAAACATAGTGAACCTTCAGAATTATTTGCAGATGGCGAGCTTATAAAAAAGCAACTACTGGATTTTACCGCGGTAGAACTGAGCAATACGGCATTTCTTAAGCCCAAAACTGAAATTCAATATCATACCAAACCGCAACCTTCCTTTAATAAACAGTTCGATCTACTTATTGAAAACCTGGTAGAAAATCAGGAAGAAGGTTATAAGAATTTTATTTGTTGTGTAAGCGATCAGCAGGCACGCAGATTTAATGACATTCTGGAAGATCAGGATCAAAAGGTAGATTATCAGACCCCTGTTTTTAGCATGTTTCAGGGTTTTATCGATGAAGATTCTAAAATGGTTTGCTATACCGATCACCAGATCTTTGAGCGCTACCATAAGTTTAATCTGAAAAACGGGTATGCCAAGAAACAGGCGATCACGCTTAAGGAACTTACGAATCTTGAGGTGGGTGATTATGTAACGCATATTGACCACGGAATTGGGAAATTTGGCGGACTCCAGAAGATCGATGTAGAAGGAAAGAAACAGGAAGCGATCAAATTGATCTACGGCGAACGCGATATTCTTTACCTGAGCATTCACTCGCTACACAAAATTTCGAAGTTTAACGGGAAAGACGGGAAACCGCCTAAGATCTATAAACTGGGTAGTAATGCCTGGAAAAACCTGAAGAAAAAGACCAAAGCACGTGTAAAACATATTGCTTACGATCTTATAAAATTATACGCGAAACGCAGGCTCGAAAAAGGCTTTAAATACGATCCTGACTCCTATCTTCAGCATGAACTGGAAGCTTCTTTTATGTATGAAGACACGCCAGATCAAAGCTCGGCCACGGCAGCGGTAAAGGAGGATATGGAAAGTGAAAGACCTATGGACAGGCTTGTATGCGGGGACGTTGGCTTCGGAAAAACGGAAATCGCGATTCGTGCTGCTTTCAAAGCAGTAGACAACAACAAGCAGGTGGCAATCCTGGTTCCTACCACCATTCTTGCTTTTCAACACCATCAGACATTCTCTGAAAGATTGAAAGATTTCCCGGTAAGGATTGATTATTTGAACAGGTTTAGAACTGCGAAAGAGCGTAAGGAGACGCTGGCAGATCTTGCTGATGGAAAAGTAGATATTATCATTGGTACACACCAACTGGTAAGTAAGGCTGTCAAATTTAAAGATCTCGGGCTTTTGATCGTTGATGAGGAACAAAAATTTGGAGTGGCCGTAAAGGATAAACTGAAAACGATTCGTGAAAACGTAGATACACTAACGTTAACCGCGACGCCAATTCCAAGAACGCTACAATTCAGCTTGATGGCGGCGAGAGATCTTTCTACGATCACCACTCCGCCCCCAAACCGTTATCCTATAGAAACAAACATTATTCGATTTTCAGAAGAAACCATTCGTGATGCGATTTCTTATGAAATTCAACGTGGCGGACAGGTTTTCTTTATTCACAACAGGGTAGAGAATATCAAAGAAGTCGCCGGCATGATCCAGAGACTGGTCCCAGATGCTAAAATTGGTGTTGGACATGGGCAAATGGAGGGTAAGAAACTGGAGAAATTAATGCTGAGCTTCATCAATGGTGAGTTTGATGTGCTCGTCTCTACTACGATTGTTGAAAGCGGACTTGATGTTTCTGAAGCCAATACGATCTTTATCAACAACGCGAATAACTTTGGATTGTCAGATCTCCACCAGATGCGGGGCCGGGTTGGACGTAGTAATAAAAAGGCTTTCTGTTATTTTATTACTCCGCCATACTCTGTGATGACCGAAGATGCGCGTAAGAGGATCACAGCTTTGGAACAGTTCTCTGAACTAGGAAGCGGATTTAATATTGCCATGAAGGATCTTGAAATTCGTGGCGCTGGTGACCTTCTTGGAGGAGACCAAAGCGGTTTCATTAACGATATTGGATTTGATACCTACCAGAAAATCCTAAACGAAGCAATCGAGGAATTAAAAGAAAACGAATTTCGTGATCTTTATGCTGAAACCGAAGATGTGGAATTGAAAGATTTCGTCAAGGATACACAGATCGATACCGATTTTGAATTACTATTCCCTGATGATTATATCAACAATATCGCAGAGAGACTGAATCTATATACTAAACTTAACGAGCTTTCTACGGAAGAAGAACTGCTTCAATTTGAAGCAGAGCTGGAAGACAGGTTTGGCGAGTTACCTACACAAGCAGTTGATCTTCTAAACTCTGTAAGAATCAAATGGATCGCCGCCAAAATAGGACTTGAAAGAGTGGTATTGAAAAAGAATAAAATGGTTGGTTATTTTATAGCAGATCAAAATTCAAGGTTCTATCAAACTGCTAACTTCACGAAGGTTCTGCAATATGTGCAAACACACAAGCAAAACTGCACCATGAAGGAGAAACAAACCCGAAATGGACTACGACTGTTACTTACTTTTGACAGGATAAATTCTATCAATAAAGCTCTGAAAGTACTTGAGCCTTTGGATTTTAGAGAGAAGAAAGAAGAATTGGCGTAAAGCTTGCACAGAACAAATTAGATTTCATAATATTGAGGCAGCATGAATTTGACCTTGATTGACTTCGTGACACTAAAAATCCAGTAGAAAATTTCTTAAGAGGTTTGATTTAATTTGTTGATTAGCCCCAAACATTCCATACTTTCCCAAAAGACCATGATTAAAATTCTATGGTCTGTCTGTACTATATTCTGTTTTAGCGTTCAGCTTCAGGCGCAGGAAAATGAGAAAACTGAAAAGAGCGAACAAACTGAGAAGTCTGAAAAAAAGGATACAACGAATATATATGATCGATTAGAACGATTTTCAGAAAAGCGCAAGATCACTAAAAGAGTTCATCAGTTATTATTCAAGTCCACTACTAAAAAACCGAAAAAGCCAGTAAAAAAGCAGTACAGGGACTATTCGGAACTTGAAGGAAGACCCATTAGACATGTTATCATAGAGACAAAAGATCCTTTTGGTTTCTCCTTTACAGATTCTACAGAAACTGCCAATAGTTGGGTTGAAAGAACAGGGAATCAAATTCATATAAAGTCTAAAGACTTTGCTATTCGAAATTTTCTTTTACTGGATGAGAACGATCATCTGGACACTTTGCTATTGGATGAATCTGAGAGGTTACTGCGTTCACAGCAATATATTAGAGAAGTAAAAATTACTGCTCATCCTATAAAAAATTCTGATTCTGTAGATATAAAGATCCTGGCTCTGGATTCGTGGAGTCTTACACCCCAGGGCGTGTTTTCTACAAATGAGAACAAGGTGACTCTTAAAGAATATAATATTCTAGGGATTGGACACCAGCTTAATTTTAGCTTTGCGAACAGGCTGAGTGATGGAAAAAATGCCTATTCTGGCATCTACCGGGTTCCGAACATTAAAAACACCTTTATAACTGGAGAGATTCGGTACCAAAGCGACTTCAATGAATTCTATCGTAAAAGTATATTCATAGAAAGAGAATTTTATTCTCCTTTTACGAGATGGGCCGCAGGATTCTATGTAGATGAACAATACAGACAGGTAGAATTACCAAATTCGGCTTTAGAATTTGAAGATCAAAACTTCAAATATATTTCTCAGGATTACTGGATTGGGCATTCGTATCGCCTTTTCAAGGGAAACTCTGAAAAGGAACGAAGTACAAATCTTATTGCCAGCCTTGGTTTTCTGGATGTAAATTTTAAAGAGTCCCCTACGGCTGCATATGATAGTATCAATTTTTTTGCAGACGAGACAAGATATTTGGCCAGCATTGGAATATCTTCGAGACAATTCGTTCAGGATAAATATATCTTTAATGATGGTATTACTGAAGATGTCCCGGTGGGAAAAGTATATGCTTTAACCGGCGGATTCCAGAATAAGAATCAGCAAACCAGGATGTACCTGGGCGCCAGAGCTTCCTTTGGAAATTATTTCGACTGGGGATATATAAGTACCAACTTTGAAGCTGGTAGTTACTTCAATGGTTCAAAAACCGAACAAACCGCTTATTCTTTCCAGGCTAATTATTTTACAAACCTCATTGGACTAGGCGAAAAATGGAAAATGAGACAGTTTATAAAACCTCAGTTCATTATCGGGGTGGATAGAATGAATTCCATAGGTGACCGTTTGAGCATAGATGAGCACAATAGATTTAATGGTAGTTATGGAAGTGACTACCGGAGAACCACCGGGGCGCGAATCGCAGGTTTTGACAGTGATCTTACTGGAACCGAAAAGTATGTACTGGAACTACAAACTCAATTCTATTCGCCCTGGGATCTTTTTGGATTTAGATTAAACCCTTTTTTGAATTATACCGCCGGCATACTGAAGAACTCTAATTTCGGTAAGAATGACCTGTATTCTTCCATCGGTGTTGGATTTATTATTCGAAACGACTATCTGGTTTTCAGCAACTTTCAGCTATCTTTTTCTTTCTATCCTGAAATTCCAGGACAGGGACTTAATATCTTCAAAACAAATTCTATTGAAACTAATGATTTCGGTTTCCAGAATTTCAATTTAGGTAAGCCCAGGACAGTGCTCTTTAATTAGAAGCTACTTCGGGAAAATTAAGATACCCTTGCTATCCTTTAGCTTTTTCAATTACTCATAACTCTGAAATTATCGAGATCATACGTAGTAGTTTTATCTGGAGCGGCTCCCAAATATCTAAATCCAATCCAAATTTTTCCCTGCAAACAGGATATATCGATTTCTGAAGTTTTGAAGACATTACCAGAACCTCCTGATGGTCCATAAGGTATCGCAGCATCAAGTAGCTTCCAATCCGTAGTTCTGGGATCATTAGTGAAATCCTGAGTGAAATACACTTTTAAAAACATGCCGTTATCATACGAAGCCAGCAGATCAAAGGTCACAAGATTCGCTCTGGTACTGGAGATATCGATTACCGGGGATACCAGCCATGCTTCCATTGGATTCTCTAGCGTATTGTAGGCAGAGATCCTCAATAATCGATTGCCGTTTACCATCGTAGGCGTAAAACGTTTCTCCCCTCCACTCACATTGATATTGGTCCATTTTCTGGCAGCAAGTGTTGTATTGGAAGTTACACCATCAAAATTCTCTTCCGTGACCACATTTCTACTAAAATCACCTTCAGAATCACATTTGAAAAACTGGTCATCACATCTCTCACCGGAAAAATCGAGAGCGCTTGGATCATTTACAATTAGAACAAAATGTTCGTCATAATAATTGCGGCTAAGAACTCCTTTGATATTCCCGGAACCTGTGGGCAGCATCAAAGATCTGAAATTAGCATAGGTGCTCGTACTTAAAAATGCGGTCTCGCCGGTTGTACAACTTTCCAATTGTCTTTCACCATCATACTCATCGTACCTATGAGAAGCGAACGAAAAATTCTCTGCTTCACGCACCAGGTTAATATCAAATTGGATGTCATGCACTTCTACATAGAGGTTCTTAGTTTCTTCTGAAAACTCAGAAATTGAAAGTTTCTTCGGAATGATTTCAGAAGTGATTTCAGATCTAACAATAAAATCATCTATTAATGAAGAAGGAATTGCCACCACATCTCCCCTATTCTGAATACCTAGTTGCAAAACTCCATTATTAAATCCAAGACTAAGACCATCGAGCTTTACATAAACTTTTCTTCCGAAGTTATAAGTTTGATGCAGGGAATTGTCATCAACCAGAATTTGAATTCCAGACTGAGGATTTTGAGCCTTATCCTGTAAAACGAGCTTTTTATAAAAGTTACCTCCAGAATCATCACTAATAACATATGCTTCAAACCATGTATCGGTATCGCTGAAATTATGAATCTCACCAGTTTCTGTTTTGTAATTACCCTTCACTGCTACAATACTGGTGAAATTTCCATCTATGGATATACCGTCCTCTACAAGTTCTGGAACTTCAAAATCATCTGTTGGCACACAAGCTTGAAAAGTCATAGCCAGTAAAAAAATGATGAAAAATGTTCTATTCATATATTAAAATCTAAGATTTAAATTCACAAAATAACTGGTGCCGTTTCCATACCAGTATTTATTTCCGAAGATTGGAACCTCCCGATCCCTATCCACTTTTAAAGTTCTATAATTAGCATTCCGCGCCTGCTCGAAACCTCCGGTTTTAAAATCGGTGTTGAGTGTATTATTAATACTGGCGAATAAACCAAGATATTTATCTTTAATTCTCCAGCTTTTACCCCCAACGATGTTAGTGAGGAAATAGGGATCAAACTGCTCTTGCCGTAATAATTCTCTTGCTACTTCCGCATCGTATTCCACGATCTCCAAACCATCGTAATCTTTTTGAAAATTTGAGGTCCTATTCAGCGGACTCACATCTAGAAATGCGCCGGTAAAGTAATTTTGTGAAATACCGAACCACCAGTATGCAGGATCTCTATATTCGAAAGCTAGCTGAAAGGCAGATTGCGAACCACCCGGTAAGCGATAGCCTTTCAGGAATGATTGCTCATAATTCAAATCTTCAAAAGAACTGGAGTACAAGCTAAGAGCAGGATTGTTGCTGTATACAAACTGCCCGCTTCCTCCAGCCAGTTTCAGCTTCATCGTTGATGTTACCTGGTATTCTGAACTTAGTTCAACTCCAAGGTATTGTTTATCCATATTGGTTAGTACCTCCTGAACGAAAGCGGTCGAATTCTCTCTACCAAGGCCCGACAACCCATCTGTATAATAAAAAGAAACTTCGGTGCTATTCGCTATGTGCTGGACGTAGCCGGTCATTCTAAAGTTGAAAAGATTGGTACGATAGCGGTAACTAAGGTCTGAAGCAGTAATTATTTCTTCGGAAACCTGGGGAGCAATAGCGTTATTCTGGCGTGGATTTACAAATATATTCTTCAGCAATGGTGCCTTTGAAAAGGCTGCCAGATTAAATTCCAGGCTTTGGCGTCCAGAAAATTTATAAAGTAAGTTCGTTTTTATACCTGAAGTAAGAAAATCGATATCTTTTGATCTACCATAAGAATTGACCGTGAACTCTTCATTCTGGTAATTCCCAAAACGATTGAAGCTTGAGGTCGAAACCTGCCCGGAGATACTAACTTCCATACTTCTCCATTGCTTTTGAAGCTGAGCAAAAACTTCAGCTGTTTGAGCCTCTAAGTTATAATCATACTTATAACCCTCCCCTTCCATAACTTTTCGATCCGGATTGCGCAGGTCATTCTGAGAAAAATCTGAAAACACCTCTACGTCCAGAAAACTGGATGCTCCAAAGAGATCCTCGATCCTGCCAAAATTATGACTTTTAAGAGATGAAGCTTTGAAGCTAGTAATTAGATGCAGACTGGAAGATAATTGCCAGCTCAATATACTATTAGAAAGGAAACTTTGATCCTGATTGACATCTGCCGCGAGAGCGTACAAAGCATCGGGATTAGCATTGGCTTCATAAATGTCTGCCCAGTTGAGCTGTCCATTATTTCTCAATTCATTTGCCGAGAGATAAGCTTTCTGAAAATCTTCGAATCCTTCAAATCTCAGGAAATATCCTGGTAATTTCTGGTAATAAACTGGATCTGGATTTGAAGCTCCACCCAGGTAAGTGCGTTGCGAATCAAAATCAACAAAGCTAGTCCCTCCATAATCTATGCGGGTGTTAGAAACTTCACCAAACTGGTAAGAAAAATTAGTATTGACTTGTATATTTTCAGAAGGATTCCAGAAATGATTAAGCATAAAAATTGGCTCCTTGATCTCTTTCATCCTGCTATTACGAATCATACCCTCTTGGAAACCCCAGTATGGATTGTAACGTTTTCCTTTAATTTCAACAACCTCTTCTGTGAGTGGAGCAGATTTCCCACGAAGTGTTGGCGTATAGATCGCAGTGAAATTAAGTGCATGCTCCTTATTAATGATCTTTTCCAGACCCAGGTAAATAGAGTTTGCGTCGAACGGAGTTCCTTCCATGTAACCTTCACTTGCATAACGGCGGCCTATAGAAAATGCATAAAACCAGCCATTATTTTTCTCGCCACTTGCGTAAGTTGCCATAAGCCTTCCGGTATAACTACGGTTAGAACCCGAGGCAGTAATTCTACCACCACTTGCAAAACGGGATGCACGCATGATCATATTCGTGGTACCACCAAGACCTCCGAAACTATATTCTGAAGGTGATACCCCTGGACTAAAAACCTGGTTTCTCTGCACGTCATTAAGACCTCCCCAATTACTCCATTGAGGTCTGCCATCAAAAGCTTTGTTCATCTCAACTCCGTTGATCATTAAGCTGCCATGCTCTGAACCTAGGCCCCTAACCCGGTAAAAAGTCTGACTAAAATCAAAGGCAGCAGCGCTGAGATAAGCATCCCGGGTGGATTGAAGAATACCTGAAATATTATCCAAGTCGGCTTCATCCTCCATGACTTCTGCATCTGAAAGACTTATCGTATTCTGAAATGTGAGATCGCGACTGGAATCTGGACTAAGTGAAATAGTGGAAAGATCCAGCTCCAGGATTCCATTCTTCTTTACAGGTATTCGTTTACTAAGATAACCCGCTCTCGTTATTAGAATAATAATTTCATTTTCTGAAATACTTTCCATTCCCAAAGTAAATTTTCCTTCAGGGTCTGAGAACGTCTCATTAAAAGAATTCTCTCTTGCAATTTTAACCTGGGGTAAGGGCACCTGGGTGATTGCGTCTATAATCCGACCATTTATGATCGGAGTTTGGGCGTATATACTTTGATAAACCAAAGAAAACAGACACACCCAAAAAAAGGTTTTATTCATTCAGTGCCTCGTCGTCGAAATATGGGATAATTTTAAATCATTTTTCTGTAATAATCAAAAAACCAGTACTTTAATTGCGGTCTAAAATGATAAAAAATTGAAGAAATATATTACAGCGATTTATTTGGTAATTGGGCTATACCTGACAACTTCAGAAAAGCTATATTGTCAGAATATGAGAGATTACCATATTGAAACTATTGCCTTTTATAATGTAGAGAATTTGTTCGACACCGTAGACGACACCCTCACGTTTGATGATGACAGGACTGCTCTGGGTAAAGACAACTGGACCGAAGAACGCTATGATGTTAAAATAGCGAATATTTCCAGGGTGCTTGCTGAAATAGGAACTCAGGAATCTAAAAAGCCACCATTGGTTATAGGTCTTTGTGAAATTGAAAATAAGAAGGTTTTAGAAGATCTTATCGCACATCCCAACCTTGCACAGTTCAATTACGGGATCGTGCATTACGATTCTCCAGATGAGCGAGGCATCGATGTGGCACTGCTGTATCGATCGCAGTCTTTTGTAGTAACGAATTCCCAGGCCAGAAAATTAATGATCTATGATGAGGATAAAAGGGATTATACCAGAGACCAATTAGTGGTTAGCGGAATTGCCATGGGGCAGGAAACTCATTTTATAGTAAATCACTGGCCCTCCAGGTCTGGTGGTGAAGCAAAAAGCAGTTACAAACGCGAAAAAGCTGCTATGCTTAATAAACGTATTATTGACTCCATCTACCAGGAAGACCCCAAAGCAAGAATTATTGGAATGGGAGATTTCAACGATGATCCTACCAATAAAAGCTTTAAAAAGTTCCTACAAACTAAAGCCGAAATTCAGGATTTGAAAGAAGGAGACCTGTATAATCCTATGGAAAACATGCTTAAAAGAGGTCGCGGAACACTGGCTTATCGTGATTCCTGGAACTTATTCGATCAATTTTATCTTTCAGAAAGCTTATTGAACAGAACTTCTGAAGGATTTCAGTATTATAAAGCCGGAATTTTCAACGCTCCTTATCTAATTACACAGGGTGGCCAGTACCGCGGATATCCTATGCGTACTTATGGTAGCTCAGGCTATCAGCCAGGTTATAGTGATCATTTTCCCGTATACCTGTATTTGATAAAAGCTGTAGAATAAAAAAAGCCCGGTTTAAAACCGGGCTTTTTTTTATGATGTTCTTCAACTAAAACCATGCACTCCATGGAATTCTGGATAAGACTACTAGAAATGCAATTCCGTAGAAAATAGCCAGCATCTTGAATTTTGGCTTCGAAGTAAGTTTCTTTTTATGTTTGGAATAACCAATAGTGATCAAAGCAATCGCGATGATCATCATTAATGGATGCTCTACCAGGTAAAGTCTGATACTATCATTACCCATAACTTCTCCCATTCCACCTTCCCATCTGGCCATGTTGCCAGAAGTAAAGTAAAGTACGATCCCTATTAGCAACTGTATATGAGAAACGATCAAAGTGAATAATGCGATTCTAAAATTGGTCGCGCTATATTCCTTATTCGTCGCAAATCCAATTATAAAATTAAAGGTCGCGATCAAAAGCATTATTAGAACCAGGTAGGCCCAGTAAGAGTGTATAAATTGAACAGTTTGATACATAAATTTTCTATATAAAAGTTTCTAATTCTGAAGTCTATTCCCAACGGTTTTCCGCAGCATCACCACCCCAGATAAGAGTAGCAAGGAATGGATTATCTATAAACGGATTACGGTTACCCTGAGCCGCTTCAATCACGTCGTTACGCTGTAATTCGAATGCTGAAACCGGATCTTCACGGTTCCATTTCAGGAATAGTTCAAGATTTCCAACTTCATCAAAATCATCGCCGTAGCTAAGATTAACATACATTACCATTCTGGCAACATCTCCCTTCCATTCATCTCCAGGATACCAACTATCACCGCCTACAAGCTTGTATTCTCCACTACCTTCAGTAAATGGGTAGTTAAGTCTTTCAGAATTAATGTCTACATCTGCAACTCTTAGTAAATGAAGGTCACTCACAGATTCTTCAGTGTTTAATCGAGACTGAGGATAAATATGTTCCGTATTAAAACTTTCATCACCGTCAAGATCTCCTAACTGAAATTCATCATCTGGTCTAAGTTCCCCAGAGTAGATCAACACTACCATAGATTCATCATCAAGAGCAGCATCTGCATCATATAGATAATCATGACGATCTGTATATGTAAGACGGTTCGTGTGTTGCGCGTTCGTAAAATCTGAAAGCTCTGAATACAGCAAGTCTGGATCTATGGTAAAATTAGCGTCTGAATAATATGCCTTTAGATTATCAGGGACATTGAATTTTACGGCTTCCACGATATTTACAGTAACAGTAGCTGTAGAACAGCTTGCATCAGCATCATCATCACAAATGGTGTATGTAAAAGTATCCTCTCCCATAAAACCAGATTGTGGCGTATAGGTAACTGTCCCATCACTATTCAAAACGATGGTCGCGTTACTTGCCGAATCATCTAATGAAGAAATTGTTGCATCATCAGTTAGATCATCATTATCCAGAAGTTTTGTGATCACTTCTTCGGAAGTGCCAGCTTCAATTACAACAGTATCATCTGAAGCAACCGGTGAACCTTCGTCTTCGACGGTCATTGTTATTGTGGCGGTAGAACAACCAGGAGTCTCATCATCGTCACACAAGGTGTAAGTAAAAGTATCCTGACCAGAAAAATCTGAATTAGGTTCATACAAAATACTTCCATCATCCTGTAGCGTTACTGTAGCGTTACCACTTGTACTTTCTACGGAAGCAACTTCAGCATTATCTACCACCTGGTCATTATCAAGATGATTGCTAATAGTATAGGTTTTACCTTCCTGGGTAGTATAACTATCATCGGCCGCTATTGGTTCCCCGGCGTCACCTACGATAATGGTAACTACAGCACTGGAACATCTATCGGAATCTCCAGGTACGCAGATGGTATAAGAAAATGTATCATTTCCTGTGAAATCGTTAGCAGGTTCATAAGTATAGGTTTGATCACGATTATCTGTGATCGTTCCTCCTGCTTCAGTTTCAGTATCTATGCCAGTAATGATCGCATTATCCACAAGCTCATCATTTTCCAGAAGCATAGCTCTGTTGAAAGTATAAGTTTCATTTTGAACAGCAGAAAGTTCATCTGCCGTTGCTACTGGATTTTCTTCTTCAACTGGTGGCGTAGGAGTTGGTGTTGAATCATCATCACCTGAGCAACCCAACATGAGCGCCAGCAAAAAAAGTCCGGTATATTTTTTCATAGTTTGTGTATTGTGGCTGCAAATATCTGACATTTTAAGTCAAAAAAAAACCTCTTACCGTGAAGATAAGAGGTTTATATAGATTGAGTTTAGAACCTACTGGTTGATTACCCACATTCCACCTTCTTTAATAAGGCTTAGGCTTTCTGTAGTATTCGATCCATTATATATATCAAAAGTAAGTAAGTACTTCTGTCCTTCTTCAGCATTTGGAGCGATTTCATTAAGAAGCGCTTGCATAGCTAATAAAAGATTATCATCATTCCAATAAGCACTAGCTCCCGGACGACGGTCGAAGTTACCATAACGATCTACACTTGCAAGTTGCGTTGAAAGTTCAGTATTATCTGAAAGTGCATCAGCAATAATAGAGTAATCAGCAGAAGTAAGTGTATAGTTAATGGTATTATCTGGCACCCACATTCCATCTTCATATCCGAACTGAAGTGCGTCTGAAATTACACTAGGAATAGCCATCCAGTCTCCACCTTCGAATACGAAGTTGGCGTACTCAGTTACAGTCGCTTCACCGTTGTAGAAACGATATGCAACAGCTTTGTATTCACCTTCTTCAGCGTAAGGGAATTCTCTTCCTAAGAAGATCGCGATTTTAGCAAGAGCTTCATCCTCGTCTCCGAAGTTGCTGAAACGCTGACCGAATTCTTCAGTATAAGAATTTTCAGGTAGCATATAAGGCTCATCCCAGTCTCCGTTCGTGTAAGCAAATACTTTAGTTTCTTCAATAGTTGAAACTGAGGCATCTTCATCGATAGTGACAGCACCACTGTCAAGAACAAGATTTACCACGATCGTAGCTACAGAACCATTGTAAACTCTGTAAGTCAACACAAACTGATCTCCATCCTGAGCTGCAGGAAATTCACTAGTAATTACGAAAGCAAAAGCTTCTAAAAGCATGTCTTCGCTCCAGTAGTTATCGCTAGTTTCTCTAACGTCAAAACTTCCAAACTGGGCAGCATTTCCAGCTGGTCCAGGATATGCAGTAGCGAATTCATCACCAATAGCATCATAATCTTCACTACTGATCTCGTAAGAAGTTCCACCAACAGCTACATAAGTATTACCATCAAACTGAACAGTCATGCTTTCAGTTCCTGAGCTACCATCATAGATAGCATAAGTAACGTTATACTGCTGACCGGCGATATCTCCAAATTCTTCAGAAATAGCTACACCAAGAGCTTCAACGATCATATCGTTACTCCAGTAAGCGTCTCTATCAGATCTTCTATCGAAGTTGCTGTATTGAGCAGCACTAGATGCTGGATCTGGATAAACATCTCCAAGTTCGTCTCCAATTACATCAAAATCATCGGCAGAAAGCTCGTAAGCGATCTCTTCAGCAAGAATATTGTAAGTTAGTCTAACATACTCACCATCTTCTGCCTGTGGATATTTCGCGTCAAGAAAATCTGCAACATCTCCCATTCCAGAGAAATAGTCTGTAGAAAGATCGATCATACCGTAGTCTGAGCTAGATACTGAATAGTCCTGAACTCTAAGCGGATCGAAAAGATCGAATCCTACATTAATAATTGAACCTGCACCATAAGTTGGGTATAGGTCTGAAAGTAAAGAAGGAATCAAAGTTCTTGCATCTTCTACTGAACCGAAGTTTGGAAAATTCTGTCCAAGTTCTTCATAGTCATCCTCAGTAAGTACATAATCTCTTTCAGCAACAGCAAGCTGGCTATCCAGATCGTTGTCGATCTCGTCATGAATGTCTTCCATTGGCTCACAGCTAGTTAAAGCCAGACCTACAAAAGCCATTAGTACATAAAATGTCTTTTTCATCGTGTTGTGTTTAGAAGTTAAGTTTAGCTCCTACAGTGTAAGTTCTTCCGAAACCGTACCATACAAGTGCAGTACGTGCGTTGTTCTGAAGACCATTCTGTGCGTTAGCAATATATTCTGTATCTGTAATGTTGTAAACGTTCGCATTCAAAGCAGCATCAAATCCAGCTACAGAGAAATCGTAAGAAAGACCTACATCAAGTGTTCCAAAATCTGGAAGTTTCCAGGTCTCACCAGCATCAGGATTCGTACGGCTTACCGGATCAAAATCTGACCAGAAATCACCGAAGTAGTTATAGTTAGCTCTTAATCTCATATCTGTTAGGAACTCATAGTCTACTCCAAGACCAGCAGTAGTTTGTGGCGTACCACCTACTTTAGTATCCTGGATGTAAAGGTTGATCTCATCAATAAGATTCTGCTCTTCGTCAAAGATTTGTACTCCCGTTACGTCACTTTCCCATCTGTAGTCACCAAAAGAAGCGAAACCTGTGATAGAAAGTTCCTCGAAAGGACGGTATTCGAAATCAAGTTCAAGACCCTGGTGAACTGCATTTACACCCAAAATGTTTGCAACACCAAGAGAACCATCAGGATTGTTATAAGAGTAGATCAAAGATCTGTCTCTCCAGTTAGTTCTGTAAACGTTTACGTTAGCTCTCAATACAGAGCTTCTGTAAGTATATCCAAGTTCAGTACTAAAGATCTTTTGATTTTCAGCGTCTGGGTTAAGGTCGTTTACAAAGTTTAGGAATACAGCATCAAAGAAAGGTGCTCTTTCAAAGTACCCAATGTTTGCGAATACACCACTAGTTCTAGTGAAGTTGTAGTTCGCTCCACCTTTGATCTGGTATCCAAAGAAGTGTGCATAATCAGATTCCTGATTAGGGTCTGAATCAAGGTTGTTGAAATAATCAACACGCTTGTAAGATGTATTCGAAGCTGCAAGAGAAACGAAGATATCTAGATCATCTTTTGAATATTCTCCCTGAAGGAATCCACCTTCCCAAAGAACGATACCATCATTGTTGTAGCTAATCTTGTCTCCAACCTTTGCAAGGTTTACAGGATTGTTTACGTTCGAATCATCGAAGTAGTACTGTCCACCTAGAAGATCTGTAACTTCCTGGAAGTGCTCTCCTTTATAGTATCTTAAATCGATACCTGCAAGAAGTTCGATATCATCTGTAAGATCTGTAGATAAAGTAGAAAGTGCACCGTACCAGTTGTGGTCGTTTCTAGAAGCTCTTAAAATAGTTTCAGAACCATCAGCACCTCTTTCAATGTTCTCATCTACGATTAGATCAAGGTTTACCGGTTGTAGGTAACCATCTCTGTATTTAGAATCAAGACCAAACTTGTTAGTTCCGGCCCATCCACCACCTCCACCTGTTCCGAAGGAAGCGTAAAGTGCAGTAGATAATTCAGTATTGTCATTAATATCCCAATAGTGGTTTAAGGACATTTGTGGTTTGTGGTAGAAGTTATCCTCGATATGAGTAACCTGACCATTTAGGTAACCCCAGTCTCCGTTAAATTTGATACCTCTTTCGCTCTCTCTGTAAGTTTCGATAGTGTATCTGTTTTGACGTTGACCGTGTCTTTGTGGCGCACCAAAAGCAGTAAAAGAAAGTTCGTGATCTTCACCAAATTCTTTTGCGATGTTTACGAAGTAGTTATATCCAATAAATTCTGTACCGTCTACATAACCATCTCCAACAGTTCTTGAAGCAGATACTGTAGCAGCAAGTCCATTTTCAGACTTTCCAGTAGATACCGTAGCACCAAACTTAGTGTAACCATCATTACCTGTTGCAGCGTAGATACTTCCACCTTTTTCAGCATCTGTAGTTTTAGTTACGATGTTCACCGTACCAGCGATAGAAGGAACAGCAACTTTAGCAGCACCCAAACCTCTTTGAGTTTGCATAGTTCTGGTTACATCAGAAAGACCAGCCCAGTTACTCCAGTATACACGACCATTTTCCATATCGTTTACTGGAACACCATTAATCATTACTGCGATGTTTTCACCTTCAAATCCTCTCATACGTAGTTCAGCATCTCCAAAACCACCACCGGCTTTGTTAGCATATACTCCAGGAGTAGATTTCAGCACTTCAGGAAATTCCTGGTTACCAATCTTGGTTTCGATCTCTGCAGCACTAATAGTTGAAACAGCTACTGGTGTTTTTCTATCGATAGCAAGTGAGAAACTTGTTACCACGATCTCATCCAATGCGTTATCATCTGCACCCAGAACGATCTGTCCTAGATCCTGAGTGTCGCCAGTAACATTGAATTTCACTTCCTTAGAAGTGTAACCTACGAAGGTAATTTTAATAGTACCTTCAGATTCTGCAACCTTCAAAGTGAAGTTTCCGTCGAAATCTGTCATTGTACCATTGTTAGTACCAACTACCATTACATTAGCTCCAGGAAGTGGACCTGATGTTTGGGAATCCATTACCACACCGGTAACAGTTCCTTGAGCAAAAATCGTAGCAGATGTTAAGAACATCGCTAAGAGTAATAATTTCCTCATTTTTTTGTGTGTTTGAGTTTGTTTAAAATTCGATGCAAAAGAAAACTAATTGTTCTTCTCTAACATTATCTCAATGTTAAAATATTTAACGTACCTAAGTTTAACATTTCAACAAATTTCGCCGCAATATACTGCTAATTAGAGGAAAACAAAATATTATGTTAATTGGAATGATTCAAAATTAGTCTTGACATTGTTAAAGACGTTAAACTGGACAATAATATGCACAGGATATTTAGTTAAAATGAATTTTGAAGGATAAAATCATTCGAAAATTGTCAAATTGGAAATAGATAATTTTCCAATCTCTTCTCTAAAAATGAGATATCTGCATCATTCCAGCCGGTTCAAATATGTATCTTCGAAATTGATTTGAGCTTGCATAAATAAAAAAAGCCTGAAGTTCCAGACTTCAGGCTTTCCTAATATTTGTAATTAATTGAAATTTTAATTCATATAAAACTTCAGCAGATTTTGTGTTGAGGAATCGTGACCTTCAGAATTCTTAGTTTCAAAGTCTGAGAGGATTTTGTTCGCCAGTTGTTTTCCTAATTCAACTCCCCACTGGTCATAACTGAAAATATTCCAGATAACGCCCTGTACAAATATCTTATGTTCATACATAGCGATAAGTTTACCCAGACTTTCCGGAGTTAATTTTTGAACCAGTAAGGTATTCGTTGGATTATTACCTTCAAATACTTTAAATGATTTGATCCTGTCTATTTCTTCCTGACTAAATCTCATAGAGCGTAACTCCTCTTCCACTACTTCCTCAGTTTTACCATTAAGAAGAGCTTCAGTTTGAGCAAAATAGTTCGCCATCAATTTATCGTGATGCGCCTGATCTCCAAACAAACTTTCTTTAAAGCCAATAAAATCTGCAGGAATAAGCTTGGTTCCCTGGTGGATCAACTGGAAAAACGCATGTTGTGAATTCGTTCCTGGTTCTCCCCAGATGATCGTTCCCGTCTGGTAATTCACCTTCTCGCCATTGCGGTCCACGCTTTTCCCATTACTCTCCATGATCGCCTGTTGCAGGTACGATGGAAATTTATCCAGGTATTGAGAATAAGGGATCACCGCTTCACTTTCAGCACCGAAGAAATTATTATACCATATACTTATTAGTGCCAGCTGTACCGGAATATTCTTTTCGATATCTGTATTTCTGAAGTGATCATCCATCTTGCGGGCACCTTCCAGAAGAGATTCAAAATTGTTGTATCCAATTCCAAGTGCTACTGAAAGACCTACAGCGCTCCACAAGGAGAATCTACCTCCAACCCAATCCCACATCGGGAAAATATTATCAGGATCGATTCCGAAGCTTTCTACTTTATTTAGATTGGTAGAAACCGCTACAAAATGTTTGGATACTTCCTTTTCAGGAGCTTTTTTAAGAAACCATTCTCTTACAGTAGTGGCATTGCTTATAGTTTCCATGGTTGTGAAAGTTTTGGAAACTATCACGAAAAGGGTTGTTTCTGGATTTAGATCCTGAATGGTATCATGTACATGATCCCCATCTACATTAGATATAAAATGTAATTTCAGATGATTCTGATAGAATTTCAGGCTATCGGCAACCATCACCGGTCCAAGATCGGATCCTCCAATTCCTATATTTACGATATCGGTAAATTTCTTCCCGGTAAAACCTTTACGTTCTCCTTCAATCACCTCATCAGTAAAAGTTCTGATCTTTTCTTTCACTTCCTGCACTTCAGGAATGACATTTTCGCCATGAACCTGAACATTTGCGGTATTTGAAGCTCTTAAAGCAGTATGTAAAACCGGTCTTCCTTCTGTTTGGTTGATGGCATCACCCTGGAAATATGCATCCATGGCTTCTTTCAAACCACATTCAGTAGCAAGCTTATTCAGTAATTTTCCGGTAGTTTCATTCATCCGGTTCTTACTGTAATCAACATAAAAATCCTCCCATTTAATGGTGAATTTCTCAGCTCTATCTTCATCATTATTGAACATATTCTTCATATGTTCAACCTGGATCTCTTTATAATGATCTTCTAATTCCTTCCAGGCTTTGGTAGTGGTTGGATTTATATTTTTCATCTAGATACTTTTATAGGGAATTTGATCCAGTTCTGCCCGAATCGATTCAATATGATTGAAATAATCGTCTTTTAGATTGTCTGTAATATGCTCGGCTGAGGGTAAGTTCTGGCGAAATGGATCCACCTGTTTACCGTTCACCCAGAATCGATAACATACATGTGGCCCGGTTGCAAGTCCTGTACTTCCAACATAACCTATCACATCGCCCTGCTTTACACTTTGTCCATTTCTAACTGCACGCTTACTCATGTGAAGATATTGTGTCGTATATTTTCCATTATGTCTCACCTTCACATAATTCCCGTTTCCGGAAGTATAGCCTGAAGCGATCACCGTTCCATTAGCTGTACTTACGATCGGCGTGCCATGTGGTGCAGCATAATCTGTTCCCAGGTGAGCTTTCCATCTTTTCTGAACAGGGTGAAAACGTCTCTTCGTAAACCTTGAAGAGATCCTGGAATAATTGAGCGGAGCTTTCAGGAAAAAGCTTTGTAATGCTTTTGCTTCTTCATCATAAAAACTAGGCTGACCAGAAATACTGTCGGTCATATAACTAAAGGCGTAGTATGGTCTGTCTGAATGTTTGAAAACTGCCGCATCTACCTTTTCAATCCCGGCGAAAATAGTATCGTCAATATATTTCTCCTGGTAAACCATTTTGAACTGATCTCCCTTCTGAAGTTTAAAGAAATCTATACTCCATTGATAAATATTTGAAAGTTCGTAAACCAGAAGATTACTCAAGCCCTGAGCCTGCATCGCTTCTGAAAGGGAAGAAGTGATCACTCCGCTTACTTCTCTTTGTTTGACTGTAACGGGTCTTTTCTTCTTTTCAGCATAAATACTATCGCCAATAGATACTACCGTATAGTTGATCTTATCATTTTCGTAAATGAAATATTGCGGAGTTTTAGCCGAATCTTTTGCTTTGAGGATCATATACTTTTTACCGGCAGTGATCCTCGCGGGGTTAAAGGTATCTTTTACTTTTTCAGAAACTTCAAAGACCTTTCCATGACCCACGCCATTTTGATCCATGATGTAACCAAAACTATCACCAGACCTTATCGTATCCCGTACTACCTCAAAGTCATTCAGTACAAAACCATACTGTTTCTCGAGCGCAGGAATCTTTTTGGTCTCGACCTCGTTAACGGCCTGTTCTTTCTCATCGTCATTGCAGGCAGTCATTGCCAGCATTAGCATTACTAATAAGCCTAATTTCTTCAAGTTTTTATGCTTTTTGTTTTTCAGTATTAAATGTATGGTTCACCCATTGCTTCCCCCAGTCGTTCAGTTCTTCCTGACTCCATAAATCGGGAAAGAAAGAAACTCTTTGAAAACTTGGCGGCAGGAATTTTTTCCAGTTTGTTCCACCCGTCGCTTTTATAGTTTCGTCTCTCTTGCTCAAATATCGGTAAGCAGCACCCATATGCATAAGCAACCAGTTAATATTTACATTAACATCAAAGTTTCGCAGTGACTGCTGTAGATCCTCATTTTGACGATCATCTTCATGCATGGCCTGGTAACGCTGGTATATGGTGTTTCCGTATACATCATTTGCGATTCTTAAAAATCGTGGAGTATATCTTTTTTCAAATTGCTTAAGCGTAAGAGTTTTCTCGCCGGTTTCCAGATCGATACCTCCTTTTTTCCAGTAGATATTCTCAAAAAGTTCTTCGGAAGAGTTTTCTACCGTAAATTCATCTCTCAAATTAAAATCCACAAGATTTTCCAAAGGGGTCGAATACAATTCGATCATCCTGAACTGCGCCGACTGGAATCCGCTGGCAGGCAGTAATGCCATTCTAAATTTTAGAAACTGTTCCCTTTCCATTCCTTTGATCATTACATCGAAAGAATCGATAAGAATTCTAAAATACCTGTTCATCCTATTCAGCTTTTCAACGAAATAGGCAGATGTGAGTGTTGTAGTTTCTATGATCTGTTTTTGCTCATGAATGATGAGCTTAAAATATAGTTCAGTGATTTGATGATAAGCGATAAAGATCATCTCATCTGGAAAGTGCGTATTGGTTTTCTGTAAACTTAATAATGTATCTACACTAATATAATCCCAGTAGGAAAGATAGCGGTCATATAAGAGACCATCCAGATAAGACCCCATATCCTGTCCCGAATTTTTGAACTTTTCTTCAAGCTTTCCAATTCGTTCCGCGATTTCGGGTTTTATCTCCATATCTAATCCACTTGTATACTAAATTGATGCTTTAAACCTTTGTAAGCTTCAAGATCGGCATCCAAAGACCCTACGGCCAGATTTGCTTCAATTTTCACCGGAATTTTGTTCTTATCATCACTAATCCAGAAAGTAAGACTTTCTTTCTCCTTAAATACTCTACCGGCCAGTACATAAGGTCTGAATTTAAGGGTTGCAACCTTACCAAACTTGGTTTTAATAGTGTCACGCCCTAGAAAAACCAGCTTAAAATCGAGGTTTTCGTCATCGATGAACATGTTCAAACGCATCTCATCACCTGGCTCTAACTCGTCGTTTTTAATTTGGTTGCGAATATAGTAAAATGATGATAACATATCGTGTACATTATGAGGTACAGAATATGATTTTTTCTGATTGTTCTCTCTATTTAGAACATGCGCTTTCTTGTCATTATGATCAAAGTCGATCACCAGGTCCTTCGTATAACCGCCTTCATTAATGTCGCGAATAAAGCGATAAGGTTTTCCGGTTCGCTTATCGATATAGGTTTGGTAATCATCATCCACTTTAAAGAATAAACCTAATAATCCTGTAGATCTACCTCGTCCTTTTATATGATAGACAGGTTTATTCTGAAATTTAGTTTCATTTACCTCAAGCGTCGCATAACTCGCATTAAATAAACCGTAATGTATTCTGAATTTAAACCACTCTCCTTCACCAAATGCATTTTGGGAATACATATTGCCGGTCGCCAACATAAAAAAAAGGAAGGTAATTGTAATATAATTTCTCATAGGTTTAATTGTCTAAGTAACAGAATTTTCAGGCGTATGGTGGATTACAATTACTATTCCAAAAGTATCAAAACAAAAAAACCCCATCAAATTAATGATGGGGAATTTTGTCTTATTAACCAACTAAAACTTAAATTATGAAAAAAAATTCAATTCTGGTAACCACTCCAGAAATGCGGTGCAAAAGTCTCATATTTCTCCCTTACCCACAACTCTTAAATAAACTTTAACTAAACGTTTACCAGATTGTCATTTATTTCATTTTTCCACTTAAATTTTAGCAGATATTTAATCTTAATTTAATGTACCTCGCAAATCCTGTTCTCTTTCAATGGCTTCGAACAAAGCTTTAAAGTTTCCTTTTCCGAAGGATTGAGCACCTTTTCTTTGGATGATCTCGAAGAACATAGTGGGTCTGTCCAGAACCGGTTTTGTAAAGATCTGTAACAAATACCCCTCATCATCGCGATCTACCAGTACTCCAAGTTCTCTTAACGGCTCCAAATCCTCATCGATCTCACCAACACGATCCAGTAGATCATCATAGTAAGTTTCCGGAACATATAAGAATTCCACACCTCTATCTCTTAATGCTGTTACTGTTTCGATAATGTTATCTGTAGCTAAAGCGATATGCTGAACTCCGGCTCCATTATAAAAATCGATATATTCTTCGATCTGTGATTTCTTTTTTCCTTCCGCAGGCTCATTAATAGGAAATTTAATTCTACCGTTCCCATTGCTCATTACCTTACTCATAAGCGCGGTATAGTCGGTCGAGATATCTTTATCATCAAAAGATACCAACTGGGCAAAGCCCATTACTTTTCCGTAGAATTCCACCCATTTGTCCATTTCGTTCCATCCTACATTTCCAACCATATGGTCGATAAATTGTAAACCTGTATCTGGCACCTGAGTTTTAGTATTGTAAATTCTGTACCCCGGTAAAAATGGTCCGGTATAATCCTTACGTTCTACAAAAAGGTGAATGGTTTCTCCATAAGTATGGATTCCTGAGATCACGGCTTTCCCGTTTTCATCTTCCATTACATATGGCTCTACATAAGATTTTGCCCCTCTTTTTGTAGTTTCTTCATAGCTCTTTCTCGCATCGTCCACCCATAGTGCCACGAACTTTACTCCGTCACCATGCTTGTCTATATGCGCATTGATATCACCTTCCGGCTGCAATGGTGAAGTAAGAACAATTCTAATTTTCCCCTGTTGCATTACATAAGAAACGCTGTCTTTACGACCAGTTTCCAAACCCGAATAAGCGATTGGCTGGAAACCCCATGCGTGCTGATAATAATAGGCCGCCTGCTTGGCATTTCCTACGTATAGTTCTACAAAGTCTGTTCCAAGGATTGGCAGAAAATCTTCTGCTTCAGGAACTACTTTTTCTAAATTTAATGATGTGCTATCTGTTGACATTGGTTTTTATTTTAAAGGATGTAAATATGATATAAATTCGAAATCAAATTTCAAAATATTACCACATCGCTCTATCCTGTGCTGATAAATCTTCTTTCATCTTTTAATGCTCTCCATCTAACCAGGACCTATAGTAGGTCTCATCGGCAATTTTCATCGCCTCTTCTGTAAGTTTTAACGGCTTGAAGGTATCTACCATTACAGCCAGCTCTTCAGTTTCTACCTGCCCGATACTTCTTTCGACTGCTCCCGGGTGCGGCCCGTGTGGGATTCCCGCCGGGTGCAATGAAATATGACCAGCTTCGATGTCGTTTCTACTCATAAAATCACCATCTACGTAATAGAGCACTTCATCACTATCAATATTACTGTGACTGTAAGGCGCAGGAATACTTTCTGGGTGATAATCGTATTTACGGGGACAAAAACTGCAAACTACAAAAGCGTCTGTCTCGAAGGTTTGATGTACCGGTGGCGGTTGATGTATTCTTCCGGTGATTGGTTCAAAATCGTGGATTGAAAAGGCATAAGGATAGTTGTAACCGTCATAGCCTACCACATCAAATGGATGTGTCGCATAAACCATATCGAAAATTTCTCCCTGCTTCTTAATTTTAATTAGAAAATCTCCTTTTTCATCATTGGTCTCCAGTTCATGCGGCTGGCGTAAATCTCTTTCACAAAATGGAGAATGTTCCAGCAGTTGTCCAAACCAGTTCCTGTATCGTTTTGGAGTATAGATCGGTCTGCGGGATTCTACGATAAAAAGCCTGTTGTTCTCATCATCAAAATCCATCTTGTAGATCGTACCTCTTGGGATCAGTAAATAATCTCCGTATTTAAAATCTATGTTTCCAAGATGAGTTCTAAGTTTACCAGATCCTTTGTGCACGAAAATCAATTCATCTGCATCAGAGTTTTTGTAGAAATAATCTTCCGTAGAACCTTGAGGGGAAGCGAGAATAATATCACAATCTGCATTGGTCAAAACTGCTTTTCTACTCTGTAAATAATCCGGATGCGGAGTTATCTGGAAACCTTTTAAACGGTATGATTTCAGGTTATTTTCAATCGCAACCTTCGGTCGTACATCGTAACTTCCTTTGATTTCCTTCACCTGAGTCGGGCGATGTTCATGATACAGATTGGAAGACATTCCGTCAAAACCAATAGTTCCAAAAAGTTGCTCATAATAAAGGCTTCCATCAGGTTTTCTGAAAATCGTATGGCGCTTGTGTGGGATCTTGCCGAGTTTATGATAAAAAGGCATGTGATTATATTTTAAAATCGATCAAAAATGAATTCATTTATTGAAGGATTGTTATTATTTCCAGTATTTATTTCGATTTACACAAATATCAAGAAAATTTACCGAACTAATCTTAAATCTAGTGTAAAAACCGGGCACGAGAATGATAAAATGATTACAGACCATTGACGGCTAAAACCAGAATCCCAGGCTAAAGAACCAGTAACTTTCTTTAGTCTCGGGTGAATAGGAATATTTTGCTTCCAGTGGCCCCATAAAAGTTTCGATTCCGTAACCAATTCCGTAGCCATTATAATCGGGCATGCTTAGCCAGTTTCCAGTCGTGTACAGGTCATCTTCAACATTGGCAATATTGGCGCTGGCGATAATATGGTTCTTTCTGAAAAGCTCATAGTCAAACTCCAGTTGCGCTTTTATATAACTATCTGCGGAAAGGCTTAAGAAATCATAACCCAGGAAAGGTTTGAAATTATTGATAAAATCATTCCCGTAACCACCCAGAAAGAAATCCAGTACCTGGCTTTCATCATTTCCTATCTTAAAACCAGTTCCTGTACTTATTCGCGTAGTGAATTTGGGAAAAGGCTGGATAGCGTAACCCAAACTTCCCTTTGCGATCGAGAATTCAGAAAAATCATTATTATAATCTGAAGAATACAGGTAGATATGAAAGTCTCCATCAAAACGAACTCCTTTGGTGGGGAAATATTTATTATCGTAAGAATCGAATTTCACGTATCCAAAGGCGCCGGCATAGTGGTCATTTGCCAGAACCAGTTCCTGACTTTGATTGATGGCATCGTTAAAAGTATTACTGCTATACTTCAAATACTTGTGTTCCAGCCCAACACCTATGGAAAATACCTGTTGAAAAAGTGATTCCACATAGATCTGATTGGTGAAATCTCTCACTGTAACTTCCAGCTCTCTTATATCCTGAAATTCACTAATACCCTCAGTATCCCTGATGCCATTTAAGAGCAAGCCTTTGTCAAAAGTGTTATAGCGAGAATTTATTCCGAAGCTCCAGTAAAAACCCTTATCCAGGTAATAGTTAAAATTGTAACGCAGGTTATCCCCCACAATAAGATCCAGAGAAGCAACATCATTGGTGAAAAGTAAACTCTTGCGGGTAAGATTCACCAGCGCACCACTTTTATAAAGCTCATCATAATGCAATCCCAGTCGCAACAGCATTTTGTTTTCACTTTCCTCAATTTGCATGGCAAGTGCATAATTGCCATTTTCATCTTCTGGAATTAGCTGGTAATTGATGCGCTCAAAGTTACCGGTTGCAGAAAGGTTGTTAATCCCAATATTCAGATCATCGAAATTGTATGTTTCTTCATAGTCAAGCTTTAATTTACCCTGCACATAAGCTCGTGGGTAGGTATTATTTCCTTCTACTGAAAGTGCACTAATATTAAAACTATCGATCTTTGGAACCGGCTTACGAATTAATAAGCTATCATCAGGATTACCCAGCACCTTAAGTTCCTCTAGCATATTGTTTGCGGCCACCGCTCCAGAATCTATGATCGCCTGTCCTTTGTCAAAAGCCATGACCGAGAAAGAATTTACATTCGGCTTAATGTAAATATCTGTTTTTGGAGCTTTCTCCTTCATGTCATTGATCGTACGAAAATTTGAGATCTGACTCATAATTTCAAACACACTCCTTAATTTATCTCTTTTAACAAGGCTATCCTGCACATCCACCCCAATAATGACCTCAGCTCCACGACGCCTTAATTCTTCGATTGGGTAGTTATTAGCAACCCCACCGTCTGTTAATAACTGTCCATCAATTTTTATGGGACTGAGAAGAGTTGGAATCGCGCCACTGGCTGAAATTGCCTTAGCCAGTGATCCACTATCCAGAATTACTTCGTCGCCGGTTTCCACATTGGCTGCAATACAGAAAAACGGAATGGGTAATTCGCTAAAATCTTCTACATCACTTACATGAATGGTAAGTCTTGATAGTAAATTGTAAATATTCTGACCCTTAAAAAGTCCGCTGGGAAATGAAATATCAAAATTGTCAAAAGGAAGTGTAATCGCATATTTTTCTGAATCCTCCTTTTCGTAGAAAGTTTTCGCCCGCCTTGGCAGATTATCCTGAATAAGGATATCAAATTGTGTAGTCCTGAAAATAGAATCAAGTTCGGTAGCAGAATAGCCGGAAGCGTAGAGTCCGCCAATGATTGCACCCATACTGGTGCCTCCTATATAATCGATCTTGACACCCTGCTCTTCAAGGGTTTTTAGCACACCTATATGGGCAAGACCTTTGGCACCACCTCCGCTTAATACCAGTCCAACCTTTGCCCTATCCTCTTCCTGGCAAATTGCTCCAAAGGAAATGAGTAGACTAAGGATGAAAAGATATTTACGCATTCTCTTTATGATAAAATTGATAGACGATGGTTGCTCTTGCAGCCCCGATCACTTCAGCAAGTTCCTTTTCACTTGCTTCCTTCACTCTCTTTAAAGACCTGAAATTCTTCAGTAAATCAATGACTGTTTTTTCTCCAATCCCAGCGATGGACTCAAGTTCGGTATTTAACGCGGTTTTACTTCTTTTATTCCGGTGAAATGTAATTCCGAATCGATGCGCCTCATTTCGAAGCTGCTGAATAATCTTTAGAGATTCAGACTTTTTGTCCAGATATAAAGGTATGGAATCACCGGGATAGTAGATCTCTTCCAGTCGTTTAGCGATCCCAATGATGGCGATCTTTCCGCGGAGACCTAAGGTGTCCAGTGCCTTAACACCGCTGGAAAGCTGCCCTTTTCCACCATCAACGATAATTAATTGTGGAAGCGGCTCATCTTCATTTAGCAATCTTCGATAACGCCTGAAGACTACTTCTTCCATAGAAGCAAAATCGTCCGGGCCTTCTACGGTTTTAATATTGAATTTTCGATAATCCTTTTTGCTCGGTTTTCCATCCTTGAATACCACACAGGCGGCAACCGGATTGGTTCCCTGGATATTTGAATTATCAAAACACTCAATATGCCGGGGTTCTTCGCTAAGTCGCAAATCTTCCTTCATTTGCGCCATAATCCGGTTCACATGACGGTCGGGATCTATGATCTTCATTTGCTTGAATCGTTCCTGCCTGAAATATTTGGCATTTCGCTGGGACAACTCTACGATCTTCTTTTTATCACCCAGTTTTGGAACCGTGATCTTCAGGTCCTCACCAACATCTACCTTAAAAGGCACATAGATCTCAGTAGATTTCGAGCTGAAACGCTGCCTGATTTCCACTATGGCCAGTTCCAGCAATTCCAGGTCGCTTTCGTCCAGTTTCTTTTTCATCTCGATGGTATGGGAGCGTATGATCGCACCGTGAGATAACTGGAGGAAATTCACGTAACCGTAACCCTCATCACTTACTACGGAAAAAACATCTACATTATTTATACGTGGATTCACCACTGTAGACTTGGATTGATAATTCTCCAGCACATCGATCTTGATTTTGATACGCTGAGCATCTTCAAATTCCATATTCTCAGCATGCTCTTTCATTTGATTCCGAAAACGCTGAAGGGAATCCTTGAAATTACCTTTTACGATCTGGCGAATAGCTTCAATATTGCGGTTATATTCTTCTTCAGCCTGCAAAGCTTCACAGGGTCCTTCACAATTACCAAGATGATATTCTAAGCAAACCTTATATTTCTCATTCCGGATCTTTTCTTCGGAAAGATCGTAATTACAGGTTCTTAACTTGTATAATCCTTTGATAAGATCGAGCAGTGTGTTTACCGTTTTAAAGCTTGTAAATGGTCCATAATATTCGCTGCCATCACGAACCAGTTTTCTGGTAGGAAAAACACGTGGAAACCGCTCATTTTTAATGCATATCCACGGGTACGTCTTATCATCCTTTAGCATTACATTGAACCTGGGCTGATGTTTCTTGATCAAATTATTTTCCAGGAGCAATGCATCGGTTTCTGAAGCAACTACGATATGTTTTATTTCATGGATCTTCTTGACCATGACTCCAATTCGATGGCTATCATGTCTCTTGGTGAAATAAGAAGTCACCCGTTTCTTCAAATTCTTGGCTTTCCCTACATAAAGGATCTTTCCATTCTTATCGAAATACTGATAAACACCCGGGCTATTGGGTAAAGTCTTTAATTGTACGTCCAGAGCTGGCTTTTCCATTACCTCAAAAATAAACATTAAAATAAGCTCACTAAACCTTTTTTGGTTTCCGAAGTAAATTTTAAGAATATCACCCTACGTATCAAAATATTGTATAATCTTTCGTTTACTTTGCACAGCTCCCAGACTTAGGGCATTTTAGTATATTGCATTATGGAGAAGATTGTGATCGGAAGATTTGACAAGGCAGATTTTCCTGCTTTACACCTCAACGACATCGCCATTAAAATTGATACGGGAGCCTATAACTCCTCGATACATTGCGAGAATATCAAAGAAGTTGATGATGAACTGCATTGTACCTTTCTGGATGCTGAACATCCTTTATATAATGGCAAAGCTTTTATTTTTAAGGATTACGACATTGTATTTGTAAGAAGTAGTAACGGGATCATCCAGAAACGATATCTGGTACGCACCAATATCAGGCTCTTCGGAAAAGTATTTAAAATATCCCTATCGCTTTCAGACAGACAGGAAATGCGATATCCGGTATTAATTGGAAGAAAGTTTTTAACCAAAAAATTTATTGTAGACACCGAGCTTATCGATGTCTCTTTTAACCTGAAGTAATATGAAGATTAGAATATTATCCAGAAATCCCCGACTCTATTCTACAAGCCGACTGGTAGAAGCCGCTAAAAAGCGCAACCACGAAGTAGAAGTGATCGATCCTACAAAGTGTGACCTGGTTATTGAAAAGAAGAAACCAAGTATCTACTACAAAAACCATTTCCTGGATGATACTGATGCGGTAATCCCAAGAATTGGAGCTTCGGTAACTTTTTACGGTACTGCTGTAGTAAGACAATTCGAAATGATGGGAACATTTACCACGACCGAATCACAGGCGCTGGTAAGAAGCAGGGACAAATTAAGAAGTTTACAGATATTATCGAGAGCAAGACTTGGTTTACCTAAAACTGTTTTTACCAACTATTCGAAAGATGTGACTGAAATTCTGGATCATGTTGGTGGTGCCCCGGTGATCATTAAATTGCTAGAAGGTACTCAGGGATTAGGAGTCGTACTGGCTGAAACTCAAAATGCCGCAGAATCTGTCATTGAAGCCTTCAACGGGCTACAGGCAAGAGTAATCGTGCAGGAATTCATCAAGGAAGCCGGTGGAGCAGATATTCGGGCTTTTGTGGTAGATGGACAGGTTGTAGGTGCGATGAAAAGACAGGGGAAAGAAGGTGAGTTTAGATCGAATCTTCACCGTGGAGGTTCAGCATCCATCATTCAGCTAACAGATGAAGAGGAAAATGCAGCTATCAAGGCAGCGAAAGCAATGGCTCTTGGTGTAGCAGGTGTGGATATGCTGCAAAGTAGTCGTGGTCCTCTTATACTTGAAGTAAACAGCTCCCCTGGTCTGGAAGGGATTGAAGCAGCTACTGGAAAAGATATCGCCAAAACGATCATTAGATATATTGAACGAAACGTCTAACATATGCCGCGAATAGACAAGAACAATGTTCTTGAGATCCTGGGAGAAAAAGTACTGCCGGGTAAAAGAGCGACCATAAATTTTAATATGGCCAAGCTATACACTACCACATCTGTGGAGGTGCCGGTCATTATTGAACGTTCCAAAAAACCTGGTCCAGTTGTTCTTCTAACAGCAGGAATTCATGGCGACGAGATCAATGGAGTTGAGATCGTAAGGCAGATCATTTCGAAGGGTGTCAACAAACCTAAAGTGGGTACCGTGATTTGTATCCCTATCGTGAACATCTTCGGATTTTTAAACATGGCTCGTGAATTTCCTGATGGACGTGATCTTAATCGTGTGTTCCCAGGAACAAAAAATGGGTCGCTGGCCAGTAGATTCGCTTATCAATTCGTAAAAAAAATACTACCAATAGCAGATTTTTGCCTGGACTTCCATACCGGAGGTGCTGCCAGGTTCAATGCTCCACAAATACGAGTTAAAAAAGGCGATGAACAAAGTATTAAATATGCGAAGATCTTCAACGCTCCTTTTACCATACATTCCAAAACGATCACAAAATCCTACCGGGAAACCTGTTCAAAATTAGGAATTCCCGTTTTGCTGTTCGAAGGTGGAAAATCCCTGGACTCCAATAAAGATGTAGCAAAAGTGGGTGTAGACGGCGCCATGCGTATTCTTAGTCATCTGGAAATGCTGAATGATAAATTTGAATATCCAGAAGTAAAAAGAGACACTGTTCTTATCGAGAATAGTTCCTGGTTACGGGCAAAGTATAGTGGTCTTCTACATGTCAAGATTCCCTGTGGCAAACATGTTGAAAAGGGTGAATATATCGCTACAATTACCGATCCCTATGGTAAATTTAGTCATAAGATCAAGAGCAGTAGCGAGGGTTATGTGATTAATATCAATGAATCCCCGATCGTATATCAGGGTGATGCCATCTTTCACATATCCATGCAATCAAAAGCGCTTTTCGATGAAGAAGTCTGAGATCAGGAAGAAATTTAAGCTTTTACGCAGTCAGCTTGCTCAGGAAGATATCGAGAGCATGAGCATAGATATCGCGAATAAATGTCTTGAACTAAGCATCTGGGATGCACGATACTTTCATATTTTCCTAAGTATTGCTGAACAAAAGGAAGTAAATACAGAATATTTGCTACATGTATTACAGGGAAAAGACAAAGAGATCATTGTTCCCAAATCTGATTTTGAAACTGGTGAAATGATCAATTACTTACTAACAGATCAAACAAGGATCGTTAAGAATCAATGGAATATTCCTGAACCGGTAGAAGGCATCCAGATTGCTGCACGACAGCTGGACGCTGTTTTTATTCCTCTTCTGGCATTAGATAAAAGCGGACACCGAGTTGGATATGGGAAGGGTTTTTACGATCGCTTTTTAAGCCGCTGCAAGAAAGACATCATTAAAATTGGTGTTTCTTTCTATGGACCAGTAGATGAGATCAGTGATGTATATACAAGTGACATTCCACTGGACTATTGCGTTACCCCAAACAGGATCTACGATTTCAGGAAAAAATAATTTTTGCTACAACTAGCTTAAAAATGTACATTTAACATTGCCAAAAGACCCTAATGCTTAGCGACCTTCAGTTAAACAGCATACTTCAGGATTTCGATATCGCCTATTGGAAGATCAATCTCTTTTCCAAGGAGATTAGCTGGTCAGATCATTTCAGCAAACTTGTAGGTGATCCTAAGATCGAAGAAGATCGTTTTGAGTTTTTTATCAATCATATTCTACATCCCGATTATCGCTACGATTTCCGAATTCATTTTGAAAAACTTATCGCTGATGATGAAACTTTCAAATTTGAGATCAAGTTGAAACTTGGGAATGGAAAGTATCGATGGTTTGAATGCAAGAATCTAAAAAGCAAGGATAACTCCTTCAGGGAAACTGCGGTACTACTATTTGTAAATATACACCAAACCAAGCGGGACCAGTACACGATCGAAGAAAATTTCTTCTACTATCGCGAAACTGCAGAAATGACTTCTACCGGAGGCTGGTATGTAGACACGATCAATAAGAATATTTACTGGGATGATGTAACCAAGAAAATTCTCGATTGCCCCCGGGATTTTCAACCTGCTTATGAAAAGCGGGAAAGCTTCTATGCTGAAGAACATCATAACAGAATGAAATCTGCCTTTGATAAATGTGAGAACTTCGGGATTCCTTTTAAACTGGAATTGAAAATGATCTCATTTCAGAACAGAGAATACTGGGTGCGATTGACAGGAAAACCGGTTTATGATGATGATCAACAAGTGATTGGAATAAGGGGAGTTTTACAGAACATCGACGAAAACAAAAACAATGAACTGAATCTTCAGAACTCGTTGGACATCATTGCTTCGCAAAATTCCCGACTTTTCAACTTTGCCCACATCGTTTCACATCATTTAAGATCCCATAGTAGCAATTTAAGTCTTATTGTGGAATTGTTACGAGAGGCCAAGACAGATAGAGATAAACTGGATCTACTGGCCAATGTTGATGATGTGGCTGGCAACCTGGATTCTGCGATTTCAAGACTGAACAATATCGTTAGTGTTCAAAGTTCGCTAAAGAAAGAAAGGGTCAAAATTAAATTTGAAGAGGCTCTGGAGATCGTTCTGGCATCGATATCATCACTCATTAATCGGGAAAATGCAAAAATCGTCGCTGAGTTTCAGGATTTGAAAGAAATTAGCTATATACCTGAGTATCTTGAAAGTATTTTATTAAATTTAATCACGAATGCGATCAGATACAAACAACCTGGTCGTAAACCGGTCATCTTTATCCAGACATATATTGAGAACGAAAAGGAATTTCTCGAGATAAGTGACAATGGAATGGGGATCGATCTCGACGAGTATGGTGATAAAATGTTTGGAATGTACCGAACCTTTCATCATACCAGTCAGGAAGCAAAAGGTATTGGTTTATTCATTACCAAAAACCAGGTGGAAGCTCTAGGGGGAGCCATATCTGTAAGTAGTACCCTTGACATAGGGACTACGTTTAAAATAAAATTCTAGATCTATACAATGGGGCAGAAAGTAGAACTAGCGTGTATCATCGATGATGATAAGATATACGTGAACTTGGTTAAGAAGATCATAGAGATCAAAAAATTATCAGAGAATCTTCTAATCTATAAAAATGGTAAGGAAGCACTGGATTATTTCAAGAAAACCATGTCTTCTGTTACCCATGAAGATTTGCTGCCAGATATCATATTCCTGGATCTTAATATGCCTGTAATGGATGGCTGGGAGTTTTTAAATGAATTCCTGAAGATCAAGAACAACCTGAATAAAAAGATCACCCTTTACGTGGTTAGCTCTTCGATAGACCCTCGGGATCTTGAGAGAGTGAAATCATTTAATATGGTTACAGACTATCTAATAAAACCTATCGAACTTAAAAAGTTCGAAAAGATCTTCGATAAAACTGCTGCCTGATATTATTCTTCTTCCTTCGGAAAAGCTTTCTTATTGAATATTAAAAGTAAAGCTACACCAACGCTGATCGCTGAATCTGCTATATTGAATACCGGTTCAAAGAATGTAAAGTACTCTCCACCCCAGAATGGGATCCAATCAGGTAAATAACCTTTCCACAGAGGGAAATACAGCATGTCTACCACCTTTCCGTAGAAAATTGAACTATAGCCACCAGCTTCAGGTAAAAAACTTGCTACATGGCCGTAGCTATCGTCAAAGATGATTCCGTAGAAAACAGAATCGATGATATTTCCAAAAGCTCCGGCAAAGATCAGCGCGATTGAAACGATCAATACTCTTGAGCCATTCTTTCTAACTGCATCCCATAACCAGTAACCAATACCAACTATAGCGGCCAGCCTGAAAAGAGTGAGGGCTAGCTTGCCATATTCACCAGGGATCTTGGTTCCCCACGCCATTCCTTCGTTCTCAACAAAAAGAATACTAAACCAATCGAAAACCTCGATCTCTTCACCTAGAGCAAAATGTGTTTTGATATAAATTTTGGAAATCTGATCTATTAATAAGATCAGGAAAATAATGATTCCGGCTTTTTTAAGCGACATGGTTTATTTTTAATTGAAACGCACCAAAAATACTAATATTATTTAGTTTTAAGCACCAATATATTGCCGTCTATAGACTTAAGTTTTATAGGGTTTCTACCTCGTAAATATTTCGGTAACTCCACCTTTCCATTCCTGCTTTCAGCATCAACAAGACCGGAACCTGTTTCCACCCGAATATTACCATCGTAAGTATTGATCGTAGCATTTCCTGCAAAATCCCTTAAGTCACTATAACCATCTTTAAGGTTCGCTGTTAGCTGGTTAAAGGATCCAGTTGTAATTAAAGAAGCTATATTAGAATCTACAGAAATTTCAAGATTCTCTGGAATCTCCAGTTCTAGCTCTAAAGAAAAGACCTTATGTGCACTTAATTTATCAAAGCCTCCGGTAAGTTCCTGGGGATAGCTCGTTTTTATGCTCAAATTACCGTTATCGACTTTTGTTTGAACAAGAATCTGATTAAAGTATTCACCTTCAGAATGAGTAATGAGCCTGATCCTGTCTGTATTGGTAGCGGTAATAGTAATTTTGAAAACCTCGTTGGTAAGTATATCGATGTATTCAATTCCTGAAGCATTGAAGATCTCGCGGGTATCACGCTGTGCATGTAGTGACACGCTGAAACAGAAAAACCACAGCAAACAAAACTTCTTCAACATCTTCCTTCAGTAAAAATAAAAACGTCCGGAACAAAAGATGTTCCGGACGTTGATTTGATCAGCTTAGCGTTGTAAATTTTTTGCTTCAATGCTTAAGGTTGCATGAGGTACTAAAAGCAATCTTTCTTTAGCAATCAGCTTTCCAGTAACTCTACAAATACCATAGGTCTTATTTTCGATCCTGTTAAGTGCATTCTTGAGATCACGAATAAACTTCTCCTGGCGAATAGCTAGTTGAGAGTTCGCTTCCTTGCTCATAGTTTCACTTCCTTCCTCAAAAGCTTTGAATGTTGGGGAGGTATCATCTGTACCATTATTTCCATCATTCTTATAGGCTGACTGATAATTAGACAACTGCTCCTGTGCTTTCTCGATCTTTGATTTGATCAAAGCCTTGAACTCGGCTAGATCTGCATCGCTGTAGCGTTCTTTTACATCTGTAGACATGGCTTAATGTTTTTTAATGAACAATTTAGTGGTGACATCATCAAATTCTACATCTGCACCTTCCTCCACCACCTCTGCAAATTCGAGGTTTGCAGTTAATGTTTCTGTTTTAATATAGGTTATATTATCATTCACGGCATCCTCGATCATACCGTCCTTCTGTAGGGTTACATCTATTGTATCAGTCACTTCAAAGCCTGAATCTTTTCGGAGGTTCTGGATCCTGTTTACCAGTTCCCTGGCAACACCTTCCCTTTTCAACTCCTCACTGATACTAACATCCAGTGCCACAGTTAGATTACCACTGCTGGCTACTAACCATCCTTCAATATCCTGAGAGCTTATTTCTACCTCAGCGAGTGACAAATTAACCATTTTTTCGTTAATGTTTAATTCGATCTCTCCTTCTCTCTCAATCTTTGCGATGTCCTCTGCAGAAAAATTATTCACCGCATTGAAAATCAACTTAATATCCTTACCAAATCTTGGACCAAGAACTCTAAAGTTAGGTTTTACCTGCTTAACCAGAAGTCCTGATGCATCGTCTATAAGCTCGATCTCCTTCACATTAACCTCAGACTTTATAAGGTCTGCAACCGCCTCGATTTCATGCTTTTGTGCATCATCAAGTACCGGAATCATTACCCTTTGCAAAGGTTGACGCACTTTGATCATTTCCTTCTTCCGTAGTGAAAGTACTAAGGAAGAGATCGTCTGTGCTTTTTCCATTTTGTGCTCCAGGGATTTATCAACAAATTCTGGTTGATAAACCGGGAACTCAGCAATATGTATAGATTCTGAAGTATCCTTCCCTGTAGCATTATTCAGATCTCTGAAGAGTCTGTCCATAAAGAATGGCGCTACCGGTGCTCCCAGCTTTGCCACAGTCTCCATACAGGTATATAATGTCTGGTAAGCAGAAATCTTATCCTGCTCGTAGTCACCTTTCCAGAAACGTCTTCTGCTTAAACGCACAAACCAGTTACTAAGGTTCTCCTGAACAAATTCTGAAATAGCACGGGTTGCTTTCGTTGGCTCATATTCAGCATAGAACCTGTCCACCTTTTCAATAAGTGAATGCAGTTCTGAAAGGATCCAGCGATCTATTTCAGGTCTTTTGTCAAGGTCTACATCTGCTTCAGCATACGTAAAACCATCTATATTCGCGTACAGTGTAAAGAACGAATAGGTGTTATATAAAGTTCCGAAGAACTTACGCTGAACTTCTCCAATTCCTTCAATATCAAATTTTAAGTTGTCCCATGGATTTGCGTTGGAGATCATATACCATCTCGTAGCATCTGGTCCATAAACAGCCAGCGTTTCAAATGGATCTGCTGCATTTCCAAGACGCTTGGACATTTTTTGCCCGTTCTTGTCCAGTACAAGTCCGTTAGAAACAACGTTTTTGTAAGCAACATCATCAAAGATCATGGTTGCGATCGCATGCAGCGTATAGAACCATCCTCGTGTCTGGTCTACACCTTCAGCAATAAAATCTGCCTTACGCCATTCATCTTCTACTTTTTTCTTATTCTCGAATGGATAATGCCACTGCGAGTAAGGCATCGAACCAGAATCAAACCAAACATCGATAAGGTCTGCTTCTCGCTTCATAGGTTTTCCTGAATCTGAAACCAGCGTGATCGTGTCTACCACATTCTTATGAAGATCTACTTTTTCGTAGTTCTCTTCACTCATGTCACCAGCTACAAAATCTGAAAATATATCTTTTTCCAGGACTCCGGCTTCCACGGCTTTCGCCATTTCCTCCTTTAATTGCGCTACAGATCCAATCACCTTTACTTCCTTGCCATCGTCGGTTCTCCATATAGGTAATGGAATTCCCCAATAGCGGCTACGGCTAAGGTTCCAGTCATTTGCATTGGCCAGCCAGTTTCCAAATCTTCCTTCACCGGTAGACTTCGGCTTCCAGTTTATGTTCTGGTTAAGTTCATGCATTCTGTCCTTGAACTCAGTTACCTTAATAAACCATGAGTCCAGCGGGTAGTATAAAATTGGCTTATCTGTTCTCCAGCAATTTGGGTAGCTGTGAACATATTTTTCAACCTTAAAGGCCCGGTTATCTTCTTTGAGTTTGATGGCCAGCTCTACATCTACAGACTTTTCTGGCGCCTGCCCATCATCATAGTATTCATTTTTCACATATTTCCCGGCAAATTCTCCTAACTCTGGTCTGAATTTACCCTGAAGATCCACTAGTGGAACCAGATTACCGTTCTCATCCTTTACAAGAAGCGGCGGCACTTCTGGAGAAGCCTGTTTTGCCACTAAAGCATCATCTGCACCAAAAGTTGGTGAGGTGTGTACGATTCCCGTACCATCTTCAGTAGTTACAAAATCTCCTGAAATTACTCTGAATGCGTTTTCAGGATGATCGTTTGGCTGAGCATAATCAAGTAGTTGCTCATATTTTATTTCAACAAGGTCTTTTCCAACAAAACCTTCGCCTATTAAAAACGGGATCTTTTTGTCACCTTCAGCATAAGCTTTCAGCTCTTCTTCCGAAGAAACTTTAGTGAATTTTTTATCGAATTGTTTTTCAGCCAGATCTTTTGCCACGATGATCGTGATTGGCTCAAATGTATATTGATTATATGTTTTTACGCTTACATACTGGATCTTAGGTCCAACAGTCAGTGCAGTGTTTGATGGTAAAGTCCAGGGAGTGGTAGTCCATGCGATTAGGAAAGCCCCTTCCAGCCCAGCGCCAACCGGTGCAGCAGACGAGTCTGTTATTTTGAACATTGCCGTTACCGTAGTATCGGTCACATCCTGGTAAGTTCCTGGCTGGTTAAGCTCGTGAGAACTCAAACCCGTTCCTGCCTTTGGAGAATATGGCTGAATGGTATAACCCTTGTAAATAAGATCCTTCTTATATATTTCTGAAAGCAACCACCATACAGTTTCCATGTACTTGGACTTGTAAGTGATATATGGATCTGTCATATCCACCCAGTACCCCATCTTTTTGGTAAGATCGTTCCAGACATCGGTATAACGCATCACGGCATTCTTACATGCCTCGTTATATTTTTCAACACTAATTTTTGTTCCAATATCCTCTTTAGTGATCCCAAGTTCCTTTTCCACGCCAAGTTCGATAGGAAGACCATGAGTATCCCAACCTGCTTTACGTTTAACCTGGTAACCTTTTTGAGTTTTATATCTACAGAAAATATCCTTGATAGAGCGGGCCATTACATGGTGAATACCAGGTAATCCATTTGCAGATGGAGGTCCTTCGAAAAAGATGTAAGATTCCTTGCCTTCGCGAGAACTTATACTCTTTTCGAAAATATCATTCTCTTCCCAGTAATTAAGAATTTCTTCAGCCACTTTAGGCAGGTCAAGACCTTTATATTCAGGGAATTTTGCACTCATTTTCTCCTATTTTCAAATGATGTGCGAAAATAAGGATTTTTAACAAAAGATGATATGATTCCTCGCTAAAAAACGACGGGTATTCAGGATCGAATAATTCTAAAATATGAAAGCATTGAAGTTGTTAAAAATTATAGCTTAGGGCTATGATCAAATTTCTTCCTGCTGCGGCAATTCCTGAAGAATAGGTACGATATCGTTGGTTGGTAATATTTTCCAATGAAACCGTAGCCAGCCAATTAGGGTTGAGACGGTATTGCCCGGTTAAATTAAGGGTGTACCAGGCCGGGGAATATGGATTTCCGTTCGAATCTGTGGCATATAAATAAGCCTTATCCTGCTCTCCCGGAGCTAGATCTTCAAAGTCAAACTCACCATTGTACTCAGCAAATAGGTCAAGTTTTAGTTTTCGCTTGTTCCAGACCAGATGTGTACTTCCAAACATAGGAGCCGCATGTCTTAAAGGCACATACTCCCCACCATCATTTTCTTCTCCATAGGTATAACTAAACTGAGAGTTCATACGTAAGGCTACCGAAAAATCAATTTCCAGTCCGGCTTCCAGTCCATAAACATAAGCATTGGCTGCATTTTGTATGGCCTGTACACGACTTGGTTCTCCCTGATAATCGATCTCGGTAACACCATCCAGATCATAATCTCTTCGAACCATCGCATCATCGAGGTACGTGTAATAAGCAGTTAGCCCAAAACGAAGATTATCGCTAAAATTGAAGTCGGCTCCAAGTTCTGCATTATAGGCATATTCCGACTTCAGGTCTGGATTAGGGACGACAACAGACCCAGGTTCAGAATCAAATATTTTACCAATATCATCAATATTTGGAGCACGAAAAGCGGTAGAAAGTCCCAGTCGCCAGCCCAAAAAATGACTCTGGCGCCAGTTAAGCCCAAGACTTCCAGTAAGCGCACCAGTGCTTATGTTTGCTTCCTCAAATGGAAAATCATAGAAACGATCCTCAAATCTTGCGTCCACCAGGATATGATTATAGCGCAAACCTGACTGCAAAGAAAGGTCCTTACTTATTTTCCACTGATAACTTGAATATACTGCCATGGATTGCCACTTTGAGTCATTAGGATACCTGCTAGCCGTATCTCCGGATTCTCCATTCTGAATATTTCTGAAAGCTCCTTCGGAAGCAACCGAATTAAGTACATATTCGAAACCATAGAACAACTTGCTCTCAGACAATGACTTTTCGAAATCCAGATTTGCTGAATAAGCATCTACATTTTCTTCCGTAGTGAAAAGTACAGGCTCTCCAAAATCCCGGTCATTTCTACTCTCGCCAAAATACTGATAAGCGCCTGTAAACTGAACTTTATCATAGAATTCTGAACGGCTACGATGATTGATTTTTAAATTTCCAAGAAACCAGGTTTGCGGACCATAATACCATTCTGCAGCACGCAAAACACCATCTTTCTTGCGGTATAGTCGGTCAAACCTCGGAAAATCGGAAGTCTGAGAGTAGACAAGTCCGAGATTAAAATCCCAGTCTTTGGATGGCATATATTTCACCTTTTGCAAGAGGTTGATCTGGTCATATCCTGTAGGCTTTTGAACCAGCGGATCTGGATTTTCCACCATCACATCGATGCCGTTCTGCCTTTCAGCATAATCAGGTCGCAGATAGTCGTCTGGACCATGTTCTCCCATCTTTAGATCACCAAAATCTGAATAAGTGATCCCGGTTCTAAAAGCCCAGTTTTCACGTCCTACATTTACATCTGCATGTACCGTATTTTCATTATTAGCAGTGGCAAAACGAGTATAAATGGAGCCTGAAACTGATGTGCCACCGGTAAAACTAAAATCTGGCTGCAGTGTATAAAAATTCATCACCCCGCCAATAGCATCACTCCCGTAAACCACAGAACCCGGACCAAGAATAACTTCGGCATTCTCAACCATTAATGGATCTACTGAGATCACGTTCTGAAGATTCCCGCTTCGGAAAATGGCAGAATTCATACGAACTCCATCCACGGTGAGTAATAATCTGTTAGTTGAAAAACCTCTTATCATAGGACTTCCGCCGCCTAACTGACTCTTTTGCACAAAAACCTGTCCCGTACTTTCCAGCAGATCTGCTGAAGTTTGAGGATTCGCCATTAGAATTTCAGAAGGAACGATGCTCACGATCTTCTGTGGAATTTCGTCTTTCTTAAGCTTAAAACGCGCCGCTGAGAGTGTGATCTGTTCCAGTTGATTTTCACCCGGTTCCAGAACTACGATACTGTTATTTTGAAGGATCTCTCTTTTTCTGCGATATACTTCTTTATAGGAAACCGACTTGAAAATAATGACTTCGGTATCTTGAAAATTAGTGATAATCGCCACTCCTTCAATATCTGAAATAGTGTATTTTGACTGATCCTGATTGTAAATGGCCACCCCGGCAACTGGTTCACCGGTATCACTATCCAGGATCCTGATCTCCTGTGC
>NZ_JBLWIM010000012.1:284156-294126 GCF_048381525.1 Christiangramia qingdaonensis
CTAAGAGTCCTGACCGCATTTATCCAAAAATTTCATTTAACACTCCAAGAGACTTCGGTTTGCGAAAACCTTCAATATGCAGTTCAAAATAAAGAAGAAGCATTTTTAGGAAGTCTGTGCGTGAAGCCTGGTTCAGTTTTATACTCGATAAGGCATCAAATTCGGTGCCCAATAAATTTTTCAGCAAATTTACAGTATTACCTTCTATGCAATAGTCATTCGTGGGTATTTCCTGAAAAACTCCATCGAGCATATTAAAGTATTCAGCTTCTGAAGTAGAATTTTGAGGCTGGAACCCAAGATACCTGGTAAGTTGAAGTAAGAATAACAGATGGAAATTGGCAACTTTTTCAGCTGCATCAAGATATTGCAGGCTATATTCAAGGTAATGGAACAGCGATTCGTTGTTTTCTTCTTCCCTGATACTATTTTTGAGAACTTCAGCCAGGAACATGACCAGCGCCTGTTTGACCGGATCTGTGTGCAGGCTTTGATAATTCGCAATCACTTTTGCTTCTTTCAAATACTCCAGTTTCCCTGTATTTTTGTGATTTGATACGATATCCAGCTGAGTAAGACCCTGGAACATGGAAGCTTTAAATTTACCCCGGCGACTCTTGAGCACTCCTTTCAGCATATAGGTTCTAAGACCATCAGACAGCGTGTAAAGCTTCACTATAAGATCTGCCTCCCCATATTTTAATGCACTGATCACGATCGCTTTGGTATGCACCAGCATGCTGAAAGAATTTGTGAGCAATGTATAAAAAAAGCCGCTTTTCAGCGGCTTTAGTCTTATATTTCGAATGCTTAACTATACAACACCCTGTGCTAGCATAGCATCAGCTACTTTTACAAATCCTGCAATGTTCGCTCCTTTTACGTAGTCAACATAACCATCTTCGGTAGTACCATATTCCACACATGCCTCATGTATATCATTCATAATCTCATGAAGTTTCTTATCTACTTCTTCCGAAGTCCAGTTATAACGCATAGAGTTCTGAGACATTTCCAAACCTGAAGTTGCAACACCACCGGCATTAGAAGCCTTTCCTGGTGAGAACAATATCTTTTCATTATGGAAAACCTCGATCGCTTCAGGAGTACATGGCATGTTCGCTCCCTCTCCTACACACATACAGCCATTATTGACCAATGCCTGGGCATCTTCTTTATCCAATTCGTTCTGAGTTGCACACGGTAATGCGATATCACACTTAATGTTCCATGGAGTTTTACCTTCATGATATTCAGCTCCGGAATATTGATCTACATATTCACTAATTCTACCACGTCTCTCATTCTTAAGCTCCATGATAAACTGAAGTTTATCTGCATCAATACCATCTTTGTCATAAATGAATCCACCAGAATCTGACATGGTAACTACTTTAGCTCCAAGCTGAGTTGCTTTTTCGGCAGCATATTGCGCAACGTTTCCAGCACCTGAGATCACTATGGTTTTACCCTCTAGCTTTTCTCCTTTGGTTTTCAGCATATTTTGAGCGAAATATACGTTCCCGTATCCTGTAGCTTCAGGTCTAATCAAAGATCCACCGTAGCTAAGACCTTTCCCGGTCAAAATTCCTGTAAACTCATTCTGAATTCTCTTATACTGACCAAACATAAATCCAATCTCACGAGCACCAACCCCAATATCACCTGCAGGTACATCAGCATTAGCTCCAATATGTCTTTGCAATTCAGTCATAAAGCTCTGGCAGAAACGCATAACTTCATTATCAGATTTTCCTTTTGGATCAAAATCTGATCCTCCTTTACCACCACCCATAGGAAGTGTTGTAAGGCTATTTTTGAAAGTCTGCTCAAACGCAAGAAACTTAAGAATACTAAGGTTTACTGATGGATGGAAACGCAAACCACCCTTGTATGGTCCAATTGCTGAGTTCATCTGGATTCTAAATCCTCGATTTACCTGAATATCCCCGTTATCATCAAGCCATGGCACTCTAAACATCACAACCCTTTCCGGCTCCACCATACGCTCCAGAAGCATCTTGTTCTGGTATTTTTTATTCTTTTCAATAAAAGGAATTACGGTTTCAGCCACCTCATGAACCGCTTGCATAAATTCTGGTTCGTTCTGGTTTCTGGTTGACACCTTTTCCAGGAAATTTTTGATATTTTTTTCCATAATGACTGGCGCTATTATTAAATTATAAATTTTTTATCCAAATTATGGTGCAAATATAAATATTCTATAAGGATTACTGGATTCATTCCGTCATTTGATATAAAATTAACTTTTACTTTCAGAGCTTGTTTTCTCGGCCCGTTTATAAATATTGTGTTAAAGTAGTTTTGCTATATTTGCTAACGTTGCAAGCTGCATTCAATGAACTTCAATAAGGTATTTCTTCTGTTCGTAATCATTATCCTTGGCTATTCTGAAAATGCTTCGGGACAGCTTAGTTTTTCTAACGAAGTTGGAGTCATTGCAGGACCTGCCGGTTTCTTTACCGATTATGGTGAGCGATGGAATGTGAAAAACAATCTGGATAATGGTGGTTTTGGGGTTGGCCTAGTACATTATATGAATTTCGCTTTCAAACCAGAATGTAGTTGCAGGCCCTCCAGCTTATGGTTTACTAAATATTTCAGAATTAGAAATGAGATCGATTATCTAAGATCTAACCTGGACCATTATGGTCCAGTGGCAGAAAAAAATAGTTTGGGAGGACAGCAACTTCGAGCGATGCATGGAGAAACTGAAGTTATTGAAGCAGGAACCGCTCTTGAATATCATTTTTTAGGAATAAAAAAAGCCAGGGATTTTGGCTACTTGTTCGCTCCTTATATCTCCCTTGGAGTACATTTTGTGCATTACAGGCCTACAGCGTATTCAGATCTTGGCCCATTGGATAGTCCTAAAGTACTTTTTAACACGTTTGAAGACGGACTCTTCCTGGAACCAGGAAACACCTTTGCCATTCTTGGAAGTGCAGGACTACGGTACAGGCTGAGTAGATTCAGCGATCTGCAACTGGAAGCCAGAGCTACTTATTATGATACCGACAAACTGGAAGGACTGGACGTACAGGGACCGCAAAACAAGTTCAACGATTTTGTACTCTGGTTCAATGTAGGTTATATTTATTACCTGGATTTCTAGAATTCCAGTTCAGCGGAGTTCAAAACAGTTCCACCTTTTCTAAGAATTTCGAATTTCATTTTATCAAAACCTTCTTTATCTATTGCCCTGGTTGCATCTTCGATAAGTGTCGTTGTAAAACCTTCCGCGATACTATCCAGAACTGAATAGGCTACGCAATAATCCCCGGCCAAACCGGCGAAATAAACATTCTTAACACCTTTATCCTTCAGATAACCTGAGAGTCCCGTAGACTTCAAATGAGCATTATCGTAAAATCCACTATAGCTATCGATTGCCAGATCTGTTCCCTTTCTAAAAATGGTTTCGATACGATTGGTATCAAGCTCTGGATGGAATTCAGCGCCACTGGTATTTTGAACGCAGTGATCCGGCCATAGAACCTGATCAAGTCCATTTAATTTTATAAGATCAAAAACCTTCGCATTTTCATGAGCTGAGGCAAAGCTGGAATGCCCGCTAGCATGCCAGTCCTGGGTAGCAATTACCAGATCAAATTTTTGCTGAAGATCGTTTACCAATGGAACTATTTCATCACCATTCTCTACAGCAAGTGCACCGCCCGGCATAAAATCATTTTGAATATCTATGAGAACTAGCGTTTTCATTATATCTTATTTTTCTGCATTTTGATCAATTGATCCCGTTCCTCTTTCAGCAATTCGCTAATCCCGATCTTATAGATATGCGGATTATTAAATCGTTTGTATTCTATAGGCAATTCTGAAAGTCTCGCGATACTATATTCTGAAATTTCACTAAGACTTCTTTTTTTCTGTAACACCTTTCCTTTATCCATGACCAGTTCTAGTAAAGCTTCTTGTTTGTAATACTTAAGATTCATGGATTTGTAAGGCTCGAATGGATGATGCATTTCCTGAATATTATCTTCATGGTACAGGCCAATTGCATCTGCTCCAATACACTTCCCATTCTCATCCTTTATTCTGAAAACCTGTTTTTTATGTGGAAGGGTGATCTTAATAATACTTTCTGAAATTTTTATTCTTGGTTTACCTGCGGAAAATGCCAGTTTATAAACCCCATCCAGGGCACCATCAGGATCGCCGGTCACCAGGTTCGTTCCCACTCCGAAGATATCAATGGGAGCCTGTTGCTCTAATAAACTTTTGATCACATGCTCGTCCAACTGATTCGAAGCTGCTATTTTCACATAATCAAGGCCCGCTGCATCGAGCATTTTCCTGCTTTCCTTGGCAAAATAACTTAGATCTCCACTATCGAGCCTGACTGCCAGTAATTTTTGACCACGCTCTTCCATCTCCATTGCGACCTTTGTCGCGTTAGGAATACCACTTTTTAAAGTATTATAAGTGTCTACAAGAAGTACACAATTTTCAGGACGACCTTCAGCAAAGTCCCTGAAAGCCGTCAATTCATCATCATAGCTTTGCACGAAAGAATGCGCCATCGTTCCGGAAACAGGAATATCAAAATCTTTTCCGGCGACTACGTTACTTGTACCATTAAAACCTCCAATGATGGCAGCGCGAGTAGCAAAATACCCACCGCTAGCCTGAGCACGTCTCAATCCAAAGTCGAGCAATGTAGCATCTCCCGCCACTAAGCGCATACGGCTTGCTTTGGTAGCGATAAGTGTTTGAAAGTTCAGCAAATTGAGAAGAATGGTTTCGATAATCTGTGCTTCAATAATACTTGCTTCTACCTGTAAGATCGGCCGGGTCGGAAATACAATATCACCTTCTTTTACTGAATAGATCTTTCCTTTGAATTGGAAATCCTTTAAGTATTCAAGAAAATCCTTTTCAAAACCCTGTTCCTTTAGGAATTCCAGATCATCTTCAGAAAAACGAAGCTTCTTCAAGATTTCCAGAAGATCCTCAAGTCCGGAAAAGATTGCATAACCACTTTTAAACGGGAGTTTTCTAAAATAATAATCGAAAACAGCCTGCTGCTCCTTCTGTCCTTTTTTGAAATAGACCTGAGCCATGGACAACTGGTACTGGTCTGTATAAGTGGCGGTAAATTTATTCATAGTAAATTCTTGAGTTCGATCTATTTGCTATTCGAAAGATCGGAATTCACAAATTTACCAAATTTAAAATACAGGTTTATCAACAGAGAAATTAATCTCAGGAAATAAGTTCTGCTTTAGATTGTTCTGGTGTAGTTTAATCTTTTAAATCGTCTGAAAGGGAAATGCGGTACCTGCCATTTTCAGAAGGTAATAGTTTTTCACTTACCAGTTCCAGCGTATTTCCTTCCTGTATCCACGGAATTTCTTCGGAATTATCCTCGGCGTCGTACCCATCGAACCAGGCAAAATCAATATCCTGGTAATAGGAGGTGATCTTAAGTTCATAAACTTCACCTTTTTTACTCCATTCTATTAGGTAGTCTGAATCATTAGGAACTGGCAAAGCTGTTTCAGGATCTCCATTTCCGGAAACATAAATTGTACTTAGATCTGATGGTGAGAACCAGACATAGGTATTTTCCCATTTGTCACTATAGCTTTCAGGATTTACAAGCGCAGCGGGGTTACAGCTTGAAAATAAAATCAGCATCATCGTGATGATTGAAAGGTAAAATACTCTGGAAGTCTTAAATTTTAAAAATGTTGGGGTTACGACGTGTTCAAGGAACACATCCTTTAAAATTTTCATATTTGTGATTCGATTACAGCAAGCTGAAGCCGAAGTAGTTTGGGGTTTGGTGAAATTAGAAAATTATAACAGCTGTACCGAATGAATGTGCTTTACTAACTTAAGTTTGTGAATAAATGCTTTTAGAGTCCGTCTAAACACCGCAATTAATCGGTGAACAGCGAAACTTTGTACGGTTTTCCATAACTCTATAATTTCACCATCTTTAGCAAGCTTACGCACTGAAAACCAGCAAACACAGGTACTCAACTATAAATCAGCTTTTTATAACGTTTAACGCTATAAATAAAAGATTTGAGACAAAAAAAGCCACATTTAGAAATGTGGCTTTTTAATGGTAAAACGACAGGCTTATACCTTTTTGTAACTGGAATTGTATTCTTCCATAAGACTCATGATCGCTTTCATTAGATCTTTAGTTTCCAATAATAAATTGAAGTACAAGGTGGTATTTTTAGGACTGGATTCTTCAGTTCTTGTTCTTGACACTTGTTTTTCGATCTTTTCAGAAATCCTCTGCAGCACTACATCTTTTTTAGCAACGACTCCACTTATATCCTGGAACTCCCTGTTATTAAAGATCACTTCGATCTCTGTTAGCAATTCGCTTAAAATATCATCGATCTCTTTAAGATCTAAAAGCTGATTATATCGTAGCGGTTTGTGATTATTATTCACATGCTTGTAACTTTTCTTGGAAATATACTCTAGTGATTGAGCAATATCTGTAAGATGCCCAAGAATTGAAATATAAAAACTACTTCCACGTACACTTGTTTCATCCAGACTTTTAATAAAAAAGAAAATCTGGTCTCTTAGATCTTCTATCTCAGACTCAAGTTTCTCCACACCCTTCTTACTCTTCTTTAGCTTCTTCTTATCCTGTTTGGATAATCCGGCAAAGGTATCAGAGAAGATCTTGTTGGATCTGCTTACCACATTAGAAATATTATCAGCACTTTCAAGGATGATCCCCTGAACGGTCTTACTTTCAGATTTCTTCAAGCCAGATTTATCGGCTTTAGCGGTTTCTTTGTTCTTATGTGAAATATAGTTTCTAACAAGTAAACCTATGGCTGCCAGCAGTAGAATAGCAATTGCAGGTCCTTTTCCGAGGAAAATAATATAAGTTAAAATTCCTGCCGCAGAGAATGCGCTAAATGCAGTGAAGAACCAACCTCCAATTACTTTCAAAACTCCTGCAACGCGATATACCGCACTTTCTCTACCCCAGGCTTTATCTGCCAGGGAAGTTCCCATAGCTACCATAAAAGTTACGTAAGTAGTAGATAATGGCAATTTATAAGAAGTAGCGATAGAGATCAATACTCCGGCAACGGTAAGGTTAATTGCAGCGCGAATCATATCAAAAGCAGGTTGTTCTTCTGCTTTATCCCCAATAAGTATATCGTCGGGTTTGCTGAAGCTACGACCAATCTTTCTACGCATTCCGCCTGGAATCACAACTCTAAAAGTGTCGGCAAGCTTTGTAGTTCCTGTTACAAGTGCACGGGAAAGCATATTTGGATCGAACTTTTCAGTTCCATGTCCCTGTCTCGAAAGACCAATTTCAGTTTCGGCCACACTCTTTGCTTTCTTAGAAAACCAGAGTGTAAGTACCATAATAGCTCCAGAGATAAATAGTAATATTGGTTCTGCCGGTACTTTATCACGTAACACTTCCATAGAGAATTCTGTAGAGATCTGGCCAGATGCTGCCCAGGCTTCATAGGAGTGGTAAGCTGCCATTGGAACTCCAATAAAGTTAACCAGGTCATTCCCTGAGAATGCCAGTGCCAGACCAAAAGTCCCTACTGCAATCACGAAGATGAGGATACTTTTCTTAAAGATCTTCATGAACAAATAGCTGAAAAGTGTCCAGAAAAGGAAACTAACTGCGATCACAGTATAAACCTGTGTAGAAAGAACATCCTTAAAACTATCGTAGTAAGGGGTTCCTTTCATCCCTTTGAAAATGATGAAATAACTGATGGCTGCAAGACAGATTCCTCCGAAAATAGAACCAAAATTCTTGATCTTCTTCTCGTATTCGAAGGTGAAGACCAAACGGGACAACCACTGTACCAGCGCTCCTATGGTAAATGCGATCACTACAGATAGGAATATACCAGATATAATTTCGGTAGCTTTATCTGTATTGATATAGTTGGAAAGATCTGCCAGCGTTTGAGTATCTGAAGCTCCAATCTTGATAAGTGCCATTACTACTGCTGCTCCAAGTAATTCGAATACAATGGAAACTGTTGTTGAAGTTGGCATTCCCAGCGTGTTGAAAAAATCCAGCAGGAGAATGTCTGTGATCATCACAGCCATGAATATGATCATGATCTCATCAAAATAGAACTGACCAGGCATAAAAATACCTTTTCTGGCTACCTCCATCATACCGCTGGAAAAAACAGCTCCAATAAAGATACCTACACTGGCCACGATCATGATCGTTTTGAATGAGATCGCTTTGGAACCAATCGCAGAGTTCAGGAAGTTTACGGCATCATTACTAACTCCAACCACCAAATCGGCAATGGCAAGAACCACTAATGCAACCAGCATCAACAAGTAAATATTTTCCATTTTATTGTGTTTAAAAAGCGGTGCAAGTATCCAACCAAATCGTGGATTTACTGTTACCTAATTGTTAATTTTAAAAGTGAAATTCGAAGCCTGTTCTAAATGAGATAAAATCCTCTATTCCAGCCTTCTTCGAATAATTTATATCTGCCTGTACTTTAAGTTTATGTCCTACAATATATTTTGATCCTCCCAGAGTGTATTGTTCTACGTCATCCACTTCGATAATATCGGAATAGTCGTTTCTTGAATACCTTGCTGCAATTTCATAATTACTTTTGAAAAGGTACGCAGTTTGAAAGTTTATTCCCTGCCCTTCCAGCACCCTGTACTCAGCTGCCTGATTTTCTCCCTGAATTCTGGCAATTGGATCTTCTGCATCGCGATATGCATATTCTGCCATAACAGAAAGTCCGCGGTATTTGAAAACTGCATCCAGGAAAAACGTTTGGATATCGGTTTCGTAAAGTGTCCCATCCTCTAGCAACATAAAACTTCCCAGGTTACTTCGTGTTCTTACTGCATCATTATTAATATCGTAAACTGCTCCTAGCATTAGTTTAGGTGATGGCTCCCGTTCAAGATCTGCCTGGAAATAGTCTCCTTTTTCGAGAAATTCTCCAAAAGGCAGAAGCTCAAGTCTCCCTGTGTATTCCATTCCTCCCTGGCTACCGCTGGTAATATTTCGTCCTTCTCCCTGTGAGAATGCCAGCTTCTCTTTGATCACGAATTTTTCTCCTAGCTTGAATTTATGATGTAGCTGAAGTCCGATATCTCTATCAAGATTAAACCTGCTGTTCACAATGGATCGGTCTATAAGCTGTAAACTGGCTGAAGAAACAACCCTTTCTACATTTCCAGGAAGTTTGGTCTGCCCCGCCCATAATTCGAAGTTATCATGGAAATGCCATTTAAGAACTGCGTCAAGAATATATCGTGGAGAATTAGATGTAAAATCATTTGCTCCGGAAATATCATTATTTGAAAGGCCAAGTTCGATCTTATAAACCAGTTTTGGGGTAAGAGCGAATCCATCAAATTTTAGTCTTGCTCTTCTAATCAGGAAATTTTGCTCTGGATCCAGGTACTCTTCCCCATCGTGATTCCAGGTAGTAAGCGATCTAAACTGAAACCTTGGTGCGAATTTTACGCTAAAGGAACTATCCTTCGCGGTGAAATTAAGCAAGCCTATTCCAAATTTTGTGTCACTTATTTCCTGAGCTTCAAGTCCCAGTGCGACGAACAGGCACAAAACGAGTGTGCTGAATCTAGTCTTCATTAAATCGTATTATAAGTTTTTGTCGCCGACAAAGAAACAGACTTTATGTTAACTGAATGTTTCCCAAGAGTTAAACCTGAGGTTGATCTAAGTTAACAAAAAAAGGCTGCCCTGTTTTTACAGGACAGCCTCGCACACTATTATGTAGAGTCGACAAAAACTTATACGATTTTCGTGTGCTTTTGTACACACAAAGAAAGTACAGCGATGTCTCCTTAAGGTCACCCTTATATTAAATTAAGTTTAAAAATAGGATTAGAGAGGAAAGTACTAAAAACAAGAAAGCCACTCGAAAAACGAATGGCTTTGTTGCTC
>NZ_JBLWIM010000012.1:294195-360845 GCF_048381525.1 Christiangramia qingdaonensis
GAATGTTTTGCTTTGAAAGCGGTTGCAAATATAAATCAATTTTTAAATGCTGTCAAAACAAATTTCAGATTTTTTTCGAAGAATTTCACTTCGATTACGAATCCTTCAGAAAGTCAATTAATTACAGATCGATAAAATTTTCAGTAATGATGAATTTTATATTTCTACAGATGATATTATATAAAAAAACAGCCCCGAAGGACTGTTTTGTATATATAAATTCTTCCGCAGAGATTATTCAAATAACCAGCGGTAGATATCATTTCCATTTGCATAAAGCACCAGCGCTATCAATAAGAAGAAACCAGCCATCTGGGCGATCTCCATAAACTTATCATTCGGCTTTCTACCTGTAACCATTTCATACAACAGGAACATCACATGTCCTCCATCCAGTGCCGGAATTGGGAGGATATTCATAAATGCCAGGATAATTGAAAGTAATGCCGTGGTATTCCAGAACCCAAACCAGTTCCAGGAATCCGGGAACAAACCACCAATAGCTCCAAATCCTCCAAGTTGCGTAGCTCCCTTTTTTGTAAATACATATTTGAACTGGTACACATAATCTCTCAATGTCCAATAGCCATAATCAAAACCTTTACTTATGCTTTCACCAAGACCGTACTTATTGCGTTTTATCTCGATCTCTGAGGCTGGCCCAACACCCAGGTATCCATCCTCATCTGGAGTGACCTCTGTGCTCATGATCTCACCATTTCGTTCAAAAACAACTTCAATAGCCTTTTCCTTGTTTTCAATGGAAGCAGGGGCGATTTCGTGCCAGTAACCAATTTCAACATCATTCAGGCTAATAATACTGTCTCCTTTTTTAAGACCCGCCTTTGATGCTGCATGCTCTGCAATTACCGTATCAAGTACTGCAGACTGAATTGGAACAAATGGCTGCATTACTCCTTTTTCAAACATCTGTGTACCAATTTCTTCTGGAACCTCAATAGTTTCTTCTGAACCATCCTGATGTAATACCGTAATATTCTGAACATCTCTCATAAAAAGATGCTTATTGATATCCAGGCTATTCTGGAACTCATTTCCATTCACCTCTAGGATCCTGTCTCCATCCTCGAAACCATATTCCTTAAAATCATCGATCACTGCAAATCCATCTGGCATTTCATCTGGCCCTACGTAAGCAGATCCCCAAACGAACATGATCATCATGTAAATAAGAAAACCAAGCACAAGATTTACAGTTACACCACCCAGCATGATAATTAATCGCTGCCATGCCGGCTTGCTTCTAAATTCCCAGGGTTGTGGCGGTTTGGACATTTGCTCCTTGTCCATACTCTCATCGATCATCCCTGCAATCTTCACATATCCTCCAAGCGGTAACCAACCAATTCCATAGGTGGTTTCCCCGAATTTCTTCTTAAACAACGAAAATTTCACATCAAAGAACAGGTAGAACTTTTCAACTCTGGTCTTAAATAACTTGGCCGGAATAAAATGACCTAATTCGTGGAGAACAATAAGTAGGGAAAGGCTTAATATTAATTGTATGGCTTTTACTAGAAATGGATCCATCAGCTAACTTCAAATTTTAAATCGCACAAAAGTAAGTTTTTAAAAGCTTCTAGAAAAGTTTAGTTTGATCGAGTAAGCAACCGCGAAAAATTCCGCAGAAGAAATTGGACTAATTGAGCCTCAGGCCATAACTTTGTAAAAAATTGCGCCAATGCTTAAGTTCTTTGCCCGCTATAAACCGTTCGCCATCGTACTGGCTGTTCTTTCGGTAATCATCATGTATGTTATTTATACTCTGCTAAAACCTGAGGAGCGATTACCCGTTTATCAACCCGATATGGTAAACGCTGAACTGGTTGATACTACTGTACAGTTTGTTAGAAAATATCATAAGATCGCAGATTTTAAACTCGTAAATCAAAATGGGGATACTATTACTGAAGATTTTTATGATGATAAGATCTATGTAGCCGACTTCTTTTTTACCACCTGCCTTACCATTTGCCCGATCATGACTGATCATATGATCGAGATTCAGGAAAAGATCAAAGATGATGAGGACATTTTACTTCTCTCCCATACTGTGTTTCCCGTAACAGACAGCGTTCCTGTATTAAAAGAATATGCCGTAGAAAAAGGTGTGCTCGATGAAAAATGGAACCTGGTGACCGGTGATAAAAAGCAGATCTATGATCTGGCTCGAAAATCTTACCTGGCTACTAAATCCACCGGCGATGGTGGGAAATACGATATGATTCATACCGAAAATTTCGTGCTGGTAGATAAAAAGAAACAAATTAGAGGTTTTTACGACGGCACGCAGCCGGAAGCTATAGAAGATCTCATGCACGATATTGAAATACTGAAGAAAGAGGATCGCTAATTATTTAAGGCTAATCTTTTGTATTGGGCCAAATTCCATTACTTTTGTCTTGTTTAAAATCAATCTAAATAAAAATGAAGGTGACGGTTGCAAATCTTAGGCGAGGCCAACGCGGAATCATTAAGGAGTTCTCTGCAGATATGGTCCCCCTGAAATTGCTCGAAATGGGTTGCCTTCCCGGAAACGAAGTAGAACTTGTTCAAACTGCGCCATTCCATGATCCTATGTATTTAAACATAAATGGAAGTCATCTGGCCATAAGAAAAGAAACCGCTTTGCTTATAGAAATCGAATTAATAGGCTAATATGGGAAAGCAAATTAATGTTGCTTTAATAGGAAATCCCAATACTGGAAAGACCTCTGTTTTCAATCAGCTTACCGGACTCAACCAGAAGGTTGGGAATTACCCCGGCATCACCGTTGAGAAAAAAGAAGGAATCTGTAAACTTCCACGCGGATTAAAAGCTCATATTCTTGACCTTCCAGGTACTTACAGTTTAAACGCCAGTTCTGTTGATGAAAATGTCGTCATTGAACTGCTTCTCAATAAAAACGATAAAGATTATCCAGACGTTGCCGTTGTAGTAAGTGACGTGGAAAATCTTAAGCGGAATTTGCTGTTGTTCACCCAGATCAAAGACCTTGGAATTCCTACCATTCTTGCGATTAATATGGCAGACAGGATGGATCGCAAAGGAATTAGCCTGGACATTAAATTACTGGAAGAACGCTTAAAGACTAAGATTGCGCTTGTAAGTGCCCGTAAAAATATGGGGATTGATGAGCTAAAGGAATTGATTATCAATTACCGGCACATGACGGTAGATCCCTGTGTAAATGCCTCTGTTATTGATCCGGAATACTTCGGAAACTTACGCAAGACCTTTCCAAATCAATCTTTATACAAACTCTGGCTGGTTATCACCCAGGATGTCAACTTCGGAAATATAAACCGTGGTGAGATCAACCGTAGTTCAGATTTTAACACAAAATCTGTTAGTGACCTGAAGAGGCTTCAGCAAAAAGAAACAATTTTAAGATACCAGTTCATTAATGGTGTGCTGAAAGAGACTATGACCGTAGACAAGAATGCGGCTACAGATCTTCGTTCTCGTTTTGACCGTATTCTAACCCATAAGGTCTGGGGTTATGTTATTTTCTTCGGAATCTTACTTTTAATTTTCCAGGCAATCTATAGCTGGTCGAGCTATCCTATGGATATGATCGATGCCGCATTTGCTTCGCTAAGCGAATGGACCAAAAACACCCTGCCGCCGGGCTCTTTTACCAGTTTAATTTCAGAAGGGATTGTTCCCGGGCTTGGAGGGATTGTTATATTTATTCCGCAGATCGCATTTTTATTCCTCTTTATTTCCATTCTGGAAGAATCGGGTTATATGAGCCGGGTGGTCTTTTTAATGGACCGGATCATGAGACGTTTTGGTCTTAGTGGGAAAAGTGTGGTGCCATTGGTTTCAGGAACAGCCTGTGCGATTCCGGCAGTAATGGCTACCAGGAATATTGAGAACTGGAAAGAAAGACTAATTACTATTCTGGTAGTTCCGTTTACTACCTGCTCCGCACGATTACCAGTTTATCTCATCATTATAGCACTCGTAATTCCTAACAAGAGTTTCTTTGGTTTCAATTACCAGGGATTAACCTTGATGATACTTTATTTGCTCGGCTTCGGTATGGCTATTTTTTCCTCGTGGTTACTGAATAAAATATTGAAGACCAGTACAAAATCTTACTTCGTCATAGAGATGCCTAATTATAAGCTTCCTATGGCCAAGAATGTTGCGATCAACGTGGTTGAAAAAACAAAATCTTTTGTTTTTGGCGCCGGAAAGATCATTTTAGCTATTTCTGTAATTCTATGGGTGCTGGCCAGTTACGGGCCTGGAGATGATTTTAACAATGCTGAAGAGATCGTTACCGCTCAGTATGAGAACACCGAGAATGTAGAAGGCGAAAGTGTAGAAGAAGCAATTGCTTCTTATAAATTGAAGAATTCCTATATAGGCATCATGGGACGCGGAATAGAACCTGCTGTTGCTCCATTAGGTTACGACTGGAAAATTGGGATCGCGATCATAAGTTCCTTTGCTGCAAGAGAGGTTTTCGTAGGAACCCTGGCAACTATCTATAGTGTGGGAAGTGACGAAGAGGAAACTATCAAAAACCGAATGGCTGCAGAAACCAATCCTGTCCTGGGCGGTCCATTATTTACATTTGCCAGTGGTATAAGCTTGTTGCTTTTCTACGCCTTCGCGATGCAATGTATGAGCACGCTGGCTATAGTGAAACGAGAAACAAACACCTGGAAATGGCCTATTTTACAATTAGTGATCATGACTGCTTTTGCTTATGTAGTCGCACTTATTGCATTCCAAGTACTGAAATAAGAGTAAGTTTAAAATTATAAAACGACTGAATTGATATGGAAATACTTCAGGAAATATTGGTTTTAATCACCTTTTTAATAGCTCTGGGTTATGTGGTCACGCGTTTTATCTGGAAGCCTTCCTTTGTTGGAGGATCCAAAAAGAAGGATAGCACGTCTGCATGCGGAGTTTCCGGTTGTGGCTGTAGTGATTAATCATATTACTTCGGTAAGCCGAAAACTTACCATATAATCTTCCGCAGGAATCTTACCGGGATTCACTGGATAAGGTTTGACATTTACCAGGCTTATCTTCAATTCTTTCGAATTAGAAAAAAGATGGTCAATCGATCGAGTACCTGAAAATTCCACACTTCCAACAAACTTCCGCTTTTCAAAGACATCTACTTTTACTCGCACCTGTCCTGCCCAGATACACATAACAATAGGATTACTGGGACACCGGGAATCTGAAATGATCTCCCTGAATTTTATTTGGCGGTCTCCAAAATTAAGCTCATCTCCAAGGCATAATGATGCCGAGAAAATGTTTAATTCTACTTCCGGTTTTTGTTCTTTAGTTTCTAAAGTTGTAGCATTTTTATGCTTTTCAGTAGATTGAAAAGAAATGTATAATGCCATAAAAATAATGAGAAATCGCATATTGCCTTTTTAAAAAAGACGACCGGAAATAGCACCTGTTGCAAAATACTAACCGAGACCTACGTCCAGCGTCATCATTACCATGAAACCTCCAATAAATCCAAGAGTTGAAATATCGGTAAAGTCTCCCTGCTGTGCTTCCGGCACCACCTCCTCTACCACTACAAAGATCATCGCACCCGCAGCAAAACATAAAGCATACGGTAAAATTGGTTCAAAGGTCATTACGGCCCAGGCACCAAGTACTGCTGCAAAAGGCTCGACGATCGCAGAAAGCTGACCATAATTAAAACTTTTCCATCGGCTCAATCCCTGTCTTCTTAAAGGCATGGCTACTGCAAATCCTTCAGGGAAGTTCTGCAATCCAATACCAATGGCCAATGCAACCGCACCACCAATACTGGCACCTTCAAATCCTGCGGCAACACCACCAAACAGAACACCTACGGCAAGACCTTCAGGAATATTATGCAGGGTGATCGCCAGCGTTAATAATACAGATTTATGCCACGGAGTTTTGACACCTTCAGCTTCACTCATTTTAAAATTTACGTGCAAATGGGGAAGTACCTTATCCAGACCAAAGATGAACAGTGCTCCCAGCCCAAATCCTACCAGCGCAGGGATGGTCTTTTCAAATCCTTCGCCGGGACTCATCTCGATTCCTGGAGCCAGCAAACTCCAGAAACTCGCTGCAACCATGACACCACCGGTAAAACCTAGCATTCCATCAAAAAAAGCACGGTTCATTCCTTTAAACAGGAAAACCAGCGATGCTCCTAACGCCGTAAGCCCCCAGGTAAAAAGGGTCGCATATAATGCTGCAAGTACCGGATCCAATTGTTCGAAATAGCTAATTAATGCTTCCATTCTAAGTTGTTTTTATATATAAGTTGGTTGAGATCTGGTTTGAGATCATCAACTCATTATCGTCCATTTCGATCAACATTGATTGATCAAATTCTTCTTTTTGCTTCACCGTTACGGTCGCTCCCAGAGAAATATTATTCTTGTCCAGGTATTGTAAAAATTCTGTAGACGAATCTTTCACTCCCACACAAATCCCGGTTTCTTCAGTTTCAAGTTCAGATAGTAAGACGCGGTTAGCTACGGAAAAGTTCCCTTCTGAATCTGGAATAGGGTCTCCATGTGGATCTCGCTGTGGGAATCCCAGAAACCTGTCAAGTTCTGCAGTTAGTTTTTCAGACTTTATATGCTCCAGCTGCTCTGCCACCTCATGCACCTCATCCCAGTTAAAATTGAGCTTTTCCACGAGAAATACTTCCCACAAGCGATGCTTTCGAATCACTTCTATTGCGGCAGCTCTACCCACTTCACTAAGTTTTACACCCTGATATTTCCTGTAATTCACCAGGCCCTTTTCTGAAAGTCTCTTGATCATATCGGTCACCGAGGAGGCTTTGGTTTGCATGTCTTCGGCGAGTGCATTCGTACTTACCCCATTTTTATAGGAATTCTGCAGATGAAATATGGCCTTGAGATAATTCTCTTCAGATAAGCTAAACATAAATAACATTTTAATAGCATCAAAAATACATTTTTTATTCAATAAATCTGTTTTTTAGGCTCGTCTAAATATATTTTATATCTTCGTAAAAAAATTATGCGAATAATATCCTTTCTCCTCTTCGGAATTATATCCATTTCCAGTTTTTCCCAGGATTCTGAAATCACCGGAACCATTAGTTCTTCTGAAGGTACCGTAGCGTTTGCAAGTATCTATACTTCAGATGAATCTTATGGTACAAGTGCAGATGAAAATGGTGATTATAGCTTGAAGCTTCCGGCCGGTGAGTATAAGGTAATTGTAAAGTCCCAGGGATACAGGACAGTTTACAGGAATATCAAGCTCGTAAAGGGAAAAAAGATTCTTAACATCGAAATGGAAATAGATCCAAACGGACTGGACGAAATTGTAGTTACCGGGACCAGAACTGCTAAAAGACGTACAGATTCTCCAGTGATCGTAAATCTTATTAATAGTGAAACCCTGGAACAGGTCGTTGCAACAGATCTTTCTGATGGGTTGCGCTTTCAGCCGGGGCTGAGAATTGAAAAAGATTGCCAGACCTGTAATTACACCCAACTAAGAATGAATGGATTGCAAGGCGGATACTCACAGATCCTGGTGAACGGTCGTCCAATCTTAAGTCCGTTAACCGGTTTATATGGTCTGGAACAAATTCCGGTGAATATGATCGAGCGTATAGAGGTTGTTCGCGGTGGAGTTTCAGCGTTATATGGTTCCAGCGCCATTGGTGGGACAGTCAACGTAATTACCAAAATTCCGAAGAAAAATTCCTACAGTCTTAGCTATACTTTCGAGAACATTGATGGCGATGCAAATCAGGATGTTTTAAACGGGAACGCAACAGTAGTCTCCAAAGATTATAAAGCTGGAGCAAATTTTTTCGTTAATCGAAGAACCCGGGAATTATATGATGCGAATGGTGATAACTATTCTGAGTTGCCGGAACTTAAGGACAATGCTTTTGGGGTTAATGCTTTTTATCTTCCAACTGAAGATTCCAAGATCAATTTAAGCCTGAGCAGTTTGTATGAATACCGTTATGGTGGTGAAATGGTGGAAGGGCCCGCATATCTGGCTCAACAGAGTGAAGAGCGAACTCATAATGTTCTAATGGGAAGCCTTGATTACCAGGTAAATTTTAATGACGATAAGAGTTCGGTTATCCTCTATTATGGTGGTCAATCCACAAAGCGGGATCATTATACCGGGATCATTCCAGATGACGAAATCGAAAAACAGCAGTTTTTTGCCAATCCTCCTTACGGAACTTCAGAAGTGGAAACGCACCAGGGAGGTGGACAATTTAATCAGCGAATCGACAATTTTCTTGGCGGAACCACTACCCTTACTACGGGAGCAGAATTCGTATATGATGATGTGTACGATATCATCCCTTCTTACAATTACCTCATCGATCAAACGACCAGAAATTTTGGAGCATTCTTTCAAAATGACTGGGATGTCACCGAGAATCTCAATTTCCTTTCGGGTTTTAGAGTCGATAAACATAATCTGGTAGATGATGCAATTGTGAGTCCGCGTCTTTCGTTGTTATATAAACTGAAAGAAACCACGCAGTTTAGACTGGGTTGGGGAACAGGTTTCCGTGCTCCGCAGGCTTTTGACACAGATCTGCACATCGCGTTTGCCGGCGGCGGAATTTCCAGAATTTCACTGGCAGAAGACCTGTTCGAAGAGCGAAGTAATAGTTTCACTGCATCTATTAATTACGATCGAGCTACCGAGCATTTTATTTGGGGTTATACCCTGGAAGGTTTTTATACAAAACTGAACGATGCCTTTTATTTATTCCCATTAGGAGAGGATCAGTTTGGTGAACGTTTTGAAAAACGTAATGGTGCGGGCGCTACTGTGAAAGGGTTTACACTGGAAACCAGGGCTAATTTTGATTACCTATTTGAACTAGAAGCAGGATTCACACTACAATCCAGCAAATTTGAAGAACCTGTTGAAAACATAGAAGGACTGGAAGCGAAAAGAGATTTTCTTCGTACACCGAACGATTATGGCTACGCAACGCTTACCTACACTCCAGGCAAACGCTTCAATGCAAGTGCTAACCTCGTTTATACAGGAGAGATGGATATTGTACATTTTGCCGGGGAAGGAACCGGACAGGATGTAGATGAATATGATATCACGCCCAGTTTTGCTGAGTTAAGCTTGCGTTTGGGTTATAACATTCCACTGGATAGAGTGAATTCCAATATGGAGATCTTTGGTGGGGTCAAAAACGTGACCAATGCTTACCAGGATGATTTTGATATCGGGAAGAACCGTGATAGTAATTACGTATACGGACCCGGGAATCCTCGTTCTGTATTCATAGGTCTCAAAATAGAATCCTTATAATATGAAGTTTTCGGTAATCCTTGCTGCTCTACTCTTTGTTCTTTCTGCGGAAACTTCAGCACAAAAGAAGTCTGAAGTAGACTGGCTCACTTTTGAACAGTTGTATGATTCCCTTCAACAGAAACCGAAAAAGGTTTTTATAGACTTTTATGCCGACTGGTGTGCGCCCTGCAAAAGAATGGATGAAGAAGTTTTTTCTTCCGAAGCAGTTCAGAAGCGATTAAGAAAAGATTATTACGCAGTAAAATTTGATGTGGAAAGTGAGGATACTGTCCGCTTTGGGGATCAGGTGTTTGTAAATGAACGACTAAACCGAAGAAATCCCGTTCACCAGATCGCCCTGCTCATGGCCATACGTAAGAACAGGCCATTTTCACTACCGGCAATGGTATTTCTAGATGAAAATTTCAAAGCCACGGCAAGGTATTTTCAATATCTCAACAAAGAGCAGTTCCTGGAAATACTGGAGAATTAAAGTCCGCGTTCCTTCTGGATCTGTTCGTAGGCGTCCTGCACTTTTCTAAATTTCTCTTCAGCTCCTTTTTTATAGGCTTCATCCATATCCCCTAATTTATCTGGATGATATTTTTTCGCCATGGTTCGGTAAGCCTTTTTAACTTCAGCGTCTGTCGCAGATTTCTCGATTTCCAAAATCGTATAAGCGCTGTTAGTGCTCTTAAAGAACATTGCCTTGATACTTTCAAAATCTCTGGCCCCAATTTGAAGATGACCGGCGATCTCTTTAATAATAACCGCTTCAGCTTCACTCACGCGACCATCGGCCTGGGCAATTCCGAAGAGAAAATGAATAATTTGAAGCCTGGTTGGATACTTTGTTCTTGCAGCGAGATACCTGGAAATATTATAAGCCGAAACCTGCCTGTTCTTAACTACTTCGTTGAAAGTTCGAAAAGTGGCATTCGCACGCTCTTTTCCATAGGCCTGTATAAAATACGCGCGAACATAATCAAGTTCCTGCTGGGAGACATTCCCGTCTGCCTTGATCACAATGGAACTTAAGGAAAGTAAATTAAGTTCAAAGTCTCCAGGTGAAACTGTTTGCTTTTGTCCACCAGCCATGGATTTAAACAGACCACCAGAGGTGCGTATGTAATTATCCAGTAGGGAACCTACTATAAATCCAAGAATAGCACCGGGAAACCTGAAGTACATGTATCCCAGAACTGCGGCAAGCCATTTGATCATTGGGCAATTTTCTTTAGCCGCAAAGATAGCATTTTAGTGTTGTAATCTATAATTGGCTTTATGAGTTCGCGAGGAACTGGTCATAAACTGAACCTATTAACACATAGTAATTTGAGATATGTAAGCTGAACTTAATTTGGTACCTTTGTGCTTCAATAAAGTTTAATAAAAAGAATTGATATATGTATCCAGCAGATTTAGTAAAACCAATGAGAGAGGATCTTACTAGTATTGGTTTTGAAGAGTTACACACAGTAGAAGATGTTGAGCAGGCTATGGAAAAGAAGGGAACTACTCTGGTAGTAGTGAATTCTGTTTGTGGTTGTGCAGCAGCGAACGCAAGACCGGGAGCTAGAATGTCTTTACAGAATAGCAAAAAACCAGATAATTTGGTAACTGTTTTTGCAGGTGTAGATAAAGAAGCAACAGATAAAGCGAGAGATCTTATGGTACCATTCCCTCCTTCTTCGCCATCTATGGCATTGTTCAAGGATGGTGAGTTAGTACACATGCTAGAGCGTCACCATATTGAAGGTCGCCCTGCAGATATGATCGCTGAAAATCTTATTGGAGCTTATAACGAGTTCTGCTAAGAATCACCTCATATAATTTAAGACCACGCAGTTTCCGGCGTGGTTTTTTTATACCTCAGTTCTAGATTTCGCTATTTTTGGTATTTTTATAGCCTATGGAAAAAATTCTTGCTTACCCGCTTACGGTAATTTTCTATTTCTTCTTTTTTCTGAATCTACTCCTTTTTCATCCTATCCAATGGGTATGCCTGAAACTTGGAGGATATGAATCACATAAAAAAAGTGTGGATATCTTCAATCTTTTCCTCTTACGTTGCCTGAATCTTCTGGGAACTACTTTCGATATTCAGAAACCTGCAAATATCCCAACAGATCGCACAGTGATCTTTGTTTCCAACCACCAGGGAATGTATGATATTCCACCACTTATCTGGTATTTTAGAAAACATCATCCAAAATTCGTTAGTAAAAAAGAATTAGGTCACGGTATTCCAAGTATTTCCTTCAATTTAAGACATGGCGGTTCAGTACTAATAGATCGCAAGAACAGAAGAGAATCGCTGCAAAAAATGTCGGCATTTGGAGATTATCTAAAAACTACAAAACGATCTGCTGTAATATTTCCTGAAGGAACGCGTAGTAGAACTGGAGAACCCAAGGAATTTCGAAGAAACGGGATGTTGATGCTTTTCAAAAAGAATCCGGAAGCACTCGTAGTTCCAATTACCATCAATAACTCCTGGAAACTTTTCAAATACGGAAATTTCCCGATGGGAATAGGCGTAAATATGACTTTAAAAGCACATGACCCAATAGAAATATCCTCTATGGATGCTGAAAGTCTTATTGCCAAAATTGAAAGAACCATTATTGCAGATATTAAATGATTATGACCGAAGAATTGCTGATCGAGCATACGATCGCTTATGTGAAGGAAACATTGCAAAATGCTGAAGGTGGTCACGACTGGTTTCATATTGAAAGAGTTTATAAGAATAGTCTGAATATTGCAGCTTCAGAAGAAGCACATCTTCTTGTCGTGAAATTAGGTGCATTACTACATGATATTGCCGACTCTAAATTTCATGGTGGAGATGATACCGTTGGCCCGGCGAAGGCAAGAAAATTCTTAGAAACTCAAAAGGTTTCAGAAGCTATCATAGATCACGTGGTAAAGATCATTGAGAATATTTCCTTTAAAGGCGGAAATGTTCAACAGCAATTTCGATCTATCGAACTTGATATCGTTCAGGATGCCGACAGGCTGGATGCACTTGGAGCTATTGGGATCGCCAGAACTTTCAATTATGGTGGCTTTAAGAACAGACCACTTTACGATCCGGAGATCAAACCTAACCTGAATATGAGCAAGGAAGAATATAAGGCTTCCCTGGCTCCTACCATCAATCATTTTTATGAGAAACTTCTCTTGCTTAAAGAGCGTATGAATACGGCTACCGGTAGAAAGATCGCTGAACAGCGTCACGCTTTTATGGAAGTTTTTCTTGACCAGTTCTATGCTGAATGGGATGGTAAAAAATAAAGGCCGACACATTCCTGTATCGACCTCTAATAAATCAATTTCCGCAAGTATTAACCCTTTAACGGACCAACTTCTTTATCTTTTAGATGTTCCGCAAAGAAGCCCATCATGGCTTTGTAAAGATCGAGTCGGTTTTCTTCCTTCCCAAAACCGTGGCCTTCATCATACTTTACCATATAAGGCACTTCCACTCCGCGTGCTCTCAAGCTTTCCACGATCTGGTCTGCTTCATCGATATTCACCCGTGGATCATTTGCACCCTGCACTACGAACAGTGGCCTTTTGATTTTATCCACATGCAGGGCAGGTGAAATTTCATTCATGATAGCCTGTTCTTCAGGATTGTCTGGATTATACCAGATCTTGTACATGATCTCCCTGTATTTTTCCCAGTATGGCGGGATGGTTTGCATGAACGTGTTTAGATTACTTACTCCCACATAATCCACACCACAGGCGTATTTCTCAGGAGTTTTGGTCATTCCGCGAAGCACCGCATAACCACCATGACTTCCACCGTAAATAGCAACTTTGTCTTTATCTACCCACCCCTGATCGATCACGAAGTCTATTCCATCTTCGACATCATCCATTACTTTACGGCCTATTTCGCCAAACCCAGCTTTTAAAAATTCTTTTCCGTACCCACCCGAAATTCTAAAATTCACATGAAGGGTAGCATAACCACGACTGGCGAAAAGCTGAGCTTCAGGATTAAAACCCCAGTAATCTCTAATTCCCTGCGGGCCGCCATGAGGATTCACTATAAGTGGTAATTTCTGTCCCGCTTTATAGTCTTGCGGAAGCGTGATATATCCATAAATGGTTTTGCCATCCCGGCTTTCAAAAGTGATCGGCTTCATAGAGGCCATATCCTCCGGCTTTAATTGCGGTAATAACTTATATAGCAAAGTTACTTCGTCTTGCTCCACATCGTACAGGTAATACTCGCCAACGATCTTATCGCTGGTCACAGCGATCATATATTTACTTTCATCATCTGTTCTGCCAGCTGTATAGAATTGTTTGTCTCCAAACTCCTTTTTTAGTCTTACGTAGATTTTTTTATAGGTTTCACTTACAGGAACCACTACGGTTTTTTCACCGGTGTAGCTGAAGTAGTCAATTTCGTAATCACGCTTTCTCGACAGCGTCAACCCTGAAACGTCAAATGTTTCATTACTGAATATGGTTTCTATCTTCTTATTCTGCTTAAGATCATATATCTGTATTTCGGTCTTATCACCATCCAGATTGGAAACTACATAAGCAAGATCTGGATTTTCAGAATCTACATTAAATGAAGAAATACTGAAGGCATCACTAAAATCTGTATATTTTAACTGCTTGAATTCACCATCGATCTTATATAGTAATTCCGTATTAACCCCGTCCTTGATTTTTGTAATTGCACGAAGATTTCCTTTACTGTCAAAGTTGTAACCTGCTACTGGATCATCACCTTCTTTTACTGTGTAAAGTTTTGTGATCTCTCCATTATTCACATTCAATAGATAAGGCTCTTCCTGCTGCAAGTTGTCTTTATTCATCTGGATGATCATATGATCTTTATCTTCTTTTAAAGAAGATAAGATGTTGGCACGCACCTCATCATACGGAGTAAGGTCTACATCATTTGCTCCGGAAATATCCACCCCATAAATATGGTAATTTTCATCACCGCCTTTATCCTGCATATAGACAATACGGTCTTTAGTAGCCCATGCAAATCCACGAATAAGGTCCTCTCCCTGTTTTTTTAGCAACATTTCTTTTTCTGAAGAAACTTCTTTCAGGTAAAGATCCCGTTCTCCCGAAGCTCTTCGTTTCATATATCCAATGTATTTTCCATCTGGAGATAATTTGAACGAAATTGCTTCCGGAGTTTTAAAGTAATCTTCAACTGAATATTTATAGTTCCCGGATTCCAAAGCGGCCAGTTTGGCGAGCTCTTCCTTACTTGATGGTAATGTGGTATTTCCTGGTTTTTCTTTCACGATCTTATGTAGTTTTAACGGGATTCCGGCCCGGATTGCTAATTTATTCCCTTTATTGTTTCATCTTTCAACGTTCCCACATAGGTCATAGGGAACCTGGATGAAGCAATGTTTAGAATGTCTTCCTGCAAAACTACCGAATCAAGTTCGGAAGCCCGGTAGTACTAATAAAATATTAGGATTTTGATATAAAGCATCTGGCAGCCGAGTAGGCCTATGCTTGATATAAATGTAAACTATCTAATCTCCTGACAATCGGGACAGAAATAGGTGCTTCTTCCTCCTATTTTTATCATCTCAATTTTGCCTTTGCCATTAGGACATTCTCCACCTGTATCGCGATGACCACGCAGGTAGGAATCTGGAATGTTTTCATCTTCGGTTTTGCTTTTTGTAACAGTTTCCAGGATGATATTCATCTTTTTGAACATAGCCTTTAGATCCTTGTCACCGAGATTCTCGCATTTCGATTTTGGATGAATCCCTGTTTGAAACAGCATCTCGTCAACGTATAGATTTCCCAGACCTGCAATAAAAGCCTGGTCCATCAATGCAGTTTTCACATTGCCTTTTTTATTGCTGAAAAGCTCTATGAATTCTTCTTCTGAAACTTCAGTGGCATGAGGTCCAAGTTTCTTCTCTTTTCTGAAGTTTTCTATGTCATCAGTAAGAAATAGTTTCCCGAATTTCCGCGGACAGATAAAAGACAGTTTACCTCCGTTGTCGAAAGTAAGTGTTAGCTGCGCATGTTTATGAACATCATCATGCTGGAAGAATTCCATTCTACCCGTCATTCCGAAGTGAACTACCAGAAAACCGTGCTCTTCAAGTTCCAGAAAAAGATATTTACCAATTTGAGAAACCGCCTTGATCTCGTTTCCTTCAAGTCTGTCCTTGAATTCTTTTTTAGGTGACTGGAAGATCTTATCTGCTCCCATATCCACCTTTACAATCTTCTGATGAAGACTGGTGGAATCAATATATAATTTCTGATAGGCGACTTCTGGTAATTCTGGCATAGCTTTTTGTTTTCAAGTTAGTACAAATAGAAATTTCAGAAAAATTAAAAAAGCTTCGTTTGCCCATCCTTGTATTCCTCATGCAACTTACATTTAAGACTGGGCTTTTCACGATCCTGAAGATACATTTTTCGAGCAATTTTAAACTGCTGCTTTACCTGCTCCGAGAACTGGCCTTCGCCTTTCATTCGGGTGCCAAACCTGCAGATGAGCAAGGAAGAATATACAGCTTCGAAGCTCCAACTATCAACCACTTTTATGAAAAACTGTTGTTGCTGAAGGACCGAATGAACACCGAAACAGGAAAAAAATTTGCTGAAAATCGCCATCGTTTTATGGAAGACTATCTTCAGCAATTCTATAAGGAGTGGAATGGAGAAGTTTAAAACCTTTATCTATCATTAAAGGTTGGGAAGTAAGGTAGATGTTTAAACTCCTCTTCTCCAAATCCCTTTAATTTAGCAACAGCAGCTACCTCAAAAGCCCAAAAACCATAAAAATACCTTCCTTCAGCTCTTGTTTTTGTGCTTTCCAGCCCCATTTCACTTCCATACTTATTATAACTCTTAAGCCAGTATTTTTTTAAGTATTGCTCGATCATTATTTTACAGGTATCTAAATTCTGTTCTAAAATAATCTCTCTTAATCTTTTAAATTTTTGAGGAATCATAAAAAAACGGGTATAACTTTCCTCAACCAAATTTTGATCTTCATCAAATACATTATTAATGTAATAGTTGAAAATCAAGTCTTGTACCTCACACTCTTTAATGATGGTAGATACCGTTTTGTTTCCTTTTTCAGATTCTAAAAGAATAGAGATACTAAAAAACCAAAGTATATTCACATAATTATCATAATGTAACTGATTTAATTCCTCTCGATTTCTACCCACATATACCTTTATGGCTTCTTTATTCCATCTGTTCTTCAATGTTTTATTCAGTTCTTCGAATGAAATGCTTAATTCGGTAATATCTTCTCCTTTTGAATACCTAGCAATCCATGATTTTAAAGCTATACTGAAGACTGCAAAATTATTTAGGTTTCTCCTGTGAGGACTCAAATCTTTATCTAAGCTTTGTATATTGATTTCATTTAAAATACTAAAATTATCCAGAGTGCTTTGAAAATCAAATTTTTCCATTTTTATAATATTTAAAGATCCGGATAATAATGATTTATAGGGTAGCCTGACTCGTCAACATATAGATTTCCCAGACCTGCAATAAAAGCCTGGTCCATTAATGCAGTTTTCACATTACCTTTTTTGTTGTTGAAAAGCTCTATGAATTCTTCTTCTGAAACTTCAGTTGCATGAGGTCCAAGTTTCTTCTCTTTTCTGAAGTCTTCAATGTCATCAGTAAGAAATAGTTTCCCAAATTTCCGCGGACAGATAAAAGACAGTTTACCTCCGTTGTCGAAAGTAAGCGTTAGCTGCGCATGCTTGTGGAAATCATCGTGCTGGAAAAAGTCCATTCTACCCGTCATTCCGAAGTGAACTACCAGAAAACCATGCTCTTTAAGTTCCAGAAAAAGATATTTTCCAATTTGAGAAACCGCTTTGATCTCATTTCCTTGAAGTCTATCCTTAAATTCTTGTTTAGGTGATTGGAAGATCTTATCTGCACCCGTATCCACCTTTACAATCTTCTGATGAAGGCTGGTGGAATCAATATATAATTTTTGATAGGCGACTTCTGGTAATTCTGGCATCTTATTTCAAAGTTAATTTAGCAATTTGTTTCTTTCTCTTTAATCTACCCTGAAAAATAATCTGTTCTCCATTATTCAGAAATATTCCTTCAGACACACCAAATGCAACATCGGCATCGTCTTCAGGAACAATGATCTGATAATTGAAATCACCATTTTTATCGATTTCTATGGCAAACATATTCATATTTTTATTTCTCGCATCTGGAAAACCAATACGATCCTTACTCATTTTTTTTACTTTGTCATTCCCATTTATAAAGAATAAAAGTTTTCCATCTTTATAGGTACTAGAGTAAGATGCTGCTGGATCGAGTACCAGAGCGGTTTGGCCTTTATTAATATTTCTTGACCAGATCAACTCTCCTTCTGGATCAAGTTTAACAGCTATGATATCCATGAAAAAATAATTGATATAAGAATTACCCATCTGGCCACCATTCACAAATCTCACGAAATGTTCTTCTCCAGCTAAGATCAAATTGTTATCAGCATCTATGTGTGAATTTCTAAAAACGATATTTCTTAGCTCTTTATCTTTATCCTTCCCGTATTTGTCGATAATGAACTGGTCTGAGAATGGCGAGTATTTTGAACTTTGAATGCTAAGATCGTCTGGGTTTATACTGAAATGAACCACTCCTTTGTAACGTGTATCCTTACGATCTGAGTAAAATCCAGCACATATAATCTTATTCTCACCGATTACCGTAGTCAAGGAAGCTGCAAATTTATCGTCGCTATCAAACTGCAAACTTTTCTTTCCTGAAGCATCGATCTTAAAGAGCTCATAGAAATACTTTCCTCCATCCTCTTTACTTTTTGCTTCTTTTGGGCTAGTCTTACCTAATAGGTAAACGGTACCGTCCTCATCACTTATATCAACATTCTGAATCGTAAATTTCCGGTCAGGAATATCGCTGCTGAAGGAGTGCTCATAGATTTTCTTCAGATTGTTATCGAAGACGTAAATGCTGTGGCTTTCTTTCTCATTATCCTTAATGTCCTGATAAAATGCAATATAATTTCTATTTCTGGAAACACTCATTTCTCCGGAAGCGTCCTGATCTTCCTTGCCCATTCCAAATATGCTCTTACTCCAAATATCTTCTAGAATATTCTTCTTATACTCAGAGAATGGAATACTGAAAAGAACTGAGCTCTCAAATGCAAACTTATCCATATCGGTTTTGTGCATCACATATTGAAGTTCTTCGGCATCTGCATTTTGTAGATACTCGACAAGCATTAACTTCGAATCTTTAGTAAATGCATCAAGAATTCTACTCCGTTTATTATCCATTTGCATTTCATATTCTTCAACAAGTTTTAGCTGCTCGTTGTAATGTTCAATATAGCAGCCCTTATTATAATTTCTGCCAATTATAACACCTCCTTTACCATCTTCAACAGAAAATGCCAGCGTAGTCATCTTTTTACTATCCTTAAATGTTTCCGATATTTTTACATCAATTGGAGTCGCTATATTTTGAGCTGTAAATTCGGTAACTGCCCCTGTTACAATAATAAACAAGATGAAAAGCTTTTTCATTTTTACTGATTTTAGTTCGTATCTACTAAAATATTCAATTTTAACGAAAATAACGTTTGCATCTAAAAAAGCTTCGTCTGTCCATCTTTATATTCCTCATGCAACTTACAGTTGAGACTAGGCTTTTTACGATCCTGCAGATACATTTTACGGGCGATTTTAAACTGCTGCTTTACCTGTTCTGCAAACTGGCCTTCTCCCTTCATTCGAGTACCAAACCTGCTATCATTCAGACTACCTCCATGAATGTTGGCAATCTGGTTTAAAACCTTATCGGCCCTGTCTGGCATGGATTTCCTTATCCAGTCTGTAAAGATCTCTCCAATGCTTCCATTCAGTCTCACGATCGTATAACCTACACCGCGAGCACCTCGATTAGCCACTTCCCTTACCAGCGGCATAATTTCGTGATTATTGATTGATGGTATGATAGGCGCCATCATCACACTTACAGGAACATTTGCTGCCGCCAGCTTTTCTACTGTTTCCAATCTTTTTTTTATACTGGCGGTTCTTGGCTCCAGCACTCTACGCGTATGTTCCTGTAGGGTGGTGATACTGATATTTACATGTACAAGCCTGTCCTGAGCCAGTTCTCTTAGAATATCCAGATCGCGTAAAATGAGGGAATTCTTCGTGATCATACCAACCGGGTGCCGGTACTTCAGAAAGGTTTGCAGCAAACTTCTGGTAATTTTGAGTTCCTTTTCAATTGGCTGGTAACAATCGGTATTTCCAGACAGGACGATAGGTCGCGCCTGCCAGGATTTGCTCTTCAGCTTTTTCTCTAAAAGTTCAACCGAATTTCTTTTGACCAGGATCTTCTGTTCAAAGTCCAGACCCGCACTATAACCCCAGAATTCGTGACTGTTACGGGCGTAGCAGTAAATACAGCCATGTTCACAGCCCTGGTAGGGATTTAATGAAAAGTCCATCCCAACATCGGGACTGGTTACTTTGTTTACGATACTCTTCGGGAAAGTTTCAATAGTTGTGGTTTTAAAATTAACCGCTTCTTCCCCTTCCGCATTGCAATAATTTAGAAAGTCGTCCCTGGTTTCATGACTATGCGCATCAAACTTATTACTGCTGTTTTTCTGGGCACCTCGGCCTTTGATAAAATCCTCATAACTCATAATTCAAAATTATGGAATTATTCCTTTTTAATGGATTTTATCCTAGTTAAAATTCAAAGGAAAAGCTCCATCTTCAAATCTAAATTTTTAGATAGGAGCCTGTATTTTATTTATTTGGAAAGTCGGCTTTGCGCTTATTTAGAAATGCTGAAGTTCCCTCTTTAAAGTCTTCAGTACCAAAACTATCTCCAAAACCTTTTACTTCCACTTCAAAACCATCAACGCCATCTTCATAGTTTGCATTAATCGCTTTGATCGCCGTAGAAATAGCAACCATGGAGTTTTTCATGATCTTCTGAGCCAGACTTACAGCCAGTTCCATTAATTCTTCCTGGGAAGTTACATGGTTTACCAGGTTGTATTGCAAAGCCTGGTTTGCATCGATCATTCCCGCGGTCATGATCATTTCCATCGCGCGACCTTTCCCTACCAGTTGTGGTAATCTTTGAGTTCCACCATATCCCGGGATCACTCCAAGAGATACTTCCGGCAATCCCATTTTGGCATTATCACTGGCAATTCTAAAATGAGCTGCCATAGCAAGTTCGAGTCCGCCACCAAGAGCAAATCCATTTACAGCTGCAATAACAGGTTTAGAAAAATTAGCTACATAATCAAAAAGCTTTTCCTGTCCATCTGCTGAAAGTTTCTTCCCCTCTTTTGGTGAGTAGTCGGCAAATTCACTAATATCTGCTCCAGCTACAAAAGCCTTCTCTCCACTTCCCGTTATAATTACGACTTTTACCTCGTCATTATCCTTCGCCGCTTTAAAAGCCTGGTGAAGCTCAAGAATCGTCTCTCTATTAAGAGCGTTTAGCTTCTTTGGTCGATCTATAGTAATCGTTAATATTTCGTTTTCAATCTCTTCTAAAATGTTCTGATAACTCATAATCTTTATTTTGGAAATCGTACGTTAAAGATAGTGCCTTTATTTTGTTTGGAAACGAAGCTAATTGTCCCCTTATAAGTTTCCACGATATTTTTTACCATGGCAAGGCCTAATCCCATTCCGCTTGATTTCGTGGTGAATTTAGGTTCAAAAACCTTTGTTTTATTTTCTTCGGAAATACCCATTCCATTATCGGAAACCGAAATAAGAACGGTATTTTCCTCTTCTTCGACCGACACCATAATTCGAGGATCTTCTACATCCTGAAGTGCCTGAGTAGCATTTTTAACAAGGTTTGTCACTACCCTGATTAGTTGCGTACGATCAAATTTTGCCAGGATCTCTTCCTGGTCACATTGAAATTCAATGTATTTCTCATTAAAAATATCCAGTGCCAGCTTTACGATCTTGGGCACATTCAAAGTTTCATTTTGTTGTGCAGGCATTTTTGCAAAGTTCGAGAATGCCGAAGCAATTGAACTCATTGTATCGATCTGGTTGATGAGTGTTTCGCTGTATTCGTCAACTTTATGATGAATTTCGGGATCTTCCGGATCAAAATTACGCTGAAAACTTTGTACGCTCAAGCGCATAGGTGTTAACGGATTCTTGATCTCATGCGCTACCTGCTTGGCCATTTCCCGCCAGGCTTGTTCCCGCTCATTGGTAGCAAGTTTTACAGCACTTTCCTCAAGCTCATCGATCATACTGTTATATGCCGAAACCAGCGCGTAGATCTCTTCTGTTGCATTAGAGAGTTCGATCTTCTGGTTTCGCTTATCCAGTCTGGTCTGGTTGATTTTTTCAGAAATGATCTTCAGCGATTTGGTGATATATTTTGAAAGAAAGAAGGACAGAATAATGGCTATCAACAGCATAAAAAGATAGACCTCAGCCATGCGCACAAGGAAATTGTTTAAATCCCTGTTCAGCAGACTATCATCCTGAACATATGGTAAATACAGAATCGCCAGTGGTTTAAATTTTCCATCGGTAATATAACTGTATGACGACTGGTATTTTTGTCCGTTGACTTCAGTTTTCTTCAAATAATGCTTGGTAGTAGTAGCATCCAGCTTACTTAGTACGCTTTCCGGAATACTAACGGAAGTGGAATCTTTAAAAAAGGATTCGTTGGACTTGATAATAAGGCTTCCGTCGAGATCATAAATATGGATCTGCATTTCGTGAACTTCGGCCATCTCATCGATCTTATCCCTTTCAGTAAAAATAGGTTCAAGGTTTTCTGTATCTACAACATAAGTTGTACTGGCAAGTACAAATTTGATATTTTCAAGGATCGCTCTTTGCTTACGCTCCAGCCGTTCTTCGTGATAACTTTCGGCTTCCTGTTTATATTGGTACACGGTAACCCCAAAAATTAGAATAGATGCCCCCAGAACCAGCAGGATCATAGAGATAAAAATTCTAGTTCGTAAGGATAATTTTAGCATCTTCATATAGGCAGGCTTCGCTTCAAGGCAACAATTATCGAACCATTTCAGGCATTGGGGTTCCTTGAGCGTATTCTTTTGTATAATTTGATCCCTAGCATTAACATGATCCCGAGTAGAAAAATTCCAAGAACTCCGTAGATCCAGTTAATAGCATCCCGCACGATGACCAGGAAAATTACTGAAAACAGGATAAGCGTGCTTCCCTCATTCCAGATTCGCATTCCGTTTGAAGTCCAGTTAATAATCCCTTTCTGCAGTTCTTTAAAAATTAGATGGGTCTTGAAATGATAGGCAAATAGTAGCACTACAAAACCAAGTTTCACATGCATCCAGGGTTGCTCGAGCCAGCCAGGAACCATCGCCAGTAACGTAATGGCGAAAGCGCTCGCCAGGATCGCAGAAGGCCAGGTAATAATGAACCAGAGCCTTTTCGCCATCAGTTTCAGCTGATCTCCGAGAATCGTTCTATCCGGTTCCGGCTTTTCTGCAGCTTCGATCTGGTAGACGAATAAGCGCGGAATATAAAAAAGCCCGGCAAACCACGTAATTACGAAAATAAGGTGCAGGGCTTTGATATAATTATAGTACTCCATTTAGTCTTCAGTCTCCACGAATAGATAATTAAGATCCATCGCATTAAATTCCTTATTAAAAGCTTTTACTTCTTCTTCTAAAAGCTGGTCAAATTTATTCAATTCTTCGTTGATACTGGCAGTAAGTTGGTCTTTAACTGCAATATCCTGCTGAGTTGGTGGAAAATCGTCCATTCCTACGAGACTGTTTAAATGCGCCAGTTTATTGGTGAGTTTTATCGGGAAATTAAGCGGATCCTGGTTACTACGATTCTTGGTCTGGTAAAGCGCATTTTCTATTTCTGAAAGTTGCTCGCTAAGGGTTTTCGCTTTTTCGAGCAAGGGTTTTACCTGCTCATTGTTTTTATACTGCTTTTGAAAATCCTTCAGTTGTGCATCGACCTTTCTCATCTTTTTGATAGATTGGTGAGCATTGTCTACGGTTTTATTCACGCTGGTAATGAAGTCATATTGTTTTTGCATACCTGCCTGGTCGGTTTCGGCATTGGCATCTGCAAGGATTTCAAAGTCCTGAGTCATCACCTCATCATCCACTTCCAGAACTACTTTATAATTTCCGGGAACCGCCTGTGGAGCATCTGTACTTGCCCACCAAAGGATCATTCCGTCAAGTCGTTCAGCGCCTTCACCACGCATATCCCAAACATGCTGATTGGCTCCTTTACTTACTTCCAGTTTGTTCTTTTTTGCTTCAGAAGAGAAGCTTTGAATAGTATCATTTTCAGTATTTAAATAGCTTAATTTGACTTTCTTCCCTTCAGGATCCTTCAGAAAAAAATAGGTCATTACTCCCGCGGGATGGTTCGTCCCGGCTGTAGCACTTTCCCGGGATCTGCCATCCATTCTATAGGAATTTTTCGGCTTGAATAAATGATCCTGATCCTTTTCAACTGAGTCCAACTGGTGTAACAGGCTTAGATCATCGATGATCCAGAGACTTCTTCCCTGCGTAGCCACGATCAAGTTATTTTCTTTGATGGCAAGATCGGTGATTGGTACTATTGGCAAATTCAACTGAAAAGTTTTCCAGTTCGCTCCGTCATCAAATGAAATATACATTCCGGTTTCAGTTCCTGCGTAAAGCAAGCCTTGCTTCTCAGGATCTTCACGAACCACCCTTGTAAAATGTTCCGAAGAAATTCCAGAGGTGATCTTTTTCCAGGACTTTCCATAGTTGGTCGTTTTATATAAATAAGGAGCGAAATCTCCCAGTTTGTACCTGGTTCCCGCGATATATGCCGTGCCTTCATCAAAAACAGAAGGTTCAATGCTATTGATCATCATCCACTCCGGCATTCCTTTAGGAGTTACATTTTCCCAATTCTCACCGCCATCTCTGGAAACATGTACCAGGCCGTCATCACTACCAGTCCAGAGCAAACCTTCCTTTAAAGGCGACTCTGCTGCAGCGAAAATAGTACTATAATATTCTACGGAAGTATTATCCTGGGTAATAGGTCCTCCGGAAGACTTTTGTTTAGACTTGTCATTTCTCGTAAGATCAGGACTAATTTCTTCCCAGCTTTCCCCCTCATTCGTAGTCATATGCAAATGATTGGACGCGGTATACAATTTATCAGGATCATGTGGAGAGAAGAAAATAGGGAAATTCCACTGGAAACGATATTTGAGATCTTCGGCTCCATGACCCATTGGATTATCTGGCCAAACACTAATACTTCTCACAGTCCCGGTTTCATGATTATACCTGGTTAGAAATCCATCATAACTTCCACCATAAACGATTTCAGGATTTTCAGGATCTACGGCAATATGCGCGCTTTCTCCTCCGGCTGTCGATTCCCAGTCACCTTCGCCAATGCTTCCACCTTCTGTTCTATGCCTGATTCTAACCGTAGAATTATCCTGCTGTGCCGCATATATTCTATACGGAAATGAATTATCAGTAGTTACTCTGTAAAACTGAGAAGTCGGTTGATTGTGGTACGTACTCCAGGTTTCCCCACCATCGTAAGTAATTTGTGCGCCCCCATCGTCACCCATGATCATACGCTGAGGATCCTCCGGAGCGATCCATAGATCGTGGTGATCGCCGTGTGGTGCATTGGCAGAACTGTAAGTCTTACCGCCATCGGTACTTGTATGATAATTCACATTGAGCACATATACCTTGTCTTCATCTTCTGAGTCGGCATAAATACGTGTATAATACCAGGCACGTTGTCTCAGGCTGCGATCATCATTGATCAAATTCCAGGTTTCACCGGCATCGTCACTGCGATAAACGCCTCCTTTCTCTTTATTTTCAACAATAGCCCATACTCGTTCACTATTCGCCGGAGAAACGGTCACGCCAATAATCCCTAAAGTATCCTTTGGAAAACCTTTATTTTCTGAAATTTCCTTCCAGGTTTCCCCGCTATCTGTACTTTTCCATAAAGCTGATCCCTCTCCTCCACTACTAAGACTATATGGTGTTCGCTGAACATTCCAGGTACTCGCATATAAAACTCGCGGATTGTTGGGATCCATAATCAGATCTACTGCACCGGCATCTGCATTTGAAAAAAGTATTTTTTTCCAGTTCTTACCTCCATCTGTAGATTTATAAACTCCCCGCGCTTCGGTAGGTTTGTAAATATTTCCGAGAACCGCTGCATATACGGTATTGTAATCCTTCGGATGAATTACGATTCTTGGAACATGCCGACTGTTTTTTAATCCAGCGGAAGTCCAGGTCTTCCCGGCATCTTCGGTTTTCCAGATTCCGTAGCCAGAAGAGACATTTCCACGAACCGTTTTTTCTCCACCTCCTACATACATCACATTTGGATCACTTTCTGCTACTTCTATAGCTCCTATGGAACCTCCAAAATAACCATCAGATATATTGCTCCAGCTGCGACCTCCATTCGTTGTTTTCCAGACACCACCGCCTGCGGCTCCAAAATAGAAAAGATTTGGCTTGCCGGGAACACCGGTTACTGCAGCACTTCGTCCACCTCGAAAAGGACCTATTAGACGATATTCCAGAGCGCCGTAAAGTTCTTCGGAATTATCCTGTGCAAAATGTTTTTGTGAATTGAAAAGAATGGCGAGCAGTAAAAAAACTGACAGCCTGAGTAGAGATTGGTTCATAGAAAATCGTTTAGTCTGCTTTAAAGATAAGGATTTACTATAATTTTCAAGCTTCTGAAGTTTACTTGAGCGTGTGCCGAATCTCACGATTCAAGAAATAGGCAGTAATGATGGTAGAAAGTACATCGGCAATTGGAAAAGAGATCCAGACGCCGAGTTCTCCATAGTACTTCGGAAGAATTAGAACCAGCGGAATAAAAATAAATCCCTGCCGCGATAGGGTTAGCAAAAATGCAGGCATAGCTTTCCCGATGGCCTGGAAATAAGCAGCTCCAATTAATTGAATTGTTACAATTGGAATCGCTGCAAAAACCCAACGCATTGCTGAAGGTGTTTGCTCCAGAATACTTGGTTCCGTGGTAAATATTGCGACAATATCTGGTGCGAAAATCATGATCCCGGCAAAGATCAAAAGCCCCATCAGGAAGGAGTATAAAATGGCCGTATTGATGCTTTTTCGAACCCGACTAAAGTTCTCTGCGCCATAATTGAATCCAGCAATAGGCAAAAATCCCTGGGTGACTCCAAGTACCGGGAAGAGTGCGAACATAAGCATACGCGCAATGATCGCATATACGGTGATAGATTCTTCTCCTCCAAGATCAAAAAGAATGTTATTCATTAAAAGGTAGGTCACACTCACTACTGCCTGCCTGGCCAGCGTGACAACTCCCAATGCTGAAATTTCCTTCAGAATAGGAAAATCCATGTTGAAATGAGAGAAACTGATCTTTAATTCTGAGTTTTTCGAAAGAAAAAACCAGATAATATAAGCCATGCAAAAGAAATAGGATGCAGTTGTTGCCAGGGCGGCACCTTCCATTCCCATATTCAGCTTATTGATAAGAATATAATCCAGAATAAGATTGACTACAGAGGGAATGATCATTGCGATCATGGCAAAACGAGGTTTTCCCTCAGCCCGAATTACGTTGTTCCCCATCATGGCCAATGCCAGCATAGGAACACCGCAGAGCACGATGATATAATAGATCTTTGCAGGATCGAAGATCTCACCCATTCCTCCAAATGCAGGAATGAGATCATCAACAAATATCAATCCCGGGATGACCAGGCCTATCGATAAAACTAATGTTAGCGTGATCTGGTTTCCAAAGGTTCGTAAGGCTTTGGAATCTTCATTTGCTCCAAGCGCCCGGGAAATGATCGAACTTCCACCTATTCCGATAGCCATACCCAAAGCAGCTATAAAAAAAGAGACAGGCAAAACAACATTGATGGCCGCAATTGCGATCGGGCCTATCCAGTTTCCAACAAAAATAGTATCTACCAGGATGTTCAAGGACATCACCAATATTCCTACAGATGCTGGTAAAGCTTGTTGAATAAGAAGTTTACCAATGGGTTTATCACCCAGTTCCTTAGAATTTCGAACGGCCATTAAGCCTCAACCGGAGTTTGCTGGGTTGCCCACTCATCGATCCATCTGGATAATACTTTTACCCAATCTTCACGATCGTTCAAACATGGAACAACAGAGAAGTCTTTCCCACCAACTTCATGGAAAATTTCTTCGCCTTCCATGGCAATTTCTTCCAGTGTTTCCAGACAATCTGAAACGAATGCCGGAGTTACAATGGCTAACTTCTTCATTCCCTGTTTTCCAAATCTTTCAATGGTCCTGTCTGTATATGGCTTTAACCATGGGTCGAATCCTAATCTTGACTGGAAGGAAACGCTATAGGTATTTGGCTTCATTCCCAAATGTTCCGCTACCAACCTTGTGGTTTCAAAGCACTGGTGGCGATAACAGAACTGGTGAGCAGTTGATGCTGTCTGGCAGCATGAGCCGTCTATCTTACAGTGTGAGTTGGTGACATCGCTTTTGCGAATGTGTCGCTCGGGAACACCGTGATAAGAAAATAATAAATGCTCATATTCTTTTCCTTCAAGATTTTCAGCAATACTATTTGCCAGTGTTCGTACGTAATCCGGATGATTATAAAATGGTGGCACCGTCGTGAAGCTCATCTCCGGAAAAAATTCTTTTCGTAACTCTTCAGCCAGTACAAGAATAGTTTCAGTAGTAGCCATAGCGAATTGTGGATATAAAGGAAATAGAAGTACTTCGTCCACTCCTTTATCCTTTAATTCCTGTAAGCCTTGTTTTATATTTGGAGTTCCATACCTCATTGCCAATGCAATTGGAACAGATGTCTTTTCATCAATCTTATTCTGAAGTCTTTCTGAAAGTACAATTAGCGGAGAACCTTCATCCCACCAGATCTTCTGGTAAGCTTCAGCAGATTTTTTAGGCCGGGTGTTCAATACAATTCCCTTCACCAGTAGTGTTCTCGCCCAGTAAGGCACATCGATCACTCGCTCATCCATAAGGAATTCACCTAAATATTTCTTGACATCTTTGGGGTCGGTACTGTCTGGAGAACCCAGATTTACCAGCAATACGCCTTTACTCATAATTTTTCTTTTTCAACTCAAAAATAATACTAACAAGTCTATTGAAATACAATTTATAATTAGTGTTCTCTATGATTCAATAATCAGTTAGCTAACCGACAATGTATATTTCTTCGGCGTGGTTCCAAATTTCTTTTTAAAACCGGCAATAAAGTGACTCGCCGTACTGTAACCAACCTTCAGTCCTACTTCATTTACATTATATTCACCTGTTTCCAGAAGCTTACGTGCATATTCCATTTTATAATCGAACAGAAAGCTATAAACCGAATCGCCATAAATTTGTTTAAAACCTTCTTTTAGCTTTTTAAGACTAAGCCCAATTTCATCTGAAAGTTCCTGCAGGGATGGTGGTTCAGCCATTCTTGCGATCACGATATCTTTAGCTCTCCTTATCTTCTTAATATTCTCCTCATCACTCAAAAACGGACATTGTTCCAGATCTGGATTTTCCGCTTTATTGAAGTACAGACTTAATAACTCAAAAGCTTTCGCTTTAAAATAAAGGTTTTTGATACTGGGAGTCAGATTGAAATTCATGATCTGGTTTAATACCACCGCGGTTGAAGGCGACACCTGAGCATCCTTATAGTATTTTTTATCCTTATTGTCACCACTCAAAAAGGTGATATAATCTGCTTCCTGAGAAAATAAAGCGTGAAATTTCTTAATGGAGATAACCAAAGAAATCAGCCAGCTCTCCTTTTCCATGGATAAATGCAGTGGTAGATCGCGCTGAGGATTGTACAGTAAAAGTGAATTCTCTTCAGGAAGTGGTAATTCATAACTTCCGCTATTGAATAGAAACTTGCTGTTTCCCTTCACATTAAAGTGAAATTGAATAAAACTATTATCTATTTCGCGGGATATGATCTTATTCTCATCTGTGTCATTCTGAAACTTCAGAATATAGAAACCATCCTCGATCTTGATTTCTTCTGAAATACTTACAGCGTTATTTTTTTTGCTTTCATCCATCCTCGGAAAATTTATTTATTTAGAATCAGTCTAAACAAATCTATTCACAACAGCTTTGTTTACTACAAAAATAGCGCATTTTGAAGATTCGGACTTTAAAAAGCTGATAAATATCATCTATCGACACATTTAGTGCCTCTAGCGTTATTTTTTGAAATACTCTTCTGCTATTTTTGCAAACGTATTTCCAAATCGATACATGGAAGATTATCACATTTCAAGAGGTAAGCATTTTTATACGATAGGTTTAAGCTACAAAAAGGCTGATGCCGAGATTCGGGGACATTTCAGTCTTACGGAACAGGCGAAGGAAAATTTATTGAAACAGGCTGGCCGCGAAGGTATCGATGATATTCTCTTAACTTCCACCTGTAATCGTACTGAAATTTACGGTTTCGCAGAACATCCTTTCCAGTTGATCAAATTGCTTTGTGAGCATACTCATGGAACGGTTGAAGAATTTGAGAAGGTTGCCTACGTTTATAAGAACAAACAGGCGATTACTCATATGTTCAGGGTTGGAACAGGACTGGACAGCCAAATCCTAGGTGATTTTGAAATTATAAGTCAGTTAAAGGTTGCCTTTGTACGTTCCAAGAAACTTGGTTTGGTAAATGCATTCCTGGAAAGATTGGTAAATGCTGTCATCCAGGCCAGTAAAAGAATTAAGAACGAGACAGAGATCTCAAGTGGAGCGACTTCAGTTTCATTTGCCTCTGTACAGTATATATTAAAGAATATAGAGAATGTTTCAGATAAGAACATTCTTCTCTTTGGAACAGGGAAAATAGGTCGTAATACCTGTGAAAATCTGGTAAAACATACCCGTAATAACCATATCACCTTAATAAACAGAACAAAGGATAAAGCTGAAAAAGTTGCTGGTAAGTTTGATCTTATCGTTAAGGATTATGCAGATCTACAGGCAGAGATCAGGAATAGTGATATTTTGATCGTTGCTACCGGAGCTCAGAATCCTACAGTTTCGAAAGAACTTATCTATTCTAAAAAAGATCTTTTGATCCTTGATCTTTCTATTCCGAAGAACGTTTCAGAAGATGTTGAAGAATTGCCGAACGTGCAATTAATTCATCTAGATCATTTATCGCAAATGACCGATGAAACCCTGGAAAGAAGAAAACAATTCATTCCACAGGCAAAAGAGATCATTGCTGAAGTTGAAAACGACTTCAATCAATGGCTGGAAACAAGAAAGTTTGCACCAACGATCAAAGCTTTGAAGAAAAAGCTAAGATCTATGAAGGATGATGAACTGGATTTCCAGCGTAAAAAAATGTCGGATTTTAATGATGAACATGCTGAAATAGTAAGCAATCGTATCATCCAGAAGATCATGAAACATTTTGCAAATCACCTCAAAGGAGATACTGAAACCACGAATGAAAGCCTGGAATTGATCCACAAGGTCTTTCAACTCGAAGAAGTTAGCAAATGAGCAAAGTAATTCGAATTGGCACTCGCGATAGTGAATTAGCGATGTGGCAAGCACGCACCGCACAGAACGCACTGGAGCGAACTGGTCATAAAAGTGAACTGGTTCCTGTAAAATCTACTGGCGACCTAAATTTAGATCAACCTTTATATGAAATGGGAATCACGGGGATTTTTACGAAAACCCTGGATGTTGCCATGATCAAAGGCGAAGTAGATATTGCGGTTCACTCCATGAAAGATGTTCCTACGGCACTACCAAAAGGAATCGTGGAAGCAGCAGTGATGAAACGAGCGAGCAATAAGGATATTCTGGTTCATAAAGGAACTGAATTTCTGGAAAGCAAGAAAGGAAAGATCGCTACGGGTAGCTTACGCCGAAAAGCTCAATGGTTGCACAAATATCCAGATCACGAGGTCGTGGATCTTCGCGGGAATGTAAATACCCGCATGCAAAAACTTGAAGATAATGACTGGAATGGCGCCATCTTCGCAGCTGCCGGACTGGAGCGTATCGAGATCAAACCAGAGAACTTTATTGATCTAAACTGGATGATCCCGGCACCGGCTCAGGGAGCGATGCTAATCGTAGCTATGAAGAAAGACGAAGAAAGCCGTAAAGCACTGGCTCTTTTAAACCACCAGGAATCTCAAATCTGTGTACACGTTGAACGTGAATTCCTTAAAGTTCTTGAAGGTGGTTGTACCGCTCCAATTGGAGGCTTAGCCAGAATTCACGATGGTCATATTCATTTTCATGGAGCACTTTTTAGTCTTGATGGTTCTAAGAAAATAGAAGTAGAAAAAAGCGTTCCGGTTTCACAAGTGAATGGATTAGGAACGATCTGCGCTCAGGAAGTTTTAAATAATGGAGGTCGTGAATTGATGCAGCATATTAAAACTGCTTTAAATAATTGATGAATGCCTACCGTACTTTCCACGAAAAAACTAGCACTCAACCAGAAGGAACTACTTTTAACTAGTGGGATTGGATTCGCGGAGTATGATGCGATCAACATAGAATTTCTGAATTTTGATCTGCCTGAACAAACTATCCAGAATGCCATTTTTACCAGCAAGAATTCACTAAAAGCAATTAGATCAAAAAATCTGAATATTATCAATTGCTTTTGTGTGGGGAAGAAAACTGCAATATTGGCGAAGCAGATGGGTTATAATGTTCTGGAAACTACAGCCTATGCTCATGAACTGGCAAATAACATCATCCACAATTATCCTGATCGGGAATTTCAGTTATTCTGTGGGCACTCGAGACTTGATGAACTTCCGAAGATACTTCAGCAGCAAAATATAGCACTTAAGGAAATTAAGGTTTATAAAACTACGTTGAATATCCAGGAATTTCATTCAGATTACGACGGAATTCTATTTTACAGCCCAAGTGGTGTGAAAAGCTATACCAGCAAAAATACGATTGACTCCATTGCGTTTTGTATTGGAGATACTACAGCTTCCGAAGCTAAAAAACATACTACCAGCATCGTGACTCCGGGAACTCCCGGCATTGAAAACCTGATCGCCGTGGTAGCAAAAACATTTAGAAAAGACTTAAAACATCAGCAATGATCAAGAATGACCTTTTTTTAAAAGCACTTAGAGGTGAAAGCGTAGAACGTCCACCAGTTTGGATGATGAGACAGGCAGGAAGATATCTTCCTGATTTCATGAAGCTTAAAGAGAAATACGACTTTTTTACCCGTTGCCGTACTCCTGAACTTGCTACTGAAATTACGGTAATGCCTATTCGCCAGATAGGTCCGGATGCAGCAATACTTTTTAGTGATATTCTTGTAGTTCCACAAGCCATGAACATCGAGGTGGAGATGAAGCCTGGTGTTGGCCCGTGGTTGCCAAATCCAGTAGATACTCCCGCAAAAGTGGAACAGGTAATCGTACCAGATGTGCAAGAAACTCTCGGCTATGTTTTTGACGCGATCAAGCTTACAAAACAGGAATTAAATGATGAGGTACCACTTATAGGATTCGCCGGTTCTCCATGGACCATTCTATGTTACTGTGTACAGGGACAGGGATCTAAAACCTTTGATAAGGCAAAAAGATTCTGTTTTATGGAACCTATCGCTGCGCATAAATTACTTCAGAAAATTACTGATACTACGATCGCTTACCTGAAAGAAAAAGTAAAAGCCGGTGTAGATGCCGTGCAGCTTTTCGATTCCTGGGGAGGATTGCTGGAGCCTAATGATTACAAAGAATTCTCATGGCAATATATGCAACAGATCATCGATGCTTTAAAAGATGAAGTTCCTGTAATTGCTTACGGAAAAGGGTGTTGGTTTGCCTTGAAAGATATGTCACAATCTGGAGCAGCTGCTCTTGGAGTAGACTGGACCTGTGATGCGCGAAATGCTCGTTATTTAAGTGGCGGACAGATCACTTTGCAAGGGAATTTTGATCCTGCCAGGCTTTATTCCAAACCAATCGAAATTAAATACATGGTGAACGATATGATCAAAGCCTTTGGAAAAGATCGTTATATCGCTAACCTTGGACATGGTATTTTACCAAATATTCCCGTGGATAATGCGAAAGCTTTCGTAGACGCTGTTAAGGAATACAGAGAATAGGCCAACATTAAAGTTATAAGAATCTAACCCAAGCAGAAAAGTCTTCATGAGCATGAAAGAGCAATTTTACAGATATATTGAGCAATTGCAGGATTCGATCACTTCAAAACTGGAGGAGATCGATGGCGGCGCCAAATTCAAAGAAGATATCTGGAAAAGAAATGAAGGCGGTGGCGGTAGAACCCGTGTGATCGAAAATGGAAATGTATTCGAAAAGGGAGGTGTGAACATTTCTGCTGTTCACGGACCACTGGCTCCGGCTATGCAAAGTTATTTCAAAGTTGGGGATGTTGACTTTTTTGCCTGCGGACTCAGCCTTGTACTTCATCCTAAAAATCCAATGGTTCCAACGGTTCATGCCAATTGGCGCTATTTTGAAATGTATGAGAAAGACGGTACTGTGATCGACCAGTGGTTTGGTGGTGGACAGGATCTCACTCCTTATTATCTATTTGAAGAAGATGCTAAACACTTTCACTATACCTGTAAGAAAGCTTGCAATCCTCATGGGTTTTCTTTCTATTCAGATTTTAAGAAGAAGTGCGATGAATATTTCTGGAATGGACATAGAAATGAAGCCAGGGGAATAGGTGGACTTTTCTTCGATTATTTAAAGGAAAATGACCGTATGAAGATTGCCGACTGGTATGATTTTGTGACCGATGTTGGTGATTCATTTTTACAGGCTTATGTTCCGATCGTGGAAAAACGTAAGAATTTGCCTTATTCTGAAGAGAATAGAAAATGGCAGGAAATTCGACGTGGACGCTACGTAGAGTTTAATCTCGTACATGATAAAGGAACTTTGTTTGGGCTAAAGACCAACGGAAGAATAGAAAGTATCCTCATGAGCCTTCCACCTCACGTACAATGGGTTTATGATCATCATCCTGAACCTGAAAGTGAAGAAGAAAAACTCATACAGGTGCTTGAAAGACCTGTAAACTGGGTTTAAAATACACTGCGCCTGCAGCAATACTAAAAAATTCAGACAATGCTTAGAAGAAACCGAAGACTACGTACGAACGAATCTGTAAGATCACTGGTTAGAGAAACTTTTATTTCTCCAAACGATTTCCTGGTGCCAATTTTTGTGGTAGAAGGAAAACAGGTTAAGGAAGAGATCGCTTCCATGCCTGGTTATTATAGATATAGTCTTGATCTTCTAAAGCAGGAAATAAAAGAATTATGGAGCCTTGGTTTAAAGTCGGTTTTACTATTTGTAAAGGTTCCGGATGAATTAAAAGACAATAAAGGTACTGAAGCTATAAATCCTGAAGGATTGATGCAAAGAGCTGTGAAAACCGTGAAAGATGTCGCGCCTGAAATGGTCATCATGACAGATGTTGCCCTGGATCCATATTCCTCTTATGGTCACGATGGGATCGTAAATGATGGTAAGATCCTGAACGATGATACCACCGCGATTCTTGCAGAGATGGCTTTGTCTCACGCTAAGGCAGGTGCAGATTTTGTAGCGCCCAGTGACATGATGGACGGCAGAATCTTTGAAATGAGAACTTTGCTGGAGGATGAAGGTTTTCATGATACCGGCATTATGAGCTATTCCGCGAAGTACGCTTCCGCGTTTTATGGTCCGTTTAGAGATGCTCTGGATTCTGCTCCAGGCTTTGGGGATAAGAAAACCTACCAGATGGATCCAGCCAATCGTGATGAAGCTATCAAGGAAACTTTGATGGATATCGAGGAAGGTGCAGATATCGTGATGGTGAAGCCGGGTCTGTGTTACCTGGACATTGTTCGTGACATTAAGAATGCTGTAAACGTACCTGTTGCCGTCTACCAGGTAAGTGGTGAATATGCCATGATCAAAGCTGCGGCAGAGAAAGGATGGCTGGACCACGACGCTGTGATCCTGGAACAGTTAACTGCTATAAAGCGTGCCGGAGCGAATATGATAGCCTCATATTTCGCAAAAGATGCCGTGAAATTAATTTCCTGATTTTTAGAAAAATATAAGACTGCTTCTGTTTCTGCAATCAGTTTTTGGCTTAACATTGTTGTATGAAATCCAGTAAATTTTTATGGATAAGCCTAATACTGCTTCAGGTATTCCTGCTAGCTGGTACAAATGTTTATGCTACCGGAGTTTCTTCGGAAATAAAGCCTACTGATGAATTTCAGTGTAATCAGGCGCATAGTAACAAGAATGCTTATCTACCTGATGAAGTTTTTTCTTACTCTGAAAAAGTAAATGCTGAAGAGTCCGATTTTTCAAAATTCTTCGGAAGCCTTGATAGTTTTGAAGATGTAACTTCAGAAGAAAAAGAAGGTCTACAGATTTTCACAAATTTCAGGTTTCAGTTTCACCTGAAGAAAATTCTCTATCCATTCCATAGTTTTTGGTAAATAGAATGAATTACATCACGCTAATTCAGGTTTGTATACCTGAAAAGCACCATTTATTTCATTTTAAATACTAAATCAATATGGATACTATATCTCTAACTTTAGGGCTGGGACTTCTGGCTCTTTTCGCAATACCTATTATATACCTTATTTTAAAAAGCAATGCTCACACTTCAAAAGTGAAGCAACGAGCTTATGATTTTGCTACCCAAAATAAACTGAAAATTGACGAGTTTGAACAGATTGGCAACACGATTATAGCACTGGACGTGAGCAATAAAAAATTAATTTTCGGCAAAGCTGGAAGTGAGGATCATTTTGAGATCATTGATCTTAATCAATATGCTACAATACATTTGCAGCAGGATCTACAGGCAGGGAATTCAAAGAAAATCCAGTTTCTGGCTTTAAATTTCGCTGCCATGCAAAAGCAAAGTACAAAATCTATTTGCTTCTACGATGAAGCCGGTAGTGACATTATTGCTCCTGAAATACGATTACAGCAGGCACGAAAATGGGAAACTAAAATAACTCCTTTGATCGCTGCTTAAACCATCAGCAAAAATCCAGAAAGGTCTTTCCAGTACGAAAGACCTTTTTGTTTTATAATTTCTTTTTAAATATTTGAATTGAGAATACATAAATTAGCCATTCTAACTTATTAAAGTGCATGGGATTACTGATCATTTTTGCCGTATTATCAATATTTTTCTCCTTTATGTGCTCCATTCTGGAAGCCACATTACTAAGTATTACACCATCATATATAAAAATTAGGAAAAAGGAAGGAAAGAGTTACGCTAAAGATCTGGCAAATCTAAAGAAGGATATAGATAAGCCGCTTATCGCAATTCTTACCATAAATACCATTGCACATACCGTGGGAGCTATTCTTGTGGGTGTTCAGGCTGAAAAGACTTTTGGTGATGGCGGAAATTCTGTGATGATCGTTTCAGCGCTCATGACCCTGGCCATCCTTGTACTTTCTGAAATTATTCCGAAGACCATTGGAGCTACCTACTGGCAATCATTAGGTAATTTCACCGCCAAAGCACTTAATATCATGATCTTCCCACTTAAGTACACGGGAATTTTGTGGCTAATGATGCTTACTACAAAATTGATCGGAAAATCTGCGCATGTAAGTACGATGAGCCGTGAAGAATTCGCTGCAATCACCGATGCTGCGGAAGAAGAAGGTGTTTTTGAGGAAAGCGAAACGACAGTTATCAAGAACTTACTCGTATTTAAATCTATTGAAGCTAAAGATGTGATGACCCCATTTTCAGTAGCGATCGTAGAGGACGAAAGTATGAGTCTAAGCGATTTCTATTCTAACCATAAGAACCTGAAATTCTCAAGAATCCCTGTCTATAAGGAGAAATCAAATAACGTGTCTGGATTTATTCTGAAAGATGATGTTCTTGAAGCGATGATCGATGAACATGGTGAGCAACCTTTAAGTAACATAAAAAGGGATATCCTGGTTACGAATGACAATACGCCTATTCCTGAATTGTTTGAGATCTTTGTTGAAAAACGCGCTCATATTTCCATGATCGTGGATCAATTTGGTAATACCACCGGAATTGTAACCATGGAAGATATTATCGAAACACTCTTAGGGCTGGAGATCATGGACGAAAGCGATAGTGTGGAAGACATGCAGGTACTTGCCAGAAAGAACTGGGAAAGACGCGCAAAACGCCTCGGACTCATCCAGAGAAAACAGGACCAGGAGACCTCTTCTACTTCAGATAATAGTGATGAACCTGATGGAGATGAAACAGGCAAGCATTAGAACACCACTTGGTATCGCAACGTTCATTGGAGATGAAAATGGAGTTCAGGAAATAAAAGTTGATGATTCTACCGATGAATCTTCCGAAATACCTGAAATCCTTCAGACAGCAATTTTGCAATTTCAGGAGTATTTTTCAGGACGAAGACAGCAATTTGATTCTAAAACTGAATCCGAAGGGAACCGACTTTCAGAAGAAAGTATGGGAAGAACTCAGAAATATACCCTATGGAACTACAATATCATATCTTGAACTATCCCGTAAACTAGGCGATGAGAAAGCAATTAGAGCCGTGGCCTCTGCAAATGGAAAGAATCCGCTCTGGATCGTTGTTCCCTGTCATCGCGCAATTGGAAGTGATGGTTCTCTCACTGGTTACGCTGGTGGTTTGCATCGTAAGAAATGGTTACTGGATCTGGAAAACCCACCTTCCCAACAAAGTCTGTTCTAAATTTGCTATTTTCAGAACATGAAAAAGATTTTCAAGCTACTCCTTTACATTACGCTATTTATCGTTGTTTTATCCATAGGTCTTTATTTGACAGGTTATGGATATATTTTGAGAGCAGTCCAAACCACTTATTTGAACGGACACAAAACTGCTTTTATCGATGATCACCCCTACTTTGAAAACGCCATTATAGAAAATGGAGAAGACATTCAGGAATGGCCGCTGGCAAAAGATTATAATAGTATCAAAGCGACCAGAAGTCTAGATAGTTTGCACAAGGAACTGGAGACCGCAGCATTTTTGATCATTCAGAATGACAGCCTGGTTTACGAAAAATACTATCAGGAATACGGTGCTGCGAGCCAGACGAATTCTTTTTCCATGGCTAAAAGTGTGGTTAGCTTACTTATGTATAAGGCGATTCAGGATGGATACCTTGAAAACATCGAGCAGCCCGTAGAAAACTTTTTTCCTCAGTTTGACAAGAAACTTAAAATTGGAGATCTTTCCTCAATGGCTTCCGGGCTAAACTGGGATGAAAATTATTACAATCCATTTGCATCAACTGCCCGTGCCTACTTTGGGAAAGATATTCGGGAGCAGGTTTTGGATTTGAAAGTGATCAAAAATCCAGGAGAGGAATTTGAATATCTAAGCGGGAATACACAATTGCTCGCTATGGTCATTGAAAAGGCTACTGGCAAAACACTGAGTAACTACTTAAGCGAAAGTTTCTGGAAACCAATGGGAATGAACGATAGTGCGCTCTGGCAATTGGATAGTAAAGATTCTGCCATGGAGAAAGCTTACTGCTGTATTGCCACCAATGCGAGAAACTTTGGGAAATTTGGAAAATTTTTACTGAATAACGGTAACTGGAATGGCGAGCAACTATTGGATTCTGCCTATATCGAACAGCTTTCTAAACCCAGGTTCGAAGATTCACCTTACTATGGCTACGGCTTCTGGCTAAGCGATTATAAAGATAAAGAGATCTATTATATGCGGGGTATTTTAGGACAATACGTGATCGTTATTCCTGAGGATGAGCTCGTAATCGTGAGGCTGGGTGAAAAGCTTATTCGCAAAGATGATGATAAACATTATGAAGATTTCTATCGCTATATAGACGACACCTACAAGATGATCGGGAATCGTAAACAGTGATATTCACGATTAGAACATAAAAAAAGCCGGAATAAATCCGGCTTTTTTTTATAACTGCATTTCAGGAATATCGCCTTCGACGATGAGTTTTCCTTCCGTAGCGTTTTGAACGTCTTCCACACTTACACCCGGTGCCGTTTCAAGCAATTTAAAGCCTTTATCGGTTACTTCTATCACCGCTAGGTTAGTGACGATCTTAGTAACGCAACCAACGCCTGTAAGCGGCAGAGAACATCTCTTCAACAACTTAGACTCTCCAGCCTTATTAGTATGCATCATTGCCACAATAATATTTTCTGCTGAAGCGACCAGATCCATCGCTCCTCCCATTCCTTTGACCATTTTCCCCGGAATTTTCCAGTTGGCGATATCTCCGTTCTCAGCTACTTCCATAGCTCCAAGGATCGTAAGATCTACATGCTTCCCTCGAATCATACCAAAACTCGTGGCAGAATCGAAGAAACTTGCTCCGGGTCTGGCAGTGATCGTCTGTTTCCCGGCATTTATAAGATCTGCATCCTCTTCTCCATCCAGAGGAAAACGACCCATTCCAAGTATTCCATTTTCACTCTGGAACTCTACCTGAATATCGTCGCGAACAAAATTTGCCACTAATGTTGGAATTCCTATTCCAAGGTTTACATAATATCCATCCTTTACTTCTTTAGCAATTCGTTGTGCTATTCCGTTTTTATCTAGTGCCATCGCTTAATCTTTTTGTCTAACCGTACGTTGTTCAATTCTCTTCTCGTAATCCTTTCCCTGGAAAATTCTTTGTACAAAAATTCCCGGAATGTGGATATGGTTAGGATCCAGTTCTCCAGGCTCTACGAGTTCTTCCACCTCAGCTACGGTAATCTTCGCTGCACCACACATAACCGGATTAAAGTTTCTGGCTGTTCCTTTAAAAATAAGGTTCCCAGCTCTATCCCCTTTCCAGGCTTTTACGAAAGCGAAATCTGCCTTGAAAGCTTCCTCAAGTACGTACATTTTTCCATCAAACTCTCTGGTTTCCTTACCTTCTGCAACTTCAGTTCCATAACCTGCTGGTGTATAGATCGCAGGAAAACCTTGTTGTGCTGCCTGACATCTTGCTGCAAGCGTGCCCTGCGGAATTAATTCCACATCAAGTTCACCGCTGAGCATTTGTTTTTCGAAAATAGCATTTTCTCCTACATATGAGGAGATCATTTTATCGATCTGTTTCTTGTGAAGTAATTGGCCAAGTCCAAAATCGTCTACACCCGCATTATTAGAAATACAGGTTAGATTTTTAATATTAAGGCGTACCAGTTCAGAAATGGCGTTCTCCGGAATTCCGCAGAGTCCAAAACCACCTAGCATAAAAGTCATTCCGTCTTCTACACCTTCTGTAGCCTTCTGTACGCTATCAACCGTTTTTATGATCATTTTTTCAGAATTTAATCCGAAAATACAAAATTTAAAAGGTCAATACAACGACTGAAGTTGGCTCAACTGAATATTTCAGAATTATTATACTGAATTACTGAAGATTATTAAAAATCAAGCTCGTCTGGAACCGAATCATCATTTGAACTATCTGAATTATAGCTGTCACAATCTGTTGCTATGCTCAAATTCTCCGGTCTTTCAAAAGCTTCTTTGGAAACTTTAAGATCTGGATTTGCATATACATCTTTCATATACATTCCCCAGATTGGTAGTGCCATGGTGGCTCCCTGACCGTACTGTATTCCTGGAAAATGCACTGCGCGATCTTCTGCTCCAACCCATACTCCTGTGACAAGGTCTGGTACCATTCCCATAAACCAACCATCACTTTGATTTTGAGTGGTCCCTGTTTTACCTGCAATCGGATTTTTAAAATCGTAAGGATAACCGGTCATCACATCCTTATAAAATGCATTGGTGGTTCCCCAGGTATTACGGAGTCTGGTCCCTGAACCTCCCTGAGTTACGCCCTCCAATAGGTTTACAGTCACGTAAGCCGCTTCTTTGCTAAGAACATCCCTGGTTTCTGGAACATTTTGATAAAGCACAGTTCCGTTTTTATCTTCAATACGATTTACCATTACTGGTTTGATATAAACTCCCTGGTTCGCAAAAGTGCTGTATGCAGAAACCATTTCAAAAAGACTGATATCTGCTGTTCCCAGTGCGATTGAAGGTACTGCAGGAACATTTTCAGTATCAATACCCAGTTTTCCAAGTAGATCGATCACGGGTCCTGGACCGGTTTTATCGATCAATCGCGCAGTAATGGTATTTACAGATCTCGCCAGCGCCTGTTTGAGCGAAAGCATTCCTGAATATTCATTATCACTGTTTCTGGGTGCCCAGTCTTTCATGTTCCCATGTTTACCGGCCTCGATCGTAAATTTAGATCTTGGTAAGGTATCACAGGGTGAAAATTTAAGCTGATCTATTGCAGTTGCGTACACAAAAGGTTTAAAGGTAGAACCTACCTGCCTTTTCCCCTGCTTAACGTGCTCATATTTGAAATGCTTAAAGTCAATTCCTCCTACCCAGGCTTTTACTTCGCCGGTTTGAGGAACCATAGACATCATACCTGCTTGCAAAAATGCTTTATAGTAAAGGATTGAATCACGCGGAGTCATCACTGTATCGATAGTTCCTTTCCAGCTAAAAACTCTCATTTCCGCTTTCTCTTTGAAGGATTTCTTGATCTCAGCATCAGATTTTCCCTGTGCTTTCATTTTCTTCCAGCGTGCAGAAACTCTCATCGCATTCTGAATACTAGACTCTACCTCATCTTCTGTAATATCGCGGAAAGGAGCCGTTGGGTTCTTTTCGTTCTGGCGATCAAATGATTTCTGAAGGTTAGCAATGTGGCTGGTAACTGCATTCTCTGCATATTCCTGCATTTTAGAATCAATGCTGGTGTAGATCTTTAGTCCGTCCCGATATAAACTGTACTCAGATCCATCAGGTTTTGGATTTTCTTCGATCCATTCTTTCATGAAACCCTGAAGGTAAGCTCTAAAATAAGTCGCCATTCCTTCATCATGCCCTTCCGGTGTAAATTCAATTTTCATAGGTAATTTCTGCAGAGAATCTGTTTCCTGTTCAGAAATAAATCCGTTACGATTCATTTGCTCAAAAACCTGGTTTCTTCTGGATTTAACCAGTTCCGGTCTTCGCATTGGGTTGTAAAGCGCCGAGTTCTTAAGCATTCCTACCAAAACTGCCGACTCTTCTATTTTCAATTCTGAAGGTTCCTTATCAAAATAGATCTTGGAAGCGGAACGAATTCCCACCGCCTGGTAGATAAAATCGTATTTATTGAAGTACATTGTAATGATCTCTTCCTTCGTATACTGTCGCTCCAGTCTCGTTGAAATGACCCATTCCTTTACTTTCTGAAACACCCGTTCCACATCATTTTGCGCAACATCTTCAGTAAATAATTGTTTTGCTAACTGTTGAGTAATAGTACTTGCACCACCTCTTGTTCCCAGGTAAACCGCAGCTCTGGCGGTTCCTTTCGCGTCGATTCCTGCATGCTGATAAAAACGTTCATCTTCAGTTGCGATTAAAGCCTGTACCAAATGATCTGGCAGATCTTCATATTTGATCGGGGTTCTGTTCTCACTGTAATATTTCCCAAGGGTTTCTCCATCTGCGGAAAAGATCTCGGTAGCAAGGTTGTTTTCAGGGTTTTCGAGTTCATCAAAAGAAGGCATCTTTCCGAAGAATCCCCAACCTGCAAAAAGAAAAATTAGAATTCCGGCTAGAATTCCAATTCCGAATAATGTCCAGAAACCTACGATATACTTGCGATTACTATGCGCTGGTTTCTTTGTTTTCTTGGTAGTAGCGGCCATTTATATGCTAAAAATTAATTGTCGTTCTTTTCAATTCTGAATCCTATATCGGTAATTCCTTCCAGTTCTTCGATTCCGTCCACATCACCATTCTTGCGCATCGCCTGTTGTATGCTCACTTTATAATTACCCGATTCTTCAAATTTCACATCTTCCTTATACCAGAGTTTACTTTCCTTGATATCTCCATAACCTTCACCTAGCCATTTCCCATCTGGCTGAGCCATTTCATACTCGAGAGTATCGCTAATCACCTTTCCCTGCGGGAACCTGATCTCGGTTATTAAAAACAAATTACTGTAAGCGTACTGGTTATTGTTCCGCACATTGATAAAAAGATCATACACCTTTGTAGAGTCCAGTTCCTCCAGTTCAAAGGTGACCAGTGAATCTTTATGCCATTTCTGTACCGCCTGGTATTCATCAAAAACCCGTTTTTCATCACAGCCAACTACAAGTGCTGAAACAAAAATTAATAGGCAAAAAACTTTACGCATTCTTAGACTTTGTAGGGTTTGGTTTGCGTTTCTTTCTTTTCTTATTTCGTTTCTTACTTTGTTGCTGTTTTGGTTTATCAAAACGCGTAAGACTATCTTCACCTCCTGAATTATTGAATCCTTTCGATTTTTCTTCGCTCAGGATCACTTCTGTTTCATATTCTTCCAGGCTAGTAGCTGCTTCACCTTTTTTGTTCAGTGCTACGATCTTATTGGCCTGTTCCGGACTCAACTGGTGCCAGTTCATCCATTCTCCTTCATAAGCATACCAGAGAGCACCTTTAAAAATGTCAATTTTTTGACATACGGCAGTTCCTTTCTTGGTCTTTAACTTAACGTCGGTTTTTGGAAAAGATTTTAGTGCTTCCAGATAAGTATCCAATTCATAGTTCAGGCAGCATTTCAATTTCCCACATTGTCCTGCAAGTTTTTGAGGATTAAGGGATAATTGCTGATATCTCGCTGCTGAAGTGCTAACGGATCTAAAGTCTGTAAGCCATGTAGAACAACAAAGTTCGCGTCCGCAGGAACCAATACCACCTAGTCTGGCCGCTTCCTGCCGAAGTCCGATCTGCTTCATTTCAATACGGGTATTGAATTCCCGTGCAAATTCCTTAATCAATTGTCTGAAATCCACACGATCTTCCGCAGTGTAATAAAAAGTAGCTTTGGAACCATCTCCCTGGAACTCGATATCGCTAATTTTCATGCTTAGATTAAGCCTGATAGCGATCTGTCTTGATCGTTGTTTGATCTTTTCCTCACGCTCTCTTCCTTCCTGCCAGACATCGATATCTCTTTGAGAAGCTTTACGGTAGATTTTCAGAACTTCTTCGGAATCCTGCGCAACTTTTTTCTTCTTCATCTGTACGCGAACGAGCTCACCGGTAAGACTAACCTGTCCTACATCGTGACCCGGACTGGCTTCCGTAGCAACTACATCGCCAATACTAAGACTTAGATTTTCAGTATTTCTATAAAAGTGTTTACGGCCGTTTTTGAAACGTACTTCTACGATATTAAAAGGTTCCACGCCTCCCGGAAGAGACATATTTGAAAGCCAGTCGAAAACGCTCAGTTTATTACAACTGTCTGTTCCACAGGTTCCGTTGTTCTTACATCCTTTCGGCTGACCGTCTTTGCCGGTCGAGCAACTTGTGCAAGCCATATGTTATATATATTGAGGGCGTAGCTTTAGATAGCCTGTAAAACATCATCCTGTCTAAGCGCTTTGCTTTCTGGTGCAGGATCTCCTTCATCTTCACAGCCCTAATAGCGGGCATTCGGCATTCCCTAAAGTACCTCCTTGAGGTTCATAAAAATTTTCAACAGTAAATATACCAATATTAATTGGCTCTACCATTTAGAAGAAGCTATTGCTTATAACGCAAAACTTCAGATCTTCCTTTTTTGAAGATCTTGTTGCTGGCTCCTTTTCCTTTTCGCAATGCTTTCTGTTCTTCATAAGGCAAGGCATGGATCTCTTTACAATCTGTAGAACAACAGTTATCCATTTTTTCAGCACATTCCTCACACTGAATAAATAGCAGATGACAAGCTTCGTTCGCACAATTCACATGCGTATCGCATGCTTTTCCGCATTGATGACACTGTGCGATCACATGCTCTGAAATTCGCTCGGCACGTCGATGATCAAAAACAAAGTTCTTACCTATAAACTTATTTTCCAGTTGCTGATTTTCAACCTGACGGGTATATTCGATAATTCCGCCTTCAAGTTGATAAACATTCTGAAATCCTTTATGTTTATAGTAAGCACTTGCCTTTTCACAACGTATCCCTCCAGTACAGTACATCACCAGATTCTTGTCCTCCTTATGATCTTTTAGGTCTTCTTCGATAATATCCAGTGAATCCCGGAAGGTATCCACATCTGGTGTGATCGCTCCCTGAAAATGACCAATTTCGCTCTCGTAATGATTTCTCATATCTACCAGCACCGTGTTTGGATCATTTATTAGTTCATTGAATCTCGCAGCATCTACGTGAACACCCTTATTGGTTACATCAAAAGTATCATCATTAAGACCATCTGCTACGATCTTCTTACGCACTTTCACCTTCAATTTTAGAAAGGATTTAATATCATGTTCTATGGCGATGTTCAATCGAACATTCTCCAAGAAATAGATTTCATCCAGAAATTTCTTGAATTCATTGAACCTTCTGGCAGGAACTGAAAGCTGGGCATTAATGCCTTCATGAGCCACATAGATCCTACCGAGAACATCCATCTGGTCCCAGGCGATAAAAAGATGATTTCTGAAAAGTTCGGGGTTTCCGATTTTTGCGTAAGCATAGAAAGAGAGCGTAAGCCTGTCTTCACCGGCTTCTTCTAATAGTGCTTCCCTTTCCTTAGCGCTCAATTTATTGTACAGTTGCATGCTATACTAATATTTTAAGGGTTAAGAAAAATTTCGGCAAAGATACATTTTTAACTGAGGTGAGAAAATTTGAGCTTATTCTAAAACTTATCCAAAAAATTGGAATAATTCCATAATTGCACCTACATTTTTATTGTATTACAACAAAACTTATATTATTTTAGCACACCTTAATTGGATATATTTTAATACATATACATGAGCAACGATAAAGAGAAAGAAGCGAAACTAAAAGCCTTAAAGCTTACCCTTGACAAAATGGATAAAACCTACGGAAAGGGTACCGTGATGAAAATGAGCGACCAGGTGGTCGTAGATGTAGACGCAATTTCTACAGGTTCACTTGGATTGGACCTTGCTTTAGGAGTAGGTGGATACCCAAGAGGAAGAGTGATCGAGATCTATGGTCCTGAATCTTCTGGTAAAACCACACTTACTTTACATGCAATTGCTGAAGCTCAGAAAAAAGGCGGTATTGCTGCTTTTATTGATGCAGAACATGCTTTTGATCGTTTTTATGCCGAAAAGCTTGATGTTGATATTGATAACCTGATCATCTCTCAACCAGATAACGGTGAACAGGCTCTTGAAATAACAGATAATCTTATTCGCTCTGGTGCGATAGATATTATTGTGATTGACTCTGTAGCGGCACTTACACCAAAGAGTGAGATCGAAGGTGAAATGGGTGATTCTAAAATGGGACTTCATGCGAGATTAATGTCGCAGGCACTTAGAAAACTTACTTCTTCTATTAGCAAAACAAATTGTACGGTGATCTTTATCAACCAGCTAAGAGAGAAGATCGGGGTAATGTTCGGAAATCCGGAAACTACTACCGGTGGTAATGCATTGAAATTCTATGCTTCCGTTCGTTTGGATATTAGAAGATCTACCCAGATCAAGGATAGTGCAAATAACGTAATGGGTAATAAGACCAGGGTTAAAGTAGTGAAGAACAAGGTTGCCCCACCGTTTAAAACTGCCGAATTTGATATTATGTATGGTGAAGGTGTTTCTAAGATCGGTGAGATCATTGATATTGGTGTGGATTACGAGATCGTTAAGAAAAGTGGATCATGGTTTAGCTATGAAGACACGAAACTTGGACAGGGTCGTGATGCAGTCAAAACTTTATTAAAAGACAATCCAGATCTTATGGAAGAACTGGAAATCAAGATTAAAGAAGCGATTAAGGTCGCAAAAGAAGCTTAATTAAAAATCCCCATCCGGGGATTTTTTTTGATACCTACGCAACCATTTCTCACTTATTGCATCTACTATAAAAGCAATAAGAATATGAGAAAATTGGTTGTAATAGCCCTAACATTACTGCTAATAAGTTGTTCAGTAGACAATGATTCCCAAATCACCTCCTACGAATTAGCAAGTATTACAAGTCACGATCTACCAGATGAATTCGTATTAGGTAATACTTACGATGTAAGAGTAGATTTCGTCTTTCCATCAGATTGTAATAACTTTCAGGCGCTGGACGCTCGAAGAGCAGGCACTACTTCAGAAGAAAGAAGCCAGATCTACATTTCGGTTGTTACCGCGGTTGTCGAAAATAGTTCCTGTACCAGAGATGTTATTGGAACATCTTCAAGTACAAAGTTTGTGGTGACCATCGATGAAGAAAGAGATTATACTTTTAGATTCTGGAAAGGACAGGATGGAGATGAAGCGATATATGAAGAAGTTACCATTCCTGTTGTAACGGAGCAGTCATAACTACTAACCTAAAATGAATACGTGGGTTCTAAAGACCTCATCTACCGTTGTAAACAACAAGAAAGAAAAGCTCAGGAAGAGCTTTACAAACTCTATTCCCCCAAGTTGTTTGGGGTATGCCTGAAATATTCTGATAACTATCAACAGGCGGAAGATAATTTGCAGGACGGGTTTGTGACCATTTTCGAAAAGATTGGTCAGTTTCAGGATAAAGGATCTTTTGAAGGTTGGATGAAACGTATCCTTATCAACACCTCCCTTCAAAAACATAGACAGCAGAAAGTTTACGGCATTACCAACGAAGAGGATCTGCAGGAGGATGAAATAGAAGTTGAAACAGATAATATTTCCGTGGACTTCCTCTTACAATGTGTACAGGAATTACCAGACAGATACAGGCAGGTATTTAACCTGTATGTGCTGGACGGCTATTCTCATAAGGAAATTTCAGATTTATTAAGTATCACTAAGGGAACTTCGAAATCAAACCTGGCCAGAGCCAGAACTTCTCTAAAGGAGAAAATTGAATTGGTACAGAACTCAAAAGCGGTGAAATCATCATGAAAGAGAAAAAGAACATAGACAGGATCTTTCAGGAGAAGTTCAAGGACTTCGAGAAAGAACCTTCTCCTAGAAACTGGGAGCAAATATCGGCTCGACTGGATGCCGGAACACCGCCGGTTGCTAAAAAGCCGGTAATTCCACTCTGGCTTAAATTTAGTGCTGCAGCTGCAATTTTAGCCTTAGTAGCCACGGGAATCTGGAAAATGAACCTTTCTACTACGGAAGTTTCAGAACCTGGATTTGTGAACGAATCGATTGAAACGGGAGCAGAAAACAATGAAAGTATTGATCAGGAATCTCCTTCAGAAGAAAGCATAGTGAATGAGGATAGGAACAATCAAAAAGAACAATCTGGTGCCGCTTTCCATAACGAACAAAAAAATAATAACAACTCTGAAGAAACAAGCAGTTCTAATGCAGCAATGGCTGATCAAAACAGCAATACCACAGCTGAAGATCAAGAATATCTAGATGATTCGGGAAGAAATGAATCCCAGACCAATCAAAGATCAAAAGAAGATTCCCGTTATACTCATCACGAAAATGGTAATAACAATTCAGAAGAAAATTTAAATAATAAATATCGTACCTCAGCAACTACATCTCTCACCAACGAAGCAATAACTTTGACCGATGAAGATGCAAAGAGAAATACCGTAGAAAGTATATTCAAAAACTACTGGAATGAAAGAAATCCTGAACTTTCAGATGAACTGCTAAGTACTGCTATTTTACAGGATACTTCCTTAAACCAACTCGAAGAGTTATTAGCTGCAAAAACTTCCGAAGAAAATAAAGAAAACGAGGAGAATGAAAACCTCAACCAGAAAAATCTTCGTTTGTCAACTTTTGCCGCACCCGTTTTCTATGCTAATCTTGGGGATGGAAATGAACTTTCAAACCAGTTTTCAAATAATTCAACCAGTGCCGAAGTGACTTTCTCGTACGGTGTGAAGCTGGCGTATGACATCGCGAAAAATGTCAAGATTAGAACTGGAATAAGCAAAGTGAATATGAGTCAGAATATTGCCAATGTATCTTATAGCCCAACGGCAATGAATCCAGGCTTTGAAAATATAAATTCTACGGAAGATAACATCGAAATTAGGGTTGAGTCTCCTAATGATAGTGGTCTACCTAGTTTTGGCGGAAATAGTGATAACAGCAACGGAAGTATTATTTCTCCAACTGTATTCACTCCTGGAGAGATCAATCAACAATTTGGGTTTATCGAAGTTCCGCTGGAAGTGGAATACGCTTTGGTTGATGAGCGCTTTGGATTAAATCTCATTGGTGGTGCAAGCGGACTTTTCCTTGACCAGAACAGTGTAGATCTAGTAACAGCTGAGTCCAGAACCAAACTTGGGACAGCTTCTAATATTAATAAAACAAGTTTTAGTACGAATGTTGGGATTGGGGTGGATTATGAAATTAGCAACAAAATAAGCCTTAGCGTAGAACCTATGATGAAATACCAGGTCAACACTTTTAATAATGTTGATAATGTACGTCCAGTTAATTTCGGGGTTTACTCGGGGATTAGCTATACTTTCTAATGAACCGAAGGATCTACCAGCTCATCATGAATAATATTGAAAGTAGAGTTCTTAATTTCCTTCCTATCGCTCATTTCCAGGCCACGCGTAGGAATAAAATGATGGATCCTGACTCTCAACTTCCCGGGGCTGCCCGACAGGAACCTATAAGAAAATCTTCTTTTGGAATCGTGAAATGTGATTGGTACAATTGGAATCTGGTGTTCAATGGCCAGCCTAAAAGCTCCTTCTTTAAATTGATCCAGCACGACCGAATGATCATCTGGCACTCCACCTTCAGGAAATATGCAAATTGAATTTCCTTGTTTTAATCTTCTTTGTGCTTCCAGAAATGCAGCTTTCCTGCTTTGCTGATTCTTTCGATCCACCAGGATACACGTTCGTTTATAGAAAAATCCGAAAACGGGGATTTTACTCAGTTCCTTTTTTCCAATAAAAACGAAGGGTTGCTTCATAATAACCAGCATCTGCATAATATCAAGCATACTGGTATGATTCGCAACTAGCATATAACTTTTATGCTTTTCTGGAATTTCTTCAGCTTTAACTTTAACCCAGAAACCCATTCCGTAGAGGATACATTTCGCCCATATACGGGAGCAAACGAAATACTGAGGGTAAAACTTTTCAGAAGTGGTAAAAATGATCAAAACGGGAAGCATTATCACAATAGGTACGATGAGGAGAATATAGAACCAGATTCTCCATAAAAGGATGCCTGCCATTTTGATGTATCGCATGCGTCAAAAGTAGTAAAATGAAAGGAAGGAGTTCTATAAAAAATTTACCTTTGCAGGAAAATTCGAAAAGTCCATGTCAAGAATACTTACAGGAGTACAGAGTACAGGAACCCCGCATTTGGGGAATTTACTAGGTGCCATCATGCCCGCCATTAATATGGCGAATGATCCTAAAAATGATTCCTTTATTTTTATAGCAGACCTGCATTCGCTTACACAGATCAAAGATGCTGAGACGCTACGTCAAAACACTTATTCTGTAGCAGCGACATGGCTTGCCTGTGGACTTGATATTGAGAGAAGTGTATTTTATCGCCAGTCTGATATCCCGCAGGTTGCTGAACTTTCCTGGTATCTAAGTTGTTTCTTTCCATTCCAGAGGCTAACCCTTGCGCATTCTTTTAAGGATAAGGCAGATCGTCTTGAAGACGTGAATAGTGGTTTATTTACCTATCCTATGCTTATGGCGGCCGATATTCTTCTTTATGATGCTGAAATTGTTCCGGTTGGGAAAGATCAATTGCAGCATATCGAGATGACTCGTGATGTTGCTTCCCGTTTCCACGCGAAAATGGGAGATGTATTCGTAATTCCTGAAGGTAATGTGCAGGAAGAAACCATGTACATTCCAGGAACTGATGGTGCGAAAATGAGCAAATCGAAAGAAAATACGATCAATATTTTCCAGACCGATAAGAAGCTAAGAAAGCAGATCATGGGAATTGCTACAGACAGTACTCCGCTGGAAGAACCAAAAGATCCTGATACCTGTAATGTGTTTGCCCTTTATAAGATTATGGCTTCTGAAGAGCAAATAGTTGAAATGAGGAAGAACTACGAAGCAGGTGGCTATGGTTACGGTCACGCCAAACAGGCATTGTTCGAACTTGTTCGGGATAAATTCGCTGAACCACGTGAGAAGTACGAATACTATATCAATAATCTGGAAGAAGTTGACAAAGCACTATCGATTGGAGCAGAAAAAGCTAAAAATGTAGCGAATGAAGTTCTGGCTAAAGTTAGAACCAAATTAGGTTACTAAGCCTACGCGATTTCAAATAACTTACCAGGGAGTGGTCTTACCGCTCCCTTCAATTCCATACTCAGTAATAATGACGCCGTTTTAAAAGTTGGTATTTTACACTGAAGTGCCAGCAGATCCAATTCAGTTTTTCCCTGAAGTTGCAACTGGTCATATAAGAGTTGTTCTTCTGCTTCAAGATCAATAAATAATTTCTTCTGAACTGGTTTTAGATCATTTTCATTATTCCGCCAGTTAAGCATATATGCAATATCTGCTGCGGAAGTAAGTACTCTAGCATTCTGACTTTTAATTAGTTCATTACAGCCTACACTTGACTTGTCTCCCGGTCTACCCGGCACAGCAAAAACCTCTCTATCATAGGAATTAGCAATATCGGCCGTTACCAATGCTCCTCCTTTTTCGGCACTCTCGATTACTACAGTAGCTTCGCTCAAGCCGGCAATGATCCGGTTTCTTTTCAGGAAATTATTACGATCAAAAGTATCGCTACTCCAGAAATCGGTAAAAAACCCTCCGTTCTCCTCCATTTCGGTCATATACCTTTTATGAACTTTTGGATAGATCTGGTTCAGTCCGTGAGCCAGGCAGGCTACGGTTTGTAGATTATTCCTGATGGCTGCTTTATGAGCCGTAATATCGGTTCCGTATGCAAATCCTGAGATAATAACCGGTTCTAAAGGTGCGAGATCTTCTATAAGCTGTTCGCAAAAGGAGATTCCATGTGAACTGATCTGTCGAGTCCCAACGATACTGAGAATTCGCTTCCTGTTGAGGTTTATGGTTCCACGGCTAAATAACAGCAGGGGCGAATCCTGGCAATGTTTGAGCTTTTCAGGATAGCTATCTTCTTTGAAATAGCTTACGCTAATCTTATTCTTGTGAATAAAACCAAGTTCCTTTTCAGCTTCCTTCAGATGCATTGGGTTCTCAATTTCACTGATCCTGGTCTTCCCAATACCATCAATTTTCAATAGACTAGACTTTTTTGCTTTAAAGACGTTTTCCGCAGAACCAAAATGTCTTATTAATTTTTTAGCTGTGCTATCTCCCAGATTTGGAACATGTTGCAGTGCCAGGGTATACAAAAGTTGATCAGGTTCCATTCAGGATAATTTGACGAAATTTACAGAAAAAAACATTTGTTAATAAAATTTGTTTAGGTAACTTTAACTAACTGTCTTTAACCTATATTTTTGCACTCGATGAATATTTCCAATTACATACAGGACCTGCTTTACCGTTATGAATGTGTAGTTCTTCCCGGTTTTGGTGCCTTCCTGGCCCAGAAGCAATCAGCTTTTATCGATGAAAATTCCAATGAGTTCTTTCCTCCAAAAAAGGTGATCTCATTCAACAGGCAGCTTATCAAAAATGATGGGCTACTTGCAAATTATATTGCTGAGGTCGAGAATGTAAAATATCAGACTGCAAATAACATGATCCAGGAGTACGTATATGACCTGGAATCTTCTTTACAAAATGCTTCTAAAGCCAGGCTCGAGAACATTGGAGAGCTTTACCTGGATAGTGAGGATAAACTGCAATTTGAACCTGTTACGAATGTAAACTTTCTCACGCAGTCCTTTGGTCTGGATACTTACAAAGCCTTGCCGGTTAATAGAGAGGCTTACAAACAACAGGTATCAGAACTTGAGGAAAAAGCCCCTATTACTTTCACTCCTGAAAGCAAGCGATCATCCATTTGGAAATATGCCGCGATTGGCCTAATAGCCCTTGGAGTTTCAAGTTTTGCCGGACTTAACATTTACAGCAGCCAGGTTACAAAGCATAATATTGCTGAACAGCAGGAGGCAGAAACTCAGCTTCAGGAACAAATACAACAGGCAACCTTTGTAATTGATAACCCGTTACCAGCGGTTACTTTCGAAGTAGAAAAACAATCTGGGAACTATCATGTTGTTGCAGGAGCATTTCGAGTTGAAGAAAACGCACAAACCAAAGTTGATGAACTTAGAGCAGAAGGTTTCAAAGCCCGATTACTAGGAGCTAATAAATATGGCCTTCACCAGGTAGTTTATTCCAGTCATCAAACCAGAAGAGAGGCGATCAATAAACTTTATGCGGTTAAGAAAACGAATGATGCAGCCTGGTTATTGGTTCAGGAACTGTAATTTAATAGTTCGTTAACTGCGAAATTACCGCTAACCTCCCTATTTTTGCAAAAAATCTTACATGGAGGCTAAATCACCTAATGAATCTCGTACTACACTTACAGATCTTGTTTTACCCAGTGAAACGAATCCGTTGAATAATCTTTTTGGTGGTGAACTACTGGCAAGAATGGATCGTGCAGCCAGTATCGCCGCAAGACGTCATAGTCGTAGGATCGTAGTAACTGCTTCAGTCAATCACGTAGCTTTTAACAAAGCGATTCCTTTAGGAAGTGTTGTAACAGTTGAGGCAGCTGTTTCAAGAGCTTTTAAGAGTTCCATGGAGATCTTCATTGATGTTTGGGTGGAAGACCGTGAAAGTGGTCGTAGAACAAAAGCAAATGAAGCAATTTATACTTTTGTAGCGGTAGACGAAACCGGAACTCCAATTCAAATCCCACAGCTAGAGCCGGAAACTGATCTTGAAAAAGAAAGATTTGCCGCTGCCTTGCGCAGAAAGCAATTAAGTCTTGTGCTTGCTGGTAAAATGAAACCTAGTGATGCTACTGAACTTAAGGCTCTTTTCGACAAAGATTAGTGCGTGATAAACCTCACCCCTGCTCTTATACTCAATAAGTTTACGTTGCCAAAATAATCGTCCAGCTGTTCGGTGACTTCAATATTCATAAAATCTCTTCTAAATTCACTTCCCAGGAATATTCCGAAGAAATTATTGATGCGATAATTGATTTTTGGCCCACCCCAAATACTGGTGGCCGAATCTCTAAAGTTCGTTCCAAATTCTGAATCATGATAATAGCCGGTAGAACCAAATCCAGCAATTAGATCCAGATATAGACGCTCGGTAAATTCATAAACATAAGCACCCTGAACACCGAATGTAAAGATTTTTGTGTTCTTGATGTCACCAATATTTTCAGGCTTGACTATCTGTGTATTTATATTCAAAAATCGAGTTCCTATGTACCAGTTCTTGTGGAGATAAAAGTCGGCAGTAAGGCCGGATCCGGTTTTGAGATCATAAGCATCCTTTAAAAAGTTATCTCCTATTGCTGTAAACATGCTAAGTTCCGGATCCAACTGTATACGATTGAAATGATGTGCAGAAAATTTTGTGCTGTCCTGCTCCTGTGCTTTCAAAGAAACAGTTGAACAAACAACCAGCACTATTATGAGCCTAAAGATCGATCTCATAGCTTGCATCGATTTCGTTCACCTCAAATTCATAAATATATTCTTCCTGAGCGCTTTGTAATTTTAAATAAACAGTAGAATAATTAGTGGTGGTGACTCTTAAAGTATCAACTTGATTTTCAGAATTCAGAAAGGATTCTCGGGTTGTATATTTCGAAGCCAGGTCTAAATCATCGTAAGAGCTTAATTCATTCCAGTCTTCGATACCAATTTGTACTGAAGATGCTTCAGATCTCAACGTATAATAAACATCTGAATCATGCCGAATGACTATGCTTGTTTCTATGATCTCTTTCAGCACAAATTCACCAAGATCCAACAATGTTTCCTTCCTGCTGAATGACGAATCACAAACTGTAAAACTCTGCAACCTTCGATCATTAGAAGTATTTGTAATATCCAGGCACAAAATTCCAGGATTAACATCCAGAGAGACCATAGAAATATCACCATTTTCATCACTTACAACTTCAGAAAGTGTGCCCTGTCCCCGGCTTAAAAAACCATTGATATCTGTTGTTGTAGTTACCCGGATTCCCTGTAAAGCATTGCCTTCAGGAGTTACAAATTTTCCCTGTACCAGAATTCGTTTATTATTTTCTATAGAAACAGGTGTACATCCCTGTAGTAACAGAAGCATAAACACTATAAACGCACGCGTGTAACCAAATTTTACTGAACTCATAGGTTAGATTCTATTCACTAGATGCTTTCAAACCCATAAGGTTGCGTTGAAATTACATTCTATAGATCCATCCTGCCGGATCCATTTTTTGATCGTTCTTATACAATAGAAAATGCAGAGTCGTTTTCCCAGTAGTTCTACTGGTTGCGATCTCTCCTATCTCCTGCTCTGTCCTTACCGTGTCCCCTTTTTTCACAAAAACGTTCTCAAGGTTGTTATAGATCGTAATAAAATCACCGTGTCTAACCATCACCGCTTTATTCGCACCTTTCACCGCCTGCACTTCGCTAACAGTTCCATTAAAAACAGCACGCGCCTTTCCACCTTTATCAGTATCAATTCGTACTCCATTGTTATTAACCATTACCGAACTTACTACAGGATGTGGTTGTTTTCCAAACTTCATGGTCACCACACCAGATTTCACCGGCCAAGGCAATTTTCCTTTGTTATTATTGAAATCAGTCGCCAGTGCTTTCGCTTCCGGAGTAAGTTCATAAGTACTTCTTGAGCTTGAACCGCTCTCTTTATTTGCATTGGCAATGGATTCGCGAATCATTCGATCGATCGCCCTGTCGATTTCGTCGATCTCTCTCTGTTTACTTTTTAACTGACTCGCAAATTCACCTTCACGTTTTTTGATCGTGGAAACAAGTTCTTGCTGAGATTTTCTATTTTGTTCTAACTGAGCCCTGGTTTTTCTATTTTCAGCAATTAGTTTCTGTTTTTCTTCTTTTTGCTGAACCAACCTGGAATTCAATTGTTGCAATTCTATCGTATTAGCCTTGATCTCTTCTCCTTGCTGTTTACGATAATTGGTATACTGCTTCATATACTGAATTCGTTTATATGCCTGCAGGAAGTTCTGAGAAGACAGCAAGAACATCACCCTGCTTTGCTGAGACTTGCTCTTATAGCTTTTCTCGATCATTCGGGCATAATCTTCCTTAAGCTGTTCCAGCTCCTTTCTAAGCGCACCAATTTTATTCGTATTCGTAGTAATTTCCCTCGTGAGAAGATTCGCCTGCTGGTTGGTTAGTTTTATAAGATCTTCGGTGCTTCTTATTTGTTGTCCAAGATCTTCCACCTGTACAAGCACCGAGCGTTGCTTCTTCTGGTTGGAAATTCTAAGCTCATTGATCCTGGTGATCTCATTTCTAAGCTGAATACGCCTTTTTTCCAGTTCTTCACGATCTGTTTGGGCATAGCTAAACTGCATACCACCTATGCAAAGCAGTAGAATAATCAATACATTTGAAGCCTTCATTCTAATCATTTCAAGCTTATTTCTTCGTAACCGGATGGGATGTCGAAAGGAAAACTAACTTCCTCATTGAAACTGATGCTTCTGTAAGTAATTTCAATATTGGTGCTGCTTCCTCCTTCATTGGCGATAATACGAATCTCTTCAGGAAAGACAATACCATCTACCACCTGGTAATCTGAATAGGTAACCGTAAGACTTCTGTTTTCTGAAACCTGTGCCAGTTGCTGAGCCGCTGCTTTCAAAGTACGACTATCCAGCAGGAACATTTTTTTCATATCAGCAGATTCTTCTTCCTGAACGAACTGAAACCCTCTTGGAGATTGTGTGAAATCATATTCTTCAGTACGAAGATCATAGATCGCCTGCCCGATCAGCAAATTCTGAAGTTTTTGAAAATCCAGCGGAGTTCCAAGGAAATCACTAACTAACCTGAAGTCACCATCAAAATAACTCTGAGTCACCTTTTCATAATAGCTCACACTATTTGGTGTGATATAAACTTTAGCAACAGGAAAACCGAGAATACTCGCACTCATCCAGATCGCCTTGTCCTTTTCCATTCTAAAACTAAGGTTTACAGATTGTGTTTTTTCATCGTCCTGGTACACTGCTCTTAATTTCCCGGAAGCGGTCTTATATTCGGCTTCTTCAGCATAGTGCTTTTTAATAATGGAAACAGCTTCTGTGTTCTTTGTAACGATCTTTCCAGCACGACGGGAACTTCCGCAGGAAGCTATAATTACCGCCATAAATACCAGTGTTACTATTCTTCTAATCATCAATTTATTTCTTTAAGTAATTCCTCCGCTTTAGCGCGGTATTCATTCGCCAATCCTGCATTATTCATACCATGATAGCTAAAAGAAAGCTGTGCATAGAAATCGGCTTCCATTCTAATATCATCGACCAGGTAATCCAGCCCATCCTTCAAACTGCTTTCTGCCTGCTCAAACTTTTCAAGTTTGTTAAGAGCAACCCCTTGAAATAGGTATAATACAGGTTGAGAAGGAAAATTTTCCAACGCCTGTGCGCTCAATTCTCTAACGTCTTCATATTTCTGAAGATCAATTTGTAACAACAGTGTATTCCTGGTAAGTTCAAAATTGGTAGAATTCTTCTTTATTCCCAGTTCAAAATACCGAAGTGCATTTTCCCGATCAGCTTTTTTTAGATAGAATTGTCCCAGTTTTTCATACAAACCCGGTGCATTCTCAATTTGAGTGAGTTTTTGAGCAACTTCTACCAGACGGTTTTCATATTGAGGATTATCCTGTACAAAAATCAGGAAGTCGTTGAGCACTTTGAATTTAGACTCAGCATCGATTTCTTCACTTTCAAATACAATTTCCATGGAAGCAATAGCAGCTTCAGTCTCCTGTTTTTCGAGCTGAAATTTATAGAGTGCAAGATGAGCCAGAGAAGAACCGGGATTACTTTCCAAAAGTTCATTGGCAACATTATACGCTTCTTCATCCTCACCCTGCTCACTATACATGTAAATTAGGTTGAGATAATTTTTTTCCAGCTCAGGGTTAGCGGCAATACTTTGCCTTAAATTCTGAATTTGAGCATCGGTATTATTGGTCCTCGCATAGATCTGACGGCGTAACGAGTTTCGATAGGAATTTGCTCCTAAGTCCTGATCCAGTTGATCTATAAGTTGTAATGCATTCTCGTAATCTTCATTGAGCAAATACAAATTAGCGAGGTCCTCTTTATAATCGGAATCAAAGCTAATAAGCTTTTGCACTGTGGAAATTGCACTATCAAAATCGCGCGTTGCAGCGTAAGTTTCAAAAAGCGAGACAAGAATAGCTTCCCTTTTGGGTTCTAATGCTGTAGCCTTCTGAAAATTTTCAATGGCTGCCGGAAATTGCTGAAGTTCCCGATAATTCTTCCCAAGTTCAAAATAAAGCACCGCGTTGTCTTCAGAAATTTCTGAAGCTTTACGCAGTGCTACAATTGCTTTTTCATAATTCTCGATACCTTTTTGCTTGAGCGCTTCAAAGAAAAGTTCCTGAAACTCATCATTCACAAGACCGAGATCATCCTGGTTCACATCTTCAAATGGACGTTTATCATCCTGTGCCTGCACAGAAAGTATAAAACATAACATAAGAAGTAGGCTCCCGGATGTACGCATAAAATTTATTCTAAAACGGAATAATCACCGATGCTGATCTGGGTAAAGTCACCGTCAAATCTGGCAAAATTTCCGATCATTGCGTTATCAAGTTTTGCATTTTTTACTTCAGCAAAGGTCTGGATAAGACTGTTCTTGATAGTACTGTTTTCAATTTTGGTTCCATCCCCAATAGATACATTAGGTCCAATTTTAGCATTGATCAATTCAACATTTTCACCAATATAACAAGGTTCGGTAATTTCAGAATCTTTGATCTTTACAGAGTCTGCCATCAATTTCTCTCCATCCTGATGAAGGAAATTCAGCATTCTACCATTGGTTTCCACGGTTACATTTTTGTTTCCGCAATCCATCCATTCATCTACTTTTCCTGGAACAAAACGGAGTCCGTTTTTACGCATTGCTTCAATCCCATCGTTGATCTGGTACTCACCACCGCGGGTTAGCTTTGCATCCAGAACATTCTGAAGTTCATCTTTTAAAACTGCTACATCCTTGAAATAGTATATCCCAATAACAGCAAGATCTGAAACAAATTCTTCAGGTTTTTCGACAAGATCTGTGATCTCGTTATTGTCATTCAGCTTCACCACACCGTAAGCTGATGGATTCTCAACTTTCTTCACCCACATTACTGCATCTGCAGATTTGTCAAGGTTAAAGTCGGCTTTGAAGAGTGTATCGGCATAAGCAACCACTGCAGGACCGCTAAGAGATTCCTTGGCACACATGATCGCGTGACCGGTTCCTAATGGTTTATCCTGGTAATAGATCGTTCCTTTGGCACCAAGACTTTCGGCGATCTTTTTAAGATCTTCCTCCACTTTTTCTCCAAAATCTTCTCCAATGATAAAAGCAACTTCGTCGATCTTTTCATCAAGAACCTTCGCAATATCTTCTACCAGTCGGTGAACGATTGGTTTTCCTGCGATAGGAATTAAAGGTTTTGGTACAGTCAAAGTATGTGGACGAAGTCGTGAACCACGACCTGCCATTGGTACAATAATTTTCATTTTATAGCTTTTTAAATTATTCTTTAAATATGGGCTAGTTATTTCCTGTGCTTCCAAAACCTCCTGCGCCCCGGGAAGTTTCTCCAAGAATGTCTACTTCTTCCCAGGAGATCTGTTCGTGTTTAGCGATGACCATTTGAGCAATACGCTCTCCATTCTGGATCTCAAATGCTTCATTGGACAAATTTACAAGGATGACACCAATTTCACCTCTATAATCGGCATCGATTGTTCCTGGAGCATTGAGTACCGTAATCCCTTTTTTAGCCGCAAGGCCACTTCTTGGTCTCACCTGCGCTTCAAAACCCAAAGGAAGTTCAACAAAAAGTCCTGTTTTTACAATGGTCCTTTCTAAAGGTTTCAGCGTTACCGGTTCATCGATATTAGCTCGAAGATCCATTCCTGCAGAAAAATCGGTTTCATAATGCGGCAACTTATGTGCCGACTTATTGATCACTTTTACTTCCATGTCTTAGGATTGTATGATTCTTAAAATCTGGTCTTTTTCAAAATAGTAAATGACACCCATAAATATCAATAATAACGGGATTCCCACGAAATAATTTCCCCGGAAAAAGTAAAATGAGATTATTGAGAAAGTAATGGACACCAGAAGGTAAGCTCCTATTCGAGTCATATCGTAAGGAACTTTATAATATTTTCTTCCGTAGAAATAAGAGAGTGTCATCATCACGCCATAAGCGGCAAGTGTTGCAATGGCAGAACCGGTATAACCTATCTTCGGAATAAGGTATAGGTTGAGAGCAATGGTCACGGCAGCTCCTGCCAGAGAAATATAACCCCCAAATTTCGTGCGATCTGTTACTTTATACCAAACTGAAAGATTGTGGTAGATACCAAGAAAAAGGTTCGCCAATAAAATTAAGGGAACGATTTCCATAGCCTCCCAGTAAGCTGAATCTTTAATGATCAATATCTTTAAAAGATCGGCAAAAACGATCACGCCCAGCAGGATCAAACTTCCCAGAATGACAAAGTAGTTGGTGATACGGGCATACGTTGTAGTAGCATTCTCTTCTCCGGAATGGCTGAAAAAGAATGGCTCTATTCCCAATCTAAATGCGGTTGCAAATAAAGTCATGAACATGGCAAGCTTATAACAGGCCGAATACGCTCCAATTTGTTCACGTGCTATATCCTGTGGTAATAGCCGGTCAAGCAGAATTCTATCAAAAACTTCATTTACTGAAAAGGCAATTCCTGCGATCAGAATAGGAAATCCGTAAGACAGCATCTTACGCCAGAGTACCGAATCAAAAGTGAAAGAGATTCTGAAGTAAAAGGGCAACATGAGTAAAAGCGTAAGTCCGCTTGCTACCAGGTTGGATATAAATACATAACTGATCTTAAAATCCTCTACATAAATACTTCGGAAGAAGCTATGTTCTTCTGCCAGATCTTTCAGATAAACCAGGAAAAATACATTCAGACCCAGGTTTACAACCACATTAAATATCTTGATAATCGCGTATCTCATTGGTTTTTCCGCAGCACGCAACCAGGCAAACGGAATAATTACCAGAGCGTCCAGAAGCAGGATCCAGATCGCAAGTTCTATGTATTTCAAAGGAATATTGGTAACCTCTACAATAAGATCGCGGGCAAGATAAGCTACTACCGTAAACAGAAGTGAAGTAATCACCAGTGACCATCCAGAGGTACTTAAAACACTATTGGGATTTTCGCTCTTATTATAAAATCTGAAAAATGCCGTTTCCATACCATAGGCAAGGATGACATTGATCAAAACGAAATAAGCAAAAATAACCGATATTTCACCGTACTCTTCTTTCGGTAAAATATCGGTATATAAGGGAACTAAAAGGAAACTTACCATCCTTGGCAAGACAGTAGCCAGGCCGTAGACAAAAGTTTGCTTAAAGAGATTTTTTATAGTACTCAAAGGAGCCGGTTGGTTTGCTACAAATATCTGAATTTAAATAACAAAACCGCTCTGGCTACTCTTCCTTTTCCACAATTCCAGTAAGCTTATAGAATTTGGTTTCATCGTTTTGTCCAAATACCAGAATGGCTTCATCCTGATCGATCTTAAACGGACTCTCTTCAGGCATTTGTGGCATTTTGTTACCGTATTCCTTTTTAGGGTCTACATCCATAACCATATCCTGGGCACCTACTCTAAAGTTGGCTATGTAGATATTGGAATTCTCTTCGCTTTTAACAAGTGGCGACTTCATACCGTGGAAATAAACAGCTTGCAGATCTACACGCTCCTCCTGAATTACTGAAACTGGAATATTTAGCTGGATACCTTCTGAAGTGTATGTATAATAAACGTCAGCGAATTGAGCAGGTGCTCTTTCCTGAAGATCTTTATTACTGCCACAGGAAGCAAAAATGCTTAATACCAGAATACCGGTTATAATTAGTAGTGATTTTTTCATAATGTTGATTTTTAAAGTTGAAGATATAAAAACAAAAGCTGTACCAAACAAAAAATGCCCTCCATTTGGAGGGCATTTCAAATTATATTTAATAAGCTTATCCGTTCAAAGCTTCAGCTCCACCAACGATCTCAAGGATCTCATTGGTAATAGATGCCTGTCTTGCTTTGTTATAAGATAATTTAAGATCATCTCTAAGTTCCTTGGCGTTGTCTGTCGCTTTATGCATCGCAGTCATACGTGCGCCATGTTCAGAAGCGAAAGAGTCTCTAAGAGCCTTAAAAAGTTGCATTTTCAATGACTTTGGTATAAGATCTTTAACGATCTCAATTTTCGATGGTTCGAAAATATAATCCAGTTGCTTTTCAGATTCCGTTTCAAATCTTTCGATTGGAAGGAACTGCTCATCCATCACGATCTGAGTTCCGGCATTTTTAAACTGATTATAAACAAGTTCGATCTTATCGAATTTGCCATCAACGAAAACCTGCATAAGTTCTTCAGCAATTGCAGAAACATTCTCGAAAGAAAGATCATCGAAAATAGCGTTATCGTTCTTGTAAACATCAAAGGTTTTCTTCAGAATATCATTACCCTTTTTTCCAAGAGTTAGAAGTTCTACTTCTTTATTTTGATAGTCTGCAGCAACCTTACTTTTTACCTTTTTGATGATATTGGTATTAAAAGCACCGGCCAAACCTTTATTAGAAGATATAGCTACGATAAGTACTCTTTTTACTTCGCGCTCTTCAGCAAATTTGCTGTTCGCATCATCATCCAGAGTAGCACTTAAATCCTGCAGCAATTGTGTTAACTTTTCAGCATAAGGTCTCATGGATGTAATTGCATCCTGAGCCTTGCTCAACTTAGCAGCCGATACCATTTTCATGGCGCTGGTGATCTGCATCGTTGAGGAAACCGAAGTAATCCTGCTACGTAATTCTTTTAAGTTTGCCATTTTGTTTTAGTATTGAGTATTGAGAAGTTAGATGTTAGAAACTACTCAATACCTATATAATTTTCAATTGTAAATACTTCAATTAAAGATCTAAAATCTTCAATCTATGTACTCAATACTATTTCTTGTATTTCCCTGAAAGCTCTTTAGCAGCCTTAGTCAAAGTATCTGTTACTTCATCTGTAAGTTTTCCTGCTTTAAGAGTATCCAAAGTATCTCTATGCTTAGAATTCAGGTAATCCAGATATTCTAATTCAAATTCTTTTACTTTCTCTACCGGTACATCTCTAAGTAAGTTCTTAGAACCAGCGTAGATGATCGCGATCTGGTTTTCTACCGGGTAAGGATCGTTCTGTCCCTGTTTAAGGATCTCCACGTTACGTTTACCTTTAGAAATCACACTCATGGTTGAAGCATCAAGGTCTGATCCAAACTTAGCAAATGCTTCAAGTTCACGATACTGAGCCTGGTCAAGTTTTAATGTACCTGCTACCTTTTTCATCGACTTGATCTGAGCGTTACCACCCACACGAGATACTGAAATACCCACGTCAATCGCAGGACGTACACCCGAGTTAAATAGATCTGATGTTAAGAAGATCTGACCATCTGTAATCGAAATTACGTTGGTTGGAATATATGCTGAAACGTCACCCGCCTGAGTTTCGATAATTGGCAGTGCAGTCAAAGATCCGCCTCCTTTTACCTTGTCTTTCAAGCTATCTGGAAGATCGTTCATTTGCTTCGCGATATCATCATCGGCGATCACCTTCGCTGCACGCTCAAGAAGTCTTGAGTGAAGGAAGAATACATCCCCAGGATATGCTTCACGTCCTGGTGGACGACGAAGTAAAAGGGAAACCTCACGGTAAGCAACTGCCTGCTTGGAAAGATCATCATAAACGATCAATGCAGGACGACCTGTATCTCTAAAGTATTCACCAATCGCTGCACCGGCAAATGGAGCATACACCTGCATTGGAGCAGGATCTGATGCATTTGCAGCAACAATGGTAGTATATGCAAGCGCACCTTTATCTTCAAGTGTCTTGGCAATCGCAGCAACAGTAGAAGCTTTCTGCCCGATCGCTACATATATACAGAATACCGGCTCACCGGCATCGTAAAATTCTTTCTGGTTAAGAATGGTATCAATTGCAACCACGGTCTTACCTGTTTGACGGTCACCAATTATAAGCTCACGCTGTCCTCTTCCTACCGGTACCATGGCATCGATAGATTTAATACCAGTTTGTAACGGTTCAGTTACAGGCTGACGATAAATTACTCCCGGAGCTTTACGCTCAAGAGGCATTTCAAATGTCTCACCTTCAATTGGACCTTTACCATCAATAGGAGCTCCAAGAGTATCAACCACACGGCCAACAATACCTTCACCTACATTGATAGAAGCAATTCGCTGAGTTCTTTTTACTGTAGAACCTTCTTTGATCTCTTTTGCAGGACCTAAAAGTACTACCCCAACATTATCTTCCTCAAGGTTTAGAACGATTCCTTCCAATCCACTCTCGAACTGAACAAGTTCTCCATATTGAGCGTTTGCAAGTCCGTAGATGTTCGCAATACCGTCACCAACGGTTAGAACGGTACCTACTTCATCAAGAGAGGCCTTGGATTCAAAACCTGATAATTGTCGTTTTAATATTGCTGATACTTCAGCAGGATTTACTTCTGCCATAATTATTCAAGATAAAATGGTACGCACCAGGCGCACCTGTTTTAATTAAATTTTTGAAACGTATGTGTTGTCTTTTAATTGTCTCTTTAGTCTGTCCAGGTTTCTGGCTACGCTTGCATCATACTGCAAGTCACCAACCCTAAGAACAAAACCACCAATAATGCTCTCGTCGATCACATTCTCAAGGATCGCATCATTACCTGTAAGTTCCTTAACCTTCGCCATGATAATTGCTTCCAGCTCAGCATCCAACGGAATTGCCGTGGTTACTTTAGCGTGCTGAATATTGTTCATAGCGTTGAACATCATCGTATACTGCTTTGCAACGATGTGCAAAATATTAATACGATCATTGTCAAGTAGCATATCCATAGCACCAACAGTTACACCATTAAGACCCTTAAAGATCTCAAGCAGCGCGCTCTTTTTAATGCCTTTTCTAACCACCGGACTTGTGAGCATGTTCTCCAGATCACCACTGTTCTTTACAGTAGCAGATATGGTTTGCATATCACTGTTTACAGCTTCCGCCGAATTCTTATCCTTTGCCAGTGAAAGGATCGCTTTTGCGTAACGTTGTGCGGCTCTGTTCCCTTTCATATCTTAGTTTAACTTAGCATCGCTCAGCATCTTCTCGATCATCTGGCGTTGTTCGTTCTTACTTGATAGTTCTTTACGCACAACTTTCTCAGCAATTTCTACTGAAAGCTCTGCAACCTGATTTTTAAGTTCAGCAAGAGCAGATTGTTTTTCAAGTTCGATACTCTTTTGAGCATCTGCAACAATTCTGTCTGCTTTAAGCTTCGCTTCTTCAGCTGCTGAAGCGATCGTTTTTTCTTTCAACTCACGTGCTTCTTTAAGGATAGCATCTCTTTCTGCACGAGCTTCTTTCATCAATTGCTCATTATCAGATTTAAGATTCTGCATTTCCTTACGAGCATTTTCAGCTGAAGCCAACGCGTCGTTGATAGACTGTTCCCTATCTCTTACAGAATTAAGGATAGGTCTCCAGGCGAATTTTGCCATGAGAAACAAAAGCACCAAAAAGACGATCGTTTGCCAGAAAAACAAGCCAAAATCGGGAGTGATTAAATCCATATATAACTAAATAAAATGTTCTTAAGTAATCATTAATTAAGATCTGTTCGTAACCAACCGTTACGAACAGATCTTTTTAAATTCAGGACTATGCCGGTACAGTAAGTACCCCTAGCAAAGCAGCTACCACTCCAAAAAGTGCAACACCTTCTACAAGTGCAGCAGCAATAATCATAGCAGTCTGGATTTTCCCAGCAGCCTCTGGCTGACGTGCGATAGCATCCATGGCAGAACCACCAATTTTACCAACACCGATAGCGGCTCCAACAACTGCAAGACCAGCTCCTAAAGCTGCAAGTCCAATGTG
>NZ_JBLWIM010000012.1:360889-404711 GCF_048381525.1 Christiangramia qingdaonensis
GTTCATGTTCCTCAACTGCCATCCCGATAAACAGGGCAGACAGCATTGTAAAAATAAACGCTTGTAGGAATGCTACTAACAATTCCAGTACTGTTATAAATAAGGCAAACGGAACCGAAACTCCGGCGATGCCTGCATTTTCTAAGATAAAGATCAACCCGATCAAACTCAAGATAATAATGTGCCCTGCCGTAATATTCGCGAATAAACGAATCATAAGCGCGATAGGCTTAATAAATACCCCTGCAAGTTCCACGACTGCAAGAATTGGTTTTACGAAAGTAGGAACTCCTGGCATCCATAAAGTGTGCTTCCAGAAATCCTTATTACCGTTGATTAATATTAAGGCAAGTGTAAATAAACCAAGTGATACAGTTACAGCAATATTACCGGTAACGTTTGCAGCTCCTGGTAACAGACCAAGTAAGTTAGTAATCCAGATAAAAAAGAATACCGATAATAAGAAAGGCATGAACTTCATGTATCTCTTTTCTCCCAGCTGTGGAATCGCGATATCATCTCTAACAAAGATCACAAGTGTTTCAAGAATATTATTGAAACCTTTTGGTGCATGTGCATTCTTTTTGTGATGTCTGGCCAGGCTTGTGAAAAACAACAGCATTAATATCACTGTAAGCAGCATAGCCGCAACGTTCTTTGTAATAGAAAAATCCCATGGTTTAGAAGCGTTTATCGGGTGCTCCTCAGCGTCAAGCTCCACAGCGGTTGCACCATCATTAAGCCTGTAAATATCCTCATGAAGATTTACAAAACGCATTCCGTCTTTTTCAACTACATGATGACCTTCAGTATCATGGTGAAATTCACTAGACATAAAAGTTACCAGACCGTTTTCCGTATAAAGAATTACCGGTAAAGGCAATGTATACGAATTGTCTCCGGAACCAAAGAAATGCCAACCGTGAGAATCACCGATATGATGCAGGATCATCTCTGTTGCGTTAAACTCTTCTTCAGCTTCCCGAAGATCGGAATGCTCCTCTCCGTGCTCCTGAGCAAAGGTAAAGGCTGGGAAAATGGCTAAGGCCAATGTAAAGTACAAGCTAATCACTAAAGATTTCTGTGCTATCATACTACCTGATCTACTTAAAATTGTGGGCTCTAAATTTCCGTGCAAAGGTATACTTTTAATTTTTATCTGAAAGAAGCAGTTATATTTTTTTTGCCTATCCTGCGATTTTATGATTTTACTGAAAGTCAGCAGTTTATTTCAGGTTTATAAGCTTTACAGCGTAAATAGTTTCAAAAACAAGAAAGATAAAATAAGGTATAAAAAATGCGATTAAGCTCTGAAATGGATTAAGCGTCCCATTCAGCATCATAGGAAGCAAAAACAAAACTGCGGCGAGCATCTTAAAAAGACCGCAACCCATAAAGGCAAAACCAGTTTTATCGCTAAAGTTTTGCTGTACAAGAACCAGTAAAATGTATACAATGAGTGTTGCTATGAACTGGAAAGCATAGATCGCAAATGTAGAATAATAAAGTTCGGGCTGGAACAGGTAGTTTACCAGTGCAAACTGTATTAGCAGGCAAATGATAAAAAAAGGAATAAATACTTTGAGGAAACCTAAGATCTTTTGTTGCATTATTCGTCTTCGTTCAGATTTTTGACCTCCCTGTAAACAAGGTAAAGTGAGATAAACACGCCTGCAAGAGATAGAGAAATTGTATAAACAGAAAATTTGTTCGGAAACTTGTTGTCAAGCCAGATGCCCGCGAAAACTCCGGCAGCTATGAGAAGCCCCATTTGAAAGGCTATATTTATAAAACCCAGATACTTGTTACGCTGATCGTTTTTCATTTTTCGCTTTAAGAGGTTTTATACCTCCATTCATTTCACAGGTCGCATTAAATACTGCTCCCGTTTCTACCGCAAGTTTACCGGCGATCACTTCTCCTTCAATATGAGCCGTGCCGCGGAGACTAAGTACGTCTTTTACCAGCAATTTGCCATTAAAGTTTCCTTCAATATCTGCGCTATCACATTCCAGAGTACCATTTATCACTCCGCCTTTACTTATTACAACCTTTCCGGTAGTCTTAAGACTACCTTCTAGCTTGCCTTCTATTCTGAAGCATCCTTTTCCAGAGACCTCACCGGTTATAATTGTTCCTGCTGCAATACGATTTTGCTCACGCTGATCTGCAGAGCTTCTGGACTTTTTGGTATCTGAAAACATAATAGTAGGGCTTTAATTAAGATCTGACAAATTTCTTAAATTTTTCTTAATTTGTACAATTCTATAATTTTCTGCCGACATGACAAAAGCTTCCGATTCAATTTTAATCTTCTCATCCTTCTGAAGTAGCTCCAGAAATCCTTGTGCTGCAGATCTTGAGCTTAATCCATGTATAACAACAAACGTCTGCTCAGAGTTATAAACATCCCGTGAAGTTTGTATTTTCCTGTAGTCTAATTCTTCTAATTTTTCTTCAATCTGAATTTTTAAAGAATCTGCAGAAACATTTTCACTTTCAGAAAAAGCAAGCACCAGTTTAAAATTAGTCTGAGTACTATCGGCTACAAACTCCAGGTTTTTAAGGGATGGAATAGCCGTATTCAGTAATTGCTGTGCTTTTTGACCTTCCGGAGATTGCGGATAGTTTGCAGCCACATATTGCAGGGAATTTTCATAAGCATCGATTCCATATAATCTTGCGATCGCCTGAGTTTTCAGTAATTCTATCTTAGGCAAAATACTATTACCGTTATACTGAGATCTATAAGCGTCTGATTGCTCTAAAACCTCAGCGAAATTCTGTGCCTCAAATTTTCTATATAATTGTTCGTATATTTTTTCAGGACTGCTTTCATCCATTTGAACGCTCTGGGGATTTCTGATGAAAGCGGCATATCGCGAATCTGGATAATTCTGCAGTATATCCTGTTCCAGTCTTCGTAAATCATCTACACGATTCTGAGCTTTGTAAACCGAATACAAATTATATTTTGCCGGAAGTACCAGGCTCTGTTCTGGATTACTATTCAGCATAAACTCCAGCCTGTTCGCTGCCAGTGCATACTCACGGTACTTCTCATTATAGATCACTCCCAGTTGATAATTTGCACGATTTCGTTGAGAAGACAAACTATCCAGAACTAAAGCGTCTGTAGGGATTTGTGCAAGATAGGTTTGGGGATCGTAGATTGGATCATTGTCCAGGTTGATATCCATCAATCGCTCTTCAGCATTTACCGTACTTTGATTCATAGCACGGCTGCCGTAGCGCCAGTTATCGGCGAGTTCCCTGCTTCCCCATGTGCGGAGGAAATCCTGCGCGCCCCGGGAAACCCGTATTGGATTATAGAAGTAAAAAATGTTACCAGTATTTCCGCTATTAAAGTCACCTGCTGGCGGCACCGAAGCTGAAGCTGGTATATTCGTTTGCGGAAAATTAGTTCTTGGCCCTATCCCTGCTGTGTAAGCAGGTAATTCTCCAGACTCCATGGTTTTGACAGCTCGTGCTCTTAATGTATCTGTATAAGTCGTAAAATACTGCAATCTATCCTCCTCGCTCATGTTCGCGAGCCTCAAAATACTATCTGTTTCCTCAGCGATCTCTTCGTAAAGAATCACATCGGCAAGGTTTTCTCGTTTTTTGCTGATGGTCCTGAACTCCAGTAGATCTGGAGACATATAGGTCAAGGTACTATCAAAATATTTCCCGGCTTGCCGGTAGTTTGCTTCATCAAAATTGATATTCGCCAGGATCTCATAGTTGATCGATTTCAAAAAAATATCGCTTGATGGTGATCTCAAAGAGCGATTATAATAATTCACAGCCGTTTCTACGGAATCTAGACGATTGTAATACTCTCCAATCTGAAAATAGATCTTGTCGAGAAATGGTCGGTTTTCGCGATCTTCTTCCAGATCTCTTAAAAGCGCCAGTAGTTGGGTACGGTCACCATTCTGAAAATCAAAATTCCTTGCCTTTTGAATATGAGCATTCACCAGGTAAATTCGGGGAGACTTGCGTTTCAGGTCTATTACTTTATCAAAAGAAGCATTTGCGGCTGCCGATTGATCCATTCGATCATAGAGCTGACCAAGAATATAGTAATAACGACCTTTTTCAGCATTATTACTGGTGAATTCACTAGCGTTCTGTAATGGGACTACAGCACTATCAATATATTGTAAATTGATATAAGCCTGCGCAAGACTGGAACTGGCATCGGCTATATCTTCATCGTTTAGTTTATCTGAATCAAGAATCTTTTTCAGGTTTTTGATCGCCAGTTTTTCATTTCCTAACCTGATATTTGTTTTCTCTCGCCAGATCCTTGCGTGAGTTATATTATCACTAGCAGGATAACGGTAAAGAATGTAGTTGAATGCATCGAGCGCAGGGACGAAACGCTGATCGAAATACCGGGATTTCCCAAGGAGCAAATAAGCTTCATCCATTTGAGGATTTCGCTCTTTGCCTCCAATTTGCATGGAATGCTTCTGAATAGCTTTGACCGCTTTTTCTTCAGCTATACCAAAATTCTGATTTCTAATGCTATCTGGTAGGACGATATTTTCATCAAGAGCAAGTCTTTCAACAGGTAGAATATCCCAGTAATTATCTGCGTAATTCTGGTTGATCTCTTCTTTTCCCTGTTTAAAGGCGAGACCACCATTGTACAGCGTATTATATTCCGAAGTGATCGCGTGATAATTTCGGTTTACAAAAGAGTTCTTTTTCCTGGAGCAGCTAAGAATTGCCGCGGCAGTTAGTAAAAGCAGTGAAATTCGGGTAAACGTATTCAATATGAACCTTTTATGGTATCATGAATAACTTTGATACAGCTGGTTTAGTATGTAAAAGTAAACTTCTTTTTGCAAAGTCCAATAGCTGCAATTACTAGGCCTCAACGATCTCACTGGAAAAATAATCCTCCAGTTCCTTCAGGGTAGCTTCGGAAGTAGTTATATCACGAACCGGCACTCCCCTATCCAGGACAACGATTCTTTCGCAAACTTCAGTAACATGAATAAGATCATGACTGGAAATGAGGACAGTGGTTCCAGAGGTATTTGAAAGCTCCTTAAGAATCTTTTTAAGCCTGATCTGTGTGGTTGGATCCAGGTTTGCAAATGGTTCGTCGAGAATAACCACTTCAGGATCACCGATCAATGCGGCTACGATTCCTACCTTTTTCTGGTTTCCTTTTGAAAGATCCCGAAGATATTTCTTGCGACCAATGATCTCTTCATTGAAAAAATCCTGAAACTGCGTTAAGAATGAGTCTACATCTGCCCGATTTCTATTCCGAAGATCTCCAATAAAGTAAAAATATTCTTCTGGAGTCAGGTAACCAATAAGGAAACTTTCATCGATAAAGGAAGAAGTAAAAGTTTTCCAGTCCTCGCTTTCGCTCACCGTTATATCCTGATTAAAGATATTTCCGGAAGTGGGCTGAATAAGATCCAGCAGCAAGCTAAAAAATGTGGTTTTACCCGCACCGTTGTTACCTACGAGTCCGAAATTTTGTCCTGAAGGAATTTCCAGATGCTCGATATCAAGCACTTTGTTTCCGTTATATATTTTTGAAAGATTGGTTGCTGTGATCATATTCCTATAAATTTATTCTCCTTTTTGTTTAAATCCCTGGATCGTTACATATTTACGTCTTCGGTAGCGCTGTGTAAGGTAAGTTAATAGTACCGGACGCATAAGGATCCCGATAATACCCAATCCAGCAATGGTTCCCACGGCAACTTCATAACTTATGAATTTATTTACCAGCCAGAAAATGAAGACGGGAAATGCCATAACTGGAATTCCAACGAGCCATTGTGAAACACCCATTCCCTGGTAATTCATCACCGGACTTTTGTCAAGATCGATGCTCTTTTTGTTGAAACTTCCGGCAAAAATTAGCATAGGAACGTTCACTCCAATATTATAGATCGCGGCGGTAATATTCAGCAAAACCACTTCCCATCCAAAATAGATATAGGGAGTTGTAAGAATCAACAATACCACCACACTTACGGTTATTAATCCCATTTTAGAAGCCAGGTATTGTCTCATAGGTATGTTTTGAGACATGATCATGGAGTAATAGGACGAATCCCAGGATGGTACAAATTGACCAAAATTCATCATAAATACACCGGTCATAAAAACACCCACAAACAGAAAGAATGCTGGCATGTCCTGATAGGCGTCGTTCGGGTAGAAGATGAGCCCATAGCATAAAAGCAGAAGAGACATGAAAATGGTTGTTTTCGCTCTTTTATTCCGAAGAATAAGTTTAATATCTAATTGAAGGAAAGGTGCAATACTTCCAAATTTACGGGTCCAACCAAGATCCTGGGTGTTCACTTCCTTAGATTTGGCTTTTAAGTCCCGGTCTAGATAGAATTTTTTCCTTAAGTCTGAAAGATTCCACTGATAAAGTATAACCAGTAAAATGAAAGGAATGACTGCTAAGTACGGTTGGTCATATAAATAATCGAGGGCCGAACCAAAGTAACTTCCAATATCGAAAATACCATAGTAGTCCAAAGCACCCAGAATTGCCACCCCTATAATAACCGGAATTAATTGCTTAAGACTTTCGTTGAACTTCTTCTTGACAATAAAATTGAAATAGTTCACACATAAAACAAGTGCGTAAAACCCAAGCATCCAGCCTAGAACATTCCAGGCAGGGTAATCATACTTCAGGATACTTACCAGCCCGAAGGGAATGATCCAGAGCAATGGCAAAATGTTATAAAATGAGTATAGTGATTTAAGAAGTATATAATTGACCGCTTTTTTCTTCGATACAGGAATTACCATAAGCGGTTTGATATTCATCACCGGTAGGCTTTGCAACATAAACCGGAAAATGAACTCAAAGCCTATATAAGTCAAAGCAAATCTATTCACGATCGCCAAGGGATCCTGTTCTGGAAAAGATTCCTTAAGCAGCGGAAATAATGCTACGCCCAGAAATAAAAACATGGCTGAAAAATAGAGCGCCAGGAATATCATCAGGATTTTTAATCCCAGACTTTTTCCAAAACTGGCCGACCTTGTGAATGATTTCCATTCCAGCCAGAGAAATTTACTAAACATAAAATCTGCTGTTTATTTAGATAGGTAGAGAAATTTAAACTTTTGTTACATTTTTAAAAGCTTCATACTTTGTATTTTTACGCCCAAATATTAAAAAATGAGTAATTTTTACCCGCTAAAAATAAAGGAAATAATTCGTGAAACTTCCCAGGCGGTGAGTTTATCTTTCGATATTCCTGAAAACTTGAAAGAAGAGTTCCAATTCAAGGCCGGGCAGTATATCACTATTAAATATGATGCTGAAAATGGGGAAATAAGAAGAGCCTATTCTCTTTGTTCTGCTCCTGCTTCTGAAGATTTCAAGGTAACCGTAAAAGAAGTAGAAGGCGGTAGCTTTTCAGTGATCGCAAACAATAAACTTACAGCCGGAGATATTCTGGAGGTGCATCCGCCGGAAGGAAAATTTGTTTTTGAACCTGGTAATTCCGCTAAGGATTATGCTGCTTTCGCAGCAGGTAGCGGGATCACGCCAGTACTTTCCATCATCAAATCTGTATTGGAACAGGAACCCGAAAGTCGGTTTGTGCTAACCTATGGAAATAAATCTGTAGACGATACGATCTTTTTTAAGGAGTTACTGGAATTGCAATCTAAGTTTCCGGAAAGGCTTTTCGTAGAGTTTATTTACAGCCGTACACGTGAAGAAAATGCACAATTCGGAAGAATCGAAACAAGTACTGTAAACTATATCCTGAAGAATAAATTCAAGGACCGTAATTTCGAAACCTTCTATCTATGCGGACCCAAAAAAATGATCGATCACGTTACTGAAGTATTGAAGAAGAACGATGTTCGTGATGAGCAGATCAAATTCGAATTGTTTACAAGCACTTCAGAAGAAAAAGTGATTGAGGGAGATACTGATGGAAAAACTTCAGTAACCATTGTTGTGGATGATGAAGAGTATAGCTTTTCTATGGATCGTAAAGATGTGTTACTTGACGTTGCGCTGGAAGAAGATATCGATGTGCCTTATTCATGCCAGGGCGGAATTTGTAGTAGCTGTATGGCTCGAATTACTGAAGGTAAAGCTGAAATGAGTAAAAACCAGATCCTTACAGATGCAGAGATCGAGGAAGGTTTTATACTTACCTGCCAGGCGCATCCAACTACTTCTACGCTAAAAGTAGATTTTGATGATGTTTAAGAATTAGTCAGCAGCCGCTGAACTTTAGATACTACCACTTCCGGAGGAATGCTTCGCATAACATCTTCGTAGCCCTCCGGAACTTTATTACCATAAGCCGAAGTTGGGATCTTTGGATATTTCTCAAGATCCGGTAAGATACAATTCTCCATAGGCTGATTAAATGCAGCGAATCCCACATAAGGATGGGTAACGCCCCAGATACTTAGAACCGGAATCCCGAATATCGCTGCGATATGAGCATTTCCACTATCCATGGATAACATCATATACAGGTTAGAGATAAGGCTTAGTTCTTCCGCAAACCTCAATTTACCAACCACGCTTACACAATTTTCAAATCTGGATTCCCATTCTTCCAACTGTTTCTTTTCTGTATCCCCTCCTCCAAACAGGAAGATTTTAGTATTTGCCTCCGAAGAAAGCCTGGAAATCACCTGTTCCATGAGATCTACCGGATAAAATTTTGAACTATGCTGGGCAAATGGTGCGATTCCAAGCCATTTTACTTTTTTCCGTTTACCGGTAACATCAGAAATTCTGGGAAGTATTTCCCTCCTTGCAGCTGCTGTGTAATTGGAAAGATCTATCGGGTATCCTAGTTTCTCAAAAACTTCAGCATAACGCTGATGGGTAGTTTTCAGCTGCTTGAAAATCTTGTTGGTCTCCCGTGTAAGAGCTTTCTTTTCAGCTCTTCCCTTATCTATTTGTTCGAAAGGAATTCCGTAGAAATAAAAAACCGAGCGTAAGACATTGGTTCTTAGAACATCATGAAGATCTGCGACCATATCGATCTCCTCATCACGAAGTTCCCGGGCCAGGGTACCAAGTCCCAGAACACCTTCGTGAACGCCATCGACATCTGCCTCGTAGAGACGCACATTTGGCAAATGACTGAATAGCGGAAAAAAGAAAGAACGTGTAAGTACCGTAATTGTAAGCTGTGGATAGGTTCTAACCAGAATGCTCAAAACAGGAACCACCATCGCCACATCTCCCATGGCAGAAAGACGAATCACCAACAGATGTTTATTCTCTGAAGTTGATGGATGCTGATTACTATTCTGATCTTCCATTTCTATTTATTACCTCTTAGAACAGGATTAAGCTCATCGTCATTATACATCTTCATTTGCTTATACACTTTCATGTACTTTTCACCTTTTTCGATATCTTCCAGAAGCTGATTGATCGCCGTAGAAAGGTCTACACGTTGTTCCAGAAGTATATCCAATTTAGCCTTACAGGCCATCTGGTGCTTTTCTGAAGCATCTGTACGCTGTGCTTCTTCGTTCATATGATAGATCTTCAGCGCCAGAATAGATAAACGATCGATCGCCCATGCAGGACTTTCAGAATTGATCGTAGCATCTGTATTTGCCTTTACATCCTTATATTTTTCAAGAAAGTAACTATCAATATACTCCACAGTATCTGTTCTATCCTGGTTGGAAGCATCGATCTTACGCTTTAAAGTTAATGCTGCAACCGGGTCAATATTCTGGTCGCGAATAATATCTTCATAATGCCATTGGACGGTATCTATCCAGCATTTTCTGAAAAGTAAATGTTCCAGAAGATTCTTTTCAGCATCATAAGGATTTTTGAAATCCTGTTCTACGCTATCTTTTTCATGATAGAGTTCGATCACTTCTCTAAAAATAGTATTGGCTTTATCTGAAAACATAAAGTTGTTTTTAATATAAATTGAATGCGAATTGGCCTGAAATGCTCAGGTTTTGCAAAGATATTATTTTTATAAAGAGATTCCGGTGAATCTGAAGGAAATGGTTTAACCCAGAAAAACCAGGACAAAAGGCATAAAAATTAGCACTGCCAGTAATATTTCCTTGAATATGCGATCCTTCTTGCTATCAAAATAGTTAGAAGCAATGATACTAAGAGGTACGAAGAAGAATATAAGTTCACTTCCATTTTTAGTCGGAGCGAAGATCGCAACAGCAATAGAAATAACCAGGCAGAACAGGATCATGCTTAAGACCGGTCTTCTGGTAATGCTTGCCTTCTGTATCGCACTGAAATATTGAATAAGTGTCCAGAAAAGCAAACCCAGAATAATACTTAATGGAACTAATATCGACGCTACGTTATAACGACTAAAGTCAAAATTACTGGTCTGAAACCAGTCATTCAACGTATACAACTCATCATAAGCGAGTAGATGAAATGTTACCGTTAGAATGCCTACCGCCAGAAAAGCTACAAAGGGAACCAGCCAGTTCTTAAAAGCAGAAGCAAAATTAAGAATCGCGAAAAATATAAGCAGAAAGAACAATACCGACCAGAAATTATAAAGTGTGGCAATGGCGATCCAGAAAGTTGCATCAAAGATCTTTTGCCGTACAAATTTGTGAGATTTGAGGCTAATGATCCTCCGTAAAGCCAGCAGGATACAAAGATTGGAAATGATTACCGGCGTATTGGCCAGAAGTTCACTAAAACTAATCGCGAAAATTGCAAAAAGCAGGGTTTTATACGCACTCCGCTTAGTGAGTTCATTTTTCTTTGCTATAAAATTCAGCACGAATAAACTTAGAACAAGCAAACCCAAAACACCAATCTTTTGCAGTAAATCCAGTATCTCGAAACCATTTTCCCAGTGAAAAAAGTTCACTCCGGTGTAAAAGATAACCAGTAGCAGAACGATCACCGTGAGGTTAATAGGTTTGGATTTGCTAAAAAAGCTTGTTAGCATTGGTAGTTTTTATATTTTTGTAGTCACAATTAATGATACGATCATGAAAGATTTTTTTGAAGGAATAGAAGATTTGTTTGAGTTACTCCTTGCTCCATTAGACGAATTGAGAGCTTTGGAACTTGATTCCTGGTTTCTTGCCAATGGATTGAACTGGATCTTTATGGCTATTGGTTTTCTAGCTTTTCTTTACTGGATGAAGCAGCTAAAAACCTTTAACGATAATAACGAAGAAAACAGAGAATCTACTTCACATTCATTCTTAGGATAGGTCAAAACCTAAATCCTTTCTAAAATACATCTTATCAAATTGCAACAATTCTGCACTTTGGTAAGATTTTTTTAGTGCCTGTTTGTAATCACCCCCAAAGGAACTTACCGCAATTACGCGGCCACCACTAGTTACAACTCCTTCTGCAGTTCTACTCGTTCCTGCATGGAATACTAGAGATTCTGTCACCTTGTCCAATCCTGTGATTGGCTTCCCTTTCTCGTAAGATTCTGGATAACCTCCAGAAACCAGCATCACCGTTGTCGCAGACCGCTCGTCAATTTCAAGACTTGCAGTATTTAGTTCACCTTTCCAGGTAGATTCCAGTAATGAAACCAGATCAGACTTTATTCTTGGTAATACAACTTCAGTTTCAGGATCACCCATTCTAACATTATACTCGATCACATAAGGCTCATCCCCAACTTTGATCAAACCTATAAAAACAAAGCCTTTGTAATCGATATCTTCAGCTTTAAGACCATTCACCGTTGGTTTTACGATCCGGTCCTCTATTTTTTTCATTAGCGTTTCATCTGCAAATGGTACAGGTGAAATTGCTCCCATACCGCCAGTATTAAGCCCGGTGTCCCCCTCGCCTATTCTTTTATAATCTTTTGCCGTTGGAAGGATCTTATAATTCTCACCATCGGTTAGTACAAATACGCTTAATTCGATCCCATCAAGGAATTCTTCTATCACCACCTTCTCACTAGCCGCACCAAACTTCCCTGAAAGCATGTTTTCAAGTTCCTTTTTAGCTTCGTCCAGTTCTTTAATAATAAGCACCCCTTTGCCTGCGGCTAAACCATCGGCTTTCAACACGTACGGAGGTTTTAAAGTTTCCAGAAAACGTTTCCCTGCCTGTAGACTCTCAAAACTGAAACTCTCATAAGCAGCGGTAGGAATATTGTAAAGAGCCATAAATTCCTTGGCACGTTCCTTACTACCTTCCAGTAAAGCTCCTCGCTGTGAAGGCCCGATCATTTGAATATGCTTTAATTGATCATCATTCTTAAAGAAGTCCACAATTCCTTTTACCAGAGGATCTTCAGGACCCACCACAATCATGTCGATATTCTTGTCCAGGGCCACTTTTCCTACCTGTGCAAAATCAATCGGATTGATATCCAGGTTTTCGGCAATAGCTGCTGTACCGGCATTCCCGGGTCCTACATAAAGTTTATCGCATAGATCACTTTGGGCAATCTTCCAGGCAAAAGTATGCTCGCGACCACCGGAACCAAGAATGAGAATATTCATAGCTTCAAATTTTAATTGTTGCATCAAAAATAAATGTTTGTACATTGAAGCACCAATAAATTCGTTAAAAAAGCGCTTCTACACTTGGATTGGTTCAGATTATCTTTACAACTCAATAAATTCCCTATTCAGCGGGCTCAGAAAAAACTCAAGGAGGTTAAGAACATCCCCGAAGCCGAATATGAGAAGTATCAATACCGGCAGAGAAATCTATTGCTGGACTATCATATTCAGCATAACGATTTTTACCGCGACTTTTTTAAATGGGAAGGTTTTGACGATTGGAGCAAAGTCCCGATCATGAAAAAATCAGATCTGCAACAACCGCTCAAGGAGAGGTTGAGTTCTACGTATACAACGAAGTCGGCTTATGTGGGGAAAACTTCAGGAAGCAGTGGGCATCCCTTTATTTTTGCCAAGAACAGGTTTGCTCATGCCTTGAGTTGGGCTGGTTTTCAGGATCGCTACTCCTGGTATGGCATCGATCTTAACACCTCATTACAGGCTCGTTTCTACGGAATTCCTCTTGATTTCTTCGGAAATGTGCAGGAACGATTGAAAGACAGAATAAGCCTGAGGCGGAGGTTCAATATTTTTGATCTTAGTGAACAAAAAATGGAATCTTTTCTGGAACGTTTTAAAAAAGCAGATTTCAATTATCTTAATGGTTACACAAGTGCCATCCTGCTATTTGCAAAGTTTTTAAAGGATCGGGAAATCCTACTGAAGGATCTTTGTCCAAGTCTAAAAATATGTATTGTTACTTCTGAAAGACTCTTCGAAAAAGACAAGGAACTAATAGAAAATGTTCTGGGAGTTCCAGTGATCAATGAATACGGTGCCAGCGAAGTTGGACTTATTGCTTTCGAGGATCCTAACCATCACTGGATCGTAAATTCTGAAGATCTTTACGTAGAAATTCTCGATGAAAATGACAGGATATTGCCCTATGGTGAGGAAGGCCGGATCGTGATCACAGCACTATATAATTATGCTCACCCAATGATACGTTACGATATTGGAGATACCGGGTCTTTATCTACCAGAAGTACGCGAAAAAAGCCAGTTCTGGAACAATTAGTAGGTCGTACGAATGACATTGCCCGCTTACCAGATGGTAAAGTAGTTCCAGGACTAACCTTTTATTATGTCACTAAAACCATTATAGAAGACAGCGGGAACATTAGGGAATTTATTATTACCCAAACCAGACTGGATACATTTCATATAGATTATGTGAGCGATATCGAACTTTCTGAGCTTCAGAAAAAAGGTATTATGAAGGCGATCGAAATGTATGTGGGAAAAGATCTGAAGATTAGTTTTCAGAAAAATGAGGTGCTAAAACGTACAAAAAGCGGGAAACTAAAACAATTTACCTCGCTTATTCAATAGTTAATTTCTGTTTCGATTTTACAAAGAATTGCTCATTCAGAAAAATAAGCATTTTCTTAAGCGATGCTCTTCTGCCAAAACCAACAAGCCGGTAAACCTTGTAATTATATTTCAGCATTTCCAGTTTATTTCCTGAAATTGAATTCTTCCGAAGTCTATAATAGGCCAGTGATTCCCAGATTCCTTCCATGGGTCCACCTTCTTCAATAACTCTTAGCCACATTGCCCAGTCCTGGCGCTTCCGAAGGTCTGGAGCATAGATCTTTCCCAACAGCCCAGCATTATAAATACCTGTTAAGTTCCCAACATAATTTGCTTTAAGCAATCTTCGATGACTTAACACTGGCAAGGCCTGAATGACGATATTACTTTTGTTGCCCGATTCATGCATTAACTGGTAACTGGAGAAACAAGCCGCGACATTAGCCTTGGAAAGAACCTTTAGCTGCCTCTCAAGCTTATTCTCCTTCCAGAGGTCATCTGCGTCAAGAAATGAAATATACTGTCCCTCTGCAGCCTCAATCGCCTTATTTCGGGAATATGCGGTACCTTTATTCGTCGAATTGGTAAAAACCCTGATCCTATTTTCTTCGGAATCGAATTTCTGCAGGATCTGTGCAGTGGAATCTTTGGAAGCATCATTTACAATAAGCAGTTCCCAGTTGTGGTAAGTCTGAGAAATTACAGAACGAATCGCATCAGCAATATAAGCTTCGCTATTGTAAGCGGGCATTATGACAGACACCAGTCCCTCCTTCATTCTATCGTCTAATATGTGCTGAAAAATCCTTGTGCTCTCTTTTATCCAGTTCCTCTTTACTCATACTTCGGAAGTGGTCATAAGTGATCTTCATACCCTCGCTCCTTGAAACTTGAGGTTCCCACCCCAGAATTTCCTTCGCTCTCGTGATATCGGGCTGGCGTTGCAATGGATCATCCTGCGGCAACTCCTGAAAGATGATCTTCTGTTCTGTTCCGGTTAGCTTAATGATCTCTTTGGCAAAATCAAGTATGGTGATCTCATCGGGATTTCCAATATTTACGGGCTTGGAATAATCGCTAAGTAAAAGTCGGCAAATGCCTTCTACCTGGTCATCAACATAACAAAAAGAACGTGTCTGAGAACCATCTCCAAAGACGGTAAGGTCCTCGCCTCTTAATGCCTGACCTATAAAGGCCGGAATCACTCTACCATCATTTAGTCGCATTCGCGGACCGTACGTATTGAATATTCTTGCGATCCTTGTTTCCAGACCATGAAATCTATGATAGGCCATGGTAATGGATTCTTGAAAACGTTTTGCTTCATCATAAACTCCTCGAGGTCCTATAGTATTCACATTGCCATAATAATCCTCATTCTGCGGATGTACCAAGGGATCTCCGTAAACTTCAGAAGTGGAAGCAATTAGAATCCTGGCATTTTTTTCTTTTGCCAGACCAAGACAATGATGGGTTCCAAAGGAACCAACCTTCAAGGTTTGTATAGGAATTTTCAAATAATCTATAGGACTCGCCGGAGAGGCAAAATGCAATATATAATCAAGATCTCCGGCTACATGAACGAACTTGGTAATGTCATGATGATGAAATTCGAAATTCTTTTCCTTGATGAGATGTTCAATATTCTTAAGATCACCAGTAATAAGATTATCCATTCCAATAACAGAATAACCTTCCCTGATAAACCGGTCACATAGATGAGATCCTAAAAATCCTGCTGCTCCTGTAATTAGTATTCTTTTTGACATATCCTGTTTTTAAACAACCTCATCTATCAAGTCCCAAAGACTTTTCCTCCAATCCTTGATCTCACCGATCTCCTTTAGTGCTTTTTCCTTGGAAAGCACACTATATTCAGGCCTTCGTGCCAAGGTCTTAAAAAATCCCGTTTTATTTAGAACAACCTGATCAATTTTTCCTGAATAATTTAATATTTCTTCAGCAAAATCATACCAGGTCGCCTGTCCCAGATTACTATAATGGTAAATGCCCGTTGCTGAAGATTCTTTCTGAATACCATCCAGAACATATATGGCCAGATCGTTGGCATTGGTTGGAGTACCAAGCTGAGTGGTCGTTATATTTAAGGTTGCTTTTTCAGCAGCTTTTTTTAAGATCGTGCAGAAAAAATTATGTCCGAATTCTGAATACAACCAACTCGTTCTGAAGATCAAATGATCGTCAAGAACTTCAGTGATCCGTTGCTCTCCCGCTAATTTGGAGGCTCCGTAAACATTGATGGGGTTTACATCATCGGTTTCCAGATAAGGTTCTGTTTTGCTTCCGTCGAAAACATAGTCGGTTGAGAAATGGATCATTTTAACCTGCTTTGCAGCACAAACTTCTGCAAGTTTAACTGCCGCTTCAGCATTGATCTGGAATGCCTTCTCTTTCTCAGATTCTGCTTTTTCTACATTGGTATAAGCCGCTGCATTAATACAGAAATCGTAAGATCGCGAAGAGAATAACTTTTCTACTTCAGCAAAATCGCTAATATCCAACTCGCGCGAGCTCTTGAAATCGAAGTTGAGATCGGAATATTTTTTTCTATGCTTTCTAAAACATGAACCTAACTGACCATTTGCACCGGTTACCAGTATATTCTTCAAAATACATCTTTTAGAAATGGAAGCTCTTTGTCTTTATCTGATAAGATCATTTGATCTTCAGGAAAATTCCAGTCGATATTGAGATCGGGATCATTGTATCTAATTCCGGCTTCAGAGCCTGGAGTATAATAGTGATCACATTTATAAGCAAAAACAGAACGTTTGGAAAGCGTTACAAAACCATGTCCAAAACCTTTCGGAACATAAAGCTGAAACAAATTCTCATCGTCCAGTATTACAGAAAAAGTCTTTTTAAAACTTGGAGAATCTGGCCGTAAATCCACCACCACATCCAAAACCTTCCCGTGGATCACTCTTACGATCTTGGTTTGCGCGAATTCTCCCTGTTGATAATGCAGTCCCCTTAAGACACCATAATGCGACATAGATTGATTATCCTGAACGAATTCAGCATCTATACCACTAAATTCTGCCAGCCTCTTGCGATGATAAGTCTCCAGAAATAAACCACGATGATCTTCAAACATGGTAGGTTTGATGAGCAGGCAATCTTTTAGCGGAGTTTTTTCAATTTGCATAAACGGTTTTTAGGAATTGAAGATCTGTTCCAGGATCTTTTCAGTAATAAGATAGGTTGGTTTCACTCCAGATGTTCCAAGTCCTCCAGAAGCAAGTGTACTTCCTGTTTCCAATGGATTATCTGATGCGTAATAAGCATATCTTACCTGAACATCTTCATCAATACTTCCTCGTAATCTGGAAGCTGCCTGTATCGCTTTTTGGTAATGTGCACCTTCCATTTCCAGACCACACACATTCCATGTAGAATCATGGAAGAATCTTAGAATATCCTTATTCTGCAATGATGTTCCCAGTACAGTGATCATTGCTCCGTCTACCACGCTAATTCCCTGGCCTTCAAGATCAGATTTCTTTAACTGGTTTTCAAAAGGATAATTATCTGCTGTTCCTTCAAATAAATGGGCATCAGGAATCATAATATCACCCTTGCCACCTTCAAGAATCCCCGCTTTCCCCATGATAGAAACCGACTTCACATTGAGTTTGATCTCTTTTCCGTCGTTATCAAAAGGTTTAAGCAGTTCATCCATAGTTTCATAAGCCTGCTCACCAAAGGCGTAGTCCATGACCACTAGTACCGGTTTTTCTGAAAGATCTATATCAGCGAATTTATCGGTTTGGAAACCACCTTCCAGTTGCGCAGTATCAAAGATCTGCACATCGATATTGGTTCCGCTTTTATCTTCAAGAAAGGTCATCCCGTTGTCCAGAGCAAACTTGGTGATCTTGGTTCTAAGGTTCCCATTTCCACTATCACTTAGTTCTTCGTAAATATCAAGGGGTTTTTTCTTTTTTAATTCTGCTTTGAAAGCGCACGGAGTATACAAAGTGTTCATGACACTGTGCATATTCGCAGAGATGATATGAATTGGTCTTTTTATAAGTTCTTCTTTGGTTAGAAAACTCTTTATATCATTCGCCCAGACTTCTCCGTGAATGTGATGTCCCAGTCTTTCCCGCAGCACAGGGCTAAAAGTGATAATTCTTTTTTCATTCTGAACCGCTTCCTTGATCGCCATTTTTCCAAGAGACCAGATCACTCTAAGAAATCTGTCTGGATTGTCTGGTGTGCTGAATTTAGGATAAAGTTTATTGATATCTGAAAAAGTTCTTCCCAGGATACTAGCGGTATGGGTAAGAGCTATTTCCCGCTGTGATTGTGTAAGCGGATCTTTCTGGGTTACTGCAAAATCCAGTTTTTCCCAGTCCCGGTTCACGCTCCCGTCTTCATCAATAATCACTCTTTTCATGATCTTATGCGATTCTATAAATAGAAAAGTAAGATGCGTAAGGATATCATAGATCTCTGAGCGACCACGAGTGATCTCAATGTTCATTTGCTCATCATCGATCCTATAGCAGTTTCTACGTCTTTTCGGCGGTATAATAGGCTTGAAATGCGAATTCCCATAGCCTTCATCGCTGGTTAGGTTTATAAACCTGCATTCTTCGATACCGTGTGGTAAACGATCTATAACGTATAGCAAACCTTCCAGTTCTGCTTTTTCATTCGCGATAGATCCGTAAATTTCAGGACGTAATGTAAGTAAGGATTCCCTTAAAGTTTCTCCGGAAACACCCATAGGTTTATAAAAACCACGGTTAAAAAGGTGTCTCATAGTGATATACATTCGTTCAATTGCTCCTGAACTTTCCTGAGCTCTTGTTCTTCCCTGTAACTTTAATATTGACATAGTTTTGTTTTATATAATCTCGTTTAATTTATCAGCAATCTTCCTGTCGTTGGATAATCTTGGCAGTTTATTCTGTCCTCCAAGCTTTCCAATAGATTTCATGTATTGCTGAAATGTGTTTGGGGGCAATTTAGTGATCTTGAGCCTCTGAAGGATGCTTCCATCTATAAGATCCTTATAATATGAATTCTGCTGTTGCATTGCTCTATCGATAACTCCCGCAAAATGATCTATATCCTGGGGTTCTTTTTCAAATTCTATAAACCATTCATGGTACGGTAGTTCATCATTATCCGGACTAATTTGTGGTGCTACCGTAAACTCGCTAATAGCAGCCTGTGTATCTTTAACTGCTTCCTGCAAGGCCTCTTCCACTTCTTTAGCGATTACATGTTCTCCAAAAGCTGAAATAAAATGCTTGATCCTTCCGGAAACTATGACTCTGTATGGTTTTACTGAAGTGAACTGTATCGTATCGCCAATATTATATGCCCATAGACCAGCGGTAGAACTTATGATCATGACATAGTTCACCCCAATCTGTACATCCTTCAGAAGTAAACGTGCTGGGTTTTCTTCAAAGAATTTATCTGCTTCAATAAATTCGTAAAAAATCCCTGAGTTTAGCTGAAGCAGCATACCATGAACATTCTGCTTATCCTGAAAAGCAAAAAAACCTTCCGAAGCAGGGTATAATTCAATACTATCTACCCTTCTGCCAATTAATTTTTCGAATTTGGCTCGATATGGTTCGTAATTAACTCCGCCATAAATGAACAGGTCAAAATTTGGAAAAATCTCTCCTACCTTTTTCCCTGTCTTATCGATCAATCTTTCAAAATACATCTGCACCCAGGACGGAATCCCGCTTATTACCGACATGTCCTCCTGTACAGTTTCCTCCACGATCGCATCCACTTTCGTTTCCCAATCGTCGATACAATTAGTTTCCCACGAAGGCATTCTGTTCTTTTGAAGATAGCCTGGAACATAATGCGCCACGATTCCCGATAACCTGCCTAATTTCACTCCGTTTTTCTCCTGCAACTCCGGACTTCCCTGCAGGAATATCATCTTACCATCCACAAACTTACTATTCCCGGTATCATGGATATAGCATAAAATGGCATTTCTGGCAGCTTCTATATGTGTGGGCATACTGTCTTTGGTTAGTGGAATATATTTGGCTCCACTCGTGGTCCCTGAAGTTTTCGCATAATACAAAGGTTTTCCAGGCCATAATACATTCTCTTCTCCGGAAACCATCAGGTCCATATAATTCTTTAACTCTTCATAATCTCTTACCGGAACCTGCTTTGAAAAATCCTGATGATTGTTGATATTTTGAAAATCGTGATCCTTACCGAATTTTGTATTTGCGCCCTTTTTCAATAATTGCTGAAATACTTTCTCTTGGGTATCATGAGGATTCTCAACCCATTTATTCATTTTTTTTCTAACATAGGACGCAAAGATCCCGGCAGCAAAAGATTTTATAGACATAAATTAATTGAAATCAATATATTCTGAAGGATCCACAGGGTTTCCTTCGTTCCAAAGTTCAAAATGTAAATGCGGTCCTGTAGTAAATTCACCGGTATTACCAGCAGTAGCGATCACCTCGCCAGATCGCACTATATCGCCCTGACTTTTACTTAGTGAAGCATTGTGTTTGTATACCGAAAGCAAACCATAACTGTGTTCGATGATGATCACATACCCGGTTTCAGCAGTCCACTCGGCAAAGATCACACGACCATCTGCAACCGACTTTATTGGCGAATTCCTGGTGGTAACGATATCTATAGCATAATGCTTATTTTCGATATTATAATTTTCAGAAATAGTCCCTTTTACCGGCGGAAACAGTGAAAAGTTGATGTTATCTGTTGCTGTTGGCAGGATATTATATTTGTCCTCCTGAGCTACTTCTTCGCGCAACAGACTATCTGCCTTGATCCGGTTAATTTCCTGATATTCCAGGTCAGTGATCGGCTGGCTTAGAATAGAATCCCTGTCCAGTTGCTGTACATCAAACTCTCCTCGTAGCGCATCCTGTATAGACTTCAAATACTGGTCGTTCATACGCATCCTGTTCTGCAGAGAATCTGAGGTATATGCCAGTTTTGTAGCCTTTTCTTTCAATGCTGCGGAAGAATAACCAGGAATATACTCTCGCAATGGTGTAAACGCAATCAGGAAGGTAGTCATAGCGATCAATAGAATTGCAGAGATACCAACAGCTACGAAAACGTTCAATCTGGTTAGTCTAAAAGAGAACCTTTCCTCAAAAGTATCTTCGTTAAGAACCACCATGCGGTACTTATGCAGCAGTTTCTTAGCGAACTTCTTTTTAGGTTTTGTGTTTTCAGCCATAGCCGTGATTGAGTATTACAAAGATAAATTAAAATAATTCGAATTCCTGAATGACCGTGACCGTTATTATTAGTGAGCAGGTATACATCAATTTATTGTCTTCTTAACGTTTATATTAGGTTATTCTTGTTAAGTTTGTAGAACAAAATTATAACACATGAACGCATTTATCTTGCCTTTGGCTATAGGAGCACCACAAATTATCCTGATTGTAGTGGTAATATTGTTGCTTTTTGGAGGACGAAAAATCCCGGAATTAATGAGAGGCCTTGGTAGCGGAATTAAAGAATTTAAAGACGCTTCTAAGGATGACGAGAATCCTGCAACTACAGATGATAGTAAAAAAGTACCGGAAGAGAACAAGTAAACCGGTATTTTAGAATATATAAAAGCCCAACTTTTCAGTTGGGCTTTTTTTAGTTTAGTTCAGTTTTGCCGATCGCAGTATAGCATCGAGCTCGAAGATATTATCCCGTTTTGCCCTCGATGGTGAGAATACAAATCCTTCCAGGATCAAATACCTGTTATTCGCTTCATCCTTTACAGCATAGTTCACAAAGGGTCCAGCCATAAAATCATTTTGTACCTCCCACGTACCTCTTGTTTCATAAGCAAATTTGCCATCAACTGTAGATTCGAACAAGTATGGAGCATATGCTTTTTCAGTGATCATATAGGAATTTTCCAGACGACCTGGGATCATCGCTTCTCCAATAGAATCACGCATTTTAATGATGTTTGCAACTACGCTGGAGTCATTATCTATAGAACTCATAGGAACCTCGTAAATAAGAATTTCCATGCTTCCCTTTGGGATCTCTTTTCTAATCCAGCTGAATTTATCTTCATCCTTAGCATATCTGTAAGCTGAAGGAAAATTTAGATCTATTCCAAATTTCTCTTTCAGTGCTACATCATCTGAAAGTGATTTTCTAATTCGGCGTTGTTTCTCTGTAAGTTCGGTTTGTTTAAGAATGTCTATAATAGTATCAGACTTTTTCTCAATCACATCTATGATATCCTGCGAATTTGCCCCTTGTAGTACAATTCCTTTTTGAGGACGGGAAAACTCATCACTTACCACGGCCATTCCCTGTTTGCCATTTTCGATTTTTAAAAAGATCCTGCTGTTACGTACAAACCCGGTAAAAGTTTCTGGTGGTATCTGGCTTAAGCTGAAAAGTGGTTCTTCCTGTGGCAGTCCGTCTACCGGCGCTGCGAATTTAGTCCTTATGGCCTCACCTACTTCACCTTCCCACATTTGATTATCGATCACTACTGTGAGCTGATTTATGTTTCCGGAAGAATCTGATAGGATTCTGGTGTCTTTCTTTTGATCTTTACTTTCCTCGCAGGCAAAAAACAGGAAAATACTGGCTAATAATAATAAACTACGTTTCATTTTTTCGGATTAGGTTTTTTTAGAACCTTAACCTTTGGAAATTTTGATCTTCATTCCAGGTTTAAGGCTGTTGGTATTCATATCATTCCAACTCCTCAAATTCTGTACCGTAACTCCCGGGAACTTTTTTGAGATGCTCCAGAGACTATCTCCACTCTTAACCGTATAGATCTTTGGGTTCGATGAATTAGAGGCTGTGGAAGTATTTGAAGAGGATGCTACGGGCTTTCTAGGATAGATGGTTAGATACTGTCCTATTCTTAAATTATTACTACGCATGTTATTCCAGCGCCTAATACTACTAACCCCAACCCCGTATTTTTCTGCGATCTTGCCTAGATAATCGCCTTTTCTTACTCTGTAACGAACCTTATCCTCGGTTTTCACCAGTTGTGGTAGTTCTTTTTCCTTTTCTTTTGCCTGAGTATCTACAAAATCATAGATCGCGTTTTCATTGGAAACAAATTTCCCAATCGCCGGTTTCGGCAATCTTAACGTATATTTTTCGTCTTCTACAAATGGAATGATATCAAGCTTATAGCTTGGATTTAAAAACTGAAGCATTTCTTTTTCTACTCCCGTTACTTTGGATATCTGATCGAAAGTAATCAACTGCTTCACCTGTAGTGTATCAGTTTCAAAAAATACAACATCTGGATTTGCTGGCTGAAACTTATGCTCATCGGCATACTCAAAAAGATATAAGGTAGCCAGAAATGCAGGAACATAACCTGCTGTTTCACGTGGAAGGAATCTTCTCAAGTGCCAGTAATCTGTAGATCCACCGCTTCTTCGTATTGCTTTAGACACATTGCCGGGGCCAGAATTGTAAGAAGCAAGTACAAGGTTCCAGTCACCAAAGACTTTATATAAACTTGAAAGATATTGCGCTGCAGCTTCCGTAGATCTTGATGGATCCATACGCTCATCTACGTAAGAACTTACATCAAGTCCGTGCATCTTCCCGGTTGGAAACATAAATTGCCATAAACCTGTAGCACCAACTCGTGATTTAGCTCTGGGATTTAAAGCCGACTCTACAATAGATAGATATTTGATCTCTAAAGGAACATCATATTTATCCAATTCCTGCTCGTAGAGCGGAAAGTAGTAGGTACTTAGAGCCATAAGTCGCTCCATTCCTTTTTTATTCCTTTTCAGATATGATTTTATGACCGATTCCAGTATTGGATTGTACTCAACGTTAAAAGGCGTTCTTGCATTCAGCCTGGCTAACCTTGCCTTAAGAGTATCTGTAGGAAGTTCATCATAGACCACTTTTTCGTAGTCCTGATCTTCTATAGACTTCTGCATGGTCTCAAAAAGATCTGAATTTGTAAGCTCCAGCCTCCAGAGAGAATCTATAGTCTTTGCTTTAGGAAGATCTGAAAGCGCCACTTTTGATGAATCTCTGATCACTGCGGAAATAGGCAGTTTATTCTGAAATTCCGGATCTGGTTCAGTCAGTTTGATTTCAGTATCATCACTTTTCTGAAAGATCTGAACTCTGAAATTCGCTTTTTCCTCACGAACCTTCTTATCTTTCTCCTGAGCAAAACCAGAAATTCCTGCCAATAGCAGCACTGCAAAAAATCTTCGTTTCAGCATAAAATTATTTTGAATTACAAACGGGAATTAATCAAATTTCGTACCCGATTAATTCCTAATTGCTTCGATACCCGGAAGTGATTTTCCTTCTAGCATCTCCAGCATCGCTCCACCACCGGTAGAAACATAACTCACCTTATCTGCAAATCCAAATTGTTTCACCGCGGCAACTGAATCTCCTCCTCCAACTAAAGAGAAAGCACCATTTTCTGTAGCTTCTACGATCGCTTTACCAAGCTCTATAGTTCCCTGAGCAAATGTCTCCATTTCAAAAACACCCAGTGGACCGTTCCAAAGAATGATCTTGGAATCCTTGATCACATTTGCGAAATTCTTAACTGTTTTTGGACCTACGTCAAGTCCCATCCAACCATCAGGAATATTATCCACACTCTCAACCTGTGTGCTCGCCTGTTCAGAAAAACTATCTGCGATCACTGAGTCTACCGGTAAATGAACTACCACGCCTTTTTCCTTAGCTTTTTTAAGGATTTCAAGAGCAAGTTCCTGTTTATCATCTTCCACTAGTGAAGTTCCAATATGCCCACCCTGAGCTTTAATAAAAGTATAAGTCATTCCACCACCAATGATAAGGTGATCGATCTTATCAAGAATATTCTCTATTACGGTGATCTTGGAAGACACTTTCGCACCACCAAGTACAGCTGTTACCGGCTTCTCACTACTATTTAATACCTTATCAAGACTTTTGATTTCTTTAGCTAACAAATAACCAAAGCACTTATCCTGGAAGTATTTAGCTACGATAGTTGTGGAAGCATGAGCTCTGTGTGCAGTTCCAAACGCATCGTTTACGTAAATATCACCAAGTTTCGCAAGCTTTTCAGCGAAAGCTTCATTTCCAGCAGTCTCTTCATCATGAAACCTAAGATTTTCCAGTAAAAGAATTTCTCCAGACTTAAGATCATTCGCAGCCTTTTCAACTTCCTCACCAGTACTGTCTTCAACAAACTTAACGTTCACGCCAATAACTTCGGAAACTTTGTCCTGAATGTGTTGTAACGAGTATTTACTTTCCTTTCCTTTTGGACGACCCAGGTGTGACATTAGAACTACACTGCCACCATCTTCAAGAATTTTGATAATTGTAGGTTTAGCAGCTTCTATTCTATTGGCATCAGTTACCTCCATTTCATCATTCAATGGCACATTAAAATCTACTCGAATCAAGGCCTGTTTACCATTAAAGTTATAATCGTCTATAGTTTTCATAGGTTTGCTTTGTTACAAATATAAATTTTTCCGAAGATAATAAAGCTTATATAATTTTATATTTGCCTATGCTTTTTAGAGAAATAATAGGCCTTCCGCATATAAAAAATCACCTTGTGACCACGGCAGACCGGAGAAGAATTCCGCATGCTCAACTTTTTTCCGGAAAGGCTGGTAGTGGTACTTTACCCATGGCGATCGCCTACGCTCAGTATATATTATGTGGCAATTCCAATGGAGAAAATGATTCAGAAAGTTCAGCTTCCTGCAATCTTAAATTCAATAATCTTTCCCATCCAGATCTGCATTTCGCATTTCCGGTGGCAACCAATGAAAAGATCAAAAAACATCCGGTTTCTTCACATTTTCTCGAGGAGTGGCGAGAGTTCGTTCATACGAATCCCTACGGAAGTTTGTATGATTGGTATCAAAGTCTTGGAATTGAAAATAAGCAAGGCAAGATTGGGGTAGATGAAGCTCATGAGATCGTAAAATCACTTTCCTTAAAAAGTTATGAAGGTGGTTTTAAAGTGATGATCATCTGGATGCCTGAAAAAATGAATAATGAAGCTTCTAATAAGTTGCTGAAATTAATTGAAGAGCCGCCAAGCAAAACCATCTTTTTACTTGTTACTGAAGCTGAAGAACAAATAATACAAACCATTAGATCCAGATGCCAACGATTACATTTTCCACCCCTTGGGGAATCTGATATAGAAGATTTTCTAATACGCAAAGAGGATTGCGAGCCAAAAATTGCAAAGAAGATTGCGCATCAGGCTAATGGAGACTACACGAAGGCAGTACACATTCTAAGAAAGGATGCGGGAGACGAACAGTTTCAGACCTGGTTTATTCAATGGGTGCGGAGTGCATTTCAGGCTAAAGGAAACAAAGCTACAGTATTGGAGCTGGTAGCCTGGAGTGATGAGATTGCATCCCTCAACCGTGAAACTCAAAAAAGCTTCCTTCGCTATTGTCTAGACTTCTTTAGGCAGGCCATGCTTCAGAATTATAAGGCTAAAGACTTAGTATACAATGATATTGAACCAAAAGTCTTTAAATTCGATAAATTCGCCACCTTTATTAATGGTAAGAATATTGGAGAAATTTCCGAAGCAATAGAAACTGCCATTTATCATATTGGTAGAAATGGAAATGCTAAAATCATACTGACCGATCTTTCAATTAAACTAACCCGATACCTACACAAAAATTAACGAATTATGGAAAATCTGAATACCTATATTACTGAGATTCTAATACTGCTATTCATTCTTATCACATTCTTACAATCTGGAGTGGATAAAATGATGGACTGGAATGGTAATACAGGTTGGTTGAAGGAACATTTCTCAAAAACCTTTCTGGCAGGAATGGTTCCCCTCATGGTTGGAATTATACTGGTGATCGAAGTCATTGTCGGACTTCTCGCAATCGCTGGTATCTATACTTTAATAGCCAGCGGTGATCCTGATTTGGGACTACTAGCCTCCATTCTCGCCTGTGTTACCTTGCTTATGTTGTTATTTGGACAAAGAGTTGCTAAAGATTATGCAGGAGCATTTACGCTCACTGGATACTTTATCGTATGTATACTGGGTGTATGGATGATGAATTAAAAAACTTTTTAAATAAAAAAGGCTCCTAATTAGGAGCCTTTTTTATTTAAGCTATTCGTAGAGTTTAGTCTTCTACTTCTTCGTTTTCTTCAGTAGTAACATCAGATCCACCGTATTGCTCGTTCAATTCAGCTAGAACATCCTGAGTAATATCAAGACCTTCTTCAGCATACATAATATTTGCAGATTCATTGGAACCAAAAATGTAGGTATAACCATTATCCTTTCCGTAGTCTTTCACGTATCCCTTAACCTTTTCAACTAAAGAATCCATAGCAGCCGTACTTTGCTCTCTAAGACGGTTACTTTGCATTTGCTGTTGTTGTTGTAGCATTTGCTGTTTTTGCATAAGCGTACGTTCCTTTTCCTGTCTTTGTGCATCAGACATGGAATTCATTTCAGACTGGTAAGCCTGAACTTCTTCCTGAAAAGATTTTGCAACAGAATCCAGTTGTTGACGAACAGAATCTGATTTTGAAGTGAACTCAGCTTCCACTTCTTTCATTTCTTTATATTCCTGAACCAATACTTTAGTATCTACATAAGCTGTTTTTTGCTCATTACAGGATACCATTAAAATTGCAACTGCAGCAATTCCGAAAACTTTTTTGATCATAGTTAAAAAATTTGATTGGCAAAGGTAATAAACTAATCTCAGAGTAAAATAGGAGATTGAAGAGTTATTATCGATAAGATTAATCTAAAATAACTTCATTATAAGTTTAATCTATCAAAAATAATATATTTAAATCTGTTTTAAGAGACTTTAAGCAATTTTGTGGTATGAACATTATACATATATATCAACTGCTCTTAAAATGGCTAAAATAAGCTTATTTATGATTTTCTGTAGAAATAAGCAATGGAAGAGTACTCTCTGGTAGATCTAGCCTTAAGGTTGGAGATTAGACCGCGCCAAATTGCATTTATTTTAGAAGGCTTCTGTTTTTGATTCTCCTCGCTTAACAGACTTACATAAAATGAATCGAATATTAAAGGTTTTTCACAAACCTCTATAAGGTCATTCTCTTTTAAAAGCTGAGCAATACCACTTCTAGAAAAATGCCAGAGATGTCTTGGAACGTCCCAGGCAGCCCAATAATCTTGATAATAATAAGCATCATAGGATCTATGATTTGGAACTGCGATAATAAGAAGCCCATCCTTATTTAATTTAGCTATAAGTCTTTTCAAGATTTCTTCATAATCCGGAATATGTTCCAATACGTGCCAGAGGGTAATTACATCAAATGTTCTTGCATCCAATTTATTCAGATTGTCCTCAATTGTGATTCCTTTTCTCGAAGCTAAAGATCTGGCATCTTTATTTGGTTCAACACCAAATGCATTCCAGTTCCTATTTTGCATATATGCCAGAAAATCTCCGGTACCAGCTCCATAATCCAGAAGTTTGCAACCCGCTGTTTCCTGCTCAATCCATTTTGCTTTTTTCAAAAGCATTTTAGACTTTACATACTGATAGATCTTATCCTGAAGATTTTCTTTTGAGTCTGTGTGAGAAATATATCTATCACTCTCGTAATAGGCCGGTAAATTTTCTGGAACAGGGGAAGTACGCAAGATTCCAGGTTCGCTTTCTAATATAGAAAAGGTTTCCTGAGATACCAGATGATCTTTACAGGTAAGTATAACTTCCTGCGTTTCCTTAGCTGATTTTATCTGATTTGATTCTATCAAAATTCTAATTGTTCCACGTGGAACATGAGTAAATTATCGACCCATGTATACCAATAATACTGAAATATCGTTAGGACTTACTCCGCTAATTCTAGAAGCTTGAGAAACTGTAGCAGGTTGAACTTTTTTAAGTTTTTCCCTCGCCTCGTATGACATACTTTTTATACTGGAATAATCAAAATTCGACGGAATTCTTACGTTCTCTAGACGATTTAATTTGTCAGCATTGTTTTTCTCCTTTTCAATATATCCTGAATATTTGACCTGAATTTCCGTTTGTTCGATCATTTCATTATTAAGATCATTCTCAACGATAAATTCATTTACGCCAGAAAAACCACGTACATCTTCCATCGTAATTTGTGGTCTTGAAAAAACTTTAAAGACCTTATCACTTTGTTTCATGGGAGAAGAATTTCGATTCTCCAGAACAGGATTCGCTTCTTCCGGGACCACACTAAGATCCTTAAGGTGCTGAACAAACTTTAAAGACTTATCTTTTTTCTCTTCCATTTTTCGCATACGTTCTACGGAAGCTAAACCAATATTATAGGATTTCTCGGTTAACCTAAAGTCGGCATTATCCTGTCTCAATAAAGTTCTATACTCAGCTCTTGAGGTAAACATTCGATAGGGTTCTTCGGTACCTTTCGTAATGAGATCATCTATAAGAACACCAATATATGCCTCGTTACGCTTCAGAATAAATTCTTCTTTTTCCTGAACTTTTAGAGCAGCATTTATACCAGCCATCATACCCTGACAAGCCGCTTCCTCATACCCTGTTGTTCCATTTATCTGCCCGGCAAAATATAAACCATCAATTAACTTAGTCTCCAGGGTATGCTTCAACTGAGTTGGTGGAAAATAATCATATTCGATCGCATAACCTGGTCTGAAGAATTTCACATTCTCAAATCCCGCAACAGATCGCAAGGCTTTAAACTGAACATCCTCCGGAAGTGAAGTTGAAAATCCGTTCACATAAACCTCTACAGTATTCCAACCCTCGGGTTCTACAAATAACTGATGTCTGTCCTTATCTGCAAATCTATTGATCTTATCCTCTATGGAAGGACAGTATCTTGGACCCAGACTTTTTATACGTCCGTTAAACATGGGAGATCGATCAAAACCATCCTTTAGTATCTCATGCACTTCATTAGAAGTGTAAGTCATAAAACAACTACGTTGTTTTTCTAACGGCCTAGTCTCATCTGAATAAGAAAATTTAGAAGGTTTTTCATCACCAGGTTGTTCGATCATCTTAGAATAATCCAGAGATCTACCATCCACACGTGGAGGAGTTCCTGTCTTCATTCTTCCCGCCTCAAATCCAACATCAATAAGATCCTTTGTGATTCCGGTTGCAGCTCTTTCCCCTGCTCTTCCACCACCAAATTGCTTATCACCTATATGGATGAGTCCGTTTAAAAATGTTCCATTGGTACATATAACAGATTTAGCACGAACTTCCAGACCCAAGGAAGTTCGAACACCAACAATCCTATCATTTTCGATGATCAGTCCTGCGACCATTTCCTGATAAAAATCAAGATTTGGGGTTTGCTCCAGCTTTAAACGCCAGTCATCAGCAAAGCGCATACGATCACTTTGTACGCGCGGACTCCACATTGCAGGTCCTTTGGATTTATTCAACATTTTAAACTGGATAGCACTAGTATCACTTACAATACCACTATAACCACCCATCGCATCTATTTCTCTTACAATCTGACCTTTTGCGATGCCACCCATAGCAGGATTGCAGCTCATTTGAGCGATATTCTGTAAGTTCATTGTAATTAAGAGCGTGCTACTACCCATATTAGCGGCAGCGGCGGCAGCTTCACTTCCCGCGTGACCAGCTCCAATTACTATAACATCATATTCCTTCTCGAACATAAAATCTTCTTTTCTTTACGATTGTTCCACGTGGAACATTTCAATTTTCTCGTCTTCCTTACGTCGCATTAATTCACTTTCACTTTCAGATTTATCCTTATATCCACAAAGATGTAACATACCGTGAGCTATAACTCTTTTCAGTTCCTGAAGAAAATCTACATTATATTCCCTAGCATTCTCCTCTACTCTCTCTGTACTAATGAAAATATCTCCATTTAGAGAATTACCTACAGTATTATCAAAGCTGATAATGTCTGTATAGGTATCATGATCTAAATAATTCTGGTTGATCTCCAGTAAGTACTCATCATCACAAAAAATATAATTGATCTCGCCTATATTCTTATGCTCAGATTTTGCAAGTCTGAATAACCAGTCTTGAAACAGTTCCTCATCTATGAGATTGTAACTATTTTCATTAAAAAAATTAATTGTTCCTTTTACCAAAATATTCCTTGACCTTAGATCTGTAAATTTGCTGCAAAGGTAAGACTTGTCTGTTTAAAATTTCAGTCGATTGGAAATAATCTTTAGCGGTATTTATCTGGTTTTGAAGCTCATTCTGGTAGTTCAGGGTATTCAAGTTTGATTTCCGATTATTATCAAATCCTTGACTTTGTGCAGCGCTCTTCATTTTCATTAACTCATAATCCAACTGCTTCATTCTTTCCAAAATTTCCGAATCAAAACCCTTGTCCAGAAGGTCCTGCTCTATTTGCTCCATAGTTTTCTCTAGAGCGTCAGATGACCCGTTTTCCATTAATTCATTTAGTTTCCTTCTTATATTCTGCTGGCGTTTATATATCTCAAATATTTCACCAGAATTTTGTTGACCAGGCTTTCCAGACTTTTCAGGAATCTCCATATTTTGCTGCATATCATGCTGAAGTTCTTTTTGCTCATCGATGATCTGTTGCAATTGAAAGTCCTGTCCATCACCAGAACCAGATTGAGGATTGGACATCATCTCCTGCATCGAATCCAGAACATCAGATAACATAACTGCAAGATCATTTGCCCCGGTAACAACATATTGCTGGCTAGCGGTTCCCTGCCCTATTTGATTTTCAGCAAGTCGTTCCAGCGACTTTTCTATATCAAAATCTATGTCGGTAAGTTTGGAAGTAATCTTATTTGAGAACATAGGATTTTGTAGCGCCAGGCTGTAAATACTATCATCTATATGTTCAAAGTTTTCGCGAAGTTCGCTTTGATCATTAAGTTTGTACGCATAAGCCGGACTTGTTTGTTTGATACTTTTGAAGTCTTCCATAAGATCCTCCTGTATCAAAGAAAATCTTACAAGATTATCCAAAATTTCGCGTAGTACTTTAGCATCTGCTTCCAGCTTTTGCATTTGTGCCTGCATACCGGCTTGTTGCATTTTAGAACTCAATTGCCGCATTTTCTTAGCAGCATCCTTTTGTTCCTCGCTGGCATTCTTTTGCTGTTGTAATTGTTCTGACGCCTTCTTTTGATCTTCTGAAATTTCCTCTTCTATGGCTTCATCGCGAGCTAAGGATTTTGGTTTTTTCAATTCCTGATTGTCTCTCGATAAGGCATCTAATTCCTCCTGAATTCTATCAAAATCATTATTTAGATTTTCCTGTTCCTCTGAACTTGGTTCAGGAACGTTCGATATTTTCTCCTGTTCATTGGCTAGACGATTCAGATCCCGAGCTATCTTTTGTTGTTTCTCTTCTATATAATATCGTTTGGTAAGTTCCAGAAGCTGCTCAAGATTACGCTCATTGTTCTTATTATTTTTACTCAGATCCTCCAACTTTTCTCCAAGATTTTCTTTCTCAATTTTATCAGAATACTCCTGAAGTTCCTTTAATAATTCCTCGTTCTCTTTCAGGCTATTCTCATTCTCCTCAAGCCTTTGTTTTAGATCTTCTTTATCTGAGGATGGTTCATCATTAGATTGTTCTTCTATAGTTTGCTGAAGTTCCTTGCTATGCTTTTGCATTAACTCATTCTGGATCTTCTGCCTTTCTAAAAATTGGTTCAGCCGTTGCTTCTCGTTGTAATTCAAGTTATTGTTCTCCCTGTCTATCCTTTGAAGCTCTTGCAGTTCATTCGAATCCCTTCTGAATTGTTCCAGTTCTTCGGAAATCGTCTCGATAGAATTCTGCTGTTTCTGCAGTTTTTGATCTTCTTTTTCAGTTTTGGTGATCTTTCGGTAATTAAGGATCTCTGACCTGCTCGATTTAGCTCCATTTACACCATCATTATCAAATACTTCAAAATAATAGGAATATGACATACCAGGTTCAAGTTGCAAATTATTGGGAAAGCTATAGTAGAATTCATCCACAAGAGCTGAGCTAATTTCTAAATTTTGAGTCTGCTGTTTCTGAATCGAATCTTGCGGATAATAAACCAACTGCAATCGTGAGATTCCATGATCGTCTTCTACGTGACCTTTGATGTAAGTCTGCTGTAAGTCTAAACTATCTCTTGTGCTTTGCACAGCTATTTCCGGGTGAAGATCGCGCACTACTTCAATTTGATAATCTAACTTTTCATGTTCAGTTGTAAAAGCGTTAGAAGAACTGACAGAATAATCAAAATCTCTAAAAATTTGATGCTCTATTTCAGCTTGATGATCATTTACTGATAGGTTGCGGACTGAGTCATTAATCGTGAACTGTACAAAATCTGTAGCTATAGTTGAAAACCTCCAGGTTAATTTCGAACCTTCAGGCACCTGAAAGGAACCCATACCTTTGAATACCTGCTCATCTAAATTTAGATAATTGGGATAACTCACCTCAACTTCCATATTTGTGATCAACGGTAGTGCCAAAACCTTCAACTTATAAGTCCTAGAACTTATATCAGCACCATGTAATTTGAATTGTAGAGAGTTGTCTACATTTTCAAACTTATAAACAAAGCGTCCATTCCCTACTGCAGTAAGAACACGTTTGTAGTCATCTGTAATAAGATGCAGCTCTTCAGGAATCTGGTCTCCTTTAATCTGTACTACCAGTTCAAAATCTGAATTCTGAAATGTTTCCAGTTTATCATTCAGTACTAAAAATTGAAATGGAGCCGGCTTTTCGAACGCCTGATCATAATTACTTATTCTGTTAAAACCCTCAGTAAAAACGTGAGCGATATTAGAGATCCGCAAAGCAAATATGATCAGTACAGGAAGAATTACAACCGGTAAATATTTACGGTTCTTCTTTAGCTCAACTGCTTCAGAAAAATCGAAGATTTTTAAATTCTTAGCTTTTTGATCAATGCTTGCTATAAGTAATTCAGATCTTTCAGAAGTATGACCCAGTTGCAATAAATTGAGTAACCTATCCCCTATTTCTTGAAAATGTGTTCCTATAATTTCTGAAGCCTGTTCTTTATCTATTCCCTTCCGTAGTTTAAAAAGTTTCGAAAGAGGTATCCCAATAAAGTAAATGAAAAGGGCAATTTCTATGGCGATAAACAACCAGAACAGGAATGCTCTTACAGATTCATTAAACCAGAAGAAGTGCTCGAGGCTTCCGATTAGGAGAAAATACGACAACCCAATACCTGCAAAGAGCATCAAGCCCTTTAGGATCTGGCTGAAATAATATTTTCGAATGAAAGCATCAAGCCTGGAAATTACGCGATCAAAATTGCTGGTCACTTCTTCTATAGTTTGTTTAAAAATACGATAATTAAGACACTTTAATTAGTAATTGGCTGAGTTTAGGAATGCTTGAATAAGGTTGTATCTTTGCACTAAAATTCACTTTTTATGTCTTCTAAAGTTAGAGTAAGATTTGCTCCGAGCCCTACGGGACCATTACATATTGGTGGTGTAAGAACCGCTTTATACAATTATCTATTTGCCAAAAAACACGGTGGTGATTTCGTTCTTCGTATTGAGGATACAGATCAAAACAGGTATGTGGATGGAGCCGAAGATTATATTATCGAATCCCTGAACTGGTGCGGAATCCCTTACGATGAAGGGCCGGGCAAGGAGAAAGGCTTCGGACCGTACAGGCAAAGCGAGAGAAAAGATAAGTATCGTGCTTATGCAGAAGAATTGATAGCATCTGGAAACGCATACTATGCTTTTGATACTTCAGAAGAACTAGACGCACATAGAAAGGATCACGAAGAAAAAGGTAAAACCTTTATATATAACTGGCATAACAGGGAAAAGCTCAATAATTCCCTTACCCTCTCTTCCGAAGAGACAAAGGAGAAAATTGAAAACGGGGATGCTTATGTGATTAGGTTTAAATCTCCGCAAGATGAAACCTTGCATTTAAAAGATGTGATTCGAGGGGATATGGAAATTGATTCCAACATACTTGACGATAAGGTTCTATTTAAAAGTGATGGAATGCCAACCTATCACCTCGCCAATATCGTGGATGACCATTTGATGGAGATCACGCATGTAATTCGTGGTGAAGAATGGCTGCCTTCTCTCGCTTTACATTATATGCTTTATCGTGCGTTCGGATGGACCGCTCCAGAATTTGCCCATTTACCACTTATTCTGAAACCTCAGGGTAAAGGGAAATTAAGCAAAAGAGATGGTGAAAAAATGGGCTTCCCGGTATTTCCTCTTGAGTGGAACGATCCAGCAACTGGGGATGTTTCTACAGGATACAAAGAAGAGGGTTACTATCCTGAAGCGGTAGTAAATATGCTGGCATTTTTAGGATGGAATCCTGGAACAGAGCAGGAATTCTTTAGTCTGGAGGAATTAACGAGCGCTTTTGAACTGGAACGAGTACATAAAGGAGGTGCAAAATTTGACCCTGAAAAAACAAAATGGTTCCAGCAGCATTATATGCAGGAAGCAGATGAATCGAAGGTTACAAAGGAATATCAAAAGATCCTGAAGGAAAAAGAGATCGTGGTAGAAGAATCCTATGTTAAGAACGTAGTTAACTTGATCAAAGAAAGAGCAGTGTTTGTAGAGGATCTCTGGGATCAGGGATATTTCTTCTTCATCTCCCCTACTTCTTTCGAACCAAAAGATGCTAAAAAAGCATGGAAAGAAGGTTCAGCGGAATTAATGAATGAATTAAAAACCTTCCTGGAAGGACAGGATAATTTTGAAACCGAACAACTACAGGCTGAAGTCAAAAACTGGATAAAAAGCAAGGAGATTGGTTTTGGAAAGGTAATGATGCCTTTACGTCTCGCGCTGGTTGGAGCATTACAAGGACCAGACGTTTACGAGATTGCAAGCTATATTGGAAAACAACAAACATTAAGCAGGCTTACTAAAGCCATTGAAACGTTGGGATAATTGATTCTGAATATTATTTAAGCCGGTAAGAAACTTGATCTTATCGGCTTTTTTTATGCTGAATAAATGCTGAAGAATGCTTAATTTCAGTAAAAAATTCTATTAGCATAATAAATTTTGTCTTAATACCCATACTTGCCATTATTCTGTTACTACTTATATTCTCAGGAATCTTTGTAGTTCGGCAGCAAACCTCAGCAGTTGTAGAGCGCTTCGGAAAGTTTACCAGTATCCGGAATTCCGGATTACAATTAAAAGTTCCCCTGATTGATCAGGTAGCAGGAAGGATCAATCTAAAAGTTCAGCAACTGGATGTTCTGGTGGAAACTAAAACCAAAGACAATGTATTTGTAAAACTGAAAATCTCTGTACAATTCCAGGTAAGAAAAGATAACGTTTATGATGCCTTCTACAAGCTTGAAAGTCCGCATGACCAAATAACAGCCTATGTTTTTGACGTTGTGCGCGCAGAAGTGCCTAAAATGAAGCTGGACGACGTTTTTGAGCGTAAAGATGACATCGCCATTGCTGTGAATCGTGAATTGAACGAAGCGATGCAGTCTTATGGATATGATATTATCAAAACCCTGGTTACAGATATAGATCCTGATGTACAGGTGAAAGCTGCCATGAACAGGATTAATGCTGCGGAAAGAGAAAAGGTTGCAGCAGAATATGATGCTGAAGCAGATCGTATCAAGATCGTCGCGAAAGCCCGTGCAGAAGCCGAGAGTAAGCGCTTACAGGGTCAGGGAATTGCCGATCAGCGACGAGAAATCGCACGCGGACTGGAAGAAAGCGTGGATGTTTTGAATAATGTAGGTATCAATTCTCAGGAAGCGTCTGCCCTTATTGTGGTTACGCAACATTATGATACTTTACAGGCCATTGGTGAAGAAACGAATTCAAATCTTATTCTCTTACCTAATTCTCCACAGGCAGGTAGTGAAATGCTGAACAATATGGTTGCGTCCTTTACCGCTTCTAACCAAATTGGGGAGGCGATGAAAGAACAGAACAAAAAAAAAATAGAAGAGCAAAAGAGGAATAACGAAAATGAAGCATTAAAAATAGCCCCGATTGGGGCTTTAATTTTTATGTATGATGATTAAAGATTATGATCCAAATCGGTTCTTTTAATACCCATAATCTTGGAAACCGCACGTATAGATAAAATTTTATGAACTATCGAACCCACACCACTTCCCAGCAATGACATTGGTGTCATTTGTTCTTTAGTGTGATCCATACTAAGGCGAATCTCCTCTTTATCGATCTCTGTTTGTAATTTCAAAATCTTAAGATCCTTGTCTATATCTTTAAAGGATGAATAAACTCTCATTAATCATTTTTATCATTAAAAACTGCCTTTGAAAACTTCTGAAGTATCAATTTTTCTATTGGTTCTTTTCCAAAAATAAAAATCAATATCCCAACGATAAGGTAAAAACCACCTACGATAAAATAACCGGAGCTGGGTACACCAATTGCCTGACTTATAATAATCGCAATAGCAAAGGATAACATGATCCCAGCAATGCTTAGCAAAAAACCCATTATGAGGAAGCGAACGAGCGATGTTGCTCCTTTCATTCCCTGTTTAAAGGCTTTAAGTTTATAATACTCAGCATTACTATGTAAAAATGCCTGTATATTATGATTTAAGTCGTCTACGTTGTTAGAAAGTTTTTCAAATGCCATACAGAAATTATACTACCGCTTTATTTGGAGTGTTTCCAGATCCAGAGGAGGTTCCAGGCTTATCTTTCTGCAATTTAGAATTTTGCTTTCTGAGTTCCTCTAATTTAGACTCCATTGCAGATAGAATATCATCTGCTTTGTGACTTGCTGACGACAAAGTCTCTTCCAGTCTTGCTTCGAAATCTGTTCTTGCTTTTTTAGCTTTTTCAGAAAGATTAGAAGAAGTTTCGTTATATTTCTTATTCAGTCTGTCCTGTGCGTTCTGAGCATCATCCCTAAGTTTCTTGCGAGTTTTATCTCCACTATCTGGGGCATAAAGTAAACCAACACCAGCTCCAATTGCTGCTCCGGTAATTAATGCTAATAATGTATTTCCTGTACTTGCCATAAGTTATTGATTTTAGGTTATTAAAACTCAAAGATAGCAGATGGATTCACCCTAGCTTGTTAATAACCGGTTAATATGTTAAAAATTCAATGCTAAATTATTCTTAAATAGCCTGAAAATAAGTTTAAGACTTAATTTTAGCCCATGAATCGCGCAAAGTGACGGTTCGATTGAAAACAGGTTTTTCACTCGTGGAATCTTTATCTACGCAAAAATATCCTATTCTCTGGAACTGTACCTTATCTTCAGGTTTTGCCTCCTTAAGGCCTGGCTCAAGATAACCAGTCACTACTTTTAGTGATTCGGGATTTACAAACTCAAGATAATCTTTTTCCTTATGTCCATCTGGTGCTTCTTCAGTAAATAACCTGTCATAAAGTCTAACTTCAGCCTCAACAGCATGTTTAACAGAAACCCAGTGTAAAGTACCTTTCACCTTCCGAAGGGATTCTTCAGAACCGCTTCCACTTTTACTTTTAGGATCGTAAGTAACATGAATTTCAGTAATATTTCCTTCAGCATCCTTTACAACCTCCTCGCCTTTAATAATATATGCATGTTTAAGGCGTACTTCTTTTCCTAGTGTCAACCTGAAAAACTTACGGTTTGCACTTTCTTTGAAATCTTCTCTTTCAATGAATAGTTCGCGTGAAAATGGAATTTCTCTGCTCCCGGCAGTTTCATCTTCAGGATTATTTTCAGCTTCCAGCCATTCTTCTTCTCCTTCAGGATAGTTCGTAATTACCAGTTTAACAGGATCAAGAACACCCATAACCCTTGGAGCTATTTTATTTAGATCTTCTCTGGCACAGAATTCAAGGTGTGAAACATCAATCATATTCTCACGTTTTCCAACGCCAATCGAATCGGCAAACTTTCGAATAGCACCAGCGGTATAGCCTCTTCTTCGCAATCCCGAGATCGTAGGCATTCTAGGGTCATCCCAGCTGTCTACAAAACCTTTTTCTACAAGTTGTAATAATTTACGTTTACTTACAATGGTATGACTTAGGTTTCTACGTGCAAATTCTCGCTGTTTTGGCTCAAATTCACCTTGTTTGCTGACTTTGTCAAGAAACCAGTTATATAATTCTCTATGTGGTAAAAATTCAAGAGTACAAAACGAATGAGAAACATGCTCAATAAAATCTGACTGTCCATGCGCCCAATCGTACATTGGATAGATCTTCCAGTTATCTGCAGTGCGGTGGTGATCCTTATGCAAACAACGATACATGATCGGGTCACGCATTAGCATGTTAGAAGACGTCATATCGATTTTTGCGCGAAGAACGTGTCCTCTTTCAGGAGTATCACCATTCTTCATCTGCTCAAAAAGCTCCAGGTTTTCTTCTACTGAACGGTTTCTATACGGACTTTCCGTTCCAGGTTCAGTAGGTGTTCCCTTCTGTTCTGCGATCTCTTCTGAAGTCTGACTATCAACATAAGCATCTCCATTTTTAATCATTTCTACCGCCCAGTCGTAAAGCTTCTGGAAATAATCTGAAGCATAACATTCCTCAGCCCATTTAAAACCTAACCACTCGATATCTCTTTTGATAGCATCTACATACTCCTGCTCTTCTTTTGCAGGATTCGTATCATCAAATCTTAAATTTACAGGTGCATTATATTTTTCACCCAATCCAAAATTTAAACAAATCGAGGATGCGTGACCAATATGCAAATACCCATTGGGTTCAGGAGGAAACCTGAATTTGAGTTCTTCTCTTGAATAATTAGAATTAAGATCTTCTTCTATGATTTGCTCAATGAAATTGAGGGACTTTTTAGCTTCTGCCATAACCTGTTTTAATAAGCTGCAAATTTATCAAATTTTAAATCGATAAAGACAGCATGCGAACAATAGTATATTTAAAATTGATAACTTGAATTAAAATGACGGATTAAAATATGGATGACCTGTACAAAATCATATTATACTCAGCACTTTCGGGAATAACAGTATTTGTAGGAGGTTTGCTTTCCAAATACTTCGGAAGCAATCCAGACAGGACCAATCGAAAGAAAGAAATAACCCATTTTATTACGGCTTTTGGAGGAGGTATTCTTATGGGTGCCGTTGCATTGGTATTGATACCACGAGGAATGGAAGATCTGGATCTCCCTGTTTTGCTGTTGGCATTTATAGCCGGTGCCCTGATTGTGTTTTTAATAGACCGGAAACTAGAAAGATCTGGAAGTACTTTATCGCAATTACTGGCAATGCTCCTGGATTTTATACCGGAAGCGATAGCCTTAGGTGCAATATTCGCGACAGATCCTAAGACTGGTACCCTACTGGCCGCATTCATAGGTTTACAGAACTTACCTGAATCTTTCAATTCTTACCAGGATCTAATTAGATCTGGAATGAAATCGAAAAAAGCACTAGGAATACTATTTGCATTGAGCTTTAGCGGAGTTATAGGTGCGCTGCTCGGTTATGAATTTCTAACGAACCTACCTGAAGTCACGGCCTTCCTGATGGTATTTGCTGGTGGTGGAATATTATATCTCATATTTCAGGATATCGCCCCAAATGTAAAGCTGAAACGGGCATGGATACCTGCTTTAGGTGCTAATCTTGGTTTTTTGATAGGTATGATTGGAGAAAAATTAATTTAATAATTCCTCTATTCTTCAGGAAACATATCTTTGTATAAAAAGTTTTGGGAGTAATCACACTTAAGAATATTAGAACTTTCGCTTATCATGGATGTCTTGATGAAGAAAGTAAAATTGGAAGCGAATACCAGATAGACCTTAAAGTTTATGGAGATCTTTCCCATTCTGCAAAGACAGATGAACTAAAAGATACCATCGACTATGTCCATCTAAATCATATTGTTAAGCAGGAAATGGCGATTAGATCCAAATTACTGGAAACGGTTGCTGATAGGATTTTAACGCGTATTCTTAGCGAACTAATTATGGTTCAGCAAGCTGAAGTAGAAGTTTCCAAGATCAACCCACCTATCGGAGGTAATGTTGCTATGGTTACTGTAAGCATGCAGAAATCAAGGTAGATTTTAGTTTTGATACTTAAATTTTTTATTACATTTGCCATCCCGCAAAGGGCATCGTGGCCGAGTGGCTAGGCAGAGGTCTGCAAAACCTTGTACAGCGGTTCGAATCCGCTCGATGCCTCCAAAAAAAAGCTTCCTGATTCAGGAAGCTTTTTTTATTTTCAATCATTTTTTTTCGTAAAATCCAGATAACCGATCAAAGAATCACTTGGTGTAATTTCTTCGATCTGGTCTTTGATCTCATCTACCTGATCTGGAAAGAGTCCCTGAAAGATCAGGACCACCCCGAAGATCACCAGTATACAACTAATGAACTTTTTCATTATGTAGATTCGGTTGGGTGTTAATTTCCGGTTTAGCTTTTTTGCCAGTAAGATCTTGGCTACATCCACAATTAGGTACGTAATAAGCACTGTAGAAATGAATATTCCTATTCTATCCACTTGCATATCCAGTTTGGGACCAAAAACAATGATCACTCCCAGCCAGAAACCAAGCACGCCAATATTGATGAAATTCAGTAGAAATCCTTTAACGAACAAGCTAAAATAGGCACTTTTACCTAGCTTTCTAATTTCAGGGGTCTTATCATCTGTTTGCAGAGATTTCTTAGATTGCACAAAGGTCATTAAGCCATAGGTAGCGAGGATCATACCCCCAAAAATGAATAGAGCGGGATCATCTTTAAGACTTTCCAGTAGCTTGGTTGTACTAAAATAAGCGATGGTTATAAAAACACAGTCAGCGAAGATAACCCCAAAATCCAATGCAATAGCAGCTCTAAACCCTTTTATAGCAGCGGTTTCCAGTAATACAAAAAAAACCGGTCCAAATAGAAATGCCAGAAAGAAACCTAAGGGTAAGGCAGCTAAAACGTCCTGTAACATACAGTTAAGTTGTTTTGCAAATGTAAACTTTTTGTGGCTTTTAAAGTAAATATATCAATTAATGCCTGAAAGCATACCTTTTCCTACTAATTTGCTTCTACATCTGCTCTGCTACCTAATAATGTGAAATCTAAATGACGTTTCACGAGGTCTGCATTCTTAACTTTTACGTAAACCTCATCACCTAACGTAAAAGTTTTACCGGTACGCTTACCAGTTACAGCAAACTCATCAGCATCATACTCATAATGATCATCGTTCATATCCCGTAACCTGATCATTCCTTCACATTTATTTTCGACGATCTCCACGAAGATTCCCCAGTCTGTAACTCCGGAAATTACTCCCAGAAATTCTTCATCCTGGTGATCCATCATAAATTTCACCTGCATGAACTTAATAGAATCCCGTTCAGCGTTGGTAGCCAGATACTCACGATCACTACTATGGTTACATTTGTCTTCGTACTCTTCTTCGCTGGCAGATTTATGACCATCCAGATAATGTTGAAGCAATCTATGCACCATAACATCCGGATACCTTCGAATAGGAGAAGTAAAATGAGTATAGTGATCAAAGGCTAAACCATAATGTCCAATATTTTCTGTGCTATAATAGGCCTTACTCATGGTACGAATTGCCAGAGTATCCACCATGTTCTGTTCTTTTTTACCCTGCACATCTTCCAGAAGTTTATTTAAAGAACTGGTTGTGGAATTACGGTCTGTGAGATTCAGTTTGTGTCCAAATCTACCAACGATGCTTTGTAGAGAAGCAAGTTTTTCTTCATTAGGTTCATCATGACATCTATACACAAAAGTCTTTTTCGGCTTTTGTTTACCAATAAATTCAGCCACTTTTCGGTTAGCGAGTAACATGAATTCCTCGATAAGTTTATTCGCATCTTTGGCAGTTTTAAAGAAAACTCCCACTGGTTCATTTTCCTCGTTAAGGTTGAATTTCACTTCTACCTTATCAAAAGAAATTGCACCATTACGCAAGCGACGGCTTCTCATCTTTTTAGCGAGCCTGTCCAGCGTGGAAATAGCATCCACTACTTCACCGCTAACTGAATAGGCATCTTCACGAATTGAAATATCTTTTGGAATACTACCAGCATTGGTTTCAATAATATGTTGAGCCTCTTCATAAGCAAAACGCTCGTCTGAATAGGTTACTGTTCTTCCAAACCACTGATCTTTTACCTCAAGCTTATCGTTAATTTCAAAGACCGCAGAAAAAGTAAATTTTTCCTCATTCGGTCTTAATGAACAGGCGTTGTTAGAAAGTATTTCAGGAAGCATTGGTACAACGCGATCCACCAGGTAGACTGATGTCGCACGTTCATAAGCCTCATCGTCGAGAATAGTTCCAGGTTGCAGGTAGTGCGATACATCTGCAATATGAATTCCTATCTCATAATAACCATTCTCAAGTTTTCTAAAACTTAGAGCATCATCAAAATCCTTTGCATCTTTTGGATCTATCGTAAAAGTAAGAATATCACGCATATCCCTTCTTTTAGCGATCTCATCCTCGTTGATAGAAGTATCTATCTTATTAGCGTATTCCTCCACCTCTTCAGGAAAATCATGAGGAAGACCATACTGTGCAAGTATAGAATGAATTTCTGTATTATGTTCTCCAGGAGTACCAAGCACTCTGGTGATCGTGGCAAAAGGCGAATCAGCCTTATCTGGCCACTCTTCGAACTGGATTACTACTTTGTCTCCATCTTCAGCGCCATTCATTTTATTCGCCGAAACAAAGAAATCTGTGTACATGGATTTGTCATCCACTACCACAAATCCAAAATCTTTTTTCTTCTGAAGCGTTCCAACAAATTCTGTTCGCTTACGTTTAGTGATATTTACAACTTCACCTTCACTTTTCTTATTACGACGGCGATTATAAATGTATATCTCGACTGTATCACCATCAAAAGCTGATTTTAGATCTTTATTTGCAATAAAG
>NZ_JBLWIM010000012.1:404752-405153 GCF_048381525.1 Christiangramia qingdaonensis
TTTCGTGGTTAGATCAAGTACGGCAGTATGATAATTTTTTGAACCTTCGATCTTAAATTTACCTCGTTCAACTTCTTCAATTTCCTTTTTGGCAGTGAGTTGAGCTAGTTTTTTGATGATCTGGTTTCTGCTACTGGCATCGTTTACACCTAGTATAGAAGCAATTTGTTTGTAATTATATGTTTTTCCCGAATTCTTTCTAAGGATATCTATAATGCTTCGGGTAAGGTTGCCCTGTCCTTTGGGCTTATTCTTGTTCTGTTTCTTCATTCTCAAATAGTATGCGATAAAATTACACCATATTAATCAGTCTGCACCCTGTTGAGATTAAAGTTTTGTTAAGTCGGAAGAGCTTGTAAATAGCCAACTAACTAATAGTCAATGATATATTTCAAACAAAT
>NZ_JBLWIM010000012.1:405199-428081 GCF_048381525.1 Christiangramia qingdaonensis
TAACATTAGCAATCAGTTCATCATCTAAATTTGCTAACATCATGAAACTACATAGGTCTTCATCTTATACAGTTGTCTTTATTCTTATCTTTTTGATCGGACTTATAATTTTTGTGACCATAATCAATAAATCCCTAAACGAAAAAAGTGATCTTCTGAATACTACTTCTACAGAAAATCCTGTAACTACTTTAGTATCTGCTTCTAACGATTAATACGTATCTTAGGGAACTAATTTTTTCCGATGAAAGACTACGTTTGCCTGGCAACTTTTACATATCCGCACGAGACTTTAATTCTAAGATCCAGATTTACGGATGAAAATATTATGCATTATTTTCAAAATGAAACACTGGTAGGTTTAATTCCTTTTAGTTCTTCTGCTTTTGGCGGAATCAAACTTATGGTGCATCCACAAGATGTCTCAAAAGCAAAAGAGATCCTTGACTCCTTCAATGACAAATCTTCTTCGCTACGCATCGTATAGTTATGAACAGTATATAGTATTATTATCTTTTCTTCTTTTTTAAAAAAATTAAATGATGGTATATGATGGCTTGTTAATTTGTACAACAATTTTACTTCAACTTCCTTGGTATTTCAGTTATAATTATTTGATAACAGTTTATCAACAACACTGTTAATAGCTAACTATTTGATACACTAGTGGTTTTAAGATTTACTTAACAGAAGTTCTTAATTTTTATTAAGGTCTGTTTATTGAAAAGTTTACTATCAACAATTGTCAACAACCGATTTTTAAGTGCTCATAACTTGAAAAGAAAAAACCTACTTATAATTTGGATTTTTAATATTGATTCGAGTATTGTTATAAAAATCTTAAAAAGCAAATTTCTTTATCATTAAATCATCAGATGTTTTACACAATTATATGTGGATTTTAAAGTACTGAAAATGAGTTAAAACCTGAAAGTAATTAACAACGGGTTTTAAGCTTCTTAACTGCTTGTTTTTTTAACTTTGTCACAAACAACTCAACTATGAAAATATCGATAGGAAACGACCATGCAGGTACTGGTTATAAACAAATGATCCAAACTGCCCTGGAAAGAGAAGGTCACAAGCTTACCAATTATGGAACAAATGAAGAGGATAGTGTAGACTACCCAGATTTTGTTCATCCAGTAGCAAATGATGTGGAAAATGGAAATGCAGATCTCGGTATCATTATATGTGGTAGTGGAAATGGTGCTAACATGACTGCTAATAAGCATCAGGGTGTGCGCTCTGCTTTATGCTGGACCGTTGAGATAGCGAAGCTTGCGCGGGAACACAACAATGCGAATATTCTTAGTATTCCTTCCCGTTTTGTTTCTGAAGAGCTTGCAACAGAGATGGTGGAAGCATTTCTGAATACAAAATTCGAAGGTGGCCGTCATCAAAGAAGAATAGACAAGATTCCGGCAACTAAATAATTATGGAATTGAATATTGAAATCAAAAAGTTCAGCGAACTGAGTCTCGCTGAACTTTATGCTATTTTACAACTACGTTCTGAAGTTTTTGTCGTGGAACAGGATTGTGTATACCAGGATATTGATGGTAAGGATGCTGAAGCTTTACATGTTCTGGGTACTAAAAACGGGAAGATCGTAGCTTATACTCGATGTTTTGCCCCCGGATATTATTTTCCTGAAGCAGCTATTGGTCGTGTGATCGTAAAAGAATCTGAAAGAAAATATGGATATGGACACCAGATCATGAAAGCTTCTGCTACTGCTATTTTTGAAAATTATAATACTTCAAATATTAAACTTTCTGCACAGCAGTATTTGATCAAATTTTACGAATCTCATGGTTACCAAAGTATAGGCGAAGGCTACCTTGAAGATGGTATTCCACATATAGCCATGATCAAAGATTAGTATTACTTGAGGATCTCAGCGTATTTATTTTCGCTGTTCAGGATCTCTTTGGCTTTGGAAATTTCTGGATTGTTCACCGTATAATATTCATACAGGCCTTCTTTATAGAAATATCGCTTGATGATCTCGTCTTTAAGAAGGCTTATAATTTCAGGTTTTCTTAGTTCCAGTTCCTGCTTTTCATGTTGCTCCAGTTGTGATCTTATTCCTGAAGCTTCAAATTTCAATTCCAGATTTTCTTCTTCAGAGGTAGCAATTAATTCTTCCAGTTCCTTTTCCGTAGCAGTTACATAATTAAAACCAGATCCTTTCAGGTATACTTTGAATTCCTGAAAATCTGCATCGTTGAAATCAAAATCCTTCAGATCTTCTACCTTGTGTGAGTAATAATATTCCGTAGCATAATTAAAGATCGCATCCTGCAGTATTAATGCCTGCGTGATATCACCAAATTCGGAAGTTTCTAATTTTACATCTGGTAAAATTCCTCCACCATCATACACCTTACGCCCATTACGGGTATTAAATTCATTATAGTCTTCAACTTTGGTTCTAACTGCTCTGCCATTTTCATCCCGGCGACGATAATCCAGCGCCTGTATACATCTTCCACTCGGAGTGTAATACCTGGAAATGGTAATTTTAAGCTGAGTTCCATAGGCTAATTCCCGTGGTCTTTGTACCAACCCTTTTCCAAATGATCTTGCTCCAACGATCACTCCTCTATCCAGATCCTGCATTGCTCCGGCTACTATCTCGCTAGCAGAGGCGCTACGCCCGTTTACCAGCACGACCAAAGGTATTTTAGTATCTATAGGTTCTCTCTGCGTATAATAATCCTTATTATACTTTTCAATTGCAGATCGTGTGGTAACGATCAATTCATTTGCAGGAACAAAAATATTACTCACATTAATCGCTTCACTCAGTAATCCTCCCGGGTTTCCTCTTAGATCAAGAATGATCTTTTCAGCGCCCTGATTTTTTAGTTCTTTTAAAGCTCTGGATACTTCGGTTGAAGCTTTGGCATTAAACCTGGATAGAACGATATAACCAGTATTATCTTCGAGTAATTTGTAGAATGGCACTGCGCTAAGGTCTACAGATTCCCGTTTTAATGAAGTTTTCTGTTCCTTTCCCTGTCTTACAAAAGTAATTTCCACGGCAGTTTCAGAAGCGCCATTAAGCAGCTCTCCTGCATCTTCCTTAAAATCTGAAACTCGTATATCACCAATCTTAGTAATGAGATCTCCGGCTTTTAAACCCGCTTTATCTGCAGGATAATCCTTATAGGCTTCCACAATAGTAATTCCAGTAGCTCCATTTTTAACTGCAGCGCCAATCCCAGTGTATTCACCAGAATTATTGATCCTCGCTGCCTCCACATCCTGCTCATTCCAGTAATTGGTATATGGATCTAGATCTGTAAGCATCGATTTTATCGCAGAATCCATCAATTGTGCAGGATTTGTATCGTCAACATAATTCATATTGATCTCCTTGAAGAGCGTTGTGAAGATCTCTATCTGCTTAGCGATCTCGAAAAAATCTGATTTAAAACTTACAGTTCCTATGAAAATTCCTGCAAGAAGAACAGGTAAAAGGATAAGTTTCTTAAAGTTCTTTTTCATGAGTCGGCTGTTTTTCTGAAAAGTTCTTCAACAATTTGATCATATTCTTTTCCATTTTAGAATATTCGATCTCATCCCTGGAAATATATATGAACATAAAAGCATGAGAAATTGCAAGATCGCTGGTAACAAGGTACTTATTTTTTCTGAAAGCTTCGCGCATCAATCGTTTGATCCTATTGCGTTTTACTGCTGTTTTCACCAGTTTTTTAGGCACCGAAACTCCTGTTTTTAATTCTGGTTTATCTGAAGTCTGGATTGGTGCATAGATAAGTTTTAGCGGATAACTTTTCAGATTTCTACCTTCAGCAAAGAGCAGATCTATATGCTTTTTGCTTTTTAATTTTTCCAACTTTCCGAACCTCTGATCCATGTTTCAAAAGTACCAATACTTTCAAATAAAAAAACCCTTCCGTAGAGAAAGGGTTTTATAATATTTCCTGAAAGAGTTTATTCTTCACCTTCTTCTTCGGAAGATTCTCCGTCTTTGTTCCAAACGTTATCTGAAGGATTTACGTCTGCCATCATTTTTGAACTATCAATTTCTATAGTAGCAATGTCTTTGGCGGCATCAATTTCCAATTCATAGGTAGGGAATCCCCAGGCCCAGTCTTCAGCAACAGTTCTATCTTCACCATCACGTGCTTCTTTCTCCCAACGCATCATTTCCAATGGGATATAGTAGGTTTTCTTAGAACCATCGGCATAGGTTACATCAATATCTATAGGCATTGGCATCAATCCATTTCTTTTCAAAGTTACAGTTGCCTTGGTATCCTTCATTTCAACATCATCTATTGCGTAATCGATCGTATTGGTGGTTTGTGTCCAATCCATTAGGTACCAGTCCAGCTCTGCTCCAGAAACCTTTTCAGCAATTCTAATAAAATCGTTTGGAGTTGGATGCTTGAATTTCCATTCATCATAGTACCTGTTCAAGGTTTTTGAAAGATTCTCTTCACCTATGATGTATCCAAGTTGTGCAAGAAATACAGCTCCTTTAGAATAAGCAGAAGTTCCATAAAGGGCATTCAGTTCATACCTGTCGGCATGCGTAGATTGCGGTTGCTCTCTTCCTGAATTTGCCAGGTACTGGTATCCTCTGTAAGAACCAGTGTGCGGATTCTCCTTATTTTCTCCAAGGATTACATTTTCAGCTTCCGAAGAAATGTAGGAAGTAAAACCTTCATCCATCCACTCGTGTTTACTTTCATTAGTAGCCATTAAATGTTGAAACCATGCATGCGCCATTTCGTGAGCAGTAACGCCAACAAGACTTCCAAAAGAACGTTCACCAGTGATTAGAGTAAGCATTGCATACTCCATTCCACCGTCTCCACCCTGAACTACAGAGTATTGATCCCATGGATATGGTCCAATATGTTCGTTGAAATACAGAAGTAATTCTGCTGTTTTTGGCTGAAGATTTTTCCAGTTCTCTTTGATATCTTCATTGTCTTTATAAAGGAAATGCAGTACAGTACCATCTTCAGCAACTAACTTGTCATGGATATAGTCAGGATCTGCTGCCCAGGTAAAATCATGAACTTTAGGTGCTTTAAAATGCCAGGTTAGCTTGTCCCCTTTTTTTCTATTTACTTTAGTCCCCTCTTCTTCGTAGTTGTATCCAATTTCCTGAGGATTTTGAAGATATCCTGTACTTCCAAGTATATAATCCTTATCGATACTGATCTTCACATCAAAATCTCCCCATACGCCATGAAATTCACGGGCGATATAAGGATCTGCATGCCATCCCTGGAAGTCATATTCTGCCAGTTTAGGATACCACTGACTCATAGAAAGCGCTACACCTTCAGAACTGTTTCTACCAGATCTTCTAATCTGTTCCGGTATCTGCCCTTCAAATTCCATGTTGAACTTTACTTTTTTACCAGGAAGAATTGGCTGGGCAAGTTCTACCTCCAGAACGGTTCCAACTTCTTCGTAATCTAATGAAGTTCCATCCTGAGTTAGAGAGTTTACTCTCAAATAACCAATTTGATCTTCAGAAAGATCACTTATACGGCTTACCCTTTTTGGTTCTTCCTCAGTACCTTCATTTCTAACCATTCTACCATCAGGATCTGCAATACTTTCCAGTCTTGCATTCATTTCTGAACCTGGTTGAAAGGCATTAAAATATAGGTGATAGAAAACTCGGTTAAGAGTGTCTGGGGAATTGTTGGTATAGGTCAATTCCTGGGTTCCGGTGAATTTAAAATTTTCCACATTTACATCCACATCCATTTTGTAATCTACATGCTGCTGCCAGTAGGAAGTGTTGTTCTGTGCCTGAATTACTCCGGCGGTAAGTAGTATTAAGCTGAAAAAAATATTCTTCATTCTAGTTATTTTTTGAAATTTGATCTGCTAAAATTAAGGCGTTATATAGGTTGGCCATTTTTCCTGAAGTTGAAATAGTCTGGAATTTTTTAGTATTGCTGGTATCTCCTCCCAGCACTACAGTTGCTTTTGTAGAAATACCACTATCCATAATAATTTGTTTTACCTGTCCCGCAGATAATTTTGGGTAATAACCTCTTATGATCGCCGCGATCCCTGCAACTGCTGGTGACGCCATGGAAGTTCCCTGAAGATACTCGTATGTATCGTTTGGAGTTGTAGACCAGATCTTGGTTCCAGGTGCGAAAACATCTACGTTGGTAGCTCCATAGTTAGAAAATGTTGCGATAAGATTCGCTCCGTATTCATAATTCAAAGCACCAACCGTTAAAAAGTTATCACTGATCTCTGTAGTTTCCTGCGGATTTTGGTCGTTAGGATAAACTCTCTTTTTGTCGAGGTCTATTCCCTCATTTCCAGCCGCATTTACGATGAGAACATCATTATCTGCTGCATATTTTATAGCATCGATCACCCATTCCGGATTTTGAGAAAAGTATTTTCCAAAACTGGTATTAATCACTTTCGCACCATTATCTACGGCATAACGAATTCCCAGTGCGATATCTTTATCATATTCATCACCATCTGGCACAGCTCTTACCGCCATGATCTTTGCATTGCTGGCAACTCCTTTAAGTCCTACGGAATTATTTCTGTTAGCTGCAATGATCCCGGCAACGTGCGTTCCGTGTTTAGCATCTTCTTTCTTTGGATCTGGTCCTGAAACTTTATTGTTTCCGTAGTTAGTGTCAGTAATATCATAAGGGTCGTCACCCACAACAGCTCTACCATCCAGGTCAAGGTTGAAATGAGTATCAAGACGGCCGCCAAAGTATTCTACACCATCATTGATCTCTTTGATCACTTCTGGTATACTCTCGTTCACGTTGCTTTGCATTTGCCCAACGATCATTTTTGCCTGTTGCAGTTCCTGGGTTTCAGGTTTGAAATCCAACACCTGCTTTTTAGTATAATCTTCAGTTCCAAGGGCTTTTGTCATGGCCGCATGTGCATTTTTGACCTGCTGTAGGATCTGGGTATACTGCTGCTGAGTTTGCTGAGCTTCCTGGTATTCCTTATCGTATTCTTTTTTAGCTTCCAGGTACATATTGTATTCCTCCCTGTCTGCATTGCTTATGCTACTCTGGGATTTCCCTTCATATTTGGGTTTTAAACGCTTAATGATACGAGTAAACTCCATGTTTTCTTCCACGGCATCACCCAGAAAGTTCCAACCATGCACATCATCAATAAAACCGTTGTTATCATCATCTTTTCCGTTACCAGCGATCTCGTCCTCATTAGTCCAGATCACCCCTTGCAAATCTTCATGTGTAATATCTATACCGCTGTCCACAACTCCTACGATAACCGTTGAAGGTTTGTTGTTTTTGATTATTTCAGCATAGGCTCTGTCCACGCTCATTCCCGGAATAGTATCTCTGGAAAGATCTGAATTGGTCCAGTCCTTTAGCTGGGCATCTGTTAGCTCCTGTACTTTTAAAGGAATAGAATCAATATTGCTTACCGGTGTGGAAACTACTCTTGGAGCAGTACTGCTACATGCAGTTAAAGCGCCGGCTGCCAGGATGGTCAGCAACGGCTTATAAACAGGTATTCTCATAGTTATTTTAATTGAATAATTCGTTGAAGGTATAAGTCTGATCGTGTCTTACCCCTTTTTCGGTATTTTTTAGAGTTATTATTTCATTGTGAGCATCATGCTCCATGAACAGGTAATAATTTTCGTTTGCTGCTGTTTGTAGAAATTTCTCTTTTTCAGCAAGAGTTAAAAGTGGTCTGGTGTCGAAGCCCATCACATAAGGCAAGGGAATATGTCCCACGGTAGGAAGAAGATCTGCCATAAAAACCAGTTTCTTACCCTTATAGTCAATATGCGGGATCATTTGCTTATCTGTATGTCCATCTACCAGAAGTGATTCGAAGCCAAGGTGATTTGCTTTGCAAAATTCACTGCTTCCCTCCCGCTCCACAAAATGAAGTTTTCCGCTTTGTTCCATAGGAAGAATATTTTCCTTCAGAAATGATGCTTTTTCACGAGCATTTGGATTCGTAGCCCATTCCCAGTGATCTTTATTGCTCCAGAACCTGGCATTTTTGAATGCCGGTTCATATCCTGTGCGCTCTTTATTCCACTGTATACAACCTCCACAATGGTCAAAATGCAGGTGAGTCATAAAAATATCTGTGATGTCATCACGATGAAAACCATGTTCCTTAAGTGAGCTGTCAATACTATGATCTCCCCATGGATAGTAATAGCTAAAGAATTTCTCACTTTGCTTATCACCCATTCCGGTATCAATTAGAATAAGTTTATCACCATCCTCAATGAGCAAACAACGGGCAGCGATATCTATCATATTATTCGAGTCGGCAGGATTGGTGCGGGTCCAGAGACTTTTCGGGACCACTCCAAACATAGCTCCACCATCTAATTTAAAATTTCCGGCTTGTATAGGATAAAGGGTCATTCAGAATAAATTTGAAGATTTCTCCGCAAAATAGAAAATCTCATAGCTAATTCGAATTATTTTCTAAATGATTTAACAGGCGCTCAATAATGTTAGGCTTTTAATAATAAGCTTTCATAGTAAAACATTTTTAATATTTTTAGCAATCGTAAGCAAATACAGAATCTATGGTTGAATTGGCAGGAATAGTGATCCTTGGGATATTGGCACAGTGGGCAGCATGGCGATTTAAGATCCCCGCCATTTTACCATTGATCCTGGTTGGCCTTGCAGTAGGTCCAATTTCTACTTTTTTTACTGAAGATGGTTCCAAGATCATTGAACCTATCTGGAATGGAGAATCCGGATTATTTCCGGGTGAAAGCCTATTCTACTTCGTTTCCCTGGCGATCGGGATCATACTTTTCGAAGGTGGTTTAACGCTGCGGAAGGGTGAAATTCTTAATGTTGGCCCGGTGATCATCAAGTTGATAACCATAGCCGTGATCGTTACTTTCTTTGGAGCCGGTGTAGCAGCATACCTGATATTTGACCTTAGCTGGCAGATATCGTTCTTATTCGCGGCACTTATTATTGTAACCGGTCCTACCGTTATTACCCCTATTCTTCGGAATATTCCTTTAAAATCTGATATCTCAACTATTCTGAAATGGGAAGGGATCCTAATCGATCCTATTGGTGCCCTTGTAGCGGTATTGATGTTCGAGTTTATTAGCGCTGGTACTGGAACCGAATTTACAGAAACAGCATTGATAGAATTTGGAAAGATCGTTCTTTTTGGATTTACCTTTGGATTCACCTTTGCTCATGCTCTGGCCTTTGCCATCAAAAAGAACGTGATCCCTCATTATTTACTGAATGTACTAACGCTGGCTACCGTGCTGGGAGTTTTTGTACTGGCAGATCTTTTCGCTCATGAAAGCGGACTTTTAGCCGTGGTAGTAATGGGAATGGTGATGGGGAATATTAACCTTCCAAACCTGAAAGAATTACTTTATTTTAAAGAATCTCTAAGCGTACTGCTTATTTCGATCCTGTTCATACTTCTCGCTGCGAATATCAATGTAGAAGACCTGATGCTGGTGTATGACGTCAAAGCTTTGATCCTGTTTGCTACCGTGGTACTCATCGTTAGACCACTGGGTGTATTTGTGAGTAGTATAGGCTCATCACTAAAATTCAACGAAAAACTATTTATAAGCTGGGTTGGACCTCGTGGTATCGTAGCCGCAGGTATCGCTTCTCTCTTCGGAATTGAACTTTCTAATCAAGGCGTTCCTGGAGCAGAATATATCACTCCGCTTGTATTCATGATCGTACTGGGAACTGTTCTTCTCAATGCCACCACAGCAAGGTTATTCGCTCAATTGGTAGGAGTATTTCTGAAGAATTCTCAGGGAATCTTAATCATTGGAGCATCTACAATCTCAAGATTGATTGGTAGTTATCTGAAGAAGAACAATCGACATGTGGTCTTGGTTGATAGTAATGGCGCAAACATTAAGAAAGCACAGGAACTTGGATTGGATGCGATCCAGGAAAATGTTTATTCAGATGATCTTATCAATAATATTGAATTAAGTGATATCGGTTATTTAATGGCCATGACTGGAAATACGGAAGTAAACCTGAATGCCATTGAAAAGTTCAGAAAACATTTTGGAGAAAATGGATCTTTTAGAGTAGTTTCTTCAGATGAAATGTATGATCCTGAAAACAATCCTAAAGAGGGACTGTTCTCGCAAACTGACGATTATATTAAGCTAACAAACCTTGCCAGAAAATATCCTTCTATTCATGAAATTGAACTGAATTCCAAGGAGCACTACGAAGGGCTTATAGAGATTAGTAAAACCGATTCTGATATCATTCCACTATTTGTAAAAGATGAGGAAGGAGAGCTTAGTATTATTCCTTCTAACAGTCTTGAGGTTGAGATCGAAGAAGGTTTTATGATGGTTTATCTTGGAAAGGAACTGGAAACCGGAGATAGTGAAGAAAAAGAGAATATCGAAAAGAATATTCAGGAGGAAGATTAATTACTCCTCCTCCATTTTCTCAATTAGTTCATCGGTCACCTCCAGTGTATGATATACGTTCTGAACGTCATCGTCATCTTCAAATTTTTCGATGAGATTCAGGATTTTGATAGCATCTTCCACAGGCAATTCAGTTGTATTTAAGGGTATACGCTGTACTTCAGAATTTTTTGGCTCTATTTTTAGTTCTTCAAGTTTCGATGACATCATTCCAAAATCATTGAAATCTGTATAAACTGTCAAATAATCGTCTTCCTTATTAAAACTTGATGCGCCACCTTCAATAAGCTCTAATTCCAGTTCTTCAAGTTCTATTTCGATATTTTCCTTTTCTAGTACAAAAACCCCTTTTTTATAGAAAAGAAACTCCAGAGAACCATTGGTCCCAAGACTTCCACCATTTTTGCTGAAAATGGAACGAACTGAAGCCACGGTTCTATTGGTATTATCTGTGGTAGCTTCTACAAAAATGGCTATTCCATTTGGTCCATAACCTTCAAACGTGACCATTTCATAATTATCGGCATCTGCACCACTCGCCTTCTTGATCGCACGTTCAATGGTATCCTTGGGCATATTTACGCCTTTGGCATTCTGGATGGCATTACGCAAGGCGGGATTAGCTTCAGGATCTGGTCCTCCGCCTTCTTTTACGGCAACTGTGATTTCTTTGATCGCCCTGGTGAACTGCTTCGCTCTTTTCTTATCCTGAGCTCCTTTACGATGTTTTATATTCGCCCATTTACTATGTCCAGCCATTTCTAGTCTTTAGTTTTTGGTTTGTAGTCGATAGAATTTCTACCGAGTAACTCATTATCACAAAAGTAAAAAAATGTCGTGGAATTAGGCTGAATAAGAAGACCTCACAAGTTTTTGAAACCTGTGAGGTCTATTTAATTTTTGCGTTAGGGATAGTAGTGGCAGCTTTTTGGAAGCCTTAGCTACCAAAAACTAGAACGGATAGCCCGCCGCCGACCCTGGGAGGCGAAACGCCCTAATAATAACTATAAAAAAGTTCTGACTAATCGTTCAGTTTAAGAACCGCCATAAATGCTTCCTGTGGAATTTCAACGTTTCCAACCTGTCTCATTCTCTTTTTACCTTTTTTCTGTTTTTCAAGAAGTTTACGTTTACGGGAAATATCACCACCATAACATTTCGCGGTAACATCCTTACGTAAAGCTTTTACAGTTTCACGGGCAATGATCTTCGCGCCAATAGCGGCCTGGATTGGAATATCAAATTGTTGTCTCGGGATCAATTCCTTCAGTTTTTCACACATTTTCTTTCCAATATCATACGCGTTATCCACGTGCAATAGTGCTGAAAGTGCATCTACCGTATTCGCATTAAGAAGTACATCTACTTTTACAAGTTTAGACTGGCGCATTCCAATTGGAGAATAATCGAAAGAAGCATAACCTCTGGAAACGGTTTTCAACCTGTCATAGAAGTCGAAAACAATCTCCGCTAAAGGCATGTCGAAAGTTAATTCAACACGTTCTGTAGTAAGATAAGTCTGATTAGTAATTTCTCCACGCTTTTCAATACATAGAGACATTACATTCCCAACATAATCTGATTTTGTAATGATCGTAGCTTTTATAAATGGCTCTTCAACCCTGTTTAATGTAGATGGTTCAGGAAGGTCAGACGGGTTATTTACCAGTAAAGCTTCATCTGGATTCTTATTGGTGTAAGCCTGGTAAGAAACGTTGGGAACCGTAGTAATCACGGTCATATCGAACTCACGTTCCAGTCTTTCCTGAATAATTTCCAGGTGTAACATTCCAAGGAATCCACAACGGAACCCAAAGCCTAAAGCTGCAGAACTTTCAGGAGTAAAAACCAGCGAAGCATCGTTTAGCTGTAATTTCTCCATGGAAGCTCTCAGTTCTTCGTAATCTTCAGTATCTACAGGATAAATTCCGGCGAAAACCATTGGTTTTACGTCTTCAAAACCTGCTACAGCTTCCGTAGTTGGATTTACGGCGCTGGTAATAGTATCACCAACTTTTACCTCGCGAGCATCCTTAATACCCGTGATGAGGTAACCAACATCACCGGTTTTGATCTCTTTTCGAGGAAATTGTTTTAAACGAAGTGTTCCCACTTCATCGGCATCATATGTTTTATTCGTCGCAACGAACTTGATCTTTTCACCTTTTTTAATAGATCCATTAATAACTCTAAAATAAGTTTCAACACCTCGAAATGGGTTGTAAACAGAGTCAAAGATCAATGCTCGAAGTGGAGCATCAACTTTTCCTGTTGGAGCAGGAATTCTGGAAATAATAGCATCAAGAATCTCTTTGATCCCGATACCAGTCTTTGCACTTGCCGGGATAACATCTGATGCATCGCAACCTAAAAGATCCACAATGTCATCTGTTACCACTTCCGGATTTGCACTGGGAAGATCCACTTTATTCAGTACCGGAATGATCTCAAGATCGTTTTCAAGAGCAAGATAAAGATTCGAAATAGTTTGAGCCTGAATACTTTGAGCTGCATCTACTACCAGTAAAGCACCTTCACAAGCAGCAATAGAACGGGATACTTCATATGAAAAATCCACGTGGCCGGGAGTGTCGATAAGGTTTAGTGTGTATTCTTCACCTTCATGAACATAATCCATTTGTATCGCATGAGACTTAATAGTGATCCCGCGTTCCCGTTCCAGGTCCATACTGTCCAGCAGTTGCTCCTGTTTTTCACGCTCGGTTACAGTCCCGGTAAAATCCAGCAGGCGATCTGCCAGTGTACTTTTCCCGTGATCGATATGCGCGATTATGCAAAAATTTCGAATGTTCTTCATCTCCAGTATTTGTATCCTTAGGCCTAAAAATTCAGGTAATTTTAAGACTACAAATATAATTGAATTAATAGTCTTATATAAAATTTCAAGTTTATGTTTGTTTCGCTGTGTGAAAGCATTCGATAATGCTATTTTAGAGCTTGTAAATTTCTTTGCTGAAGTCTATACTACAAAGGCATTGCATCAAAAAACTGACTATGGATTTCCTGAAACCCGATACTGAAAAGGCATCAAATTATGATCATCTCGAAAAGATGAATACTGCAGAACTTCTGAAGAATATCAACAAGGAAGATCAAACGGTGGCTGAAAGTGTGCAGAAAGTAATTCCTGCAATTGAAGTTCTGGTAGACAGCATCGTGGAAAAATTAGGAGCAGGAGGAAGGCTTTTTTATATTGGAGCTGGTACAAGCGGCCGGCTTGGGGTTCTGGACGCTTCAGAATGTCCGCCCACATTTGGGGTTGAGCCTGGAATCGTAATTGGTTTAATAGCCGGCGGTGATACTGCTTTGAGGAATGCTGTTGAAAATGCGGAAGATGATACGGAGCAGGCATGGAAAGATCTTCAACAATATAAGATCTCTTCAAGAGATGTCCTGGTAGGCATCGCTGCATCTGGAACCACGCCTTACGTGATTGGAGGAATTGAAAAAGCCAGAGAGAATAATATAATCACGGGATGTGTTACCTGTAGCTCCGGGAGTCCACTGGCCCAAGCTTCAGAATATCCGGTGGAAGTAATTACCGGACCAGAATTTGTAACGGGTAGCACACGTATGAAAGCAGGAACAGCACAGAAAATGGTGTTGAATATGATCACAACGTCTACCATGATCAGGTTAGGTAAAATCAAAGGAAATAAGATGGTAGATATGCAGTTATCCAACAAAAAGCTGGTGGGACGTGGAACCCAGATGATCATGGATGAATTGCATATAGGGGAACAGCAGGCTAAAGCTTTGTTATTAGAGCATGGCAGTGTGAGACTGGCAATCGCTAATTTTCAACAGAATAGTTAATGATCCAATCATTAAAATACTACAAATTATTATCGCTGGTTCTTCTGGTGTTTTTCGCATATTCCTGTAAATCCACCAAAAATGTTTCAGTAGCTGAAAAACAACCTGATACCATAGATACTTTGGTTCAGAAGGAGATTGATGAACCTGAGGTTTCAGAAGAAATTACAGAAAATACATTTATTCAACCACCGCTTGAAATAGCAGAATTTAGAGCAGCCTGGATCGCCACGGTTGCAAATATCAACTGGCCGAGTAAAGCAGGTTTACCTACTGCAGTACAGAAAAATGAAGCCCTGGAAATGCTTGATTTTCTTGAAGAAAATAATTTTAACGCGGTCATTTTACAGGTTCGGCCACAGGCTGATGCATTATATCAAAGCGAACTGGAACCATGGTCTTATTTTCTTACCGGCAAAAGTGGCAAGGCTCCAGAACCTTTTTACGATCCGCTTGAATTCTGGATAGAACAGGCTCATTTAAGAGGTCTGGAGCTCCATGTCTGGCTCAATCCATACCGGGCGCATCATACCACTGGTAAAGAGATTGGTGAAAAATCTATTGTAAAGACCAATCCTGAACTCGTAATGGAACTGAAGAACGGGATGTGGTGGATGGATCCAGGAAGTGAAAAGGTGCAGGAACATTCGGCTGCAGTAGTCATGGATATTGTGGAACGCTATGATATTGATGCCGTTCATTTTGATGACTATTTCTATCCGTATGCATCTTATAATGGTAAAAGCGGATTCCCGGATGATGTAAGTTACCAGAAATACCAAAGTAGTGGAGGTAAACTTTCCAGAGCCGATTGGAGGCGTAAAAATGTTAATGATTTTATCGAAAGGATTGCTGCTGAAATCAAAGCTGAAAAGTCTTTCGTAAAATTCGGGATTAGTCCGTTTGGGATTTGGAGACCTGGTTTTCCTGCAAGTATCAAAGGAATGGACCAATATGAAGAATTATACGCTGATGCTAAATTATGGCTGAATAAAGGCTGGATCGATTATTTCACTCCACAGCTTTATTGGCCCACGGCAAAAGTAGGCCAAAGCTTTCCGGTTTTACTGGGTTGGTGGGAATCTGAAAATGTAGTGGGAAGACATTTATGGCCGGGAATTAATCTTGCCCTGGATGAAGAAACACCAGGTGAAATTGCCTCACAGATTATGATATCCCGGGGAATTCTTCCGGATAGCCCAGGTGTGGTTCATTGGAACATTGGACCGCTGATGAAAAGTGAGAAACTAAGAAATTCTTTAAAAAACGGACCTTATCAACAAAATGCTTTGGTGCCAGCGAGTCCATGGTTATCTTCTGAAATTCCTGAAATTCCGCAGATCGAACTAGCTAAAACAGCTTCAGAATATACTATAAAGAATTCCAGTTTAGATGAGCACTTCAGGTGGGTGGTTTATTACCAGTACGAAAATAGCAGCTGGAATTACAAAATTTTGAATCAGGAACAGGATTTGCATTCGCTCCCAATTCAGAATAAAGACAACAGTAAATTGATCAAAATAGGGATTACTGCGGTAGATCGCACGGGAGCTCAAAGCAGTTTCCAGCAATATGATCTTCAAATCCTTGACCTTATAAAATCTTAATTATGAAAACCAGATCTATTATATATTTTCTAGCAGCAATTTTCTTCCTTTCCTGTGGTGAATCCAAAAAAGAATCGGCTAATACTGGTCAGATTCAAGAACTCGTAGAACAAACCAGAACTGAGTTTGCGCCAGACAAACGGGTAGCACTATTTGATATTTCTGCGGAAGAAGATAAGAACGGAATCATTCTTAAAGGTGAAACCAATTCAGAAGAAGCTAAAAATAGACTTTTATCAGATCTTGATTCGGCAGGGGTTAGTTATAAAGACAGTATTCAGGTTTTACCTTCCGAAGAATTGGGAGAAAAACTTTACGGGATCATTGATGTTTCTGTGGCTAACCTAAGAGGAGATAGCAAACATTCTTCTGAACTTGTCACTCAGGCCACGCTCGGAACTCCTGTTAAGATCTGGAAACGGACTGAAGAATGGTATTATATTCAAACTCCAGACGATTATCTTTCGTGGGTCGACCACGGAGGAATTACTACCATGAACGAAAGTGAATTTAATAACTGGAAAAATTCAGAAAAGATTATTTTTACAAAAGCTTACGGGAATTCCCATGCTAAGGCTGATCTTGATTCAAATCCCGTCACAGATCTGGTGACCGGTGCAGTCCTGGAATTTCTGGAAGATTCAGGAGATTTTTATAAAGTAAGATATCCCGATGGCAAAGAAGCCTATATTTTTAAAGATCATGCGAAGAATTACGGGGAATGGTTACAGAATTTGGAACCTGATGGTGAAAGCCTGACCCGGGTTTCAGAAAAGTTGATGGGGTTACCTTATTTATGGGGAGGAACTTCTGCGAAAGGAGTAGATTGTAGCGGATTCACCAAAACGATCTATTTCATGAATGGCGTGGTCATTCCCAGGGATGCTTCTCAACAGATCAAAGAGGGTACGCTCGTGGACGACGAATCAGATTTCAGCAAACTGGAAGTAGGGGATCTACTGTTCTTTGGTAGACCGGCAACAGATTCTACTTCGGAAAAAGTCGTACACGTAGGAATGTGGATTGGTAATAATGAATTTATTCATTCTTCGGGAGATGTTCATATTAGTAGTGTAGATGATAAAGCTGAAAATTTTGATGAATTCAACAAAAGCCGATACCTGAGAACTAAAAGATATCTGGATCAACAATCAAGTGGACTCAAATACTTGCAACAGCAGGATTTTTATACCGGTAATACAAAGTAATTTTAGGCGAAACAGTGCTTTGTCCGTTGATACTGCTAGGATTATTGAACAATTGCTAATTAATTTAGCTTCAGGTTGATATAAAAGCTTTTTCTTGCTAAAAATCACATAAAAGTTATATTTGCCCTTGTTACCAAACAAATCGAACTAACCAAACATGAATATTAGACCATCTCTAAGCATTTTACTTTGCTTTTTAAGTACGCTGGTATTTTCACAAAATGAACTTTCAGGAAAGTTAACCGACCTTAATAATGATCCACTTGCTTACGCGAATGTCATTCTTTTGAGCGCCCAGGATTCAGTATCTGTCGTCAAAGGAACGGTGAGTGAAGAGGATGGGAGCTTCTTGCTGAAGGATATTAAAGATGATAATTACGTACTAAAAATTACTTATGTAGGTTATGACGACCTGCTGAAGAAGATCAGGGTAAAAGGAGACACTAACCTTAAAACTTTAAAAGTTTCACCATCTTCAGGAGATCTTGATGAGGTAACGATTCAAGCCAGAAAACCAAGGATTAGCAGGGAAGTGGATCGTATCGTATTTGATGTGGAGAATTCTACTTTATCCTCTGGAAATACCTGGGATATATTAAAGAAATCACCGGGTGTGATCGATAACCAGGGACAACTAATGGTTCGAAATGCCGCAGTGCAGGTGTATTTAAATGATCGCAAGATCTATTTATCTGCTTCAGAATTGCAGACATTACTGGAATCTTATTCCGCAGAAAACATTAAATCTATTGAAATTATTACAAATCCACCTGCCAGGTATGATGCAGAAGGTGGAGCGATCCTGAATATTACGACTAGTAAAAGTATTACTCCGGGTTACAAGGGAAGTGTAGAAGGAACTTATACCCAGGCGATCTATTCGAAATATAAGATTGGAACCAGTCATTATTTCCAGGGTGATAAGGTGAACGTGTTTGCGAATTATAATTTTAGTCCGCGTAAGGATTATAAGAATGACGATTCCTATATCAATTTCATTCAGGATGGGCAGCCATTTTCCAGGTGGGACACAGATTTTACAAGGGAAACTACAAGCCAGGCTCATAACGCCAACGCTATCATAGATTTTGAACTTTCAGAAAAGAGCAATCTAAACTTTTCTGTAAATGCCAACTTTTCACCAAACCGTGAATTTGATAACGACGTAACGACCGAGATGAGAAATGCTTCCGGAGCACTTGATTCAACACTGGTAACAGATTCCGGGGTCTTTACAGATCAAAATAATGTGGCATTAAATCTCGATTATACCACCTCTTTTGATAATGGAGGAGATCTTTCCTTAAAAGCACATTATACAAGGTTTGACCAGGATCGTGAGCAAACTGTCTTTTCTCAATATTTTAATCCTCAGGGTCAACGTCTGGATGCACTTGAATTTGAAACCGATGCCAGCCAGGAAATCGATATATACACAGCGCAGGCAGATTATTCCACGACGATCGGGGAATCTGCTTTTGAAAGCGGGCTTAAATTTTCGTCCATAGAATCTGAAAGTGGGATCGAGTACATGAACGAGCGACGTTTGGTATCGCTGTATGATGAACTGGGAGATGTATTTTTATATGATGAAAATATCTATGCAGCTTATCTTTCTATAAGTCACGACTGGACGAAATGGAGTGGTAAATTAGGACTTCGTGGGGAATATACCGATAGAACAGGGGAGAGCATGAGTGTTGAAACTATCAATGATCGTGAATACTTTGAACTGTTTCCAACGGCATACCTGCAATATCGAGCATCAGACAATCATAGTTTTACGCTGGATTACAGCCGTAGAATTCAACGACCACGATATGAAAGTCTGAATCCATTCAGATACTTTCTGAATGAGACGAATTTCAACGCTGGAAACCCAAATCTTATCGCGTCCATTAGTAACAATTTTAATCTGAACTATACTTTAAATAATGCATGGTTCTTTGACTTCTATTACAAGGATCTTGGGGAAGCTCCGGAAGTCCTAGTATTTCAGGATAATCAGAACCTTACCATTCGTAATGTGAATCAGAATCTGCTGGATTCTAAATCCTATGGAATTGATATTTTTCATGGAACTTCTATCACAGATTTCTGGTATGCACAATTTTTTACATCGCTATTCCGTATGGAAAATACGTTGCTTGCCCTGGAGAGTAATAATGCTGAGGTAACGATAGAAGCTGAAGGTGTTCAGACATACGTCTATAATATCTTTACGTTGTCCCAGGATGGTACTTTTGAGGGAACTTTATTTGCACAATATCTTTCAGATTATCTATCCGGATCTTACAATCTGGAGCCAATGACCACTGTAAGTATTGGTTTAAGAAAGACCTTATGGGATAATAGAGCAGAGCTAAGTTTGAATGTGAATGATATATTTAATTCTACGAACACCCGCCTTACTTCAGAATATTTAAACCAGAGTAACAGTTTCTTTTCTTTTGCTGAAAACAGGAATGTCCAGATAGGTTTTAAATATAACTTCGGAAACTTCAGGCTGAGTGACAATCAGCGTACAATAGATGAAGCTGAAAGAGAACGATTAAGACCATAATTTTTACTTCGGGTTTATTTCTTAATTTTGCAGCATAAAACTGAAAAGCTTTGGCTAAAATTGGAAATATAGATGTAGGAGACTTCCCGTTGCTGTTGGCACCGATGGAAGATGTGAGTGATCCGCCATTTCGCGCATTATGCAAGGAACAGGGCGCAGATGTGGTGTATACTGAATTTATTTCTTCTGAAGGACTTATTCGCGATGCCGCGAAAAGTACCATGAAACTTGATATTTACGAAAAAGAACGACCAGTTGGTATCCAGATATTCGGGGCTAACCTGGAATCGATGTTACAGTCTGTTGAGATTGTTGAAAAGTCTGGTCCTGATATTATAGATATCAACTTTGGATGCCCGGTGAAAAAAGTGGTTTCTAAAGGCGCCGGAGCGGGAATTCTGAAAGATGTGGATTTAATGGTTTCTTTGACCGAAGCGATGGTAAAGCACACAAACTTACCAATCACGGTAAAGACACGTTTAGGTTGGGATCACGATTCTATAAAGATCCTTGAGGTTGCTGAAAGATTACAGGATGTTGGCTGCAAGGCTATTTCTATTCATGGTCGAACCAGAGCTCAAATGTACAAGGGCGAAGCCGACTGGAAGCCAATTGCACAGGTAAAGAATAATCCTCGTATGCATATTCCTGTTTTTGGAAATGGTGATGTGGATTCTCCAGAGAAAGCCATGCTAATGCGTGATGAATTTGGTCTTGATGGTGCAATGATTGGTCGTGCAAGTATTGGCTATCCATGGTTTTTTCGGGAAGTGAAGCATTATTTTGAGACCGGAAAACATATGGCACCTCCAACGCTGGAAGAACGCGTGGACGCGGCCAGACGACATTTACAGATGTCTATCGACTGGAAAGGAGAACGTCTGGGTGTTTTCGAAACCCGTCGTCATTATACGAACTATTTCAAAGGAATTCCGCACTTTAAGGAGTATCGTATGAAAATGGTAACCAGTGATGATTCTGTAGACGTATTTAAAGCTTTCGACGAGGTAGAGAAGGAGTTCGCAGGTTACGAATTCGCTTAATTACTTTAAAGCTTTCCTGGTAGTTCCTGCAGCAATATAGGACGCAATGAAACCAAGGGTAAAGATCGTAGCTACTACGATAATTACATTTTTCGCACGCATTTGTACAGGATACGGCAGGCTAGGAGTGATCATGACCAGGTCAAATTGCATTTGTAAAAGTATCAGGACAATGGCAAATCCAAGGCCTAAAAGTCCGCCCAGAACGGTCATCAACATTCCCTGGTAAAAAAAGATATTTCTTATTTGTCTGGTAGTAGCACCAAGACTATGCAGGGTCTTCATATTTTCCCGTTTATCCAGGATCATAACGATTATAGAACCTACCACATTAAATAACGCGATCGTAAGTACCAGTGTGAAAATTAGATAAACAAAGAGGTTTTCAGAATTTAGCATTTTGTTCAGTGCATCATTCAGTTCTTCACGGGTTTTGATCTGTACATTATCGCCAAGTACTGCAATTATCTCTTCTGAAATTCTGTCGAGATCTGCTTCCGAAGAAATCTTAAATTCCACGCCTGTCACCTCATCAGGCTGCATGCTTAGCAGATCACGGGCAAAATTGATATTGGTAAAAACATACTTTGAATCCAGCTCTTCATTAACACTGTAAACCCCACTAACAATGGTCTGCCGGGTGGAAAAAGCATTCTGGATATTGGTCATGGTTACCTGTCCCTTTCCCGGTTTGGGCACCATGATCTTCAGTAAATTCTGATAATTGAAAGTGCCAATATCAAGCAGGCGGGAAAGTCCGTTTCCAATAACCACCTGCGGCTCGCTTTTAGTTAGCCAGGTGCCAAAAACAATTGCACTATCGATCTTGTTGACCTGCTGGTAATTGGCATCAACACCTTTGATATATGCAGGGTTTGACTTCTGCTTGTAGCTAAGAATGACACGTTCTTCAATAACCTGAGTTAGCTCTTCGATTCCTTTAATTTTCAATAACCTGTCTTCCTGCTCTTCAGATAGCTGAATAATTTTTCCAATATCTGGTAAGGCTTTAAGATCGGGATCGAATTCGTTCGAAAAGGAAAGGCTGAAATCTCGTAGTCCTGAGAATCCGCTTAATACGATAAATAATGAAAATGCTCCTGCAAATACTCCAATTGCCGCGATAATGGTAATAATATTGATCGCATTGCTCTTGCTCTTAGTGAACAGGTAGCGTTTGGCAATGTAGAGTGGGAACTTCAACTTAAGATTTTTTCCTCTTGTCTAAAAGATCTGGATTGGATACAGGATCCTCTTTTCCCTTGATAGATTTCTCAATTCCGTCGATATATTCCAGAGAATCGTCTACAAAGAAACTAAGATCGGGCATTTTTCTTAGCTGATGCCTGGTTCGCTGAGCCATTTCATGCTTGATCTTATACTTGTTTTCATTGATTTCCTCAATGACTTCCTCCTGATGTTTAGAAGGGAAAATGCTAACGTATGCTTTGGCGATCGAGAGATCTGTAGTTACCCGAACTTTTGAAACTGAGATCAAAATTCCTGTACGCCCGCTTTCTCTTAGTGAGTTTTGCAGAATGTCTGCCAGGTCCTTCTGCAACAATCCACCTATCTTCTTCTGTCTATTTGTTTCTTCCATGCTACAAAAGTAAAATTTTTAACTGTGATTCTTCTTCATTCGTATGAATTTGAATAGTCTAAGCTGAAATATAGATATTTGTATCGCAAAATATAAATTCATGAAAAAGATAGAACATATAGGTATTGCTGTAAAAGATTTGGAAGCCGCTAACCGAACCTACAAAGCGATCTTAGGAGCAGAGCATTACAAAACCGAAGAAGTAGATGGGGAAGGTGTAAATACTTCTTTTTTTAAGATTGGTGATAGTAAGATAGAATTGCTTGCGGCGACCAGGGATGATAGTCCGATTGCAAAATTTCTGGAGAAGCGGGGAGAGGGCATACATCATATGGCCTTTCTGGTAGACGATATTGAAAAGGAGATAACCCGTTTAAAATCTGAAGGTTTCAGGTTGCTAAATGAAATGCCAAAACAGGGCGCCGATAATAAAATAGTAGCATTTATGCATCCTAAAGATGGTAACGGAGTCCTGGTTGAGCTCTGCCAGGAAAAATAGAATTAATTTGTTTGGTGCGTAAGAGGCAATTATCTAAATTTGCGCTCGCGATACGAATACGTATCA
>NZ_JBLWIM010000012.1:428154-442502 GCF_048381525.1 Christiangramia qingdaonensis
ACGATAGTGATAGAAAGCCTTTCAGGAAACTGGAAGGCTTTTTTGTTTTCGGCGGGTACAATAAGCTAATTTTCTTTTGGTTAGATTTATTATCTCTAACTCTTTTAACCATGGATAGCCTATCTAAGAACATTGCTAATAAACTTTATAATTTTTATTAGCAGCCTGATTACCAATTTAGGATTAAGTATCAAATTTCAAATAGGAAGAAAATTTATATTCTAATTTCAATTCTATTTCCGGCTATTGTACCTCTATCTTTTTATTCTGACGTTGCTGTTAGCATTTATTTATAGATGAGCTATTGCTACTGTTATTGATTCTTCCTGCAATTTAGCTTTTAGTTCATGATGTAGATACCTTCTTGAATTACTATGATATTAAACAAGATGAAAATTTAAATGTCAAGTTCGATGAACTGCATTTATATCTGATGGAAATTGATTTTTTCAATTTGATGAAAAATAAAGTCGGCAATTTCATCTTCTTTTTTTGAGATAGTAGATCTAAAAATTAATTAGAAGTTTACTGCAAAAAATTCTAGTCTACCTAACCTTAGAAAACTTTTTTGCTTATTCGTATACTCGCAACTTATCGGATTCAAATGTCAGTGAATATTGCCGAAGATCTGCCTTAAACAAGGAAGTAGTTCGTCGACTTACAGATTAGAAGATATTCATATACCATGTCCCTGCAAAAGTCCATTACAACTATAATTGGATTGAGAATATTATTCGAAAAAGGTCTTTTCTAAGCGATAAGGTTAGTAATAAGGAATGATATGAAGAATACCTATCAATTTCTATAAATGATAAGTAAAGCCTTAAGTCTATCTCGCACCAAGGCATTTATTTAATATGGATGTAATCAAGAAAAAGATGCGAAGATTGTATTCAACCAGCATTTGGTTAGTGATAATCCAGGAGATACTAAGAGAATTTGCAATACTTCAGAGGTTAAACACAATTTGTGCAAATAAGACTATCACCAAAATTGATTTTTTACAGGAACTGGAAGAGAACGCATTCGATAGAAGTAAGGAGCAATCTTGTCAAAAAGTTGCTTATCAAAAATGAGGGAGTATATTGTATGACGAGTGGCTAAAAAGTAATTAATTTAATACTAATTCAGACTTTCCAGAAACACATAAAAAGAAATACAAGCTTAGTAGGTTCAAAACTGATAGATAGTTTTTCCTTGGTTTTTCTTTGGTCGTAGTAGATATACGAACCATAAAATAATGTTAAGAAACTAATCTTTTTCATAGTATTGTAAAAAAAGAGTAAAACTGTGATACAACAGAAACAACCTATATTCTTACTGATTGTTCTTTTACTAACATTTTATAGTTCCTGTGATACCAATAAGAATGAAGATGAGATCTACATTGGATTCTCACAATGTATAAGTTCTGATCAATGGAGGAAGGACATGAATCATTCTATGATGGTTCAGACCTCACTATATCCAAATATTAATCTAAAAATTAGCGAAGCAAATAGGAGCGTTGAAAAACAGATTGCTCAAATTGAAGATTTTATTGAAGAAGATGTGGATGTGCTTTTGGTTTCTCCGTTAGAGACTGAGAAAATAGTTCCTGTTATTGAAAGAGCATATAATAAGGGTATACCAGTAATTCTTATAGACCGAAAAATTGATTCCGATAAATATACGGCCTTTGTAGGTGCGGATAATATAGCCGTAGGGAGAATGGCCGCTAGTTATATTGCCTCTTCTGCAGATAGCAATATAAAAGTACTGGAGATAAAAGGGACGGATAATTCGTCACCAACTCTTGAAAGAAGTCTTGGTTTTAACCAGGTAGCGGATCGTTTAGATAATATCTCAAATGTTTACACAATTGAAAATTATACTGATGATCAATTCTCGAGAATACTGGATACGCTGGATGCTTCTAAAATCGATTATGTTTTCTCCTTTAATGATATACTGGCTCGATCTGCCTGGCAGGTAGCTGAGAATAAAAGTTTAGCAGATGATCTCAAATTTGTAGGGGTTGATGGACTTGTGGGACCCGATGGAGGAATAAATATGGTATTGGATGGTAGATTACAGGCTACCGTGCTTTATCCCACTGGAGGTGCCGAAGCGATTAAACTAGCAACACGAGTATACGCCGGTGAACAGGTTCCAAAAAATAATTCCTTAAATATAACATTGATTGATAGGTTAAATGCTGATATCATGAAGAATCAGTATGAGAAGATCAATGAACAGCAACTGGAACTTGAAAAACAATTACAGGCGATTGAAGAACAGGAAGAGAAGTATTACGTCCAAAACAACCTGCTCAAAATTGCCATGGCCCTTTTAGCGATCATTCTTAGTTTGGCCATATATTCTATATATTCTATCCGTATAATTAGGAGAAAAAATAGGGAGCTACAACTTACTAATGAAAAGGTTATAAAACAACGTAACAAAATAAAATCTATTGCTGAAGAAATCAAGAGAGTTAATAAAGCAAAAATCAACTTTTTTACTGGAGTATCTCACGAATTTAAAACACCACTCACTTTAATAATGAGCTCTCTTGAATCAATTTATATTGAATTAAAAGGGAATAAATCCAAACATCAATCTGATTTAGATGTAATATCCAGAAATTCAAAGCGATTACTCAGGCTAATTAATAACCTGCTTGATTTTAGGAGAATTGAAGATGAGAAATTTAATTTGAAAGTGAACAAAATAAATCTCTTAGACTTCACAGAGAAAGTCTCAATGGACTTTAAAAAAGAGGCAAAAAAGAGAAGTATCAATTTTGAAATTGAATCTAATGATAAAGAATTGGCTATCTATATGGACCGTTATTTAATGGACAAAGTTTATTTTAATTTACTATCCAATGCCTTTAAATTTACTCCTGACCATGGTTCAATAAAAATTAAAATTGATCATTTAAGAAAAGGAAATTTAGTAAAAATCTACTTCAAGGATTCTGGGATTGGAATACCCGAAAATGAAAAAGAACAACTTTTTAAACCTTTTTTTAAAGCATCTAATAACAATAAGAATAGTTCTGGTATAGGTTTAAATATTACTAAACAGTTTGTTGAGCTACATAAAGGAGATATTGAAGTAAAATCACATCAGGGAACCGAAGTTGTAATTAGCCTTCCAACTACTAAAAATCAATTTTCTTCGGGACAAATAATTTCCTCTACAGATGACCCGCAACCATCATATTTTGAGGCTGACTTTGGATTAGAAGAAAATGAGGGATTAATACCGACGTTAGTAGCAGGGGACCAGGATCAGTATTCAATCTTAATCATAGAAGATAATTATGATTTATCACGATTTCTAAATAAAAAACTAGGCAAACACTACAGGACTTATTTATCAGATGGATCTGATGCCCTCGAAAAGGCCTTTGAACATATTCCAGACATTATAATTTGTGATATTAATTTGCCGGAAAAAGATGGATTTGAAATTTGCGAAACTCTTAAGAACGATTTGAGAACTTCTCACATACCAACAATAATATTAACAGCACTTGGAGACAGAGAGTCATATTTAAAAGGTCTTGAAAGTGGTGCTGACCTTTATTTAACTAAACCATTCAGTTTTGCAATATTGATACAATCATTAAAATCTCTTTTATACAATCGGGAGAAACTTAGGTATTATTATACCAATAACTTATTTAAACTTGAAAAGGAGAATAAATTTAGTAATAGTGAGCAGGATTTTATTTCTCGCCTCAACCACTTGATAAAAGAGCATTTGGATCATTCAGATTTTACAGTAGAAAGGCTAGCTGAGGAATTGAATGTTTCGAGAGTTCAGCTTTACAGAAAAGTAAAAGCGCTATTAGGATTGAACATTAGCGATTACATCAATAACTATAAATTAGAGAGCGCTAAGATGATGCTAGAGGATACTGATCTTTCTGTTAGTGAAATTGCTTATAAATGCGGGTTCTCTACCCCCAATTATTTCTCTACCAGCTTTAAAAATAAATATGGTTCCAGTCCGGCTTTTTATCGAAAAAGTTATAAAGGTTAACTGGAATTAACATGGCTTTAAAGTCTGTTTATCTTTTACACCCTTCTTTTACCTTATGATACAATGAAACTGTTACAATTTCGTAAGAAATTGTAACGAAACTGTAACTATAACGTTTTAGTTAAAAATTCCCCATCATCGTAACACTCTGTAAATAAACGTGTTAACCATTTTTTTACATTTCGATAACAATTCCAAACCCTATTGCAACATTATCAAAAACATCCCCTGAGAAATTAGAATAGTTTAGTCAAATCCAATAAAATTTGTGATAATGAGAAATATTTGGGTTTGGTCTTTAGTAGCTGCACTAGCCGGTTTTTTATTCGGATTTGATACAGTGGTAATATCTGGAGCAGATAAACAATTGCAAGAATTATGGAATACTTCCGATGCATTTCATGGTTCGATTGTAATGGCGATGGCATTATGGGGGACCGTAGTTGGTGCTATTTTGGGAGGTATACCTACCAATTCATATGGAAGACGTAATACTCTAATAGGCATTGGTGTTTTATATTTAGTCTCTGCCTTAGGTTCTTCATTAGCTACAGACCCTATAACGTTTGCGATATTCAGATTTTTGGGGGGTCTGGGAGTAGGAGCCTCTACCATTGCAGCCCCGGCTTACGTCTCAGAAATCGCTCCTTCCAAAAGTCGCGGTAAACTAGTTTCGCTATACCAGTTCAATATTGTATTCGGGATATTAATCGCTTTTCTATCCAATTATCTATTAAGAGACTTTGGCAATCAGCCCTGGAGATGGATGATAGGAGCCGAAGCGGTACCTGCGGTATTATATTTAATATTAGTATTCTTTATTCCAAAGAGTCCAAGATGGTTGTTTTCAAAAGGTAAGGAAGCGAAAGCAAAAAAGGTGTTACAAATAATTCAGCCAAATTCTATAGAACTTGATAAAACTCTAAAGGAACTAAGGGCTCAGGCAGAAGTCGAAGAAGTCAATGACAATATTTTCATGAAGAAATATCGATTTCCTCTTATGTTGGCATTTTTAATAGCTTTTTTTAATCAATTATCTGGAATTAATGCATTTCTGTATTATGCACCTAGAATTTTTGAAACCGCTGGACTTGGCGAAAGCACAGCCTTGTTGAGTAGTATTGGAGTAGGGGCTGTAAATTTAGTTTTTACGTTATTTGGTGTTTTTCTTATAGATAAGGTTGGACGTAAAAAACTCATGCTTTTTGGTTCCATAGGATATATAATTTCTTTAAACCTGGTTGCTGCAGCGTTTTTCCTTAATTGGGGTGGAATGTGGGTGCCAATTTTCCTTTTCCTTTTTATTGCCTCGCACGCCATTGGCCAAGGAGCTGTAATCTGGGTCTATATATCAGAAATATTTCCAAACAAACTACGAGCTTCAGGTCAGGCATTTGGAAGTTCAACTCATTGGGTGCTTGCAGCAATAATCCCGTCACTGGTACCATTACTTTTTTCTACCATTGGGCCTGGCTATGTCTTTGCCTTTTTCGCCTTTATGATGGTTTTACAATTGCTATTTGTCATTTTCATCATGCCAGAAACCAAAGGAAAATCCTTAGAGGATATAGAACTTCATTTACCAGACAATTCGAACAATTCAACAATTTTAGAAATCAACACAAAATGATCAAAACTTCCTTAAAACTGGCTTTAGGCCTGATTCTTATTTCATTTGTTGTTTCCTGCGATAATATGAATTCTCAGGATAAAAACTCAGTTATGATTTCCAGTGAGGAAAGCGATACTCTATCTCATGATCCATTTCGACCTAATTTTCACTTCACCCCAAAGGAAAAATGGATGAATGACCCAAATGGGCTAGTTTATCAAAATGGAAAGTATCATTTATTCTTTCAGCATTACCCCGATAGTACTGTTTGGGGACCAATGCATTGGGGACACGCTGTTAGTAGAGACTTACTAACCTGGGAAGAAAAACCTATAGCATTATACCCTGATAGTCTCGGTTATATTTTCTCAGGAAGTGCAGTAATTGACAAAAATAATACTGCAGGTTTTGGAGAAGATGCCATGATCGCCATGTTTACCTACCATGATCCTGAAGGCGAAAAAGCTAAAAGTGATAAATTTCAAACGCAGGGAATAGCCTATAGCTTAGATGAAGGAAAAACCTGGACAAAATATAAAGGCAACCCTGTTATAGAAAACCCAGGAATTAGAGATTTTAGAGATCCAAAAGTTTTCTGGAATGAAGACCTTCAAAAGTGGCAGATGCTTTTGGCTGCAAAAGATCATATTGAAATATTTCAATCTGAAGATTTAAAAGATTGGCAAAAACTTAGTGATTTTAATTTCCCAGATAATCCTGAACTGGGCGTGTGGGAATGTCCTGATCTCTTTGAACTTCAAGTTCAGGGCACAGGCGAAAAAAAATGGGTGATGATCGTTAGTCATGGTGGGGAAAGCTCACCAAATGGAGGTTCAGGGACCAGGTATTTCGTTGGAGAATTTGATGGCCAGAAATTTACAACGGATCAGGATGAAAGCCAGTGGCTTGATTATGGTACCGATAACTATGCAGGGGTCACTTTCAATAATACACCAGAAGGAAGAAGGATACTCATAGGCTGGATGAGTAACTGGAACTATGCAACAACAACTCCCACAAAGGGATGGCGTAGTGCTATGACTTTACCAAGAGAATTATACTTAGTTCAAACTGAAGATGGATATAACTTAAACACTAATGTAATAGATGAAATTGCTAGGGTTTCTGAAAGTATCGCAATGGATACAGAAAAATCAGATAATGTTACAAACATTAAATCTGATGAACTTTCCAATAGTATTTTAAGTTTTGAGATAGTAAGCCCTGATGGAGTGGAATTCAGCCTAAATAATAGTGCGGGAAATAAATTCACCATGGGATATAAAGGGAATAACTTTTATACTAACCGAACCAATTCAGGATTGGTAGACTTTAACGAGAAATTTACCAACACGGAACCTCAAAAAGTTCAGATAGGGAATCTTGATACCCTTAAGGTTAAACTATTTATAGACAAGTCTTCAGTTGAGATTTTTCTGAATGATGGCAATTATGCAATGACTAATCTGGTTTATCCGGAAACGCCATGGCAAGTGCTGAAAATAGTAACTAATGAAGATACCAGAATTAATAATGTAAAGATTAGAAAAGTAAATCTTGAGCTTTTAGATAAGAAGTAAAAAAAGTACATATTAATAACACAAACCAGACCAATGAAAAAAATGATATTCTTAAAGCTACTCTTTGCAGTAAGTCTGTTGACTTCCTGTTATGATGATGATGTGGTGTTTGTAGATGAAACTGATAATCTTCGTATCAATAAACTTCTTGAATTTAAATTCGATGAAGCCTCTGGAAATACTACTACGGAGTCAGAAACCGGGAACACTTTTGAAATTGAAGGGAAAGCAGTAAGCCGTATGGCCGGGGTTTCAGAGAGCGCCATCTTCTTTGATGGGTTAACTAACGAAATCGATGGAGAAATTGAGACAAATCTTCTTCCAGAAGATGAACTAACGATCTCACTATGGGCCTCACCAAGATCTTATCCAGTAGGTACGGCTGCCATGCTGGCTATGACTTCAGAGGGTTCAAGTAATGGAATTATGGTTGGTCTAAACAAATTCGGCCAAATCGTTGTACAATATTTTATTGATGGTTCTTTTTCTCAAACTGTAACTAATGAAATAATCCCTAGAAATCAGTGGAATCATATTTTGGTAGGAATAAGTCCAGCATCCCAAAGTATTGCAATATATATGAATGAGGAGCTGTTAACTACAGCTAATATTCCATCTGGTTCAATCACCTGGCCTACGGGTTCTACTCCAATTAGTATTGGTAAAAATACTATGGGTGAAATGATGGGTATATTTGATATAGATTATTATTCTGGAGCGCTCGATGAAATTCAAATTTACTCTGGATTCTCTTCACCTGCTGTGGCAGAATTTATATCCAGCCAGTACGGATCTCCTGCAGCACCGGATTATAATTTAGGCCTGGACTACTCAGGAGATAATAACAGACCTCTATATCATCCAATACCCGATTTTGGATGGGCTAATGAATCTTATGGTCTGGTTGGTTTAGATGGAACTTACCATATGTTCTATCAGAAAAATGAAGTTTTTCTAGGGATAGCGAATCAGAATTGGGGACATTTTACTAGTTCAGATCTGGTAGATTGGGAAGAGCAAGATGCTGTGTTATGGCCCTCGACAGGTTGGGATAATTTTGGGATCTGGTCTGGTGATGCTATTATACTTGAAGATGGAACACCTGCTGTTGTTTATACCGGTGTAGATGGAATAAAGGCAGGAATTGGAACCGCATTTTCAGATGATAATTATCAAACCCTTGATAAATTTGATGGTAACCCGGTAATACCAGCTGCACCACCAGAGGTCGACCTGGATTTTCGTGATCCTTATGTCATCTATAAAGATGGATTATACCATATGATAATAGGTAGCGGAATCTCTTCTATTGGTGGTAACGTAGTTTATTATACTAGTGAAGATTTTGAAAATTGGGATTACAAAGGAATTCTTTTCCAGGGACAAAGCAATCAAGGAGAAGGAAGCTTCTGGGAGATGCCAGTTCTCCATGAATTTGAAGATGGTAGATTTATTCTATTAGTTCAAAAAACTCCTGATACTACTCCAGCCATTACGTTCTATTGGACTGGTAGTTTTGAAAATGGAGTATTTACTCCAGACTTTGAAGATCCTAAGTATCTCGAAGTAGTAAACGGATTTTTATCTCCAGCCGTTACCTTGGACGATCAGGGTAGAACTACGGCAATCGGAATTATCCCAGATGAGGTAGCTCCAGAGTTTCAACAACAACAAGGTTATGCAAACCTTTTTAGTCTTGCCCAAGTATGGACCCTGGATGAAGACGGTACAATTTTAATTGAGCCACATCCAAATCTGGAAAACTATAGAGGGGAAGAGATAAGTTTTGGAACGGTAGATATCAATCCTGGAAGCACTGATAACATTGATTTTACTGGTAGGCACTTCGAAATGGAAACAACAATCAATACAGGAACCGCTGATCGTTTCGGTTTCGTATTAGGACAGGCTGAAACTAGTGGAGAAGAGTATAGGGTATACTATGATTTTGGAGCTCAGGAATGGGTTGTGGATGCATCAGATTCCTCAACTTCAGATCTAGTAAGAAGAGATGTTCGAAGAGGGGATTTCAGTATTAACCAGGGAAATTCTGTTGAGCTAAGAGTTTTCGTTGATGGCTCTGTATTAGAAGTATTTATCAACGGAGAATCACATTTCACAGGTAGATTCTTCCCCGAGAGTAATGATGCAAACGGTGTTGATCTATTCACGGAGGGTGGTTCAGCTTCCGCGGAAGTTACTATTTATGAAATTGAAAATAATTAAAAACAACCAATAGCCAATTATGAAAAATCTAATTGTGATATCCCTCATGTTATTTACTGTCGGCTTGTTTGGACAAAACAAGACCATCACAGGTATCATTACTTCTGAAGAAGGAATACCTGTGGCAGGTGCTACCGTAGCAGTAAAGGATGCTAATCGTGGGACAATGACTGACTTTGATGGAAACTTTGAACTTGAAGTTAGTACAGGTGAAACTCTAGTGATATCCTTTATAGGATATAGGACAAAGGAAGTAGCCGTAGACCAATCTTCTAATTATGAGATTACTTTGACAGAAGATGTAGCACAACTCGATGAAGTGGTAGTGACGGGTTATACTTCCGAGAAAAAATCGGATATAGCTGGAGCAATAAGTGTGGTTGACGTTGAGGAATTATCTCAGGAATTTAGTCCCAATATTATTACTAGTCTACAGGGAAGAGTGCCGGGTCTTCAAATTAATTCTGGTGGAACTCCTGGTGGGAATGATTCTCAAATTGCTATTCGCGGTTTGACTACTATCACCGCTGGATCGAGTCCATTATGGGTAATCGATGGAGTTCAAACTTTCAATCCTTCTTCTCTGAATCCAGATGAGATTGCTAGTATTCAGGTTCTAAAAGATGGTGCCTCAACTGCTTTATATGGTACTTCAGCTGCAAATGGGGTTATTGTAGTTACCACTAAAAAAGGTAAAGCAGGAGTATCAGAGTTTGCTGTGAAATCCGAGGCTACGGTTAATATGCTAAGAGATAAAGTCGATATTCTAAATGCACGGCAATGGGCAGATGTCTATTATGAGGCTAGAGCAAATGACGGTATATCAGGAGATTTTAATGTACTAACTGATAACGGTAATGGGTTCGATATTCCTGAATTTTTAGATGAGGATGAATTAATCAGATCATCAGATACAAATTGGTTAGATGTAATAATTGATGAATCAATTTCCTACAATACAGATTTCAGTTATCGATATGGGAAGGAAGACATGCAACTATTTGCAAGTCTCAACTACACTAGAGATAATGGAATCCAGAAGTACACCCATTATGAAAGATATAATGCGAGGCTGAACACAAGCTTTGATTTCTGGGATGATAGAATAATAATAGGTGAGAATTTCCTGTATTCAAATTTTAATGAAGTACAGGCTAATGAGTTTGAAAATGCTATTCTTCAGAATCCACTTATACCAGTATATACAGTAGACGGCGATTATACAGCACCCACAATTCAGGATAAAGCAAACTCTCTCGCTAATCTTTGGTCCAACAGAAAAAATGAACAACGAAATAATCGTTTGTTAGGAAATGTTTTTGCGAAAATTGATATACTAGATGGTTTAACTTTCGATACTTCATTGAATTTCGATTATACCGAGTTTGCATTTGATACCAGAACTCAACCTTTTGTTCAGGTTGGTAGAGTTCCAAGTGTGTTTAACAATATTACTGTTTCAAAGGATAGAAACAATTCTTTAAGAACGATCTGGACAAATCTATTAACCTATGATTTCGAAATAAACAAACATAGATTTAATTTACTAGGAGGAGTAGAGTTTACAAAAGAAGACTTTGAATCCACAGTAGAATTAACAAATGGAGTTGATATCACTGAATACCCATCCTATATTATTCAAAGCGATGCAGAATTCAGGACTATTGAAAATGAAATCCAATACAGAAAACAATCATTCTTTGGATCCCTGAAATATGTATATGACGACAGATACATTTTATCAGGTAGTATGAGAAGGGATGGATCCTCCAGATTCGGTCCTAATAATAAATTTGCCATTTATCCAGCAGGATCTTTCGCGTGGAATGTTTCAAACGAAAGTTTTCTCGAAGACTCTGATTTAATTTCCAATTTAAAGCTTCGTGCATCTTACGGTATAAACGGGAATGACCAAATACCCAATTTCCTATATCTAAGTACTTTTTACAATAGCTCTATTGGAAATGCCATTGAATTCCTGAATTACGATATTGATGGAGATGGTATTGGAGTGTCAGAAGGGATTGTACAGGCAAGACAAGCGAATCCAGATATTCAATGGGAACAAACAGCCCAAACCAATGTAGGATTTGATATTGGGTTTTTAAGAAATCGTCTTACTCTTAGCACAGATTTCTTTGACAAACGCACTACAGATTTACTTCTACAACCTATTCCCCAGTCTATTAATGGAGAAGCACAACCTCCATTTATCAATGCAGGAGAAGTTTCCAATATCGGTTTTGAAGCAGTTTTGAGTTATCAGAATAAGGCTGAAGGTGACTGGTATTATGGCGTTGATCTTAATTTCTCTAAATATGAGAACAATGTAGAGTCACTTGATACAGATAATAATTTCCTTTTGAATGGAGTATCGATCACCAGAGCCGGAGATCCTATTGCCTCATTTTACGGTCTAATAGCAGATGGACTTTTCAGAACACCTGAAGAGGTCGCTGTTCATGCTCAACAACCGGGTAAGGGATTAGGTAGAATAAGATATAGAGATTTAAATAATGATGGAGTTATTAACTCTGATGATAGGACTATTATTGGGAATCCTCATCCAGACTTTATCTATGGGGTAAGTTTAAACCTGGGATATAAAGGTTTCAATCTTAGTGCCTATTTTGATGGTAAACAAGGACATGACTTGTATAATACACAAAGAAACCTGGGAGATTTCACTTACTTCAGCTTCAATTTTGGAGAAAATACTTTAGATGCCTGGTCACCCGAGAATGCAAATTCCAATATTCCGGCACTTAGTACTAGTAATGTAAATAACGAAACTCAACCATCAAGTTATTTTATTGAGGATGGATCTTATTTTAGAATGAAGAACATTACTGTGGGGTATACATTTCCTCAGCAAACGGCGGAGGGTATTGGTCTAAATGAATTAAGGCTATATATGTCTGGTCAGAACTTATTAAACTTTACTTCTTTTACTGGATTTGATTATGAAGTATCTGGTCTTGGAGCTGGAGGTATCGGAGTCGCCGGTTATGGTATCCCTCATACAAAGTCAATCACTTTCGGAGTTTCAACAAAATTTTAAAAACATCTTATGAAAAGAACAATGAACAAATCAATAATGGCACTATTCCTTTTTGGAGTAACATTGATCGTCGGCTGTGTTTCAGAGGATGATCTGAACGTAACCGAATATAATACGATTTCTGAGGACAATTTAGAGCCTGAAGAACTTGTGATTGCAGCATATAGTGCTTTGGATTATAGGTATAATACAGGTGAATTTAGAGATTTGTATCCTTTTGATCATGCTCCTTCGAACTGGCCAACATCAGATATTAGATCTGGAGACGCTTACAAAGGCGGGGGAGGTACCGGAGACAACCCAGGTGGAGGAATGCATCAGTTGGAAACTCATAATCTTTTTCCTTCAAGTGACAACGTATATAATCTTTGGAGATCAATTTATTTTGGACTAAAAAGAGTGGATACAGGAATTAGATTTTTGGTTAACCTGGAAGATGGTGAATTTGAAAATAGAGATGTAAGATTAGGTGAATTATATACCCTTCGAGCTCATTTCTACTTCGAAGCAATGAAGAATTTCGGTTCAATAGTTTGGTATGATGAAAATACACCTGTAACTGATTTAACCAAAATTCCCAACACCTTTGATGAAGCCTTTATCTGGGAAAAAATTGAAGGTGATCTAAACAGAGCAATTGAACTATTACCAGAAATGCAACCTGATCTTGGAAGGGTAAATGAAATGGTAGCCAGATCTTATTTGGCCAAAGCTCATTTATTTCAGGAAGAATGGCAGGAGGTAATAAATCAAACTAATATAGTAATTAACTCAGGTCAATATAGACTTGTAGAGGATATTGAAAGATTATACTCAGAGCCAGGGTATGGAAATCCTGAAAATATTTTCGCTATCCAGTTTTCTATTAATGACGGATCGCAATATGGTAATTTAAATTTTGGAGATCTTTTAAATTCTCCTGACAGTCCTAGCGATAACCCTAACCATCCTTATTTGAATGGCGATGACTTTCATAAACCTAGTCAGAATTTAGCCAATGCATATAAAGTTGGAGAAAACGGATTGCCTTTGTTTAACTCTTATAATTCCAGCAATGTCGATGATCAAGATTTTGTAGATCCAAGGCTTGATCATACAATTGGGAGACCTGGAATCACCTGGAAGGATTGGGAACCTATGGCACAACAGGAAAATTGGAGTAGAGATAGTGGCACCTACGGATTATATGTTCGAAAGAAGAATATGATTTATCCTACTTCTGATGGTATGGCGTCCAACCCGAACGGTTTTCCATGGGCCTTAGGAAATTTAGATTTTCCGTTGATCAAATACGCAGACTTACTTCTTTGGAAAGCAGAGGCTTCAATAGAGACCGGTGATGTAGCTACAGGTATTGAGATAATAAATCAGATTCGATCAAGAGCAAAAAATTCACCTTATGTCAAGGATTTTGAAAATCCTTCTGAAGATGCAGCTAACTATCTTATAGAAACTTATCCAACGGGCATGTCTCAGGAAATGGCAATTCAGGCACTTAGATTTGAACGCAGATTGGAACTTGCTAATGAAGGACACAGGTTTTTTGATCTTGTAAGATGGGGTATTGCAGACAGTTATATCGATCAATATGTATCAAGTGAACAAGTTAGAAGACCTTATTTAACAGGCGCCAATCTTGAACCTCATGAGTATTATTTACCAATTCCGCAGGTTGAAATAGATGCCAGTGGTGGAACATATACTCAACGTTCCGGATATTAAAAACTAATCGAAATCAATTAAAACTTTATAAAATGAAATCATTGAAAAATATAGTAAGATATGCCGCTGGTATGTTACTTTTATTACCATTTTTCCTACTGAATTCCTGTAG
>NZ_JBLWIM010000012.1:442531-502903 GCF_048381525.1 Christiangramia qingdaonensis
TGCCAGATTTCGCTCAGGCGATAATTAGGTCTTTCGAGGTGAATGGAGAGTTCGCTCAAATAGAACATTCATCTGCAACAATTACGATGACTTTACCCGCAGGAACAGATCTCTCCTCAATTAATGTAATGTTAAGCGTTCCTGAAGGAACAACAGTAACGCCCGAATCTGGTTCAACTATCGATTTTTCGAGTGGACCGGTAGTTTTTCAAACAATGGCTGAAAATGGTGCGAATAGAGAATATACAGCCATGGTTGGTGCATTTGGAGATCCAAAAATTCTAAGCTTTACTATAGGCGAAAATACAGGTGTAATTGATGAAGATAACAATACTATCAATGTAGAAATAGGAAGCCAGGATGGTGATATTGCTAATCTCGCACCTAACTTTGTGATTGCAGATGGTACTAGTGTTGATGTGGCTTCTGGAGTTTCCAGGAATTTTACAAGCCCGGTTACTTATACTGTACTTTCTAATGACGGATTTAGTGCTAGCGAATATACTGTAGTAGTAAATCAAATTGAAGGACCAAAAATCAATTCATTTACGATAGAAGAATCTTCGGGAGTAATCGATAATGAGGAAAGCACTATTTATGTTTCCATGCCTGCAGGAACAGATCTTACTAACCTTAGTCCGATAATTGATCTGCCAGAAGGACAATCTATAGATCCTGCATCAGAAGTTGAAACTGATTTTACAGAACCGGTTGAATATACAGTTACCAATACAGAGAATGTAACTAAAACTTACACCGTGACAGTGGAGACTCAACAGGCAAATCCTACTAAGTATGCATTTTTAGGCGAGCATGCGGATATAGAATCTCTTGTTGATGATGACGCTAAAGCTGCAGCTACATGGATGCAAAATACATATGGAGATGATTTTGAATATATCCAGTTCAGTGAGATTTCTCCACAAACCATGGCTGAAATCAAGGTAGCCATGATTTATTATCTATCCCCCGCTGAAGATTTAGGTTATAGCGCTACTCCTGATAATGCTTCAACTTTATTACCTCCAAGTTTAAGACCTGAAGGAGCTAAAGCCCAGGTATTGAAGAACTGGGTTCAGAACGGAGGAGATATGTTAATTGCCGGAGATGCAAATCCTTTGATTTTCTCTTTAGATCGTGTTCCAGCGGACTTTTCAGCTCCTAGAGAGCCAGGAAATTATGTTTACTCGGAATTTGGATGTGCTGAATCTGGAGGTTGTGTTGATACAGGAAAACCAGCAGACGACATTTGGGGGCTTGGGATGCGTCCTACCAATAATTCGCTGGATAGACAGGGACATCCGGTATTTGAAGGATTAAGTTTTGAAAATGGAGAGTACCTGGCGCTTCAAAATTCAGCAACACGAGAAGTACGTTTGATCTGGTGGCAACATTTTGACGGGATTCTAGATCCAAGTTGTTGTGGACAAGATGCGGCAACAACATTTGAACAAACTCTGGCTGCAACAAAATTTGGAACGCTGAGACATATTGGAGATGCCTTCGGATATGGAGCAGTTTTATGGAACAGAACTGATATTAATAACCATGAAATGTTCGATGATCAAATTTCCACAGATTTTAAAGGTTCTATTTTTAGTATCCAGAATACTATTGTTGGATATGAGTGGGATTCTAATGGAACTGTAAACGATTACCAGTCCAATATTGAAAGATTTACCGGTAATATTTTAGACTACCTATATAATTTAGAAGATTAAAAATCACGCACTATGATAAAGAAGTTTGAATATTATATTCTTTGTTTCCTTTCCATAACCATGTTTGTATCATGTGACGAAAGAGAAAATTTTGATGAGGACTTAGATCCCGTGCTAAATATAGTCACTGAACTATCAGGAAACGGAACCAAAGCAACTGTAAATAATCTACAGAGTACAATAAACCTGGTGCTTCCACCTCGTACCGATGTTACAAGTGTAGAATTGGAAATAGAAGCTCCAGATGGCGTCCAGATTGATCCCCCAAGCGGTACAGTTTTAGATCTTTCACAGCGACAGGAAATTTCTGCGATCTATGGAAATTCGACGCGTAATTATCAGTTAATTACAAGAGTACTACCTAGTAAAATAGGATTTCTTGGAGCGGCCGAAAGTTACGACGAGTTAATTGCTAATGCTGATGATGATATTGTCGCTGCGGCTCAATGGGTAAATGAGACTTATCCCGAAGACTTTGAATATATAAATGCTGCAGAAGTCACCTATGAAGATCTGGAGGAGTTTAATGTAGTAGTTTTTTATTACGACCAGGTTGGCTCCTCAGAACTTCCTGCAGTATTTACAGAAGGCAATAGTAAATCTGCTTTCATACAATATGTAGTTGAAGGTGGTAAGATGCTTTTAGGCGGTATGGCCACTAGCTTTGCTGAAACGATCGGTAGGGATAAAAGCGGCATGCAAACCATTCAAGGTAATGGGGAAGGGTTTGACTCTCCTGATACCTGGACAATTGATGGCGGAGTGAATTTCGCAAACTCGAAGCTTAATCACCCCATTTATTCCTTTAATCCTGGGCTTATTGAATTTGATGAAAATGGATTCATCCCAGTTATCGATGCTGGATATAGAGAAGACCATAATAATCTATGGGATGCTTCTCCTCTTTTAGCCGCAGGACATCAATTAGGACAATTCGGAGAGTTTGAAAGATTATATAATGGAGTTGTGCTTGCTGTTTGGGGTGGTGTTGCAGATGAATGTTGTCCAGGGATTATAGAATTTCAACCAAAATCACCTTATAGTGGTACTATTATCGCTATAGGTATTGGAGGTATTGAGTGGAATATGAATGATGGCCGTACAAACGAATATCGAGATAATATAGAAGGAATGTATAAGAACTCGATTGACTACCTATCTACTTTATAGAAATTAGCCACTTACTGGCTGAAGGTCTTTAATTCCTTTAGCCAGTTTTTAATTATTCTTATGTTTAGATCAGCTTTCTTATTTTTTATAATTTCTCTTTTCACGGTGTATGGAAGATCGCAAGAGACTCAACTTGCCTTGAGTTTTGACGGGAGTGAATGGTGGGAAGAATTTCAGGAGGATCATCAGGTCCAACTTTTCAATTCCTCTTATTCTATGCATGAGGTAAAACCTCAATACCTATGGAAAGAGCAAGGGGTTAAAAATGGTAGTCTGCTCTTTGACGGTTATTCCACTTATCTTGAGATAAAAGAAGTTGAATTAAAAAATGACTTTGCAATTAGTTTTTGGATTGCACCAAGAGCATTTGACAGTGCTATCGGAAATAAACTTTCATCAATTCTTGATTTCTATAGCCAGGGGGATACTACCGCTTTTAGAATAGGAATGCTTAAGCATGGCCAGTTAGCTGTAGAGATTCAGCAAGGTGCAACTTCTGAAAGAATAACAAATGAGAATTCATTTTTAGACAAAAATAGTTGGAATTATGTTTCGTTAATTAAAAACGGACATGAGGTAAAGCTTAGAATAAATGATAAAGCTATTCTGGAAGAGTCCTTTAAAATAAACTTTCAGGATTTTTATAAAAAAAAGCTGAATTTGAGGATAGGTCGAAATTCAGATGCAGGTGGATTTAGTGAAAAATTTAAATTTAATATGATCAGTGGATTGCTCGACGAGGTGGAAATATCTAGCTTGGCAGAACCTGATAATATTAATCGAAGCAAATTAACCAGATTAAGAAACACGGTTCTGGAGAAAGCTTTGCGACTGGATTATTCAAAGTATTCTGGCGAGCGCTTTAAACCAGCCTATCATGCTACAGCTCCGGCTCACTGGATGAATGAACCACATGCGCCCATGTATTACAATGGCAAGTATCATTTGTTCTACCAGCATAATCCATTTGGACCTTATTGGGGGCAAATTCATTGGGGACATTGGGTTAGTGATGATATGATTAACTGGAAACATACTAAAATTGCTTTAGCTCCCGAAAAGGGTCTCATGGCACCTGATGGTATCTGGTCTGGTTCTGCCTATGTAGGACCCAATAACACACCTATGTTATTTTATACCGCAGGCAATCTATCTAAGGATCAGAATCAATATACATCCATTGCGATCCCAATGGATACTACAGATAAAAACCTTCAGGCATGGGAGAAAACGAATATTATAGTCGACAAACCTGACGAATACAAAAAAAATGAATTTCGTGATCCTTTTGTTTTCCAGATCGAAGATAAATATTATATGATTGTTGGTTCCGGGATCGAGGGAAAAGGAGGAAGCGCTCCTTTATTTGAGTCTGAAGATGCTATAAATTGGAGTTATGTGAAGCCATTTTATATTTCAGATATTGAAAAGTATCCTTATCTGGGAGGTGTATGGGAGTTACCAATATTTCTTCCTTTGAGCCGAGAAGACGGTTCTAAGACAGAAAAGTACGCACTCCTCGTCCTACCACTTAGAAATGAAGCTGATGTAGAGGTCTTCTATTGGATAGGAGAATTCGATCAGGATAAAAAGCAATTTGTACCGGATGATCCTGAACCGAAATTAATGGATTATGGAGATTTTGGTTTTACAGGTCCCAGCGGATTTGTTGATCCAAAAACTGGAAGAACTATTGTATTCTCCATCGCACAGGGGAAATATGGAAACTTAGATACATATAATATGGGATGGGCACATAATGCCGGACTGCCCATAGAGTTATGGTTAAATGACTCCAACGAACTAAGATTTGCTCCTATTGAAGAAATTAAAAGTTTAAGAGGAGAGGAACTGGTATCCTGCGATGATTGTAGCATAGAAACCCTTAACGCTGAGCTTATTGAGGTAAAAGGAGATCAGTTTGAAATTGAAATGAATCTTGAAGCTTCAGATTCTAAGCAGGGCATAGAAGTACGCCGTACCAGTGATGGTTATACCAAAGCTATGATCTATTACGATCCCGATACAAAGTCTGTTGTTTTTAATAAAAAGCAGGAAAATCCCGAGCGCGCTTTTAAAGCTTTGAAAGCACCCGTTGGTGATGATATTTCGGAACTAAATATTCGTGTATTCCTGGATCGCTCTATGGTTGAAATTTATATTAACGATAAAGTTTCTATCACTGATAGAATTTATTTTCAAAAGGAAGATGCAGAAGGTTTGAAGATAATAAGTCCAGACAATAAAAAGATAAAGAGTTTATCTATCTGGCAAATGAATGCAATTGACTGGAAATACGTTGAATAACTTTTAAGGTAGATTATGTCTAAAAATGTAGTTTGTTTTGGAGAAGTCCTTTGGGACTTACTGCCCACAGGAGAAAAAATTGGAGGAGCACCCTTAAATGTGGCTTTAAGGCTGAATTCCCTGAAAGTAGATTCAACGATAATCAGTAAAGTTGGTAATGATCAATATGGAGAAAAACTCGTAGAATTTTTGAGTGAGAACGGACAAAGTCATATTATCCAGGAAGATAAGAATTACGAAACGGGTATTGTAAACGTTGATGTAGATACGAATGGGAATGCGTCCTATGACATCAGGTTTCCAGCATCCTGGGATTTCATTGAACCTACCCAGGTGTTAAAGAAAAAGGTTATGGAAGCAAATTATTTCATTTACGGAAGTCTGGTAAATAGAAATGAAGTTTCTCGAAAAACCTTATTTGAACTTCTCGAAGCAGCCAATTATAAGGTGCTGGATGTAAACCTGCGAAAGCCACATTATGATATGGCCACTTTAGTTGATTTAATGTCCTATGCCGACTTCATCAAGCTTAACCGAGATGAGCTTGAAGAGGTTTGCAATTATTTGAAAGGTGATAGTGCCACCTCAGTGACAGATATGCTCAAATTGGTTTCTGAACATACTCAAACAGATCATATTTGCGTTACCCTGGGAGCTTGTGGTGTAACTTTATTTTACGATGGAAAATTCTACCACAACACGGGTTTTTTGGTAAAAGTAAAAGATACCGTTGGTGCGGGAGACTCTTTTCTAGCGGGTTACATATCCCAATTAATTCAAGGAAAAAGACCCAATTTGGCCTTAGATTTTGCTTGTGCTCTAGCGGGATTGGTAGCTTCTAAAGCTGGAGCGAATTCCATTGTTTCCCATGAGGAGATTAATGACTTACTCTGGCAAGGATAGATCATACCTGTCTTTTAATATAAATAGACTTTTTCTCTCTAATTAGTCTATAATCATATTATTTGGACAAGGTTTTCTATAAAATCTATTATCTCAAACTCTTTCAGCACTGCAATTCAACGCTTGAGGTTGTTTACATACTCCTGAGTAGTAGAAAAGTCGGTGAAAAGCTCTGATATACGTTTAGAGCAATTCCAGAACCAACTTTTAGATTATTTTACCAGGGTTTTGGTTTTTATTTTTGAAAAAAATCTGAAAGTGATGATATCTTAGCTTTCATAAACTTAGAAGAAATGGAGAATATGAAATTAAAAAATGATAATGGCGAAATAGTTGAATATAATAGTGGCCAGAAGATCCTGGACGATCTTTATCTTAATATGGATAAAACAGAGATCGATGAAAACCTTCAAAATTTCAATATAGAATTTGAAGTAATTCCAGATCAGGTAGCCATAAATACCTCTCAAAGAGATCATTTTGCTATTGTGTCTATAATAGTAAGCGAAGATCGAAAGTATCAGTATCTGGTAGGTCCCGACCTTGATCTTGAGCAATTCGAAAAACTGGATCAAAGCCAGATGCCAGAAATGATCAAAGGCCAGGTTAGAGAAGCTTATCAGTTGATTCAGGCCAAATAGTCAAGTTCAGATATATTAAAGTTTTAAATCCTGCATATGATCGTGCAGGATTTTTAGTATTAGGTGCTATTCTATTTTAGAACTACAAGCATTTTAGTGCTATAGAACTTTTCTTATCCTATTATAATTCAACACTTTAGTTGCTAAACCTTTTTACTATGACGACTCGATTTTACATTGATTCTGAAGTTACTTCAGAAGAGAAGATTTCCTCTTAGCTGACGGTTGTCATATTTCCTTTTTGAACCTGTTCATAGTTTTGAATTCAAAATTTTACTATGACTCATTCAGCCTTAGTTCAGAAGTATAATATACAGGGTCCAAGGTACACCAGCTATCCAACCGTTCCTTACTGGGATCAGGACAGCTTTTCAGAAATTGCCTGGAAATCATCGCTACTTCAAAGTTTTAGAGAATCAAATTCTTCTGAAGGTATAAGCCTCTACATACATCTACCATTCTGTGAAAGTCTTTGCACGTTTTGCGGTTGTAACAAGAGAATTACAAAAAACCATGGAATGGAAGTTCCCTATATCAATTCGGTTCTAAAAGAATGGGAGATGTACTGTACTTTATTTCCGGAAAAACCGGTCATCAGGGAACTGCACCTGGGAGGAGGAACTCCCACTTTCTTTTCTGCTGAAAACCTGGGCTACCTACTGGAAGGAATATTCAAACGCGCCAAAAGATCTAAAGCTTCCGAATTTAGTTTTGAAGGGCATCCCAATAATACCAGTAGGGAACATCTCGAGCTGTTTGCAAAGTTTGGATTTACCCGGGTAAGCTATGGAGTTCAGGATTATAACCCAGAAGTACAGAAAGCTATTCATAGAGTTCAGTCGTATGAAAATGTCCTACTTGCAACGCAAAATGCAAGGGAAGCTGGTTTTACTTCAGTAGGTCATGATATTATCTTTGGATTGCCATTTCAGACCAGAAACGATATCATTTATACCATGCAACGTACCCTGGAGCTAATGCCAGACAGGATCGCTTTTTATAGTTATGCCCATGTTCCATGGATCAAAGGTAGCGGGCAGAGAGGTTTTAACGAGAAGGATCTTCCCACTGCGGCTGAAAAACGCGTGCAGTATGAAACTGGTAAACAAATGTTATTAAATGCCGGTTATGTAGAAATTGGGATGGATCACTTCGCCCTCAAATCTGATACTCTCAGTATGGCACTAGATAATAAAACGCTGCATAGAAATTTTATGGGCTACACGGCTTCGAAAACTCAGGCTATGTTAGGGCTTGGTGTTTCTGCGATTAGTGATAGCTGGTATGGTTTCGCCCAGAATGTGAAGGGTGTGGAAGAATATCAAAATCTGGTGAATAATGGGATGCTCCCTTTATTAAGAGGACATATTTTAAACGAAGAAGATCTGATTATTAGAAAACATGTTCTCAATATAATGTGTAAGCTGAAAACTTCCTGGTATACGGCAGATCAAACTTTCCAGGAATTACCTGATGTCCTTATTAGTTTACAGGAGATGGCAGATGACGGACTCATAGAAAGAGATTCAAATTATATCATTGTTACCGAGAAAGGAAGGCCATTTGTTAGAAATGTGTGTATGGCTTTTGATCTCAGGTTAATCAGGAAAAAACCTGATGCGAAATTATTTTCAATGACAGTATAGATATTAAGCGATACTTTTATTCAACTATTCGACAGTTCTTACAACATAGATTACTAAAAAGAGGAATTGATCGACCTCTGAATCACATCAGAAACTAAAGCAATACAAACAAAATGAGTATACATTTAGAAGCGAAAAAAGGAGATATAGCCGAAACGGTCTTACTTCCCGGGGATCCTTTACGGGCAAAGTGGATCGCTGAAACCTTTCTCGAAGATAGTTTTTGCTATAATAATATTCGGGGGATGCTCGGCTTTACCGGAAATTACAGAGGAAAAAGAGTTTCGGTTCAGGGAACGGGAATGGGCATTCCATCAACGCTCATCTATTGTCACGAATTGCTGGAGACCTATAAAGTTCAAAACCTTATAAGGGTTGGGAGCGCCGGTGCTTTCCAGCCAGAGCTAAAATTGATGGATATTGTGATCGCCATGTCGGCTTCTACAAATTCTTCCTTGAACAGAGCTGTGTTTGGTAGTGCCGACTTTGCTCCAACCGCCAGTATCGACCTTCTACTAAAAGCTATAAATTTCGCGGAAAAAAGCACTATTCCATTTCATGCCGGTAACGTTCTCTCATCTGACTTCTTTTATGATGAGAACCCTGATTATTTTAAACAATGGGCTAATTATGGAGTGCTTTGTGCTGAAATGGAAACTGCGGCAATATACACGCTGTCTGCCAAATTTGGAGTAAAAGCATTATCCATTTTAACCATTTCTGATTCACTGGTAACTACTGAAGAAATTTCCGCAGAAATGAGAGAGCAAAAACTCAGCGATATGGTGAAAATAGCACTGAATTCTTTCTAGTATATTCTAGTTTCAGAATAAAAAAGGGAGCTAATAACTTGTAGCTCCCTTCTTCATTTTTCAGATCTTAAAGGTGATGACTGGAACATCAGCATGATTTGCAACATCTTCTCCTACACTGCCATAGAAGAAATGCCCCAGACCTTTTCTACCATGCGTTGAAATAGCGATAGCATCAATTTTCGCTTCTTCACAATAATTGAAGACACCTCTTTCAGCGGTATAATCAGCATAAAATACTACGTGCTTGTCGAAGTCTGAAGGATCAATACCTGCAGTACTCATAAAATTATGTGCGTTACGTTTTATTTCGGCTGTGCTCATAAATTTTTCAGGAATATTAATATATAGCAACTTAGGCTCAACGTCAAAATAACTAAAGAATTTCCTGGCCCTTTTAAAAGTATCCTGGTTGCTATCATCAAAATCGGTTACGAACACCGCTTTATCAATATGGAAGTCTGGACTTCTCTCCTTGATAACGAGTACGGGAATATCTGCTGTACGCACCACTTTTTCGGTATTGGAACCGATAAAAACCTCTTTTATACCCGTCGCTCCATGAGATCCCATCACGATTAAATCGCTATCATGTTCCGCAGCGATGGTATTAATTTCAGAGAAAATTCGATAGGGCTTCATCACTTCCACTACTTCAATCCCTTTAAGGTATTCCTTCTTCCGAAGTTCTTTGAAATGCTGGTCTGCGATCTTTATATAATACATCACGTTAAATACTTCCTGCTGTTGATCCTTGGTGAGGTAGGAGTTAGCTATTTCAAGCATATGTGCGAGAATGATCCGGGAACCATGTTTTTTCGCCAAGTCGGCGGCCACTTCGAGTGCGTTTTCAGAATATTTTGAAAAGTCTACGGGTACGAATATAGTTTTCATGATACTTAGCTTTTAATTAGACAATCTGTAATACGGCATTTCTCTTTTCAAGCTGTTTTATCAACTCGCTCATAGCCGTCTTTAATGCGTGTTCAAAATATTCCCTGGTAGCGCTGGCATGAATCCTGAAGCCCTGAGTTGTGCATTCTATCGCGCAAAATTTAGCATTTCCATGCCTGGTATTTTCTAGCTTAAAATGAACATGCAAATTCTGTATGGTATCATATCTTCGACGAAGAAGATCTAGTTTCCGGTTCGTAAAGTTGCTCAGTGCGGGACTTTCAGGAATTTTCACATAGTGTATCTGGTTGAGCATAATATCACAATTTTTGGTCGATACGTAAAGCTAAAAGATGCATACGTGAAAAAATATGACAGAAATCATGAAAATATTGATCTATCTTCAACTATTTTAGATAAATATTATGAATCGTTCCTTCTAATTTTCTGTAAATTAAATAGAAAACAATGAAAATTACAGGAATAACTTTTTTGATCATTACCAGTGTGATGCTATTGCTTCTCACCATACTGGCTTCTACAGGAACTAGTTTCGCACCGGTTTTTTACCTCATGATCGCAGGCCAGGCGCTGTTTCTCATTACAGTTTATAAAGTCCTTACCGATGATTATAAAACCAGCAAAACATTCAAGGATGGATATCAGGATCATACTCCAGGTCTAGACGAATAAGGCCTCAAGTTTATGGGGGATCATAAAAAAGATTTTAACTTAGTGATCTCAAACGAAACCCACTTTGCAGGAAAACTTTTTCGATAATAAGAACATTCTTAATTTACTGTTCCAGGCAGCTTCTGAAGGTATCATTGTAGTCGACTCTAGGCAGATCGTAGTTGCAGCTAATCTTGCTGCTGAAGAAATGTTCGGTTATAAGCAAGGGGAATTATTGAGTCAACATCTTGATCGTCTGGTACCCAAAGACTACCATCATGTGCATCATAAACACGTAGATCAGTTTATTGATAATAGTGAAAAACGCCAGATGGGTCACGGCCGTGATCTTTATGGTGTAAGAAAGGATGGTTCACTATTTCCTGTGGAAGCAGGTCTTAATCCATTTGAGATCGAGGGTGAAAAGTATGTGATGTCGCTAATCATCGATATCACGATCCGTAAGGAGACCCAAAGGCAAATTAGAGAGCTAAATACTGAGCTGGAAGAGAAAATTGAACTTAGAACCCGGGAACTAAGTGAAAGTGTAGAAGATCTTAAAAACCTGAACGTCGAACTTGGAGAAGAGATCAATCGCAGAAAAGAAGCTGAAGAAAAGATCAAAGATGCTCTTCAGAAAGAAAAAGAGCTTAATGAACTAAAAACCAAGTTCCTTTCACTGGTATCTCACGAATTTAAAACTCCCTTGAGCGGAATCCTCACTTCTGCTACTCTTGCTGAAAAATATACCAAAGAAGAACAACAGCCTAAGCGCGAGAAGCATCTCGTGACCATTAGGAATAAGGTTCATTACCTCAATAATATTCTGAATGATTTCCTTTCCATTGAACGTCTGGACAGCGGAAGAGGACAGTACAAATTTTCAAAATTCAGGCTAAAGCGACTTATTAACGAAGTCATTTACAATGCAAATATTACCCTCAAGGATGGTCAGGAGATCTCTTACCCAAAAGATATCGAAGATGTAGAGCTTTTTATGGATGAAAAGATCCTTGAATTGATTCTTTCCAATCTATTAGGCAACGCGATCAAATATTCTCCTGAAAATACTTCCATTCAATTCATGGTCGATTTCCATGATGATTTAATCGTTTTCAAAATTAAAGATCAGGGGAGAGGGATTCCGAAGAAAGATCAAAAACATATTTTTGAGCGATATTTTAGAGCAGAAAATGCTTTGCTGGACCAGGGAACAGGAATTGGATTGAACATTGCGAAAACTCATCTTGAAAACCTGGGAGGAACAATCCAGTTTGAAAGCGAAGAAAATAAAGGAACCACTTTTACCATAGAAGTTCCTATGGATAAGTCCTAACCTCATAAAATTTTAAGCCGACTTATGAAAAAATTGTTGCTAATAGAGGATGATGTCACAGTGCGGGAAAATACGGCAGAATTGCTAGAACTTTCCAATTACGATGTGATCACCGCATCTAATGGAAAACTTGGAATCGAGACCGCTAAGAAGGAAGTTCCCGATATCATCATTTGCGATATCATGATGCCAGAGATTGACGGTTATGGAGTTTTAGAAGCTCTCAGCAAAAATCCTTCAACTTTAAACATTCCATTCATATTTCTTTCAGCAAAAACCGAACATAAGGATATTCGCAAAGGAATGGACCTGGGCGCCGATGATTATTTGACCAAACCTTTTGAAGAAGAAGAGTTGTTAAGTGCTATTGAAAGCAGGCTCGCAAAAGTGGCAATTCTAAAATCTTATATCAAAGAGGAAACGCCTGAGGATGAGGAGAAGCTGAAAGACCTGAACGATCTCAGGGAACTATTCTCAAAACAGGAACTCCAGTATTTTAAAAAGGGAGAAACCATTTATGAGAAAGATAAACACGCGAATTATTTCTATCTCGTTAAACGCGGGATTGTAAAGGCTCATCGCCTGGATAACCAGGGAAAGGAGTTGATCACCGAGCTGTATAAGGAAGATGATTTTTTCGGAAATCACGCAAATGATCCTCAGTCATCTTATGAGGATTATGCCACCGCTATGGAAGAGACGCAGTTGTATACGGTTTCGAGAGAGGAATTTCAAAAGATCCTGGCTGGAAACCCAAAGATCACGATGCAACTTGTTGAGGTTTTGAACAATAATCTATCTGAGCTAAAAAACCAGTTAATGGATATGGCCTATGGCTCAGTTCGAAAGAAAACAGCCAATACTATTCTTCTATTTGCTGAAAGGATCGAAAAACATCCCTTAAAAAGTATCAGGATTTCAAGAGCAGACCTGGCTGGAGTCGCTGGAATGGCTCCGGAAAGTTTAATAAGAACTCTTTCAGAATTTAAAAAAGAAGGACTTATTGAGATCGAGGGTAGGAATATAAAATTACTGGATTCACAGGCATTGAAAATGGTAAAATGAATACTAGCTCATTAAATTTATAAGAACTGATTTTCATCATTTTTTTGCAGAAGGACTTCGCCTAATTTCGCTGTATTAAGTGAAGATAGATGAATGTTCTAATACTAACCGATTTTTCAGAAACCTCGACCAATGCAGGTAAATATGCGGTAGATTTCCTTCATGATAAGGAAGTGAATTTTCATATTCTGAATATTCATAATTTCAATTTTGAGAGATCTGCTAGTAAAGGCCTGGAAAAGGAATTGGTTTCCACGCTCGATGCGCTACAGAGAACCGTAGATTCTCTTGGCGAGTATTCTAAACCAAAATTGCATAAATTCGATCTTATTCTGTCTTCAGAAAATCTTATAGGTGCTATTAGAAAAGCACTCATAGATAAGAAGATTGACTTGATCTTTATTGGCGCAGTAAGCCAGAATGAGCATGCCCATCCAATTCTTGGGGATCATGCCTATGAGGTAGTTAGAAAGATTAAGTGCAACATTATTGCCGTACCTGGAGGATGTACGTATGAGAAACCTGAAAAGACGGTTTTTCCAGTAGATCCCGCAGTCTTAGCAGTGCAGGAACAGAACAATATTCTGGACAAACTTCAATTCTTACAATCTTCTCAATTTACACTGCTTGAGATTAAAGATGGGGATATTAAATATCCAAAAGAGGATAACAGGGATATTCCGTTTGAAACTCCTGTTCCATTTACCCGTGATCTATTCAGAGAAATTCAGAGACAGTTTCATATTATATTCGTGGTAGGGAAAAATTTGAGCATCTGTGATAGATTGCTTCATTCAAGGCACGGCTTTTCCGCAGAGATGAATGTGGAGATCCCTATTTTCGTGTACCACGGTTAAAACTTCTAAAGTCATCTCTTGATGAATCTGCTTCAAATTGCTTAGTATTTTATAAAGTGTTTGAAAGAATGAAGCCGATAGACTCAGCAGGAACTGAATAATCCAGCCTTTGAGCTATAAAAATTAGATATTTAATTTTTTAAATGTCTGCCCTGGTAGATCCTAAGGAATAGGTGTGTAGACATCTTGCGAGCATTATTTTTAAGGCGGGAGGCCATTTTTCCATTATAAAGCTCATCTATGGTCTGGAACCAGAGGTTGAGCCAGATACCAAAATGATATTCGGTAATCGTATTTTGATGTGCCCTGTCAACTTTTACATGGGCGATGGCAGGATTTCCTTGAAAACTACCGGTAAAAAAGAGGTTGCTTTCCCAAAAATCTGTGATCTTTTCCAGGTGTGAATCCCAATTCTGGATGGTCGTATTGAAAAAGTAACCTATTTCCTCATTCTCTCGAACTTTTCTGTAAAATTCCAGTACCAGTTTATGAATATCCTCACGATCCTTTACATCTTTCTGCATCTACTGAAAGATATTGATAAGAATGAAGGTAGTACTCATTAATATGCTAATAATTAAAGAATTAAAAACGAATTTTGCTTTTAACTGTGCCAGGACTGAAGCATTGTACCACATACAGGCCACTACGATCATTCCAAGCTGGATCATATCTGCCAGTGCGTGACCGTTCATTAGTATAAGCATGGCTGCAATGGATCCAAGACAACTTGAAACGATAATCCCTGTAGATGCTCCTGCGTAAAAATCTCTTGTAAATTCTGAAAGTTGTTTTTGATAAAAAGTCATGATTTCTAGTTTTAATGATGGTGTAAAAATAGCCTCAGGCATTCTTCTAAAATATGACCACAGTCATTAAACAGCTCTTCTATCCCTGAAATATTATTTCTGAAGTAATTGATCTTCAGTTATAAACAGATATAAAATAAGAAACGGAACGCTTTCAGTATGAATTCGTTCCGCTTACGGTAGTATAAAAAATTAATTAAGTTTTAGGCGTTCAACCGCTCAAAAGCCTGTTTTGCTAATTCATCCTGGTGATCTGGATGTGCTATCGAGATCAATGCCTCGGCTCGTTGTTTTAGATTCTTTCCGAAAAGATCAACCACTCCATATTCAGTAGCAATGTAATGTACATGAGCACGGGTGGTAGTCACTCCGGCACCTTCTTTTAGATACGGAACGATCTTGGAAACTCCATTTCTGGTTACAGAAGGCATCGCAAAAATCGCTTTTCCTCCATGAGATAATGAAGCGCCTCTTATAAAGTCCATTTGTCCACCCACTCCAGAATATTGTATTTTCCCGATGGTATCTGCACAAACCTGGCCGGTAAGGTCAATTTCTATCGCCGAGTTGATCGCGGTCACCTTTGGATTCCTTCTAATGATGGCCGTATCATTGGTGTAAGCAGCTTCCTTAAAATGCACCAGTGGATTATCATCTACGAAATCATATAACTTCGGGGAACCAACCGCAAAACAGGTAACCAGTTTGCCGGTTTTGATCTCTTTTTCTTCACCAGTGATGACTCCCTTTTCGATAAGTGGTAGAATTCCATCTGAGAACATCTCCGTATGAATTCCCAGTCTTTTATGATTGGTTAGATTGTTCAGCACCACATTCGGGATTCCTCCAATTCCCATTTGTAGCGTTGCGCCATCCTCTACCAGACCTGCCACATGTCTTCCTATTTGTTTCTCAATTTCAGTAGGTTCAGCTGGATGTGCAGCATGAATTGGCTGGTTTACCTCGATAGCAGCATCAATCTGACTTATATGGATAATCCCGTCGCCATGTGTTCTAGGAACATGAGGATTCACCTGGGCGATCACTTTCTTTGCATTTTGTATGGCAGGTAGCGTAATATCAACGGAAACTCCCAGAGAACAATATCCATGCTTATCTGGCGGGGAAACCTGGATAAAAGCAAAATCAATGGGAAGAATATTTCTTCGGAAGAGCACATGGATCTCACTTAGAAAAATAGGAATATAAGCTCCATAATCTGAATTTACTGCCTTTCTAACGTTTCCACCCACAAAACAACTATTGGTCTTAAACGAATCCTGGTAGGGAGCTTGAGTATAAAGAGCTGTTCCCTCCGTATGGATCTGTATGACTTCTACATTCTTAAGGTCCTGGTATCTCTCACAAAGTGCGTCTATTAATATATTTGGTGTCATAGCAGCTCCCTGCAGGAACACTCTCTGGTTAGATCTTACTTCCTTTACAGCGTCCTGGGCTGATACAATTTTTAGATCATTCATTTTTTTATGTTTTGGTAAATTTTGTCAGCATTATAATTTAACGAAAATCTCAGAGCTATTCTAACGTGCTAACTTTAAATCGAAAGCTACCTCAATATGTTCGTCGACTATGATAAGACCCATCGCTTTCTTAGGAGGCTCAAGTCCAAAGTCTCTAATATTCATTCTGAATTTTCCTTTAAAACGTTGTTCATGTATGCTAACTTGCAACTTGTAATGATTGGTTTGACCAGCCAGTTCTACTCGAATTTCTGCTTCGGGTTCTTCTGAAGTTAAGTCTCTAACCTGCACAATATCGATCACGATCTGTGGATACGAATCGCTCTTTAAAAGATCCTGAAAATCTGAGTTCATCTTTCTATTACCGCAATCAAACCCTTTGGTAAGCAAATTTAGCTGTAGGTCAGTAAACTTTATAAGATCGTGCTCATGAAGGTATTTTACCTGTTTACTATCTGATATCAGTTCTATATCGAATTCACAATGAAACTTATTCACGTTCGTACTTCCCGAGATGATCAGTTCACTTTCTGGAAGTAGCCGGATCGTTTCTTTTTCGAAATCGTTCTGAGCCTGGTTAGACCATCCAAACAGCACAAATCCAATGCATATTAAAAGTCGTTTCATGATCAGAAAATTTTGAGGTTATTAAAAATAGGGTAGCATATTTAGTCCCTTATGGCCTAATTATGCTACCCTTACAAGCATTGATTCTGGATTAGAAGCTTATTGCCGCCTCTACCATAAGGCCATCAAACTTTCCTCCGTGGTGAATGTCGGTAACTGGATACCCGTCGTAGTCCTGGGTTACATATTCCAGTTTCATTAGAATATTCTTGGTCATGAACCATCCTGCTGCAAGTTGAAATCTATTCACATCGATGTCCTCACCGCTGCTAAGTTCCCCGTCTACCATACCGTAACGTCCACCTATATGAAAATCGTTGTTATTTCCAAATCTGTAAAGAAGCTCTCCACTATACTGGTTGTAAGTCCTGTTATCAGACTGGCCACCATCTCTACCTGAAGTTGTTTCAAAAATTCCGAAGAATTCAAGTCCGCCAACTTTCACGAATGGGTTAATCATGATAGAGGTCATTTTATTTCTGAAATCCGGTACAACCATACCACCTCTAAAACCATCACCACCACCTTCTACATCACTCAATACTTCGTAATATCTGGATCCGGCACGGTCACCTCTGTAAAGATAAACTCCTCTGGCATCATTGTGAGCACTGTGGTATACAGATCCTGTAAGTCTGAATCTTCCATTTTCAGAAAACTGGTTATCAAATCCTAATTTAGCAAGGAATGAAGGGCTGGTTTGGTCTTTATCAGATACATTTTGATTAAGCTTACCATTGGTGATACCAACCATTCCTAACCATGGACCATCAAAGTAATATAGTTCTGCTCCAACTTCAGTAGTAAATGCATCCATGATGTAGTTACCAACAAAAGGGTTGTAAGTAGACATGGCATTATCTGTTCTTCTAAAGTGGGCATCACCATAGTTATTTTCCATGTGACCAATCTTAATTCTTAAATGATCCATTAGATCTTCAGCAAATCCTTCGCTAATAAAATTAAGTTTATCCACCTGTATATAACCACCTTTCACATAGGCTTCGTTGTGGTGTTGAGAAGAAAGGTAAGTTCTCAAGTGCATTCTTACTCCGTCGTATAGTGCCACATCAAGATCCAGGTTGGCTGTTGCCAGGTTAAAATTGTTTCCAAGATCTACCAGTTCTATCGGTCCATCGTTTTCCTGGCTAAGTGTCTGGAACTGGATAGTGGAAGCACCACCAACTCTTACATGTACACCATCAAATGTGGTTACGGTATCTTTTGGAGCTTCAAATTGATTAATACCTCTTTGATCACGGAAACGGAAGTTATCCAGATCACGTTGCGTCTGAGCCATTGCTGGCATAGCCATAAGGGCCATTAATACGATACTTAGGTATGTAGTGAAAGTTTTCATAGTTATTGATTTTAAGGTTGAATTATTATTTATTGAACTGGGATTCGAATTTTACTACGACATCTTCTCCTGTAGTGATGGTTCCAAACATTGCTGTTGGTGCTTCCACACCAAAATTGGTCATGTTCAGCTTATGCTCACCTGTTAGAGTGATCGCGTTGGAGGAAGATTTTAGTTTGAAATTAAGTTTGATATCTCTTTTTGTTCCTGCAATCTCCAAACTACCTGTGGTCTTTACATTATAGATACCCGTGGAAACTTTCTCGATGCTCTGTACATCCTTTAGTTTGAAGGTGATCTGCTTATGTTTATTTGTATTTAAAGCTTTATAGGTATTTTTGTCCATCCCGCTTTTTCCACTCATCAGGCTTTTAGCCATTACCGTAAATTCCAGTAGTTCGATATCTTCCAGGCTGGAATCTTCAAATTCCAGGCTTAGATTACCGCCGGTGTTTTCGGCTTTTATGGTCCAGTCGTGAATATTAGAGGTTCCATCTATGTGAAGACTGGAAGCTTCATTATTCAGTTGGTAGGATTGAGCATTTACTCCAATACTTAGAAGGAGTATTGTTGCGAACATCATTAAAGTGCTGTAAGGTCTCATATCATTTACATTTTTAAATCTGTACAAAGATGCTGTAGGGATAGGACGTAAATTATGATGAATGTCAGCTTTTGAAATATTTTAAAACCTCGTGAGCTAGCGAAAACCTTATAGTTGTAAAGAATGTATTCGATGACGCCCGTCATATTTTAAGGAGATCAAATTGGGCAGTTTTGTAGCCTTAATTTTATTTGTGATATATGGAATCATGTTTTCATTGCGGCGAGGATTGCCTGGAGGAATTGATCACCTTTGAGAAGAAATCATTTTGCTGTGCTGGTTGTAAAACTGTTTTCGAGATCTTAAATAGTAATGATCTCTCCTATTATTATGACCTGCAGGAAGCGCCCGGAATTTCTCCAAAGCTAAAAGATGATAAATATGAATACCTCGAAAATGCAGAGATTGTAGACAGGCTTCTGGAATTCGATCATGAGAAAACACAAATAGTATCATTCAGCATTCCATCTATACATTGTAGTTCCTGTATCTGGATCCTTGAAAACCTTCATAAACTTCATGACGGAGTGAAAAGCTCCCAGGTCGACTTTCCGAAGAAAACGATCAGGCTGAGTTTTACTGCTGAAGAGATCAGCCTGAAAAACCTGGTAATCCTGCTTAGTAGGATTGGATACGAACCGAATATTTCTCTGGACAATTTCGAGAAAAAAGAATCTGAACATGATCGAAGCCTGATCTATAAACTCGGGGTTGCTGGTTTTGCATTTGGAAATATCATGTTTCTTTCATTTCCTGAATATTTTGAGATCAATGAATTCTGGCTGGATCAGTTCAAATATTTGTTTCGTTGGTTAATGTTCAGTTTTTCACTGCCGGTGGTATTTTATTCGGGTAAGGATTATTTCATTTCTGCCTATAAAGGACTTAGATCTGGAATGCTGAATATTGATGTTCCTATTGCCCTGGGAATTTTCGTGCTATTCGTGAGAAGTACTGCAGAAATTGTACTCGACCTGGGAACGGGATTTTTCGATAGCCTTAGCGGACTCGTATTTTTCCTTCTCCTCGGAAAGTTCTTTCAACAAAAAACCTATTCGTTTCTTTCTTTTGAAAGAGATTATAAATCATATTTTCCTATTGCTGTTACCCGTATCTCTTCTGAAGATGAACAAGTTGAAGAACAGGTTCAGGTTTATAAGATCAGGAAAGGTGATACTGTGCTCATTAGAAATGAAGAACTTATCCCAATGGACGCTGAAATTCTGGAAGGACAGGCGAACATTGACTACAGTTTTGTCACCGGGGAAGCAGACCTTGTGAATAAAGCTGAAGGAGATAAAGTCTACGCAGGAGGAAGGCAAAAAGGCAGCATAATTAAACTGAAGGTTCTCAAGCGGGTAGAGCAGAGCTATCTTACTGAATTATGGAGTAATGAGGTATTTCAGAAGGACAGATCTTTCGGTTTCCAGTCGCTTACCAACAGGATTAGTAAAAATTTTACCATTGCCGTGCTAAGTATTGCAGTCCTGGCTACCACTTTCTGGCTGTTCGCAGATCCATCAAAAGCATGGAACGTATTCACCGCGGTATTAATTATTGCCTGTCCCTGTGCGATCGCCCTTGCTGCGCCTTTTACCCTTGGTAACCTGCTTAGAATTTTCGGAAAGAAAGGAATCTATCTAAAGGACGCTTCAGTAATAGAAAGAATGGCGGCAATTGATACAGTAGTTTTTGATAAAACTGGAACGATCACCACGACGGGACAAACCACTGCTGAATATGAGGGACTTGAACTAAGTGATAAAGAACTTCAAATGCTGGGTGGTAGTCTAAAAGCCTCTTCACATCCTTTAAGTAGATCATTGTATTCGATCCTTCAGCATCACGGTATACGAACGCCCGATAGCTATAAAGAATATGTGGGCGCAGGAATTGAATGCGATTTCGAAGGAAATCGTATAAAAATCGGCTCAGCAAGATTTACCGGAGAAAGTGATTCCGAAGAAATTAGTAATGGGAAAACTGCAGTTCATATAAGTTCGAATGAGCAATATAAAGGTTGCTTCAGTTTTAGAAATACTTATAGAAAAGGAATGTCTGGCCTGTTCCAGCAACTTTCCAGGGACAAATACATCATTGTACTTTCCGGAGATAATGAGGGGGAGCGCGATCGTTTGCAAAGTTTACTTCCTGTGGAATCGGGAATACACTTTAACCAGAAGCCCGGTGATAAGCTTGAGTTCATTAGACAACTACAGCATGGAGGCCGCAAGGTAATGATGGTTGGAGATGGCCTGAATGATGCCGGAGCCCTTGCGCAAAGTGAAATTGGAATTGCAGTTTCAGAAGATATCAATGTATTTTCTCCTGCCTGTGATGGCGTCATGGATGCCTCCATATTATCGAATTTAGCCGATTATTTTGATCTGGCTAAAAAGGGAGTCAGTATTATCCAGGCGAGCTTTATACTATCTCTCGTGTATAATATTACCGGACTTGCCTTTGCAGTCACCGGGAATCTTATGCCCGTGGTCGCTGCGATCCTTATGCCGCTAAGCTCCATAAGCATCGTGATTTTTACAACGCTGGCCACTCAAATTCTATCAAAAAAGCTTAAAAAATAAAATAAAATCTCAAAGCTGACAATCGTCATTTTTTAGAGCCTTTCCCCGAAATACTTTTACACCCAGATTAACAGAATAATGAGCATTATCTACATGTTACTGGCTATTAGTGTTGTGGTGGCCATCATCTTTTTCGTAGCCTTTATAGTTTCAGTCAGGAAAGGCCAGTATGATGATGTGTATACACCCTCTGTACGAATGCTTTTTGAAGATGAACTTGTTAAATCTCCAGCGAAAGAAAATCAACCCGTCAATAAAGAGAAATTTAATTAATTATGGATCTACAGCAATTCTATTACGATAATAAGATCGTAAAGAAATTTATCATTGCCACCATGTTCTGGGGCATTATTGGTATGAGCGTTGGCTTACTGCTCGCTTTTATGTTCATTTTTCCAAATATAACCGAAGGTATACCCTGGCTTAGCTTTGGTAGATTAAGGCCGCTGCATACCAACGCGGTAATCTTCGCATTTGTAGGGAATGCGATCTTCGCCGGGGTATACTATTCTACCCAGCGTCTTTTAAAGGCGAGGATGTGGAGCGATGCCCTTAGTAATATCAACTTTTGGGGTTGGCAGCTTATTATCATTGGAGCAGCGATCACTCTGCCATTAGGGTATACTTCCTCTAAAGAGTATGCAGAACTGGAATGGCCTTTTGATATTGCGATCGCCGTGATCTGGGTAGCCTTTGGTGCCAATCTTATTGGTACGATGATTAAAAGGAGACAACGCCACCTGTATGTGGCGATCTGGTTTTACCTTGCCACGTTCGTAACCGTTGCTGTACTCCATATCGTTAATAATATTGAAATTCCTGTAAGCGCTTTAAAAAGTTATTCTTTTTATTCAGGTGTTCAGGATGCCCTTGTACAATGGTGGTATGGTCATAATGCTGTAGCATTCTTCCTAACCACGCCATTCCTTGGATTGATGTATTACTTTGTTCCAAAGGCTGCAAATCGTCCTGTATATTCTTACCGACTATCGATCATTCACTTCTGGTCGCTGATATTTATCTATATCTGGGCTGGACCTCACCACTTACTATATACATCTTTGCCAGATTGGGCACAAAACCTTGGAGTTGCCTTTTCTGTAATGCTACTATTCCCATCATGGGGTGGAATGATCAATGGTTTGCTAACGCTTCGTGGAGCCTGGGATAAAGTTAGAGTAGACCCTGTATTGAAATTTATGGTGGTGGCAATTACCGGGTATGGAATGGCAACTTTTGAAGGTCCCATGCTTTCCCTTAAAAATGTAAATGCCATCGCACATTTTAGTGACTGGATCATTGCACACGTACATGTTGGAGCACTGGCATGGAATGGTTTTATGACCTTCGGGATGATCTACTGGCTGGTACCAAGATTGTTCAAAACAAAACTATATTCACTTAAACTGGCGAACACACATTTCTGGATAGGAACGCTGGGAATTATCATTTACGCATTGCCAATGTATGTTGCGGGATTCGTACAGGCTTCTATGTGGAAACAGTTCAATCCAGATGGAACCCTAACCTACGGTAACTTTCTGGAAACAGTTACGCAGATCATTCCAATGTACTGGATGAGAGCTATTGGTGGAAGTTTATACATCGTAGGTGCTTTCGTAATGCTTTATAATATTGTAAAAACGATACGTCAGGGTAATGCCGTGGAAGATGAGCTTGCTGAAGCTGCTGCATTGCAACCGGTAACCAGTAAAAGAACTGCCGGTGAAGCTTACCACAGCTGGCTTGAAAGAAGACCTGTAAAACTTACCATTTTTGCTACCCTCGCTATCCTCGTTGGAGGTATTGTGCAAATAGTTCCATCATTAATGGTAGATGAATATGTGCCGGTAATTTCCAGTGTAAAACCATACACACCTCTGGAATTGGAAGGCCGGGATCTTTATATCCGCGAAGGTTGTGTTTCCTGTCATTCGCAGATGGTACGACCTTTTAGAAGTGAAGTGGAACGCTATGGAGAATATTCGAAAGCTGGTGAATACAGGTATGACTTCCCATTTCTTTGGGGAAGTAAAAGAACCGGACCAGATCTTCATAGGGTGGGTATGAAATATTCAGATAACTGGCACCTTAATCATATGTACGATCCTCAAAGTACTTCTTCAGGTTCTATTATGCCTTCTTATACCTGGCTAATTCAGGATGAACTTGACAAATCTGATACTGAAGATAAAATGCGTGCGATGCAAACTCTAGGAGTGCCTTATACAGATGAGGAGATCGAAAGAGCCCAGCAGTGGATGACAGAACAGGGAACTGAAATTGAAAAGAACCTTTACCAGGATCCAGATTTTGTTAAGAGTTATGAGGCAGATAAAAAGTTTGCTGTAGAGAATGGCGAGGAGTTCACAGAAATGAGAGATCGTGAGATCGTAGCTCTTATTGCATACCTGCAGCGACTGGGAACAGATATCAAAGCCGAAGATTTAAAACAAGTATCAACTAACTAAAACCTGAGACCATGTTGAAATTCGTAAAAGGTCCATTGGAAAGTATAGAAGGGGTAGCGATCTATCCCATTATCTCACTGCTTATATTCTTCATCTTTTTCACTGCGCTCTTCTGGTGGGTGTTCACTGCTAAAAAGGATTATATCAGGAAAGTAAGCGACATTCCATTAGACCAGGAAGATGAACTAATGATGCCCATCATCGTAAAAGATAACAAATCATGAAAAATACATTTTCAGTATTAAGAATTAGCGGACTTATCGCCCTGGCGATCATACTGGCAGAGCTTACCATTGAAACCGGTGATAAATCTGTTTTGGAAGTATATCCAATTTTCTGGCTTGTTCTTGGAGTGATCCTGCTTCTAGCGATTGCCATCGAAGTTTCGGTTGCAGCCCTGGACAAGACCTTATATATGTCTTTAAAGCCCGATGATCGTGCAGCTTATGATGCAGCCGTAGCGGTAAGGGAAAAGAATCGTTTTGCCTGGTTCAAAGAAACTTACGACAAGTTACTGGACAAAAAGCCAATTGAAAATGAAGATGAGATCATTCTTGATCATAATTATGACGGCATCAAAGAGCTGGATAATAACCTTCCACCCTGGTGGCTTTATGGATTTTACGCCAGTATAATTTTCGCCGGAATTTACCTGGCAAGATACCATGTTTTCGATGGCGCTACTCAAAAAGACGAATACCTGGCTGAGGTTGCAGAAGCTAAGGCAGCGGTGGAAGCCTATAAAGAAAACGCCAAAGGCCTTATTGATGCTAATACTGTGGAGTTGCTTACAGGTACTGAAGATATCAATGCCGGGAAAGCAATTTTCTCAGGAAACTGTGCTGCCTGTCACAAAATTGATGGTGGAGGTGGAATTGGTCCTAACCTAACCGACTCTTACTGGATTCTGGGTGGTGGTATCAAGAATGTTTTTAATACAATTTCTGAAGGAGGACGTGCTGGAAAGGGGATGGTATCCTGGAAAACCGATCTAAAACCTGAAGAAATTGCCCAGGTTGCCAGTTATGTGTTGAGTTTGCATTCCACAACTCCTTTAGACCCAAAAGAACCTGAAGGTGAACTATGGGTAGATCCAGATGCGAGAGTGGATGAGGTTAAGGTAGAGGCAATAGATTCAGCTTCTATTGAAATAGAAATGAGTTACGAGGAAGAGTAAAATCTACATATTTTGGAAAAAGAGGAGCACGAAAGGTTTAGGGATAGTATAGGCACGGTTACTCCAGAAGGTAAACGTTCCTGGGTGTATCCCAAAAAACCTGATGGTAGATTATATAAATATCGGCAGTGGGTAAGTTATTTTTTACTGGCGATACTTTTTACAGCTCCTTTTTTAAAGATCAATGGGAATCAATTTCTCATGTTCAATGTACTGGAACGCCGCTTCAATATCTTCGGAACAATCTTTTGGCCGCAGGATTTCTATCTTTTCGTTTTGATGATGTTAATAGGAGTGGTTTTCGTTGTTTTATTTACGGTAGCCTTCGGAAGAATATTTTGTGGCTGGATATGCCCCCAAACGATCTTTATGGAAATGGTTTTCCGAAGAATCGAATATTGGATTGAAGGAGATAGGGGCAAACAGATACGACTGGACAAGCAGCAATGGAACGCTGAAAAGATCAGGAAAAAGACAACCAAATGGTTTGTCTTCTTTTTGATCTCCTTTCTAATCGCCAATGTATTTCTGGCTTACCTTATAGGGAGTGATAGACTGCTTCTTTACATTGAGGAAGGTCCGCAGGCACATCTTAGCACCTTGATCTCCTTGCTGCTTTTTACGGGAGTCTTCTATTTTGTATTCGCCTGGTTCAGAGAACAGGTGTGTATTATAGCCTGTCCTTATGGAAGGCTTCAGGGTGTACTGCTGGACAATAAATCTATTGTGGTTGCTTACGATCATAAACGTGGCGAAAAGGAAGCGGGTAGAGCGAAATTCAGAAAAAACGAAGATCGTGAAGCCAGCGGGAAAGGTGACTGTATCGATTGTTTTCAATGTGTGCAGGTTTGCCCTACAGGAATAGATATTCGAAATGGAACCCAGTTGGAATGTGTGAACTGCACAGCTTGTATAGATGCCTGTAATCATATGATGGATGCGGTGGATCTTCCGCAGGGATTGATTAGATATGCAAGTGAAGAGAATATAGAGAAGCAAAAGAAATTCAGGTTTACTCCGCGTATCAAAGGCTATGCTGCAGTTTTATTTATTCTCGTTACGGTATTAAGTGGCATGTTGTTTTTAAGAAGTGATGTGGAAGCCAATATTCTTAGGTTACCCGGCCAGCTTTATGAACATAAGGATGGAAATATCATTAGCAATGTGTACACCTTTAAACTTATAAATAAAACTTCTGTGGATTACGATAATGTAAAGTTTGAAATCAAGTCGCATCCCGGAACTATACATACCGTTAAAGGGAAATCTATGAGAATTCCTCCGAACGGTATGGCCGAAGGAACCTTGTTTGTGGAAATTAACCAGGCAGCACTGGAAAACGAAAAAGATAAGATCGTTATCGAGGTTTATAATGGAGAACAACTAATAGAAACTACCGGTACCACGTTTTTGGGACCAAGGAGTTACCACTAACCACTAGAAATTATGAAGATAAATTGGGGAACCGGAATTGTAATTGGAATGCTCGCATTCATTAGCTTCATCATGTACTTTGTCGTCACCATGATGAGCAGTTCAGACTATGATCATGATCTTGTGGTAGAGGACTATTATAAGGCAGAGCTGCATTACCAACAGGATATAGATGCGCAGGAAAATGCCTTTGCGCTCAATGAACAGATCAGCCTTGAAAGAAGGGGTGAAAGTTTGATAATAATTTTCCCTGAAGGGATTGACCTGGAAAACACGATGGGTACGGTAAGCCTGTATAGGCCTTCCAACAAGAAACTTGATTTTAGTATTCCCTTTTCTGAAATTAAAAGTTCTGAATTTAAGATCCCAGCAAATCAACTTGTGAATGGCAGATGGAATGTAAAGGTCACCTGGAAGAATGATGAAAAGGAATTCATGTATAAAACTGAAATAGTCTACTAAATGCTGTTTTCTGCGCTCATATTTGGATTACTTGGAAGCTTCCATTGTATTGGTATGTGTGGGCCTATTGCATTTTTGCTTCCACTAGACCGGGAAAATAAATTCAGGAAATTCCTGCAGATCTTTCTATATCACTCCGGCCGTCTTTTTTCCTACGGAATTATAGGGCTGGCGTTCGGATTTGCCGGGAGAAGCCTGTCTCTTTTTGGGCTCCAACAGCAATTATCTATCATCATCGGGATCACCATGCTGTTTCTTGTACTTATTCCGAAGAAAAAACTAGGTAGATTCAATCCTGAAAATGCTAATTTCAAAGTAGTGAAAGACCTGAAAAATTACCTTGGGAAGGAATTGAGAAAGAAGAATCCAGACACCTACTTTAGCGTTGGTTTTTTGAATGGTTTTTTACCCTGCGGACTCGTGTATATGGCAGTTTTTGGAGCAGTTGCCGGTGGTAGCGCAATATACGGTAGTTTATATATGGTCATTTTTGGACTTGGAACCATCCCGTTGATGACCAGTGCGATCTGGTTAAGCAACGTAATTTCTGTAAAAAACCGAATATATATTCGCAAGCTAATTCCTGTGTTTATAGCCATTATCGCCATACTATTCATCATTAGAGGAATGGGGCTAGGTATTCCTTATCTCTCCCCGGGCGAACCTATCATGAAAATTGGTGCTGTCATGGAGTGCCAACCTTGAAACACTGAATCAGGATGAATTCAGTAAGGAGATCATTATTTCACAATTGTGCGTTCTTCTTAAGTATGCGAATCGATTTTATGAAAGACAATTTTTAAATTACAAAGAACTTTCACACAACTTGTTAGAACAATTTAACGAGCAGTTATCTAATTATTTTGAATCTGGACAACTAAAGGAGAACGGGATTCCAAGTATTCAGCATATCGCAGATAAACTTTCGGTTTCAAAACGCTATTTGAGCGATACCTTAAAGAAAGAGACAGGAAAAACTTCCACAGAGCATATGCAATTATATCTTATTGATGAAGCAAAGAATATTCTGCTGAATCCAGAAAAGTCAATTTCTGAAGTTGCATATGAACTGGGATTTGAGTACCCACCTTACTTCTCAAGATTATTTAAGAAGAAAGAAGGCATTAGCCCTTACGCGTACAGGGAGAAATACAAAATGAACTAATTAGTTAAACGCTGAATCCATTAGGCGTTTAACTTCAGATTTAATAATCACTAGATCTAGATATACTTAAGAACTTTGAACTATCGAATCTCAAATTTCGCATTGGTTCTAATGTAGAGCAGTACTTCAGCAGTAGTATTTATCTTATGAGAACTTCTAGTTGTAGAACTAAAAGAACTTCCTCTGTCCAGTTGTGTCAATGCATTCTCTCCCGGCATTTGATATCCAATATTTCCTGAAATCACGATTCCTGTAAAAACTTCTCCATCACTTAGAATTTCTCCATGATAGTTTTCAGGTAAATGGATTAAGATGCCCTGAACGTTTTGTGAGTTTTTCCATAGGAAACTTAGCTGGGCAAGACTATTTTCAGAGATCCAGTGTGTTGCAGTATGATCAAGCCAAACGACATTAGAAATATCGAGGTTAAGTGGTCGTTCATTATTCTGAAAAGATTCTTCCACGGGCTTAACAAGGTACGGGCCATGATCTATTTCAATATAAGCCATGGTTGCTTTTCCTTTAGCAGCAGTAATATGTGAGGCGCCAGCAGGCTGCGTCCAGAATGAACCTGTAGGCATCCACATTCTTTCAGCCTCCAGATCATCGTTATGAATGAGTCCGTTCATTACAATAGCTCGATACGTTACATTGTGAATATGTGGTGGAGAAGAAAAACCATCCTTGAATTTCCCAATATAGCCTGTAGCGACATCAGCTTTCCTGTCTCCCCAGATGGTTCCTGCTAAAGGGCTCTGGTCACCTCGCGCAGGGTTCATCTTTTCCCATTTAATTTCTGAACTTAGTGTGATTTTATTTGTAAATCCTTCAGATTCAGCTCTATTCTTTTCTTGCGTCGTTTGATAGGCATAGCTCGAAAACCCAAATAAGATAGTAGCTATGAGTATAAAAATTTTTGTCATTTTATATAATTTTATTGTGATCGATTTCATTTGGTGGGAAGTGTTAGTTCAATACTGAAGTTAGCTGCTGAAAGAAAACACAAAAGATCAAGACTTGACTAGCCGCTCAGTTACTTTTAATAGATCTTCAATCCTAGGTTTATTGTAGGCATCTGCGTGGGCAGCACCAAAAGCCTCCTTGTCATTATCGAAGTATTTGCTGGTACCACTCTTATATTTATCTGAATTTGCCAGGTTAACTAATATTTGTGAGCCTTTATCTGCCGGTGACCAATGCTTCCCAAAAGCCTTCTTCACCATATTCGTATTTAGCAGGGAACCTGGATTTACTGCGATTACCGTTGTTTCAATAACCTTTTCCGCAAGTTGAAAACTCCACATCGTAAGTGCCAGCTTGCTTTGGGCATAAGCTTCACTTTCCGGAAGATTTTCTTCGCCTTGCAATGCTTTTAAAGAAACTGGAGATTGCGCTGCCGAACTCAAATTGATGATTCTTTCAATCTTTCCCTGATAAAGATTAAGAAGGTGATTAGTAAGCAGGTATGGAGCTAGATAGTTTACCATAAACCTCATGTCCAGTCCTTGAGCATTTTTGGATTCGTTTGTCATATAGACCCCGGCGTTATTGATAAGAACGTCAATTGAATCTTCAGAATTATAAATTTCTTCGGCAAGAGACCTTATGTTTTCAATATTAGAAAGGTCGGCTGTAAAACCTTGAATTTTTTGATTTCCTGTTTTATTTCGAATCTCAAAAATAACATTCTCTAATTTTGCCTTATTTCTCCCATGAATGATAACCCGGTGCCCATAGGTTGCGAGACTGAAAGCAGTCAGTTTTCCAATTCCATCGGTGCTTCCGGTTATAAGTATTGTTTTCATCACGTTCGTTTTAATAATCTAAACTGAATTTTGAGAACCCTGATTAATATAGGCTAGAGATTATTTTTAGATAGAAACCCTTCAGAAGAATATATGTTTATCAATTTATATCATTTTATTCTGAAGAATGCTCTATTTGTTAAGTTTTTGGATCATCATTAGGCATTTTCCACAACAACTTTACCCATCGCCTTGCCGCTTTCCAACCTCGTGTATGCCTGTCCTACTTGCTTTATGGTAAAATTAGATTCATCAAGCAATGGTATTAATTTACCCTCTTCAGCGATTCTGGTCAGCTTTTTTAGAATTTTTCCATGTTCTTCGCGCTTATGGTTGTGTAGCATTGGAATAAGCATAAAGACAACGTGAAGTGACAGACCTTTAAAATGCATAGGATTAAGATCCATTTCTAGCATGGAAACCGTAGTTGCAATTTGTCCATTCAATGCAGCGGCTTCAAAAGATTTACTCAGGTTTTCACCTCCTACGGAATCGAAAACAACATCAAAGCCATGTCCAGCTGTATGCTTTTCAACATAATCTTCTACAGATTCTTCTTTATAATTAATTCCTTTCGCCCCAAAGTTTTCGATGACTTCAAGTTGTTTAGTACCACCACCGGTAGAAAATACCTCAGCTCCAAAATATTTAGCTAATTGTATAGCGAGATGACCAACCCCACCTGAACCTCCGTGAACAAGAACCTTTTGTCCCTTTTGAACCTGGGCACGGGTCAATCCTTCATAAGCAGTTATTCCAACCAAGGGAATAGCCGCTGCTTCTTTCATGCTTAGATTCTTCGGTTTATGTGCTATTAGATTATGGTCTGCAGCAATGTATTCAGCAAGAGTTCCCTGAAGGTCTGCCAGTCCGCCTGCACAACCATAGACTTCATCACCAACAGAAAATCCTTCCACGCCATCCCCAATTTTTTCGATGATTCCTGCGAAATCCATTCCCAGTATTGCTGGAGCGTCTGGTGATAATGGCAGATCCTTTCCCATATTCTTGATCATCGTATCTACTGTATTGACACTGGAAGCAACGATCTTTACTAAAACCTCTCCAACTTTTACTTCAGGCTTTACAACTTCAGATAATTCAAATGTTGAGTTTTCTCCATATTCATTTAGAACCATTGCTTTCATATTCTTATTTTTTAATTACTATAAAAATTATAGTAGCAAAATTAAGTATAGGATCCTATATTTGCAATAACGGTCAAAATTGATAGTAACTATGAAAGCTAATACTTCAGACTCAAATCATATATATAATGGGGAATCCTATCCATGCTGCGCAAGCCTAACTATGGGAATCATTGGAGGAAAATGGAAAGCTGTGATATTATTTCACTTGAAGAATGGCACTTTGCGTTATAATGAACTCAGGAAAATGATGCCTACGGTTACGGAGAGAACACTGAGTCTTCAATTACGAAAGCTCGAGGATGACGGTATTGTAGATAGAGCAGTGTATCATCAGAAACCACCTTTAAAGGTGGAATATTCGCTAAGTGCAAGGGGAAAAACTTTGATTCCGTTAATTGAAGCCATTGCCGATTGGGGCGACTATGTTATATCGGAACATCCTAAATAGAGTTTTGTGCGCTGAATTTTGAGTAGTCAAGTGTTTTACAAAAATCACATACTTCAATTCAGATTTGTATAAGTAAGGCGATTTTCTCATTCAGAAATTACCTCTTCAAAGTTTATAACTAAGGATTTATAATATCCAACTCTGCCAGTTTCTCCCTCGTAAGTGGTTTTCTTATTACTTTACGAACATATGGATGTGAGCTTACGTTCTCTATTTCGGCAGGATTATTAGAAAAGGTGAGTACATAAACTGTGATATTATAATGAATTCCAGCTTGCTGTAGTTTATCCAGTAATTGCAGTCCGGAGAGAATGGGCATATTGAGATCTAGAAAAACGAGAACTTCCTTTACATCTTCATCCATACTTATAAGAATATCCAATGCTCGGGTAGAATCATCGTATCTCTCCAGAAAATTTTCAGGAAAGAAATCCTGCAGAAAAAGTTTTTGAATTGTATGGATGATCGTGTCATCATCAATCACAAAAATCCTGTCAAATTTGGTATTCGCCATCAGTCTTCCATTCTTTCAATAAGCTCCACCAATGTTTGCATCGTAATTGGTTTCACCAGATAATTTTTCACCACATTATAAGCTGAAGCCTTTTGCCTGTCGGCTTCGTTGATACTACTGGTCAATATATAGATCGTAATTTGTTTTTCAATAGGCAATTTAGAAAATTCATCTAAAAATTTCCAACCATCCCATACCGGCATGGTGAGATCCAAAAGGATGATCTCGGGAAGTGTTTTCTTGCTTTCCCAATTCTCTTTGAGCCCATCGTAAGCTTCTTTTCCATCATTATAGATCTGGATATTTTCTATATATCCTGAAGATTCCAAATATCTTTTGGAAAGGTAGATATGCACAGGATCATCTTCTATAAGACAGGCTAGATTAATTTTGTTCATTAGGTAGTTTAATTATAAATTTTGTTCCAACATCTACTGTACTTTCAATATCAATAGATCCGTTCATATTTTCAACTTGATTCTTGACCAGGAATAAACCTACGCCTCTCGCGTCCTCGTGTTTGTGAAAGATCTTATACATTTTAAAAAGATCCTTGCGATGAGTATCCAGGTCTATACCAATACCATTATCCTCGATCTCGATTAATACCAGTTTATTCAGAACATCTTCTTTAGCCGTGATCTTGATCATACTATCTCTATCTGGTGAAGAATATTTGATCCCATTAGTGACCAGGTTCAACAGGATGCTTTCAATATAAGCTCTCAATCCATATACGTTTATCGTTTCTCCAACTTCCACATATATTTCAATATTTCCAGTCTTTGTAAGCGGTTCTACGCTTTCAACGATTTTATTTACTGCAGTTTTTAATTGAATGATTTGAAAATCTTCCTGTCCTGATACATTTACTTTCACGATATCATTAAGATCATGAATGGTAGATTCCAGGTTTCCTGAGGCTGTTTTTAGATGTTTGAAAGGTTCTTCAACTTTAATCTCCGGATTGGATTCACTTAAGAAATCAAGTAATAATGAGATTCCACTGGAGTGAGAGCGTAAATTATGAGAAACGATATGTGCGAAATTTTTTAATCGGTCATTTTGCTTCTCGGTAATGGAAAGAAGCTTTTCGATCTTCTGAAAGTTCAATTCCTGTAACTCTTCATTTCTCTTTTTTTCTGAAATATCTTCGACAAAACTCCAGATGATTTTCTTACCATTGGGATCTTTAGCTAACACCCCTCTTAATAAAACCGGGTATTTAGATCCATCTTTTCTAATGTATTCTTTTTCGTATGGCCCGTAGCTTCCTGTTGCATCCAGTTCTTTGAGCTGCTCTTTCTCCATATCCAGATATTCTTCCGGAGTTAACTGAAAATAGGTGAGATTTAAAAATTCCTCCTGACTATAACCCGTAGGTTCTACCAATCTCTTATTCACTTCTATAAAAGCACCAGTCTCGTAATCATTTAAGGCGATCCCTAATGGAGATAAATTATATAAAGATTCAAGAAGCTTTTCTCTAAACTGTATCTCAACATCAACTTTCTTCTTATCACTAATATCGCGGTGTAAGCCATACATTCTGGTTGGTCTTCCACTTGCATCTCTTTCGAAGATCTTTCCCTGGCTGGATATCCAAAGATACTTACCGTTCTTATGCTTTATTCTAAATTCACTGCTGAACTTTTTCTTTTTACCATCGAAATGTAGCTGTACTTGTTGCTGAAGTGGCTGCAGATCATCAGGATGAACGATGGTTCTCCAGGAATCAACCATCTGGTTTGGGAACTCGCTTCGAGAGTAACCGGAAATCTGGAACCAGACATCATTAAAACTCATTTTGTCATTGACGATATCCCAGTCAAAAGTGGCAGTCTCAGTACCTTCAATGATATAATTATTTTTTGTTTGCTCCCTGAGCAGGTTTTCATTAAGTTGTTTCAACTCATTGGTCTTTCGGGAAAGCTCGATCGACTTCATTACCTGGTTTGCAACCTTTTTAAGCTTTTCTATTTGTTCTTCGGAAAAGCTTTTAGGCTCAAAATCTATGGTACATAAAGAACCTATTGAATAACCTGACGAATTCGAAAGTGGTACACCCGCATAAGAAAGAATTGGATTTTCTCCGGTTACAAAAGGATTATTTCTGAATCTTTCATCTTCCCGTGCATTTTCTACCACCATAAATCCTTCCGGAGAACTAATAGTATGAGCGCAAAAAGTAAACTCCCTCGGGAATTCCCTTGTTTCGAGGTCCATACCATAAGCCGACTTTATATATTGCGTATTCTGGCCAATTAAAGTGATCAAGGCACTTGGAGTACCACAAATCTCAGCAGCCATAGCACTTAAGAAATCAAGATCTTCATCATCGATTCGTTGTTGCGGCTTGTATTTCTCAACTTCGAGATTTCTACTCTTGTCGTTCTCAGGAATAGGTATATTCTTCATAATTTACGAATGTCGGGGCTATACATTTGATGCTTAAAACTAAACATTTATTTCTATCTAACCTGAAATTGATAAAGTATCAATGTTTCAAGTTTTAGATCTGCTAAAAGAATGGCGGAATAGAAGACAAAATCCCTTCGCAGGATAGTTCATAAGGCAGAACTCACTTACAGGAATTCCCGGTGTTGCTTAAGTAGAAGTTCTACCCCGAAATTAAAATATAGACGGAGCCTATTGCTATAAAGGCTTTTATTGCCTATTTTTGAAGGGACAGGGAGTTTTTGTATCTCTGTTATTCAGAGTGATGCGCGAATGATTTTTTAATTCTAAACTGATCTTTACGTATTTACGTAAATATTTCAGAAATTCACTCGCTAACAAATGACATATCGTTCATTTAATAGTATGTGTTTTCAGGTTAGCAGCCTGAAGCTTTGGGTGTTATACTTTTAATTATGAGCCGTTTGAGAATTTTGCTGCTTAGCTTAGGTTTATTCTTTGGAATAGCCACATCGGCCTATACTCAGATGTCACCTCCAGAACCTATGGCTCAGGACAATGGTAATGGACGTAAAGGTCCTCCGTGTGATCCTGGTAATGGGAACGGGAACGGTCCCGGCGGTAATGGAAATGGAAATGGTGTTCCTCCACCAGTTGGACTTTGCCTTCCTATAGACGATTATGTTTATATTTTGATGGGTGCAGGTCTGGTCGTTGGATGTTACCAGCTTAGAAAATTTGATCTTGCTTAGGAAAGCTCGGTGATTCGCTTTACATATTTCCCGATTACATCAAACTCAAGATTTACGGTATCTCCTTTTTGCAGATCTTTAAAATTCGTATGCTCATAAGTATAAGGAATGATCGCTACAGAAAATTCTGTCGCCTTGCTTTTCACAACGGTAAGACTTACTCCGTTGACAGTAATAGATCCTTTTTCGATCGTAAGATTTCCAACCGATGGGTCGTACTCAAAGGTGTAAAGCCAGCTACCTTCCGTTTCTTTTACTTCTTTACAGATGGCCGTCTGGTCAACATGTCCCTGTACTATATGCCCATCAAGTCGAGCACCTAGTTTCATGCCGCGTTCCAGGTTGACAGCATCTCCAGTCTTCAGCTTTCCTATACTTGTCTTGGTCAAGGTCTCCTGAACCGCGGTAACAGTATACATATTTCCTTCTATAGAAACCACTGTAAGACAAACACCATTATGAGAAACACTCTGGTCTATCTTTAATTCCGGAGTCATTTCCGCAGAAATCGTAAGATTCACATTGCCTTCCGACTTCTCTACAGCTACAATTTTTCCTATTTCTTCTACGATCCCTGTGAACATGCTATTCTATAATAATGGTTACATTTGTGTGTAAAATTAAAATATTATATCGGGAAAGTTTATGAAACAGGAGGAAATGATCAAACTAGGGATTAGCATTGGAGATCTGAATGGAATTGGGAGTGAGATCGTACTGAAGACTTTCGATGATGCTAGAATGCTGGAATTCTGTACTCCTATCATATTCGCATCTTCTAAGATCATCAATTTTCTTAAAAAACATTACAAGCTCTCATTGAACTTTCAGGGGATCGACGATCCTTCTAAGGCAATTGATGGAAAGATCAATGTGATGAATGTCTGGAAGGAGAATGTGAATATCAAGTTTGGTGAAGAAGATAATGAGATTGGTAGTTTTGCATTTAAATCTCTTGCTGCCGCCACTTCAGCATTAAAAAATGATAAGATCGATGTGCTGGTCACTGCGCCTATTAATAAGTCGACTATCCAGTCTGAAGATTTTAAGTTTCCGGGACATACAGATTATTTAGCCAGGGAACTTGGAGGTGAAAGCTTAATGTTCATGATCACAGATAATCTGAAGGTTGGTTTACTTACAGATCATGTTGCGTTGAAAGATATTGCTTCCGTCATAACTCCGGAACTCATAGAATCAAAGATCAATACCATCAGTAAGACCTTAAAACAGGATTTCAGGGTTCAGAAGCCTAAGATCGCTGTGCTGGGAATTAATCCTCATAGCGGTGATAATGGTGTCATCGGGAAAGAAGACGAGGAAACTTTGAAGCCTACGATTCATAAACTGAGAGATAAGGGACAGTTGGTATTTGGTCCTTATTCCGCAGATAGTTTCTTCGGCTCAAAAAATTATAAGAATTTTGATGCCGTGGTGGCTTCTTATCATGACCAGGGTTTGATCCCTTTTAAAACGTTATCCTTTGGAAGAGGTGTGAACTTTACCGCAGGATTGAAAAAGGTTAGAACTTCCCCAGATCATGGAACTGGTTTTGATATCGCAGGGAAGAACGAGGCAAATATTAATTCTTTTAAAGAGGCTGTATTCAAAGGGATCGAGATCTATAAAGCTCGTGAAGAATATAAGGTGCTCACAGAAAATCCGTTAAAGAAACAAGGCAGGAAGATATAAACAAAAATTTGTTTATAAAAAGAGCATAATTCATTAATTTTTATATCTTTGCACCCGCCTTAACGGAAACGTGAGGCACTCAAAACTGAGGAGAGATGAGGAATTTAGCGGAGTTTACGATCCCATTCAAGGGATTAAAGCTTGGGAAGCACCAGTTTGAGTATGAGTTAGATAACAGGTTCTTTGAACATTTTGAGTACGAGGAATTCAACAGTGCAGATGTAAAGATCGACCTGCTGTTTGAGAAGAAAAGCACCATGATGGAGCTTACTTTCAACGCAGGGGGAACAGTGAATGTTAATTGTGATCTTACCAACGAGCCTTACGATCAACCAATAGAGAACACACTTTTTCTGGTGATCAAGTTTGGCGATGAATTCAACAATGAAGATGAAGATCTACTTATTATTCCCCATGGAGAATATGAGGTAAATATTCAGCAATATATTTATGAGCTGGTGGTACTTGGTGTACCTGCAAAAAGAATTCATCCGGGTGTTGAAGACGGCACATTAGAATCTGATGTACTTGATAAGTTGGAAGAACACAGTTTGAAAAGTCAGAAAAAGAGAAATGAGGATGATATAGATCCTCGCTGGGACAAATTAAAAAATTTATTAAACGAATAATTAATAGGAAGCCATGGCACATCCAAAGAGAAAAATCTCGAAAACCAGAAGAGATAAGAGAAGAACACATTATAAAGCTTCAGCTCCAAAAGTTGCTGTAGACGCTGTAACGGGTGAAGCACACTTGTATCACAGAGCTCACTGGCACGAAGGTAAACTTTACTACCGTGGTCAGATCTTAATCGATAACACAGAAGAAGTAGAGGCTTAGTAAAGTCTTAGAGCTTTAAGAATTACAGGAAACTCTCACGTTGTGGGAGTTTTTTGTTTTTAGTTGATTAAGTCCCAAAAAGACCTTAATTTGCACGCCGGTTTGATTAATATTTAGTAATTTTCTAAGAATGAAGATATTATATTTCCTGCCGATGAAGGGTGAATTAAATCCAAATTTATGAGCAAAATCACAGCAGCGATTACGGCTGTAGGTGCTTATGTACCTGAAGATATTTTGACCAACAAAATGTTGGAAGAATTGGTGGATACCACAGATGAGTGGATCCTCAGCAGGACAGGAATTAAAGAAAGACGAATACTCAAAGATCCCTCTAAGGGAACTTCTTACCTAGCCGTAGAGGCAGCTAAAGATTTGATCAATAAGACAAATCTTGACCCGGCAGAAATAGACTTAATCATTTTAGGGACAGTATCTCCAGATATGCCAGTAGCGGCAACAGCCGTTCATGTGGCTTCTGAGATTGGTGCCGTTAATGCTTTTGGCTACGATCTGCAGGCGGCATGCTCTAGTTTCCTTTATGGAATGTCTACGGGAGCGGCCTATATAGAATCTGGAAGATATAAGAAAGTTCTGGTCATTGGTGCAGATAAGATGTCCTCTATACTTGATTATACAGATAGAACAACCTGTATTATCTTTGGTGATGGAGCCGGAGCTGTGCTAATGGAACCTAATTTTGAAGGTCTTGGATTACAGGATGAATTACTTAGATGTGATTCTATAGGACGTAATTCCCTCAAGATCGCTGCGGGCGGATCTCTATTACCACCTTCTGAAGAAACTGTTGCTAAAAAACTTCATTACGTCCAGCAGGATGGAAAGACTGTATTTAAGTTTGCGGTTTCAAACATGGCAGAAGTAAGTGCGCAGATTATGGAGAAAAACAATCTTACAAATAAAGATGTAGATTGGCTGGTGGCACATCAGGCCAACAAGCGTATAGTAGATGCGACTGCCAAGAGAATGAACCTTACAGATGAGAGCAAGGTATTAATGAATATAGAGAGGTATGGAAATACAACTGCTGCTACATTACCTTTGTTACTCAGTGATTACGAAAAACAATTTAAAAAAGGAGATAATTTAATATTTGCCTCTTTCGGAGGTGGCTTCACTTGGGGAGCTACTTACCTTAAATGGGCTTATAACTCATAAAAACCAACACCAATATTATGGATTTAAAGGAAATTCAGAATCTGATTAAATTTGTGGCTAAATCTGGCGCAAGTGAGGTTAAACTTGAAACAGGTGATGTAAAGATCACAATTAAAACAGGTTCAGACGATAAGGAAACTACCATAGTACAACAGGTTCCTATGGGAGGACAACAACTTCAGCAAATGCCAGCTCAACAGCAGGCTCCGGCTCAACAGGCTGCTCCTCAGGAAGCTGCTCCAGCCGCTGAAGACAAGAAAACTGCAGATGATGATTCTAAATATATCACTGTAAAATCTCCTATAATCGGGACATTCTACAGAAAGCCATCTCCAGACAAGCCAACTTTTGTAGAGGTTGGAGACTCTGTTAAAGAAGGTGATGTGCTTTGTATCATTGAAGCAATGAAACTTTTCAACGAGATCGAAAGTGAAGTATCTGGAAAGATCGTAAAAGTACTGGTAGATGATTCATCTCCTGTAGAATTCGATCAGCCACTTTACCTGGTAGATCCGTCATAAATTACTGCCCATTTTAACACCTGAAAGCCCATTTATGGGCTTCAGAACTTTAAAAGCAACTAGGTATGTTTAAAAAAATATTGATTGCAAACAGGGGAGAAATCGCACTTCGTGTGATTCGTACCTGTAAGGAAATGGGAATAAAAACGGTAGCAGTTTACTCTACTGCAGATGCTGAAAGTCTACACGTTAGATTTGCAGATGAAGCGGTTTGTATTGGACCAGCACCAAGTAACCTTTCCTATCTAAAGATTTCTAATATCATCGCTGCGGCAGAGATCACCAATGCTGATGCGATCCACCCGGGCTACGGTTTTCTTTCTGAAAATGCTAAATTTTCAAAGATCTGTGAAGAACATGATATCAAATTCATTGGAGCTTCACCGGAGATGATCAGCAAAATGGGAGATAAAGCAACAGCAAAAGCTACAATGAGAGCGGCTGGTGTTCCTTGTGTTCCTGGATCTGAAGGTATTATCGAGGATTTTAAAGAATGTAAAAAATTAGCTAAGGAAATTGGCTATCCTGTGATGCTGAAGGCAACTGCCGGAGGTGGAGGTAAAGGGATGCGAGCTATCTGGAAAGAGGAAGAGCTGGAACCAGCGTGGGAATCTGCCCGTAAAGAAGCAGCAGCATCATTTGGTAATGATGGAATGTATATGGAAAAGCTTATTGAGGAGCCACGCCATATTGAGATCCAGATCGTAGGAGACAGTAGCGGTAAAGCCTGTCATCTTTCTGAAAGAGATTGTTCCGTTCAACGACGTCATCAGAAACTTACTGAAGAAACTCCGTCACCATTCATGACAGATACGCTACGTAAGAAAATGGGTGATGCTGCGGTAAAAGCTGCTGAATATATCAAATATGAAGGTGCGGGTACTGTTGAATTCCTGGTAGATAAGCATAGAAATTTCTATTTTATGGAAATGAATACGCGTATCCAGGTTGAGCACCCAATTACAGAGCAGGTGATCGATTACGATCTTATTCGTGAGCAGATCCTTGTAGCTTCTGGAGTGCCAATTTCAGGTAAAAATTATACTCCGCAGTTGCATTCTATCGAGTGTAGAATCAATGCAGAAGACCCGTATCATAACTTTAGACCATCACCGGGGAAGATCACCAATCTTCACGCACCGGGAGGTCATGGAGTTCGTATCGATACCCACGTTTATAGTGGTTACGTGATCCCTCCAAATTATGATTCTATGATCGCGAAATTGATCACGACCGCTCAAACAAGAGAGGAAGCGATCAATAAAATGAAGCGTGCGCTGGACGAGTTTGTGATCGAAGGTGTGAAAACCACGATTCCATTCCACCGCCAGTTGATGGATCATCCAGATTATATAGAAGGTAATTATACTACTAAATTCATGGAGGATTTTAAAATGAAACCTCTGGAAGAATAAAAAACTAACCCCGGAACTTCCGGGGTTTTTTATGCGCTACTTTTTGTAATTTGCCCTGAAACTGAAAACGAACATGAATCTTTCCTTCTGGGAACACGAATCCTGGATCAATAATGTCGACTATTGTATTATAGGCAGTGGTATCACGGGTTTAAACTGTGCTTTGCAGCTAAGAAGATCAAGACCAGCGGCCAAAATTCTCATTCTCGAGAAAGGGCTACTTCCAGAAGGAGCTAGCACCAAAAACGCCGGGTTTGCCTGCTTCGGAAGTATATCTGAAATCCTTGATGATCTCAAAACTTTATCTGAAGACGAAGTGGTTGAACTAGTAGAAAAACGTCGTAACGGACTCTCATTACTTCGTAAGAATCTGGGTGACCCACAGATCGATTTTCAGCAGAATGGAGGATACGAGCTTTTTACCAGATCAGATGAAGAATTGTACCAGCGCAGTGTGGGGGCTATTCCAGGAATTAATAAAATTCTGAAACCGGTCTTTGGAGAGTCCGTTTTCAGAGAAACTTCCAATTCCTTTGGCTTTAGTAATATCATGCCGAGACTTATTGTTAATCAGTTTGAGGGCCAGATTGACACCGGTAAGATGATGCAGACACTTTTGAAGAAAGTATCTTCTGAAAATATACAGGTGCTCAGCGGTATCAAAGTAAATTCATTTTTCGATGAAGAACATTCCGTCCGGATCGAAACAGATAAGTTTCAAATTTCAGCTAAAAAATTATTGATCGCCACCAATGGGTTTGCATCCAGCCTTGGACTTGAAGATGTGAAACCTGCCCGTGCACAGGTGTTGATCACCAAACCTATCAAGAATTTAAATCTTAAAGGCACTTTTCATCTGGACAGAGGCTATTACTATTTTCGAAATATTGGAAATCGTGTCCTTATTGGCGGTGGTCGTAACCTGGATTACGAAGCTGAAGAGACTGAACAAATGGGCACAACCAGTCTTGTCCAGAACAAACTTGAGCACTTATTGAAAACCTGTATCTTGCCTGAGACCAAGTTCGAAATAGACAGAAGGTGGAGTGGGATCATGGGGATTGGATCCTCAAGGCCACCAATAATGAAGTCACTTTCCAGAAATGTAAGCTGTGGAGTTCGCCTTGGCGGAATGGGGGTCGCAATTGGTAGCCTGGTTGGTAGAGACCTGGCCGAAATAACATTGAATTCATGATTAGAAAATTTTTTAGTTTCATCTTTAAGATACTTCTTGGACTGTTCCTGTTTAGTATTGCTATCGTTGTGATCTACAAATGGGTGCCAGTTCCTTTCACGCCTTTAATGGTGATACGTTACTTTGAAAATCCAGAGGAAGATATTCAGCACGATTGGGTAGCAATAAATGAAATTTCAGGCCATCTCCAAAAAGCAGTTATCGCAAGCGAAGACCAGAATTTCCCTTCTCATAGTGGCTTCGATTTTAAAGCGATCAAGGAAGCTATGGAAGATAATCGCAATGGAAGAAAGATTCGCGGAGCAAGCACAATTTCACAACAAACCGCGAAAAACGTTTTCCTGTACCCGGGAAGAACCTGGTTTCGGAAAGGTCTGGAAGCATATTTTACTTTCTTGATCGAAATTATATGGGGCAAAGAACGAATTCTGGAAGTCTATCTGAATAGTATTGAAATGGGTAAAGGAGTCTATGGCGCGCAAGCTGCATCATTACATTGGTTTGGTAAGGATGCGGTAAACCTCGGTGCGTATGAAGCTGCGGCCATTGCTGCTGTTTTACCAAATCCAAGGGTATATCGCGCAAGTCCGGCGTCTTCTTTTATCGCAAACAGAAAGAACTGGATCGTAAGACAGATGCAAAATCTTGGTAAACTCAGCTTAGACTAAATGGAAATGCTTAAACAAGAATTGCTAGATAAATGTGAGGATTTTATTCAGCAAAAAACAACCGCTTTGCATAATGCGATGCAGGGATTAAAACAGGATCTTGAGAATGAATCCAAGAGTAGTGCCGGAGACAAGTTTGAGACGGGCCGAGAAATGATCAACATTGAATGGAATAAACTCAGCAATCAATTACAGCAGTATGAACAAATGCAGTCTGTTATAAAGCGGATTAATGTACAGACCGACTCTAACATCGTAAAAGCCGGTAGTATCATTTTTACTGAAAATGCAAATTATTTCATTTCTATTCCAGCGGGAGAATTAATTGTTGAGGATACAAAATTCTATGCGATAGGTAGCAAAGCTCCAGTTGCTACCGCCATGCTTGGAAAAACTGAGAATGACAGCTATACTTTTAATCAGCAGGAGGTGCTTATTAAAAAGATTATTTAATTCGGCCTTCCAACACCCCATCCTTCACTTTAAAACAAATCTTTTCGCCAGCTATTAATTCTTCATGGTGATCTATTAGTATAGTTCTATTTCCTGCTGAAACTTCAACCAGGAATACCTCTCCTTTAAAATATGATTTCCTTACTGTAGCTTCGGTACCAGATTGTGTGATCTTTAATTCATGAGGATAGACCACTACTTTGTCATTACTGTCATGATCTATTTTCAGCAACTTTATGGGAATATGATTTACGTCTCCAAACAGGCGGGCGACATAATGATTTTGCGGATGTTCATATAACTCCCGGGGAGTTCCCTGAGCATAGATCCTTGAGTTTTTGAGAACAAAAGTCCTATCGGCAAAAGCCAGCGCATCGGTACTATCGTGTGTGGCAATGATACAGGTAATATTCTGCTCCTTCAGGTAAGCAAAAAGCTTTCTTCTCAACTTATTTTTTCTGAAGTGATCTATATGGCTAAAAGGTTCATCGAGTAACAGAATTTCTGGTTCCTTCGCCAATGCACGAGCCAAAGCGATTCTTTGCTGCTGCCCGCCACTTAATAATTTCGCTTTTTTATCAGCAAGATCGGTCATTTCTACAACCTCCAGCAATTCTTTGATTCGGCGTGTTTTCTTGACAGGATAAAAATTACTCAGATATTTCCCCACATTATCAGCAGCGCTTAGCGGTAACATCAAATCGAAATCCTGGGCGAGATATTTAATAAAATCTTCCCCGGGAACCAGGTTGAAATTAGGACCTAGAAGCTCTTTGTCCTTCCAAATGATCTTTCCTTCTGTATGTAAGAGTCCGTAGATGAGTTTTAGCAAGGTGCTTTTACCACAGCCACTTTCACCAATGATCGAAATGTTCTCAGCCGGTTTAATATTCATATTGATATTCTTCAATACAGGCTCAGTATCGTAGGCGAAGGAGACGTTCTTAAGCTGAAGCATAGGTTAAATTCTTGTTGAAATTATCATAATATAAGTTTCCGTAAAAGGCTATTTACGTAACTTATTTTAAAGCTAAAGAACATAAATTAGAATAGAATCATCGAATGCAAAAAATAGTCGTTTACGATCTTAATAAGACCTTATATCAAAAATCTTCCAAAGATGAATTTTTCAAATTCGTATGTTATAAAAATGGGTATAAGTTGATAAGACTTGCCCAGCTTGGATGGTTAAAAATGCTGGGAAACATGCGGCTTGTGAGCAAAACTGATTTCAAAGAGAACTTTTACGATTATCTCAAAAACCTGGATCCTGAAACGGTGAACAAGTATGCAAAGCAATTCTGGAACCTGGAATACCCGGAATTCTTCAGAGAAAAAATGCTGGAAGATATTCAGAAATTCGATGAGCAGGGCATTAAAGTGTTTGTGGTCACCGGAGGATTCGAAGTCTATACGAAATACCTTGAACAAATTCTTCCTGTTCAGGTACTTGGAACAAGAACAACTTATAAAAATGGTAATTATACTATTGAAGGCAAGGCTTGTAACGATGAAGAGAAAATAAGACGTTTAGACGAAGCACTTGGTGAGTATGAATTGCTGGAAGCTTACTCAGATGATGATGAAGAGATCCTACATAAAGCTGAAAAAGGTTTTCTGGTAGACGAGGAGTCTGGAGAATTAAAAAAGGTAAACTAAAGCTTCCTGACATAAAATAAAAAAGCACGGCTAAAGAGCCGCGCTTTTTTTGTGATCCAGATGATCAACAATATTAATCTTTAGTAATCTCTTTCAGTTCATTTGGAAGTGCTTCAAAACCCATGTTATATAAAGTGAAACCGAAGATATCTGCATATTCTTCAATAATCTTACTGGTTGGTTTTCCGGCACCATGACCGGCATTGGTCTCAATTCTAATAAGCGTAGGATTAGTTCCTTCTTGCTTATCCTGTAGTTCAGCAGCAAATTTAAAAGAATGTGCAGGTACTACACGGTCGTCATGATCTCCAGTTGTAACCAGCGTCGCAGGATATTCAGTACCTGCTTCAACGCTATGCACTGGAGAATAGTTATAAAGATACTGGAACATTTCTTTGTTATCTTCCGAAGTACCATAATCATACGCCCAACCTGCACCCGCAGTAAAGGTATGATATCTTAACATGTCCATTACTCCAACAGCAGGCAATGCTACTTTCATAAGATCAGGTCGCTGAGTCATAGTTGCACCTACCAGCAATCCACCGTTAGAACCACCTCTTACAGCAAGATAATCGCTGGAAGTATAATCATTGTCGATCAGGTATTCTGCAGCAGCAATGAAATCATCGAATACATTCTGCTTTTTAAGCTTTGTACCTGCATCATGCCATGCTTTTCCATATTCACCACCACCTCGAAGGTTAGGAACAGCATAAACACCACCTTGCTCCAGCCACACGCTCATCGCAGTGCTAAAACCTGGAGTCAGGCTCACATCAAATCCTCCATAACCATAAAGGATCGTTGGATTCTTTCCGTTAAGCTGAGTTCCCTTCTTGTAGGTAATGATCATTGGGATCTTTGTACCATCCTTTGATTCATAGAATACCTGTTCGCTGGTAAACTGTTCCGGATCAAAATCTATGTTTGGTTTATTGTAAACTTGAGAAGTCCCATTTTCAATATCATATTTATAAATAGTACCCGGAGTCACGTAATTCGTGAAGCTATAGTAAAGCACATCTTTGTCTTTCTTTGCTCCAAAACCTCCGGCAGAACCTACGCCTGGAAGTTCTACTTCACGCACAAGTTTCCCGTCATAATCGTATTGCTTCACTTTTGAAATGGCATCTACCATATACTCTGTAAAGAAATAACCACCACCGGTTGAAGGACTCAGAACATGCTCGGTTTCCGGGATAAAATCTTCCCAGTTCTCGGGACTTGGATCGCTGGCGTCAACGGTCACGATCTTCTTATTTGGCGCGTCAAGATTGGTCACGATAAATAATTTGCTACCTTCATTTTCGATCACATAAGAATCGGTATCCTGATTATCTAAAATTGTAACCAGTTCCGGAGATTCCTTCTGAAGGTCCATTATATAGAGTTCCCCTCCAGAAGTTGAATTACGTGCTGAAATGATCAGGTAACGGTTATCTTCAGTAACACTTCCTCCTACATAACGGCGTTTTTGTGCTTCAGAATTTCCAAAGATGATCTGGTCGTCACTTTGTGGCGTTCCCAGTTTATGGTAATATAATTTATGCTGATCTGTCTTCGCTGAAAGTTCACTTCCATCAGGCTTATCAAAGCTAGAGTAGTAAAAACCTTCATTGCCTTTCCATGAAACTCCGCTGAACTTTACATCCTTGATCGTATCGCCAAGAATCTTCTTATCATCAGCATTCATTAAAATGATTTTTCTCCAGTCGCTTCCACCTTCAGAAATAGCATAGGCTAGCTTTTTTCCATCTTCGGAAAAACTCATTGCTGCAAGTGAGGTAGTACCATCTTCACTGAATTTATTCGGATCTAAAAATACTTTTGCTTCAGCTTCTTCTGATTCACGGCGATAAAGAACACTTTGATTCTGAAGTCCGTCGTTTTTAAAGAAATAGATCTTTCCACCTTCAGTAAAAGGAGCGCTCAGTTTTTCATAATCCCATAATTTGGTAAGACGTTCCTTCAGTTTATTTCTGTACGGAATATTCTCAAGGTAATCGAAAGTTACCTCGTTCTGTCTTTTTACCCAGTTCTCGGTTTCCTCGCTACGATCATCCTCCAGCCAGCGATATGGATCTTTAACCTCGGTTCCAAAATAATCGGTTACTGTATCAACTTTCTTGGTTTCAGGATAGTTCAATTTGCTTTGGTTTTGACTTTGGGCACTTAGTGAGCCGGCAACTAACCCCAGCCCAATAATGCCTGAATAGATTTTCTTCATAAATTCTTAGTTTAGACACCTAAAATAAGAATAAAAAAGCCTGAATCTGTAGAGTTTCAGGCTTTTAAGTAAAATTTTAAAATTGTGGATTAGAGTAGTTTCTGCTCTAGTAAATATTCTGCGATCTGCACTGCATTTGTCGCTGCACCTTTACGGAGGTTGTCAGCAACGATCCACATATTTAATGTATTTGGCTGGGAATGATCCCTTCGAATTCTACCTACAAAAACATCATCTTTTCCTTCCGCATAAATGGGCATAGGATAAGTATTCAATTCCGGGTTATCCTGAACGGTGATTCCTGGAAAATCACTCAGGATCTTTCGAACATCTGCTTCCTCAAAATCTTTATGAAACTCGATATTCACCGATTCTGAATGTCCACCAACTACCGGAATTCTAATCGCGGTTGCTGTCACGTTTACTGAATCATCACCGAGAATTTTCTTGGTTTCGTTCGTTAACTTCATTTCCTCTTTGGTGTATCCATTTTCCTGGAATACGTCGCAATGTGGCAACGCATTTTTATGAATTGGATAAGGATAAGCCATTTCTTCTTTTTTGCCTGCATACTCGTTCTCCAGCTGTTGCACAGCTTTCACGCCAGTTCCAGTGATGGACTGGTAGGTTGAAACAACCACTCGCTTGATAGTATAAGCATCATGCAATGGTTTTAAGGCCATTAATAACTGTATTGTAGAACAGTTAGGATTCGCAATGATCTTATCTTCTTCTGAAAGCAGGTTAGCATTGATCTCGGGAATGATAAGTTTGTGCTTTGGATTCATTCTCCATGCTGAAGAATTATCTATCACGGTTGTTCCTGCGGAAGCAAATTTTGGAGCCCATTCTAATGAAGTGTCTCCACCAGCTGAGAATATGGCTACTTCCGGTTTCATGGAAACTGCGGTTTCAAGGCTTACTACTTCGAAATCTTTACCATTATAGGCTAATTTCTTACCTACAGATCTTTCAGAAGCTACAGGAATAAGTTCGGTAAGTGGAAAATTACGTTCTTCCAGTACTTTAAGCATTACGCTTCCTACCATCCCGGTTGCTCCAACTACAGCTACTTTCATAATTTACTTACTTTAAAAAGTGAATTGCAAAGTTATCGCTTGGAAATTATTATGAATGCTTCACTATCAAAAATTTCAGGAATTATAAAAAATTGAACCAATTTCAGATTCTTGTTAAAAAAAGACCCCTGGTTTTCGCCAGGGGTTTAGTTTGAGAATGAGTAATGTAGCGGTAAGCGTACGTCTTAAATATTCTTCTTTCTTAGTTCGTCACGAATCTCAGTAAGTAAAACTTCTTCCTTTGATGGTCCAGCAGGAGCTGCAGCTTCTTCTTTCTTCTTTGTCTTTTCGTAAGCTCTCAGGAATATAAATATAAACAGACCAACGATAATAAAGTAAATAATTGCCTGTATCAAATTACCGTAGGTAAGAATTGCAGCTTCAGCTTCAATCGCAGCTTCGAGACTTTCGTATTCTACACCATCCAGAGAAATAAATTGCTGGGTTAGATCTGCTCCACCGGTGAGTAATCCAATGATGGGCATGAAAATATCTGCAACAACAGAAGAAATAACTTTGTTAAAAGCAGCTCCAATAATTACTGCAGTAGCCAGTGCTACGATATCCTTCTTAAGTAGGAATGCTTTAAAATCTAAAAAAAAACTCATGAATTATAGTTGTTAGTTGATTTCCAAATGTATAAAATTTTCTTAAATTTTTAAGATTTGTTATTCGGGTATTACAATTCGTGTAACTCTGCGTTGTATTCCGGTGATCAATTCATAAGAAATAGTGCCTCCAGCTTCAGCAAATTTCACTGGATGCTGAGGTCCTCCAAAAACGATTACTTCATCACCTTCTTCACATGAAATATTGGTCACATCTACCATGATAATATCCATGCATACATTACCAGCGATAGGAGCATATTCACCATTTATAAAGACTCCGGCCTTTCCTTTTCCGTAGATCCTGTTGATCCCATCAGCATGACCCAAAGGCAGTGTTGCGATGCGAGTAGGTTTCTCCACTTTGAACGCGCGGTTGTAGCCTACCGTATCACCTTTGTCCAGACTTCTAATCTGGGAAATGATCGTTTTAAGCGTAGAAATTGGTCTTAGTTCAGGATCAATATTTTTATCATTTCCATAACCATATAATCCTATCCCGCTGCGCACCATACTAAAAGCCGATTTCGGGTAATTAATCACGCCAGAAGTATTGCAAATATGGAGTATTGGTTCATAGTCCAGGTCGGCAATCAATTCCCAGGTCATTTTCCTGAAAAGGTCGATCTGTCCTACCGTGAATTCACGTTCTTTCCAGTCCTCACTTGCCGCGAGATGGGAAAAAACAGAAGCGATCTTCAGGCTGGAAGTACTACCAATGATTTCCTTGATAGTTCCAATCTCTGGATGATCAAAACCAAGCCTGTTCAAACCGGTATTCAGCTTAATATGAACAGGGTAATTCTTTTGATTTTTAGCTTCAGCAGTCTCTATAAAAGAACGTAGAATTTTTTCGCTGTATAAATTAGGCTCGAGACAATGCTCGATAATATCTTCGAAATGTGTGAATTGTGGGTGTAATACCAGAATAGGTTTGGTGATCCCGTTTTTACGAAGATGAATTCCTTCTTCCACATAGGCAACCGCAAAATAATCGGTGCCAAGTTCTTCCAGTTTTCTGGCAATGACAACTGAATCGTTCCCATAGGCAAAAGCTTTTACTACAGACAAGAACTTTACTCCATCATCGATCTTTGCTCTTAAATATCTGTAATTATGTGCCAGTGCTCCAAGATCAATCTCAAGAACCGTCTCTTTGGCTTCAGGCATTTTCTTCGGTTTTTTTAGCATTCAATTCTTCGACATTCACATCAAGCTTTTTCACTCGCTCCCGCAGCATAGCCTTGTAGTAAGCAGCACGACTTAATGGTTCATATTCTTCATTTTCGCCTAGAAAAACCAGGTCATCATTAATAGCTTTACGATAGCTGAACTGGGCAAGATTTCCAGTTCTGGTACAAACAGCATGCACTTTCGTAACGTACTCTGCAGTGGCCATTAAATTAGGCATAGGTCCAAAAGGATTTCCTTTAAAATCCATATCCAGGCCGGCCACGATCACTCTAATTCCCTGGTTGGCAAGATCATTACAAACCGTTACGATCTCATCATCAAAGAATTGTGCTTCATCGATCCCAACTACGTCACAACCATCTGCAAGTAACCGGATATTGGAAGCGGAAGGTACAGGAGTAGATCTTATTTCATTGGAATCATGAGATACGACCATTTCCTCGTCATACCTAACATCAATCGCAGGTTTGAAGATCTCAACATTCTGTTTTGCAAATTTTGCGCGTTTGAGTCGGCGTATCAATTCTTCCGTTTTTCCGGAAAACATTGACCCGCAAATAACTTCAATCCACCCAAATTGCTCTTCGTGATTTACTGTATTTTCGAGAAACATTTTGTATTTTTCAAATCGAAACGGGAAATACCTCTTTCGTATAAAGGTGGAACAAATTTATTAAAAATACAACCCGGAGACGGGGCGAATCTTGAAAGTTATGAAATGAGTAGTAACCTAATTTGCCTACCTATAAATATCATTATTTGCAAATTGCTTCTGACCGATAGAAAACATATAAAATTAAACCGATGAAAAAGAAAATTGAGGCTGATCTGGCGGAGATCGCGGAAAAAATCCTTCAGAATAAAGGGAATTTCAACACGATGGAGCTGAAGGAAAATGCTTTACGTCTCTATGAAAAACTGACTGTTCTTGCTTTTACTGAAAAACATCTTTCCGAAGAAGTTCCTCAGCAAACAGAAGCGATAAAACAGGAAGAAGAGGCTACTCCTAAACCTAAGGTGAAAGATCTGCCTGAGCCTCCAGCACAATTATCTGCATACGATGAATTTTATCCAGATGGCACTGAATTCAATGAAGATTCAGACGCGATTACCGAACCTAATACTGAAAAGATCAAGGATATTGTAGCGCAAATGCCGCCTGAAAGTCAGTCTGTAGATCTTTTTATGAATCATATCAACGATGCGCCAGAAGTATCCAATTCGGCACCCTATTCACAACAGGTTGAGGAGAAGAAAGATTTCAGAAATATAGGTGTGGATTATGATAATTTGCCAGATTTTGAACCGGTAAAGCATGTTCCAGCCAATGATAAACCCAGGTCCTTAAATGACCGACTGAAAAAAGGAATCAATATTGGCCTTAACGAGCGTCTTGCCTACATAAAACATCTTTTTGGTGGAGATACTGCAGATTATAACCGTGTACTATCTCAGCTAAATACCTTTACCAGCCTGGAAGAAGCTTCAAAATTTATAGACCTGGTTGTAAAGCCAGATTATAATAACTGGCAGGGTAAAGAAGCATACGAAGAGCGTTTTAGAGCTCATATACAGAACAAGTTCGGGAAATAAACGTTTATGGGTAAATTATACCTGGTTCCCACGCCAATTGGGAATCTCGAGGATATCACATTGAGAGCGATCCGTATTCTCAAGGAAGTTGATCTTATTCTGGCTGAAGATACCCGAAATAGTGGTAAACTACTGAAGCACCTGGAAGTTCAAACTCCCATGCAGAGTCACCACATGCATAATGAGCATAAGACAGTAGATCATATTGTCTCACGAATTAAAGCCGGCGAGACTATCGCACTTATTAGTGATGCGGGAACTCCTGCAATTTCAGACCCTGGATTCTTATTAACCCGGGCCTGCGTAGAAGCTGGTATTGAAGTAGATTGCCTTCCCGGGGCTACGGCCTTTGTTCCGGCACTGGTCAATAGCGGGCTTCCAAATGACAAATTTGTATTTGAAGGATTTCTTCCGGTGAAAAAAGGTAGACAAACGAGACTCAAAATTCTTGCTGAAGAAACCCGCACGATGATTTTTTACGAATCACCGCATAAACTACTTAAGACATTAGGCCACTTTCAGGAATATTTTGGCGACGATCGTCGTGTTTCTGTCTCCCGTGAGATCACCAAAATGCATGAAGAAACCGTTCGTGGAAGTATACCTGAAGTTCAAGAACATTATACCGCAAATCCGCCAAAAGGAGAGTTGGTAGTAATAGTTGCAGGAAAAGCCTGATCTTGGAAGAATTATTATCCATCATACGAGATTGCAAAGTTTGCAAGGAACATTTGCCACTTGGGCCAAGACCCATCATTGAAGCAACATCAAATTCTAAAATCATTCTTATTAGTCAGGCGCCGGGAAGAGTGGTGCACGAATCTGGGGTAGCCTGGAACGATCAAAGTGGTAAGAAGCTAAGAGAATGGCTGGGAGTTGATGAAAATACTTTTTACGATCACGACAATTTCGCTATTCTGCCCATGGGTTTCTGCTATCCCGGAAAAGCAAAAACCGGCGATCTACCACCAAGGAAAGAATGCGCTCCATTATGGCATGAGGAGGTTCTTCAATATTTAAAAAACGTGAAGTTGAAGATCCTTATTGGTGCTTATGCTTCCAATTATTACCTCGGAAAGGAAAATAATCTAACGGTTAAAGTTCATGAGTACGAGCAATACCTTCCAGAGTACTGGCCTTTACCGCATCCTTCCCCGGTAAACCGATTCTGGAGAATGAAAAACCCGGAATTCGAGTCGGCTATAGTTCCTGCACTTCAGCAAAAGATAAGGGTGATAATAGGGGAATAAGTCGCTTAGATTAGAAGTAGAATTTTATTACTTTCGGCTGAAATTTGAACGACTATGAAGACGCGCTGGACCCTGAAGCCAAAACCCGATCCTATCACAGCACAGGCTCTTGCCGAAAAGCTTGGAACCGGACTGGCAGTTTCGAAATTACTGGTTCAGCGGGGAATTACCACCTTTGAAGAAGCAAAGAAATTTTTCAGACCTCAGTTAGATGGTTTACACGATCCTTTCCTGATGAAGGACATGGACAGGGCAGTAGCCAGGATAGAACAGGCGATGGAAGCTGGAGAAAATATCATGGTCTATGGAGATTATGATGTAGATGGAACTACCAGTGTCGCGCTAATGTCTTCTTTTCTGAAATTCAGATATCCCAATGTGACCACTTATATTCCAGACAGGTATGCTGAAGGTTATGGTGTATCCTACCAGGGAATAGATTATGCTGAAGATAATGACGTGAGTCTCATTATTGCCTTAGACTGCGGAATCAAAGCGATCGATAAAGTGGCTTATGCCAGAAAAAAAGGAATTGATTTTGTGATCTGTGATCATCACCGTCCAGGCAATGAAATTCCAGAAGCTGTAGCGGTACTTGATCCAAAAAGGAGTGATTGTAATTATCCTTATGACGAACTATGCGGCTGCGGTGTTGGTTTCAAACTAATCCAGGCGATCACTATTAAGAACAATGAACCTAAAGAGACTTTACTTCCCTACCTCGATCTGGTAGCTACGGCCATTGGAGCAGATATTGTTCCCATCACTGGCGAAAACAGGATTCTCGCTTATCATGGTTTGCATGTGATCAATGTTGCACCCCGAAAAGGGATTCAGAGTTTGCTTGGCGAACGTAAAAATGTAAGTATTACAGATGTTGTTTTTATCGTAGCTCCAAGGATTAATGCTGCGGGTAGAATGAAACATGGTTTGCATGCGGTAAATCTGCTTACGGAAGAAGATGAAGCTATCTCTGCAACTTATGCGGAAGAAATAGAGACCTATAACACAGATCGGAGAAGTACAGATAAAAGTATTACGGAAGAAGCGAAACAGCAAATTCTGGATCTTCAAGAAGAAAATCGACTAACCACCGTAGTCTATGATGAACAGTGGCACAAAGGTGTGATTGGGATTGTAGCTTCCAGGTTAACCGAAACCTGGTATCGCCCAACGCTTGTTTTTACAAAGAGCGGGGAACGTCTTGCAGCGTCTGCAAGATCTGTAAAAGGTTTTGATGTGTACGAAGCCCTGGAAGCCTGTAGTGAACATATCGAGCAATTTGGTGGGCATAAGTATGCAGCGGGGTTGACACTGCTGGAAGCCGAATATGATAATTTCAAAAGAAAGTTTGAAGAGGTAGTTTCACAAACGATCGACAGGCAGCTTCTTACTCCTGAAATTGCCATAGATACCGAATTAGATCTGAAAGATATTACGCCAAAATTCTACCGGATCCTGAAACAATTCGCTCCTTTTGGTCCAGGGAATATGTCGCCGGTTTTCCTTACCCGGAATTTAACCGATACTGGCTTCGGAAAATGTGTTGGTGCAGATAAAACTCACCTGAAATGCCAGGTAAAACAGGAAGGCTCAAACGTAAAATTTGATGTAATTGGCTTTAACCTGGGCGAAAAACTGAATTTGATAGAACAGGGGAAAAAGTTCGACGCTGTTTTTAGTCTCGATGAAAATACCTGGAATGGTTATACCACGATTCAGCTTAGACTGAAGGATATACGAGAAAGTATTTAGAAAACCAACTTTTCCAGTTTAAGATCCTTACCGTCGAACTGCGCAAATGTGTAATGGTTGATCCAATCACCGGTATTAATATAAGTAGCCTTACCGTCTAGATCGATCTCCATAGGTAAATGCCTGTGACCAAAAAGAAAGTAATCGTAGTCTTTTTGCTCCAGTTTACGCCTGCAGTATTGTATAAGCCATTCTTTTTCCTCACCTAAGAACTTCATGTCTTCTTCTCCTGAGATCGCTTTATTCTTTACTGAAAAATACTGCGCTAAGGGAACTCCAAGATCAGGATGCAGCCAACGGTAAAACCATTTGGAAAGCGGATTGGTAAAGACCTTTTTCATTCTTTTGTAGCCATGATCTCCGGGGCCTAATCCATCTCCATGACCCACGAGGAATTTCTTTCCTGAGAATTCGAACTCCTTGGGTTTATGATAGACTGGAATATTTAATTCCTTCTGAAAATAATCCTGCATCCATAGATCATGATTTCCTACAAAAAAATAGATGGGGATCCCTGAATCTCTAATTTCGGCCAGTTTACCTAATGTTCGAACAAAGCCTTTTGGAACCACGTGTTTATATTCAAACCAGAAATCAAAGAGGTCTCCCAGAAGGAAAATTGCCTCTGCATCTTCTTTGATCTCTTCTAGCCATTTTACAAACCTGGCTTCTCGAGGCCTGCTTTCTTCATGAGTAGGTGCGCCCAGATGATTATCACTGGCGAAATATATTTTTTTTCCTGGGGAAACTTTCATGGTTTACAACTTATGGCGAAGATAGAAATTCTACTGAAACTTCTTTTTTAATAGAAGACTTAAAGCATTCTAAAAACGCATCGCCAGAAGCTCAGAAATTATTAATTTAGAGATTAAATCCATAAATATTGCTAATATGAAATTTACGAAACTATTTTCTATCGCTTTTTTAATGATTTGTGGTTTAATGAGTTACCAGGTAAATGCCACAAATATTGACAATAATCCGGAAATTGGTGATTGTCTTCTAATCCAGTCCCCGGAGAATACCACGTACACAGCCTTGAATATGCCAAAGCTTAACTTCGTTGTGAAGAAAGGTGGAGTGGCAAATTACAAGTCGGTTAAAAACACCCTGGTTGAGGTGGTGAAAATTTCGAAGAACAAAAAAGGTGAAAGCGTGGTAACACTACAAAGGGTAGACGGCGCTAAGATCCTTGGTCTAAAAAAATCTGTAAGTGCCAATTATGATCAAGCTTTGCAAATTGGAGAATTAAAAAAGGCATAATTCAGGCTTTGCGCAAGGGATAGCAGCGAAAAGCTCCCGTTTTTCACGGGACTTGTAGCGTATAGCCCGACCCGAAGGGTTGCGCCCTAACTATTATCACTGGCATACCACTCTGCGAACGAAGTTTCAGTTTCCTGCAATTTCAAAGAGTGAAGCTTGATATGTTCAGGTAAATGTTTAGAAATTTTGGCTGCAAAATCTATTACCATATTTTCACTGGTAGGCTGGTAGTCGACCAGGATCACATGATGACCACGGGATTTCAACTCTTTTGCCAGCTCTAAGTGTGGTGTGTTTTTGTTAAATACGGTCGCGTGATCAAACTGGTCTACGATCTCAGATTTTACGATCTTTTTTAGATCCCCAAAATCGATCACCATCCCCAATTTTACATGTTCGCGGTCTGTAATAGGTTCGCCAATAACTGTGACGCCAAGTTTATAAGAATGTCCATGTACGTTGCGACATTTGCCATCGTATCCATACAGGGCGTGACCGGTTTCAAAAGTAAATTGTTTGGTGATTCGAATCTTGCTCATTATGCAGTTATTTTGTGCAAAGATAATTGGAATTTTTAAGGCGAAATTTTTAACACCAACGAATTGAATTAAAATTTACATTTGCGAAATTTTTCGCACATGATCCTTCAAGAAAAGGAGTTATTTGAACAGGTAGATTTCGAGCTCAATGAGCTTTATGAAACCATCATTACTGACATAGCAGAACAAAAATATAGCATTGTTGATGGTTTCTTTAATCCTGCTGAGGTAGACCTGCTTAGGTCAACGCTTATAGCCAAACATAAGGAAGATGCTTTCAAGAAAGCTGCAATTGGGAATAGAACCAATGAGCTTATTGAAAAATCTGTTCGGGGAGATTTTATTCTATGGATGAATGAAGCTACAGCTGAACCTGCTGAATCCATATTTTTTCAAAAGGTTAATGATCTGGTGCAATACCTGAATCGTACATGTTTTATGGGAATACTCCATAAGGAATTTCATTATGCACTATATCCGGAAGGAACTTTCTACAAGCGACATCTTGATACTTTTCAAAATGATGGGAGACGTAAATTGTCCATGGTTTGTTACCTGAATAACGAAAACTGGACACCTGAAAATGGTGGTGAACTAAGTATTTATACTACGAACAACGGCAAGGAAGAGGAGTTAAAAATTTATCCTTTACCTGGTAGAATGGTTATTTTTGAAAGTCAGGAGCTGGAACATGAAGTTAAAACTGTCAAAGTTCCAAGGCTGAGCATTACGGGCTGGTTAAAAACGAGGTAATTACTTTCTAAACTTCTTATAAAGCACTACTACAATAAGAATAATGGCAAGAAGGATCCAAAAACCCATTCCGCTTAAAAAGCTTAGAAATTCCCAGGTATCCTGTTCCATTAGTTCTTGTATTTTCGGTTGTTACGAACTCTCCAGCGGTAACGTGCGTAAACGAATATGACTATTAAAAATAGTATTGCCAGTAGATACCACAGGTTTTCTGTGATGAATTCCTGAAGGGTCCATCCCCATTCCTGGTACTTATTTGGATCCTTATCTTTCGGGAGGTGTTCCTGCATCGGGTGTGTTTTTAACGTATTTCCACATGAATATAACGGCGATCAATCCAATAACCAGTGCGATCAAAAGATAGATATTCTCACCAAGAAAAGTTCCTATCGTGTAACCCATCTCGTAAGCTTCATCTTTTTCAGGCTTGATAGATTGTATCGAACTCATCTATTTTCTAAATTTTGAAAGCGCATTTTTTGTAAAATCTGAAAGCACCAGTTCTCCGGAAACAGCAGCCCTTTCTTCCAGCAATTGCGGCCAGTGATCCGTATCTTTCCAGAGGATTTTCTTCATTTCAGTAAGTGCCTGCGGATTATAGGAAGCAAGCTTTTCAGTAAATAGTGATATTTCCTTGTCCAAGTCTTTAGCAGATTCAAAAACACGAGCAAACAAACCTTTTTCTTTTGCCCAATATGCATTCTTCCATTCATGAGCTGCCAGAGTGAGTTCTGCCAATGCAGCGGTACCCATTTTTCTTTCTACCGCCGGAGCGATCACAAAAGGACCAATTCCAATACTCAATTCTGAAAGTTTAATCGAAGCAGCTTCCGTAGCGAATGCATAATCACAGGCAGCGGCAAGTCCAACACCACCACCAACTGTTTTACCATGAATTCTTCCTACGATCAGTTTTTTACATACTCTCATGGCATTAATTACTCCCGCAAAACCAGAAAAGAATTTCTTACCATCTTCAAGATTATCGATATTGATAAGTTCATCAAAAGATGCACCGGCACAAAAAGCTTTTTCACCTTCAGATTTTAGAATGATCACGGCTACATCCTTATTTTCGGAAAGGCTGTGAATCTCATCTTCCAGTCTTTTCAGAAGAACCGACGGAAAAGAATTACTGGCCGGGTGGCCAAATTCCAGTGTTGCTATCTTCTGGTCTATATTGGTAAATAAACTTCCGTTCTCGCGGTTGGTACTCATAATGTAAAACGATTTTACTCAAAAATAAGATTTCTAAGTATATCTCTTGATCGTCTTTAGACTTCTTTGTGAAGATATTTTCTTCGGAAATATATAACTAAAGTACTGCTTCGAATGAGCATCCATACAAAGAACGCGATCCAGATCGCATAGAGTTTCAGTCCAAAATGATCTGCGAGCAGAAGTGCAGGAGTGAAGCCAAGGAAAGTTGCAACCAGTAAGACATTTCGCAAATATTTTGCTTCTCCCAGTCCTTTAAAGATTCCGTCGAACATAAAGGCGATAGCATTTACGGGTTGCATGATCAAAACTATCCAGAAAACTGAAGAGAATAATGCCAGTACACTTGCTTCTTTATTAAATAACAAGCCGATCTGATCATATAATGCAAAGCAAATCCCCATTAGAATTAGCGCTATAAGTACGGCATATTTACTTATTTTTTTACTCAGTTCCCATAAATTCTTATAATCCCTGGCGCCCAGTAATTTTCCTCCGATCGCGTTTCCAGCATTGGCATATCCATCTATAAAAAAGCTGAAGAACAGCCAGATGTTCATAAGAATGCTCTGAGCCGCTATATAGTTCTTACCATAATCTGTCGCGTAAGCGTTTGCCAGATAGATGGCAAAATTAAGAGCAGCAGTTCTTATGAACAGGTTTGCTGCCATAAGCAATAAAGGTTTCATCTGCGGATTGATCTTTAGACTCAACTTCAAATGAAATGGTGTTTTCCTGAAGTAGAACCAGAGTGCCATGATAAGCATAGTCGCCTGCGCAGCAAGACTGGCATACGCGGCACCTTCAAGATGCATTGCCGGTACAAGCCCGTTTATTCCATAAACCAGAATATAGTCCAGAACTATATTCACCGCTGCTCCGGTTAGACTGCATTTCATTGCCCAAAGGGTGTTCTGTAAACCTCTAAAAACGCCGAAGATCGCGAAGGTTACCAGTGTTAGGGGATATCCCAGTGCCCTGATCTTATAATAACTTTCAGAATACTGCAGAATTAGACCATCAGCATTATACGCGCTGAAGATCGCTTCAGCAAAGATCGCTGTAGTAGCATAAATCACCAGGCTGAACAGAAAATTAAAAAGGATAGTTTGAGGAATAAGGGTCTTGACAGCATGTAAGCGATTTGCTCCCAGATGCTGAGATACGGTTGCTGAAATCGCAGTTTTGGTTTGCGCTACAATCCAGATGATGGCAGAAAGAAAAGAACCTACGATTCCTGCAGCGGCCAGGGCTTCTATGGAATTTTCTTCTACATTTCCAATAACTGCAATATCGGTTAGTGATATTAAAGGTTCTGCGATACCTGCTATGATCGCCGGGATCGCGATCTTATTAATATTACCAAAACTTACAGAATTTCCCGGTTTTGAGGCCATATTCAGCAAATATAGAAGCCTTTATACTACAAAAGCAACTCGTAACAATAAAAAGGAGCTTCGCTTTGCTTCGGAAAATAGATATTACCCAGTCTCTGGTATCCGCGTGCTTCGTAAAATTTATGATTCCGCTTATTTAAACTGAAGGTATCAAGTCTTACCGATTCATACTTCTCTTCTCTGGCAAAGTTTTCGGCAAAGTCCATTAATTCTTGTCCTAATCCAGAACCCCACTGTTCAGGATGTGTGGCCAGCCTGTGAACATAAAGGTTATTCTCTGTTTTGCTCAACCAGTTAATAGGATCATACTGCTCATCCTTAACCGGAGTGAGGACGATTATGCCCATAATGACATCCTTTGAAACTAGCTTGAATAGTTCCTTCTTTTCTACATCCGCCTGTAATTTTTCGATGGAAGGATAGTGTTCATTCCATTGATAGATTCCCTGTTCGATCATCGCTTCGGCACAGGCTTCAGTTAGTTTTTTAATCTCCTGGAGGTCGCTATTTTCAGCTCTTTTGATCATTTATTACTAATAAAATAAACATTTTCATATTTATGAAAAATCATTACATTTGCTCAA
>NZ_JBLWIM010000012.1:502970-508133 GCF_048381525.1 Christiangramia qingdaonensis
GATATTCTCCACAAAAAAACCACTGAATTTCAGTGGTTTTTTGTTTTTCAGGATTAATCATTATCGGCATATTCAGCATAAAGATCCTCTGCATCAGCATTCAGGAACTCGATCGTTTTATTGATTACATGTTTGAATTCCTTTGGAAGCTCCTCTTCATCTTTCCAGGGATGAGAAACCCCGAAGACATGATCTGCATTTTCGACTAATAATAGTTTTGGAGCAGGACTCCACTCAAAAAGATTCCCGGCCTCTCCAATAGATACACTGGTATCGCTACTTCCGTGGGCGATCAAATGTGGAATTTTCAGTTTTTGCGCCGCCTTTTTAATATTGAGCTTCTCTTTGTTTTCCTTGAAGTTTTTGTAGAACTGGTAGTGGTGAGGCAATTGCTGCCCTGTTCTTGAATTTACAATATACTGCACCCCTTTTTTCTCCCATGCTTCCAGTTTCTTTCCTTCCGGAAATCTTGATCCAAAATCTGAAACTGATGCAAGCGTAATAAGTTTGGTGATTCGTTTGTCCTGAGCCGACTTTAATACAGTGATTCCTCCACCTCTGGAATGACCTATCAAACTAATGTCTGAAGGATCCAGGTGTTGACCGAACTTGAAAGTTGGTAATAGAAGTGAGTCGATGACAGATTGTAGATCGTCCAGCTCAATGGTATAATTATTATCACCAAATGCTTCTATCTGGTAGAATTCTGTTGGATTTTCAGGACTTGTTCCGTTGTGACTAAAATTAAATTTCACAAAGAAATAGCCTGCTTCGGCAATGAGTTCACCCATTTTATCCCAGGCTCCCCAGTCTTTAAAACCTTTATATCCGTGACAAAAGATCACCACCGGTTTTGGTTTTCCATCATCCTTAAAGATCAGGTCCATGGGAATTGGCTTGTTGTGACGACCCTCGATGATGATATTCTGTTCCTTAGAAACTTCCATAATGTTTTTTAATTTCTTTTTCAATAAATGGAATTTCTGGATTGCAGATCTCCATTATTAATTTTTTTAGCTCTTTCTGAAAATTTTCCAGGGTTTCTTCCTGAATCAAATAGTCTGGTTTTTTGTCAATTTTCAGCTGAAATTTAAGAAATCCTGATCTAAGATTCTTGAAAGATATGATTCCTGCTTCAGCGGGGAATTTAAGATCTTTCTCCAGGGATATCAAGGTGGCGTAAGTTAAAACCTGAAAGCTTTTTGCGAATTTGTCATAATCTTTTGTTATTTCATCCCAGTCTTTGACGATCAGGTCTTTTGAATCAACTTTTCCGGTCTTATAATCCATGATTCTCATAACGCCATCAGTTTTTTCAACCCGGTCTACTTTACCTCTCAGATAAACTGGAATTTGCAGATGATCCATTGGTAGTTGGACTCTAAGATCTTTTTCGATCTGTAATATTTGAATATCACTACCATTTTCCAGTCTCTTAATTTCAAAATTCAGAAAATTGCGCATATACCTCTTAGCCACTTCGAAAATCAGCAAATTCCTTCCTTTGTCTAATGGTGCCTTACTATAGTTCTCTGCAAATTCTTTTGAGATCTGGGTGTTCGCTTCTTTTTTGAACCTTTCAACAATTTCTGCGGTTAGTAATTCTCCTTCCAGCGGTTTGTAAAGGTTTTCCAGCGCATTATGCACGACTGTTCCCAGCGTATTGAAAGCCACTGTTTCTTCCACTTCTTCCTGATCTCTGACCCCCAGCACATACTGGTTATAGAAATCCAGCGGATTCCGCATATATGTAGTTAATGCTGAAGGTGAGAAGCCTGAGCCAGCAAGACCCTTGATCTTCTCCATCATTTGCGGAGTTTTCTCTACCACTCTTAACTTTTGACCGTTAGCGGGTACCATAGGACTAATAAGATGCTGAGTGATATGATGTGCTGGAATATTTTCTATCTCCAACTGGGTAATGAATCTGGACTTCTCTCCAGAATTAAGGCCATCTGCTTCTGTATTATAAAGTAGGTAAACCTTTTTTGCACGTTGTAGTAATCGGTAAAAATGGTATGTATACACCGCATCCTTTTCCCTGTAGGTAGGTAGTTTATATTCCTGTTTTAGATCATAAGGAATAAAAGAATTATCTGATTTTCCAGCAGGTAGTGTCCCTTCGTTGAGAGAGGTTATAATCACAGTTTCAAAGTCAAGCGCCCTTGATTCGAGCATTCCCATTAATTGTAATCCCTTAAAAGGTCTACCCTGGAAGTCCAGCGTTTCAGTACTTACCAGCTCCTTATAGAAGTCATGTAAAGACCTGATCGTTTTTATATGGGTAAATTTCTCATTAAGAGTCTCCAGTTTATTAAAGAGCAGGTAGAAATGATATAGGAACTCTAAGGAGAGCGTATCTTCTTTAGCTTTTAAATGTGCTTTGAGTATTTGTATGAGTTCCTGAACATCTTCAGAAAACCTAGTAACCGAATCGTTTTTCGGTTTAAAACATAGTTCAGCTATTCTTCGATTTTCGTCCTTGAATTCTCCCAGAATTTCTTCAGACTTTAAATAAACAAGGTTGTCTTTATTGATCTTCTTTATCAACCTGTCCGCATCATTTGAAATGATTTCGTACAAAGTCGGATGATTTATGATTCCTAGGACATCTTTATAATAATGATCCTTGCCAGTTGAGATATGAATATTAAAGATATTTTCGAAAAGGGAGCTTACAGGTGTATTATCTATAGGAAAACCCATAGTTACATTAAGATCATTGATATGATCTGGAAGTGAGCTCAAAACAGGTAGTAAGAGGTCTTCTTCGCCGAGTACTATTGCAGTGTTCTCCAGTTCTTCGGAAGAGAGATTGGTAATGATCTCGCCAAGGAATTTCGCCTGCCCAATATTTTTAGGTACGCCAATCAATTGGATTTCCTTTTCTTCTGAATACTTATTATTAAATTCAGGCTTTGGGTTCTGCTGGTAAAATTTCCAGTCTTCGAGGTATTGCCGCAGGAATAAAGAAGCACCATGTGCACGATCTCTATAATAATGCTCGTCAAGATCCCAGAAAACCTCAGCTTTATCATTCTCCAGCATAAATTGAATGATACGCTGTTCAGAAGCATTTAGAGCATTGAATCCAATAAACACATGCTTTGATGTGATATTACTCGTATATTCCTCGATGTTCTCTGATGCCTTACGATAAATAAGGCCCTGGTATCCCTGTTCTTTTTCCAGTAACCTGTTGGCGAGGGATTCATAATAATCTGGAAGTCTCTTCCAGAAAGCAAGGTATTTTTCGATCAATTCTGTTTTCTCATCCTGAAGATACCAGTGTTTTATATCCTGTATACCCGAGAGGTAATCAAAGAAAGGTTTATGATCGATCAGATATCGGTCAATTTCGTTAAAATCGTGAATAAGACTTTGTGCCCAGGTTACGAATGTTTCGAATGTTTCCTGTTCAACTTCAGGAGTCAGTTCTTTATAAATATTATAAAATTCGAAAAGAGTCACAGTATTGTCAATTCCCTGTAGTTTCGAGATGACCTCGGTAAACTCTTCAATACTATAGATGGTGGGTGCGAAGATGGTTTCTTCTGTGATGGCAGCCATTTCTTTAAGTAAATAAGCACCGGCTCTTTTACTGGGAAGAATAATGACCAGCTCTGAGATATTTTGATTGGTAGCCCTTAGTTTTTCCAGGACTTCGCAGATGAATGATTTCATAGCCCTAAAATAAAAAACGCCCCGCAATGCGGGGCGTTTTCTTATATGAATAATTCAATAATTAGTTCATTGACTCTTCATTAGACTTGTCTTTCATCTCTTTGTCTTTGTCAAGAGAGATTTCAACACGTCTGTTATCCTGTCTTCCTTTTGCAGTACTGTTAGTAGCAATTGGTTGAGTTTCACCATATCCTTCAGAAGTCAATCTGTTAGATGGTACACCATTCTCTTCAAGGAAAGTAGCTACAGAAGCAGCACGTTCTTTAGAAAGATTCATGTTGTAAGAATCACTTCCTGAGCTATCTGTGTGACCTCCAATGTGGAAGATAGTTTGTGGATACTCATTCATGATATCTACGATAGACTTAAGAGCTTCTTCAGATTCAGTTCTGATAGTTGCTTTATTCAAGTCAAAAAGTACAGTCTTAGAATATTCGTTAAGTTCTGAAATTACTTCAGCAGTTGGTTCTGGACATCCGTTAGATGCAGCAACACCAGCTACTTCAGGACAGTCATCATCCTTATCAAGGATTCCGTCACCGTCAGTATCAGGCCATGGGCATCCATTGTTTTCAGCTGGACCAGCTTCTTCAGGACACTCATCTTCGTCATCTCTTACACCATCACCATCAGCATCAGGACAACCGTTCATTTCAGCAAGACCTGCAACTTCTGGACAATCATCATCAGGATCAGCTACACCGTCACCATCAGAATCAGGACATCCGTCAAATTCAGCAAGACCAGCTTCGTTAGGACATGCATCCTGACGATCTTCGATCCCGTCACCATCAGAGTCTGGGCAACCGTTGAATTCAGCAAGACCTGGTTGTTCTGGACACTCATCGTCTTTATCATATACTCCGTCACCGTCAGTATCAGTTCCACCGAACATGAACTTAACACCAGCTGCATGCTGGAAGTGAGAAGCCATTTCAGCTTCAAATACGTGCTTGTACTTAGATTCTACAGTAAGAGCAATATTATCTGAAAACCAGAAGTTCAATCCTACTTTACCGTTAAGAGTTGCAGCATCTAGGTTAGAGATATCTTCTCCATCCTGGTCACCAATCCAAGTGTAACCACCACCAACTCCAACAACAGGATCAATCCATCCGTCATTAAGTAGTGCTCTAAGGCTGTAATCTAACCCAAGGTCAACACCATAGTAAGAAAGATCTTGAACTCCTCTATCACCATACTTATCGATCTGGTTGATAGTACCACTCAATTCTCCTACAAATCCTGCTCCAATGTATCTGGATACAGAAAGCTTAGAAACCGATGGAAGAATGTTCCAGTGATCTCCGGTATCAAAATACTGGTCGAACCATCCACCTAGAGGGGCATCCTCACCGGTTGGATAAAAATCGACTGCATTGGCACCAATACCAATTGCCCAAGGGTTGTCAGCATCCTGTGCCTGAGCCGTAGTAAAGCCCAAAAACAGCAAAGAAGCCAATACAATTTTGCTAAGAT
>NZ_JBLWIM010000012.1:508171-525030 GCF_048381525.1 Christiangramia qingdaonensis
AAGCAAAAGTATATGCTTAATGCATATTAACAAAAGTAAAAATAATAAAGTTTTCTTAATTAGAGCGCGATTCCAAAGGGTTTTCAGCCTTGTTAACAACTGGTTTTCAATGAAATCAACCTTCTTCAATCATTAAATAAGAAGTTAATTTTAGCTAATCACTCCTAATTCCTTTCCAACTTTGGTAAATGCCTGAATTGCTTTGTCCAGATGTTCCTTGTTATGTGCAGCAGATAATTGAACTCTAATTCTTGCTTTTCCCTTTGGTACTACAGGATAGAAGAAGCCTATTACATAGATTCCCTCCTCAAGCAACTTGTCTGCCATATCCTGGGATAATTTAGCATCATGTAGCATTACCGGTACAATTGCTGCCTCACCGTCAATGATCTCAAAACCGGCATCTTTAACACCCTTTTTGAAGTAAGCAGTATTCTCTTTTAACTTTTGTCGTAAACTGGAATCATTTTCCAGCATTTCAAATACTTTAATAGATGCTCCAACGATTGCAGGGGCTAATGAGTTTGAAAACAAGTATGGTCTTGATCTTTGTCTTAATAGTTCAATGATCTCTTTTTTAGCAGTGGTATAACCTCCCATGGCGCCACCGAGTGCTTTTCCTAAAGTACCGGTGATGATGTCAACTCTACCAAGAACATTCTTTTCTTCCAAAGTTCCAATCCCTTTCTCACCTATAAAACCGGTAGCATGACATTCATCAATCATTACTAAAGCATCATATTTATCTGCCAGGTCACAAATAGCATCCAATGGAGCAACAAGGCCATCCATGGAGAACACACCATCTGTCACAATTATCTTAAAACGTGCTCCTTTTTCGTTCGCCGCCTTTAACTGCTCTTCGAGATCATTCATATCGCCATTTTGGTAACGATAACGCGCAGCTTTGCATAGTCTCACACCATCAATAATGGAAGCATGATTTAATGAATCTGAAATAATGGCATCTTCTTTCGTAAGGAGTGGTTCAAAAATTCCACCGTTGGCATCAAAACATGCAGCGTACAGGATTGTATCTTCAGTTCCGTAGAAATCAGCGATCTTTTGCTCCAGTTCTTTATGAATATCCTGGGTTCCACATATAAAACGTACACTGGACATTCCAAAACCATGAGTATCCATAGTATCTTTTGCAGCCTGTATCACCTCAGGATGTGAAGACAATCCCAGGTAGTTGTTCGCACAGAAGTTGATCACTTCCTGCCCGGTAGATATTTTGATCACCGCGTCCTGAGGCCCGGTAATAATTCGTTCTTTTTTAAAGAGTCCGTCGTTTTTGATCTCTTCAAGTTCTTTTTCTAAATGCTCTTTTATTTTTCCGTACATATCAATATTTTAATTTTCACTCTCGTGCAAAGTTATAATTCTTTTATACAATCCTAATTTGAACCGGTTCGTTCGTGTAGACAAGCATAGATTTCTCCACTTCGTAACCCATATTGGTCATGGCTTTTGCATATTCTGAAACCTGGCGGGTATGAGTATCCACAAAACCACCGGTCTTATAATCTATAATGGTGATCTTATTATTACTGAAGTTCAGCCTGTCTGGACGCAATCGGTTCCCGTCGCGGGTAATGATCTCCCTTTCATTCTTGTTTTGCACATTTTCTGCAAATAAATATTTTAGTTCTTCATGCTCAATGATCTTTTCGATGCTGGCAGAGATTTCTGTCCTTGATTCTTCCCTTATTAATCCTGAATTTACTGCCCAGACCATGGCTTTTTCAAGGTCCTTGGAAGAATTGATCCTGGCCAGGATCTCGTGAGCAATTTCACCTTTTTCGATAGCCTCCTGCTGCTTTGTATCCCACATCGCGCCAGATCGTGTTACAATATTTACAGCTTTGTTTTGAACCGGGGAGGTATAGAATTGTTCCGGGAAAATAGAAGTTTTTCCTTTTTTCTCTTCGGAAGAAAATTTTAACTTTTCTCCAAATTCACAAACCAGGGAGTCGTCATATTTAGATTCAGATTCCAGAAAGTTTTTAAGTATTCCTGAAATATTAAGGGTCTTCTTATCTGAAGATTCGTGGCTGGTCATAATATATAGCTCTTCTGCAGCTCTCGTACAGGCAACATAGAGTACATTCAACGTATCCAGCTCATTCTTGCTCAACAAGTCATGATATTTCTCAACCGCTTCCTCATTCCAGTTCAATAATTTTTTAGAAGCACTTACATAAGCCAGCGGAATATTTTCATCTGGAACGCTTAACCAGAGGTTATCCATTCTTGTATTTTGCAGGTCTGCATTTGCAAAAGGATAAATGACTACAGGAAATTCAAGTCCTTTCGACTTATGAATGGTCATGATCTGTACAGCATCATCGGTTTCTGGAACCACGATGCTTAGCCTGTCCTTTTTACGTTCCCAGAGCTCTAGAAATGAATGCAGGCTGTTGGAGGTTTTTTGAGCAGACTCAAATATAAAATCCAGGAAAAACTGGATATACGCATTGGATTGCTGTACAAGTTCAAAACTTCGAATGATATATTCTGCGGCTTCGTAGATCGACAATCTTTTGATCTCCATTAAATCAAAGCTTACCAATTCATAGTCCAGCCATCCCAGAAATTCCTGTCCGTTTTTAGGCAAATGCTCTACAAGTACCGGAAAACTTTCTTCTTCGGAAATGTATCGAGGTGATAACTGCTCATAGATCTTCAGTTTTAACTGATCGTCTTCGGGATAAAGTGAAAACTTCAGTAGATCTGCAATTAATGTTACTTCCGAAGATTGAGAAACCAGAAGCGTTTCAGATGAAATTACTGAAATTCCCTGTTCTGAAAGATATTCAGCAATGGCAATCCCTTCTTTTTTACGCCGAGTAAGTATGCAGATATCCTGCTTGGAATAGCCTTGTCCTTCCAGATCTTTGATAGTTTCGAAGATCTTTTCAGGATAGATTTCCAGTTGTTCTTCAGCATTTTTTGCATCAATAAAACTTACGTTCACATAACCAAATTCACCCTTTTTAGGCGATTGTGCTGAATTCTTAAAAAGATCTGCATATTCAGGATGTGTTAGAACCGTAGCAGCATACTGAAAAAAGCTATTATTAAAGTTCACCACGGTCGAGCCACTCCTAAAATTATTTGGTAGGTTCTCAAGAATCTGTTCTATCTGAAACGGATTCGTTTTTTTATTGCTAAGGTCTATAAGTTGTTCTGCCCGGCCGCCTCTCCAGCGATAGATACTCTGCTTAGCATCTCCAACGATTGTAATACCAGAAGCCTCTTCGCCCTGACTAAGATTATGGCTGATAAGTGGCACCAGGTTTTCCCATTGCATGGTAGATGTATCCTGGAATTCATCAATAAAATAGTGCTGATAACGTTCTCCAAGTCGTTCGTAAATGAAAGGAGCCGGTTGATCTTTTACCTGTTCACTTATTTTTGGATTAAATTCTGAAATTAAAATGACATTTTTTTCTTTCTTAATCAGCTCTATTTCCCGGTTTATTTCATTGATCAAAGAGAGCTGAACCAGATTTTTCCTGATCTCGGTAAGAAATTCCAGGTGAAAGAATAACTTTTTGGAAGTTTCGAAGATCTCCACAAGTTCAGGTTGTAAAGAATCCATGCTCATTTGAGTATCTTTACTGGCCTTGGTCTTGGCATACATTGGGGAATCTGCAATGTTCTTCGCCCACGCACTCTCAAAATTAACTGATATTTCACCTTGCTGCAACTTTGAAAAATGCTTGGGTATGTACTTACCTTTAAAATCTTCTTCTGACAGTCCGGCGTTATGGATGACTTCAAAAAAATGATCTCCAAAAGTTTTTAACCCATCTTCAGCTTCCAGCATATCTGCCCTTAATTTTTTGGCAAATGCGGCAAAATCCTCCAGTGTTCTGGTCTTAAGAACTGCGATTTCTTTCTGGTGATTTTCGTTGATGAGCAAACGCGATATATCGTAAAGATCTCGACTAATATCCCAGCTGCGATCATCATCTGTTTTTGAAAGGGTGTAGTTCACCAGCACCCGTGTCAATTTCTCGTCATTACCGGCCCGGTTAATAAGGCTGTCTACCGCTTCCATTAGAATATCTTCTGCGCCAATTTCCACTTCAAAATTCATGGGTATACCAAGGTCACGAGCGAAAGTGCGAATCACCCGATGTGTGAATCCATCTATAGTCGATATTTCAAATGCAGCATAATTATGAATAATACTTTTAAGGATTTCCCTGGATTTCTCTCGTATTTGCACTTCTGAAAGATCGGTTTCTTCCATAATCGCGTTCATTAGAGGATCTACCTTACCTAAATCTTCTTTTGCAAAACTGGCCAGGCTGTCTATGATCCGCTTTTTCATTTCACCAACAGCTTTATTGGTAAAGGTGATGGCAAGGATATTTTTATAGCTATCCTTTCGATTGGAGTTGAATAAAATACTGAGGTAACGCTTTACGAGGGTGAAGGTTTTTCCAGAGCCTGCAGAGGCATTATAGATATGAAAGAAATTTTCCAAATTCGGCTATATTATTGAGATTTGAGAGCTTGTACAAAGCTTAAAGTTAAAATAAAAATGACTGGAAATCGGGCATTGCTTTTAAGTAATTTATAACAGTAAATAATTTCCATTAAATGCCTTAATGGCTAAATTTGATGGAATATAAAGTACTAATCACAAAAAAATCAGATAATTATGTCATTTGAATTACCAAAACTTAAATATGCTTTTGATGCATTGGAGCCATATATAGATGCAAAAACGATGGAAATTCACCACGATAAGCATCATGCAGGTTATACCAAGAAGCTGAACGATGCGATCGAAGGTACAGATATGGAAGGAAAGAATATAGAAAATATACTTCAAAACCTTGACATGTCTAATAAAGCTGTAAGAAACAATGGTGGTGGTTTTTATAACCATAGCTTATTCTGGGAAGTAATGTCTCCTGATGGTGGAGGAAAACCAGAAGGCGAGCTAGCTTCAGCTATCGATAGCGCTTTTGGTTCTTTCGATGCTTTTAAAGAGAAATTTTCTAATGCAGCTGCTGGACAATTTGGATCTGGATGGGCATGGCTATGTGTACATAGTGGTGGAAAAGTAGAAGTTTGTTCTACTGCAAACCAGGATAATCCAATCATGCCAGAAATTGGTTGTGGAGGAACTCCAATTCTTGGATTAGACGTTTGGGAACATGCTTATTACCTGAATTACCAGAACAAGCGTCCTGAATATATCGATGCATTCTTTAATGTGATCGATTGGAAAGAAGTTTCCAGCAGATACGCTAAAGCAAAATAATATAGAATTGATTTTCTAAACATTGAAGACCGCCATTTGGCGGTCTTTTTTGTTCAGTTATATTCATAAAAAAAGGCGGATCAAGATCCACCTTTTTTTGCCCCAAATCTACCATGAACTTAACCTACTTATGCTATGGTCTAATAAATATAGTTCGAATGTTCGTTGCAAATCAAACTTTTAGACGAAATACCTGAAAACTAGATGAGTAGCTGAAATTAAAGAAGTGTTTAAGTAGTAGGCATAAGTGTCAAACAAACTGATCTTCAGTTATGTTCATAAAAAAAGGCGGATCAAGATCCACCTTTTTTTGCCCCAAATCTACCATGAACTTAACCTACTTATGCTATGGTCTAATAAATATAGTTTGAAAGTTCGTTGCAAATCAAACTTTTAGATGAAATACCTGAAAACTAGTTAAGTGGCTTATTATTAGAATATTATAGGTGGATGCCACCTCGAGAAATTTAACGACTGGATATAAAAAAAGGCGGAATGAATCCACCTTTTTTTGCCCCAAATCTACCATGAACTTAACCTACTTATGTTATGGCATGCTACTAATGTAGATAGATAAAATCTAGCCACAAATATTATTAGACAAAATGCATATTTACTGGTTGAAAAGCGATTTAGTATGCTCTGTCTGTATTTCCTTCATAGAAATTTATAAATGCCCGATTTACTACCCGGTTCCCGCCGGCAGTGGGATAGTCACCGGTAAAGTACCAGTCACCCAGGTTCTTTGGACATGCTTTATGTAAGTTTTCTACCGTTTGGTAAATGATCTTTACGTCAGCATTTACATCCGTATCACACAACAATTCTGAGATCTTATCAGAGATCTGCTCATTGGTAAATGGTTCGTACATTTCCTTGACGAAGTTCTGCACTTCCGTATCATCCAAATCTACCTGTTGCTTACATTTCTTATAAACCTTTTCTACGATCTCATAATGGTCAGATTCCTTAAGTAACTCCAAAGCAGCTCTAAAAGCAACAAGATCTTCCAGCCTGGCCATATCAATTCCATAACAATCCGGGTACCTTATTTGTGGAGCCGAAGAAACTACCACGATCTTTTTTGGTTTAAGCCGGTCCATCATCTTGATAATACTTTTCTTCAGAGTAGTTCCCCGAACAATACTGTCATCAATGATCACGAGGTTGTCCTCGGGTTTTACCACGCCGTATGTCACATCATACACATGGGCAACCAGGTCATCCCTGCTGCTATCTTCAGTAATAAAGGTTCGTAGTTTTACGTCCTTGATCGCGATCTTTTCAGTCCTAAGCCTATGGGATAGAATTTCCTGTAGTCTTGCATCGGTTAAAGTTTCCTTTTCTTCCAGGATCGCTTCATTCTTCTGCTTGTTCAATTCATCCTGAGCGGCTTCCACCATTCCGTAGAAAGAAGTTTCCGCAGTATTAGGAATAAATGAGAAAACAGTTTTTAAGGTGTCATGGTCAATACTTTTTAACACATCTGGCATGAGTAGTCTACCTAGCATTTTACGCTCTTCATAAATTTCAGCATCACTACCGCGGGAAAAATAGATTCTTTCAAAAGAACAGGCTTTGCGCTCCAGAGGTTTCAGAATTTCGGTAATATTTACCTCTCCGCTTTTTTTAGTGATGATCGCGTTCCCTGGAGGTAATTCGTGAACATCATCAAAATCTACATTGAATACTGTTTGAATTACTGGTCTTTCTGAAGCTACCACGACCACTTCATCATCTTTATAATAATATGCGGGCCGAATTCCTGCCGGATCGCGAAGTACGAAGGAATCACCGTGACCTATCATTCCAGCCATGGCATAACCTCCATCCCAGTTCTTCGAAGACTTTCTCAGGATCTTCGCAACATCAAGCTGCTCTGCGATATGTGGAGATGCCTGCTTCTTGGAAAAACCTTCTTTCTTAAGTTTCTTATATAATTTTCTTACTTCTGAATCCAGAAAGTGACCGATCTTCTCCATTACGGTGACCGTATCAGCCCGTTCTTTTGGATGCTGACCAAGTTCTACAAGATTATCGAACAATTGGTTCACATTGGTCATGTTGAAATTACCGGCAACTATAAGATTACGGTGCATCCAGTTGTTCTGTCTCAGGAATGGGTGTACGCTTTCTATGCTATTTTTTCCGAAGGTTCCGTAGCGAACATGACCTAGAAAAACCTCACCCAGGTAAGGGATGTATTTCTTCTGAAGCTCAGTATCTTCTGCGTACTCTGGATTTGCCAGGATCTCATCATTGATCCTTTGATTGATCTGTTCAAAAATATCCTGAATTGGCTGTGCGGCATTAGATCTTACGCGACTTATGTAACGCTCACCAGGTGCAGTATTTAATTTGATACTGGCGAAACCTGCACCATCCTGACCTCGGTTGTGCTGTTTCTCCATAAGAAGGTACATCTTATTCACACCATAAAAAGCAGTGCCATACTTCTTTTTATAGTAGTCTAATGGTTTAAGAAGCCTTATCTGTGCAATTCCACATTCGTGTTTTATAGCGTCACTCATAGGGTCTTATCTGGAATTTGTTGTGTTGTTATTTATGTCACAAAAAAAGCCCTGAAATTACAGGGCATGTTTTACTAGTCTAATTTTGTTTCGAAGTGCGTTAGCTTCTTGAAATCGTGAAGCCGCTCGTTTACTTCCTCGCGAGATAATTTCTGCATCCGTTCTGTTCCAAACTTTTCAACGCAAAAGGATGCGAGGTTAGATCCATAGATCACGGCGTTTTTCATGTTCTCGAAAGAGATATCATTTGTTCTGGCAAGGTATCCAATAAAACCACCGGCAAAAGTATCGCCAGCACCGGTTGGATCGAAAACTTCTTCAAGAGGAAGGGCAGGAGCATGGAAGATCTGATCTTCATGGAAAAGCAGTGCACCATGTTCTCCTTTTTTAATTACTATATATTTAGGACCCATTTCAGCGATCTTTCTGGCAGCTTTTACCAGAGAGTATTCACCTGAAAGTTGTCTTGCTTCTTCGTCATTAATAGTAATTACATCTACTTTAGCAATTACTTTGTCAAGGTCTTGAGGAGTATTGTCCATCCAGAAGTTCATAGTATCAAGAACAACAAGCTTAGGTTTCTCAACCTGTTCCAACACGCTCAATTGCACCAACGGATGAAGGTTTCCTAACATTACATATTCTGAGTCCTTATAATTATTAGGAACTACCGGGTTGAAATCTGCCAGTACATTTAATTGCGTATCCAGAGTATCTCTGCTGTTCAGATCATTATGATAGCGACCGCTCCAGAAAAACGTCTTACCTCCCTTTACAACCTCGATTCCTTCAATATCGATATTATTATTCTTCATTAGGTCGAGGTATTCATGGGGAAAATCATCTCCCACCACAGAAACCACGGCGCTGTCTATATCAAAGTTCGCTGCGGAAAGGCCTATATAAGTGCCTGCTCCACCTAATATTTTATCTGTTTTTCCAAATGGAGTTTCAATAGCATCAAAAGCTACAGTTCCAACAATAAGTAATTTACTCATAACGGGTTTTAAATTGTCGCTGCAAATATACAGTTTGTTTTTCAAGCTGTAAACCTGAAAGCCGGGTTCAATTGTTAAGCTTTGTAACCATCATCTGCGGGAAGGTCCTTTCCTTTAGAGGCCATTACTGCCAGGGTATCGCAACGCTCATTCTGTGGGTGATCATTATGACCTTTGATCCATTGGAACTCTACTTTATGTCTTCGGAAGACCTTCAGAAAAGCTTTCCAGAGATCAGCATTTTTACGATTCACAAAATTTTTCTTCTCCCAGCCAAAGATCCAGCCTTTGTTCACTGCGTCTGAAACATATCGGGAATCAGTGAAAACCTTGGCGGGTGTTCCAGGCGTTTTTAATTTGCTTAGTGCTACGATCACCGCCATAAGCTCCATTCTATTATTTGTGGTTAGCTTAAAACCCTGGGCGAATTCCTTCTGGTAAGGTTTGCCAACCCATTCCATTACGATACCAAAACCACCGGGACCGGGATTGCCGCGAGCAGCACCGTCTGTATAAATATGCACCTTTGGTGTAGTCACTTAATTTATTTTTGCAGGAGTTGCTTTATCACTTCCGGAAAGTGTTTGTATTCAAGCGCATGAATTTTTGTGGCAAGACTTTCTGGGGTGTCTTCCTCAGTAATCGGAGTGGTGGCCTGGAAAATGATATTTCCTTCATCATAACGTTCATTTACATAATGAATACTGATACCACTTTCTTTTTCTTTTTTCTCAATAACTGCCTGATGGACTTTATTTCCATACATTCCTTTACCGCCAAATTTAGGTAGTAGTGCGGGATGTATATTGATGATGCGATCTGGAAATTCAGCAATGATTTTGGATGGGAACAACCATAGAAAACCTGCTAGAACAATAAGATCTGGATTCATGTCTTCCAGAATATGAAGTACTTCATTGGTCTGATAGAATGAATTCCGGTCAAAATGCAAGGCTTTTACCTGCAGGTCATGCGCTCGTTTTAAAGCACCGGCGTATTTTTTATTGGAGAATACCGCCAATATGCTGGTATCACTGGATTCCTGAAAGTACCTGATAATATTCTCGGCGTTCGTGCCGGAGCCTGAAGCAAAAATGACAATCTTCTTTCTGGTCGTATTTCTTTTGTCACTCAAAATAAGGCTGTTAACAATTATTAGGATGTAAAATTAACTGCTTTGAGTGAATTTATGTAAATTACCATCACATTTTTGGAGTAAAAATCGGTTTTAAAATAAAAGTTTTTATTTTTGCCACCTAATCAAAATTAAAATAAAAAATTATGTCAGACATTGCATCAAGAGTAAAAGCTATAATCGTTGACAAATTAGGAGTTGACGAGAATGAAGTTGTAAACGAAGCCAGCTTCACCAACGACTTGGGTGCTGATTCACTAGACACAGTTGAATTGATCATGGAATTCGAAAAGGAATTCGACATTCAGATTCCAGACGATCAGGCAGAAAACATTGCAACTGTAGGTCAGGCAATTTCATATATCGAAGACGCTAAAAAATAAATCATAGACACCATATGGAGTTGAAGCGAGTAGTAGTTACAGGCCTTGGAGCCTTAACCCCAATTGGTAACAATTTAGAGGAATATTGGGAAGGACTTAAAAGTGGAAAAAGTGGTAGCGCGCCTATCACTTATTTTGATACTGAGAAGTTCAAGACTAAATTCGCATGTGAACTCAAAAATTTTAATCCTTTAGATCATTTTGATCGTAAGGAGGCCAGAAAACTTGATAGGTTCGCTCAGTATGCAATGGTATCTGCAGACGAAGCTATCGAGGATTCTGGTATAGACCTTGAAACGGTAGACAAATATCGCGTTGGCGTTATATGGGGTGCCGGGATAGGTGGACTGGAAACTTTCCAGAATGAAGTTATCAACTTCGCTGAAGGTGATGGTACTCCAAGATTCAATCCTTTCTTTATTCCCAAGATGATAGCAGATATTGCCCCAGGTAATATTTCTATCAAACACGGGTTCATGGGAGCAAATTATACCACAGTATCTGCATGTGCATCATCTGCAAACGCAATGATAGACGCGCTCAACAACATTAGGTTGGGGTACAGTGATGTAATTGTTTCAGGAGGATCTGAAGCGGCAGTGACGCTGGCAGGAATGGGTGGATTTAACGCAATGCATGCCCTTTCTACCAGAAACGAAAGCCCGGAGACAGCCTCAAGACCATTCGATTCCACAAGGGATGGATTTGTTCTTGGCGAAGGAGCTGGAGCTCTTATTCTTGAAGAATATGAGCACGCTAAAGCAAGAGGAGCTAAGATCTATGCTGAGTTGCTTGGAGGTGGTCTATCTTCAGACGCTTATCACATGACCGCTCCGCATCCTGAAGGAGATGGAGTTGTTGCTGTAATGAAAAACTGCCTTAAGAATGCAGGTTTGAAACCAGAGGATGTAGATGTGATCAATACACATGGTACTTCTACGCCGCTTGGGGATGTAGCTGAATTAAAAGCTATTTCCAAGGTGTTTGGAGATCATGCTAAGAACATGAATATCAATTCAACAAAATCAATGACCGGTCACCTTCTTGGTGCAGCTGGAGCCATTGAAGCAATTGCGTCGATACTTTCAATGAAACATAGTTTGATCCCGCCTACCATAAACCATGAGAACATTGATGAAAATATTGATCCTGAACTTAATCTAACCCTGAACAAAGCTCAGGAAAGAGAAGTCAAGATCGCTATGAGTAACACGTTTGGTTTTGGAGGTCATAATGCCTGTGTAGTATTTAAAAAATTAGACGAATAGACCATGAGCGTCATTCGTAACATATTAAATTCCCGCTCTTATAAAGGCGGGAATTTTTTTAATATCCTAACTCAAATCCTGGGTTTCAAACCCAAGACACTTTCACCTTATAAAAAAGCATTTACCCATCGTTCTCTTAATCGAAGGGATGAAGATGGAAATGCCATCAACTTTGAACGTCTGGAATTTCTTGGTGATGCCATGCTTAGTGCGGTAGTCGCTTCTCATCTTTTTAGAGCGGTTCCCGGAGGGAATGAAGGCTATCTTACTAAAATGCGTTCCAAGGTGGTGAGTCGTAAACACCTGAATGAACTAGGGAAAGACTTGGGGCTTATCGAACATGTTCAAACCAATATCCCTGTTACACAATTTGGAGTGAATATTCATGGTAACCTATTTGAAGCTCTCGTTGGTGCTATCTATCTTGATAGAGGTTATAAATATTGTGAACGCTTCATTTACGAGCGAGTGATAGATCCCTATGTGGACATAGAACAACTCGAAGGAAAAGTGATTAGCTATAAGAGCCTGGTAATAGAATGGTGCCAGAAGGAGAAGAAGGAATTTGATTTCGAAGTCTACGAGGATACTGGGAATGATGAACTAAAACATTTCGCTGTAAAACTCCGAATTGAAAACCGGGTGGTAGCAAAGGCCAGGGCAACTTCGAAAAAGAAAGCTGAAGAGAAAGCATCGAAAAGAGCTTACTACGCACTTCAGGCTAAAATGAAATAATTTGCGAAATTAACGTAAACTATAACGTTTTCGTAGAAAATTATGAATTTTAGACCCCTAATATCTTCATTTCAGCAATGATATATTATCTTTAACCTTAAATTCCGAATTTGTGCTTATGCATAAGGAACTGCTTGAGTTTGAAGATGAGAGCTTTCAATTGATCGCGATCTACTCTTCTTTAGAAGGGTATAGAATGGCTTATTTAATTAATAAGAATTTGCGAACAAAGCTGGAGAGAGAGGCGACAGACATCGATTTTAATCATTCTGAATATCATGCTTTTTACGCTCTTTACTCTTTCAAAGATCCAAAAGCTTACTACAGCGTTGAACTTGTTACCAATAAGTTCAAGGGAGAACCGAAAAGGATTTTAAGTACAGGTTCCCTTTTTAATGAGGAAGAGTTCAGCTCAAAAGAAATTAATCTTATACCTGAATATAGTAAAGTTGATTTTTTTCTGAAGATAAGTGAGGAAATTCTACCTAAAGAATTCATCAGGATTCTGAACAAGATTAATCAAATTCCAGGAGTACAGGCAGCTTACGCTATAGAAGTGGATAAGCTGAAGAACAAACAAAATCTAATTTTCGAATAATGCCGACCAACAAGAAAACAAAAATAGTTGCCACACTGGGCCCTGCAACCAGTAGCAAAGATACTTTAAAGAGAATGTTGCAGGAAGGTGTCAACGTATTTCGTATCAACTTTTCACACGCAGATTATGAAGATGTGAAACAGCGGGTACAGATGATTAGAGAACTGAACGAGGAAGAAGGATTTAATGCCGCGATTCTTGCCGATCTTCAGGGTCCAAAACTTCGTGTTGGAGTGATGAAGGAAGAAGTTGTAGTTTCTGAAGGTGATATTATCACTTTCGTAACTGGCGAGCCTTTTAAAGGAACTTCGGAGCGTGTTTACATGAATTATGAAACCTTTCCGCAGGACGTAAAAGCCGGAGAAAGAATTCTACTTGATGATGGTAAACTAATCTTTGAAGTTGTAAAAACCAACAAGAAGGATGAGGTTACTACTAAAGTTGTTCAGGGTGGACCATTAAAATCAAAAAAGGGTGTAAATCTTCCAAATACAAATATCTCTCTACCTGCACTTACAGAGAAGGATATTAAAGATGCTAAATTCGCCTGCGAGCTTGCCGTAGACTGGATGGCACTTTCTTTTGTTAGACACGCGGAAGATCTTATGGAACTTCAAAAACTGATCAATGAGCATTCAGAATTTAAAATCCCAATCGTTGCGAAGATCGAAAAACCCGAAGGTGTAGAGAATATCGATAAGATCGTTGCTTACTGTGACGGACTTATGGTAGCTCGAGGAGATCTGGGTGTGGAAATTCCTGCTCAGGAAGTTCCTCTAATTCAGAAGAAACTGGTTCTTACAGCTAAGAAAGCAAGAATCCCGGTGATCATCGCCACTCAGATGATGGAAACCATGATCACGAGCCTAACGCCTACCAGGGCAGAGGTGAACGATGTTGCTAATTCCGTCATGGATGGAGCAGATGCTGTGATGCTTTCCGGAGAAACTTCCGTAGGGCAATATCCGGTACAGGTTATTCAGAAGATGGCGCAGATCCTGGAAAGTGTAGAGAACTCTCCACTTATTAAAGTTCCGCATGAGCCACCGCACGTAAGAACGAAAAGATATATTACCAAAGCTGTTTGTTATCATGCAGCGCATATGGCTAACGAAATCAAAGCTAAGGCGATCTGTACGTTAACTAATAGTGGTTATACGGCATTCCAGATCTCTGCATGGAGACCGGAAGCTCATATCCTTGTATTTACATCGAATAGAAGGATACTTAACCAATTGAGCCTTTTGTGGGGTGTGAAAGCCTTTTTCTACGATAAGTTCGTGAGTACAGATGAGACTATCGATGATATTAACGATATGGCGAAACAATATAAATTTGTGGAAGTTGGAGACTTTACGATCAACCTTGCCGCAATGCCAATTACTGCTAAGGGAATGGTGAACACGCTAAGAGTTTCAGAAATAGAATAGAACAGTAAATGTTCAAATTTAAAAACCGGATATCTGCATGAGTTGGTATCCGGTTTTTTAATGGTGGAAATTTCGATCACCAATATCCAGATCTTCCTGAACGAGAATATCTGTGATCAATCTGCTGGTGTTGCCATATTGATTATGCCTGAAAACCACTTCAAGAGTGTCCTTCGTTAACTTCAGAATTTTGAAATCTTTATATTCCTTATCCGTACTTAATAATTCAGGAATCTGCGGACTATTAATTCTTAAGTAGGGTTCATTTTTCACTCCCTTCTGGAATTCCCAGGTGCCAACAAGACTCGGTCCACAATTCTTATTTTTCCCATTATTATCTTCAACAGTATGATCTACGGAAAAACTCTGGCGATAATTGAGAAAGCATGGACCCATGTTCATCCGTACGTTGTTGTTGGAACGCCTTGCGAGCTTCCATGTTTTTGTACTGTCACCCGCCAGTAAGGTCGCGGCATTTTCAGGCAACTCGTAAACCTGATCTTCCTGGCAGGAAATCATGCCGATCATCATACATATCAACAACAACTTCTTAGTCATTAGAATTTAAATTTCAATTGGACGAGGATCTCCTTTTCTTCTTCTTTCGTATCCTTATCGGTATTTAAATTGGACAGCGAAATTCCCAGTAGTCTAACCGAATTCTTCATTTTCTCCTGATATAATAATTCTTTGGCGATTTCGAGAATGAGTTCTTTACTGGAAATATAGTAGCTAATCGTCTTGCTTCTGGTTTGCTGAGTGAAATCACTGTATTTGATCTTCAAAGTGATCGTTTTCCCGGCGACATCAGATTTTTTCAATCTTCGTTCTATTTCTTCAGCGATGTTCTGAAGTTTTTCAAGCATAAAAATCTCAGAAGATATATTTTCATTAAAGGTTCTTTCAGCACCTAGCGATTTACGTGTTCTATGTGGTTTAACTTCACTATGATGAATCCCGCGAACTACGTTGTAAAAGTGCCTGCCACTCTTTCCAAAATGTTCACTTAGGTATTCTTCCGTTTTAGACTTAAGTTCTTTTCCGCTAAATATCCCCAGTCGATACATTTTTTCCGCAGTTACTTTTCCAACACCGTAGAATTTTCTGATATCAAGCTCTTCCAGGAACTCTAAAACTTCTTCTGGCGGTACGGTTTTCTGTCCGTTTGGTTTGTTGATGTCACTGGCGACCTTGGCGATGAATTTATTCACGGAAATTCCTGCGGAAGCGTTCAAACCAGTTTTTTCCTTGATCTGGTCTCTTATCTTTTTAGCGATAAGAGTTGCACTCATCATGCCTTTTTTATTCTCGGTAACATCAAGATATGCTTCATCCAGAGATAATGGCTCGACAAGGTCTGTATACTCATAAAAGATCTCCCTGATCTGCGCTGAAATTTCACGATATCTTTCAAAATTTGATTTTACGAAGATAAGATCGGGACAGTTTCTTTTAGCCATCACGCTGCTCATGGCACTACGCACGCCAAACTTTCTTGCCTCGTAACTGGCTGCACTTACGACTCCGCGTTGTGAGCTGCCACCTACTGCGACCGGCTTACCCCGAAGATCCGGGTTATCCAGTTGCTCTACTGAAGCATAGAAGGCATCCATATCTACATGGATAATTTTGCGAAGTTTTTCCACCTTGTAAATTTAAGTAATATCTTAGTCTAATTAATAGCTACAGCAATGGAACAGGCGAAAACAGCGATCATTCTTGGTGCTACCGGTTTAACCGGTGGTATTCTTTTAGATAAATTAATAAGGGATGATCGTTATAGAAAGATCAAGGTTTTTGGGAGAAATCATGTGTCTCAAAAGAGTGAGAAGATCGAGGAATATTTAATCGATCTTTTTGAACTTGAAAAGCTCCAGGAATTATTTATCGGAGATGAGGTGTTCTGCTGTATAGGAACTACAAAAAGTAAAACTCCCGATAAGGAATTGTATCGACAAATTGATTTCGGTATTCCTGCAACCGCTGCTAAACTGGCAAAAAGAAATGGCATTAGCACTTTTATGGTAATCTCAGCTTTAGGTGCTGATGAGGATAGTAATATCTTTTATAATAAGGTGAAAGGTGAAATGGAAGGTGCTGTACTGGAACAGAAAATCACAAATACTTATATACTGCAACCATCTTTAATTGCTGGTAATAGGGCAGAGAACAGGCTGATGGAATCCATTTTTATTAATTTGATGAAATTTGGTAATCATTTGCTCATTGGCGGACTCAAAAAATACAGAAGTATAAAACCAGAGGAGATCGCGAATGCGATGCGATACCTGGCGAACCATCAATATAAAAGCGGTAGAATAGAATCTGATAAGATCAAGACTTTAAGCAACTCTTCAGAATGATAGAAATCGAAAGAAAATTCCTGATCACTTCAGAAGCATTTAAGAATGAAGCGAGTAGTAAGACCTTATTTATACAGGCTTATCTAAATACGAATCCGGAACGAACAATCAGGATACGCATTAAAGCTGAT
>NZ_JBLWIM010000012.1:525077-534128 GCF_048381525.1 Christiangramia qingdaonensis
CCGGTATGAGTGGGAAAAGGAAATACCAGTTGACGAAGCTCAGGAACTTCTCAAGCTTTGTGAGCCGGGAAAAATAGAAAAGTACCGTTATCTCGTGACTTTAGGACAACATGTATTTGAAGTAGACGAATTTCTAGGAGATAATAAAGGTCTTAGTATCGCAGAGGTTGAATTAAAATCGGAGCAGGAACATTTCCTGAAACCTGAGTGGCTGGGGGAGGAAGTGACTGGTCAAACCCAATATTATAATTCCCAGCTTATTCTTAATCCCTATAAAAACTGGATAAAATGAAACATCTTATCTTATCAGCATTCCTCACTCTATTTATTTCCTGTGATCAATCTTCTAAAGAGGAGGCTTCCGAAGAAATTGTAGAGGCAATAGAGGATACGATCGTAGAAAAGGAAGTTAGTACAAAGTCCATCGAAGAAGACCTGAAAAAGAAGGGCTACCAGACTTTTAGTTATAAGGAAGGAGATACCACGTATCTAATGCAGCAATATTATATGGTTTTTCTGAAATCCGGACCTACCAGAAGCCAGGATTCGACTGAGGCTGCAGAACTACAAAAACAACATCTGGCTCATCTGGAGCGTATGGCTACTGAAGGGTTTACCAGTTTAACGGGACCTATGGGAGACGATGGCGATCTTCGTGGAATCGTAGTTTTTAATACTGCGACTCAGGCTGAAGCAGATAGCCTGGCAAATCTAGATCCCATGGTAAAAGCAGGTAGACTAAAAGTCGAAATACATCCATGGTGGGCTGCCAAAGGCGGGAAGCTTAAATAGAAGTGATCTTACTTACAATATCGTGTTTGGGTAATAAGCCTGATTGTCTCCAGAATTGTTTCCCGTCCTTGAAGAGGATCATGGTTGGAACTCCTCTAACTTGATATTTCGAAGCTAACTCCTGATTCTTATCTACATCGATCTTTACGATCTTAACCCCATCGCCAAGATCATTCTTAACTTCTTTTAAAATAGGTGCAAGCGATTTGCAAGGTCCACACCAGTCCGCATAAAAATCTACTAACACTGGAGTTTCTCCAGAAATAATATCATTAAAACTACTTTTCATCTTTTTCTTTTAAAGTTAAGAAATCTATAGTCCCAATTATTTTAAAAGCAGGTTAAAAAGTACCTACGATCCCTACCCGGCCAAGACCTACCTGCATTTTCCAGCTTATTTTATTTGGATTCTGTACTCCGTAGTTACGTTCGTTCTTCAGGTATTTATCGATACTGTCCACAACCGCAACACTAATTGCAAGACTAAGTCCTACATCTGTTAGCCAGTGTGCACCGGACCATAGCCTGGAAACCGGCGAGACCATTCCAACTCCTATAAGTCCAGCCTTTACAAAAGGATTATCGAACTGCTTGGATAGTGCATACAATGTAGTAAACGATAAGATCGTATGCCCAGATGGAAAAGAGTGATATTTTCCTTCGCCGCTAAAAGGATCAAAACTTGCTTTTCCTTCTCCGCCTGTTGGTCTGGCTCTTCCTACCACGGTCTTAGAAATCGACTGAATGATGCCCGAAGCAGTAGCTGCCGAGATCATCAACACCCCAGTTTGTCTTATTTTCTCATTCTTGGTGAATAAACCAACCAGGTATACTGCGCCAGTTACTCCATAATTATTTTGCGGACTCCCAAAGTACCATCCAAAATCCTTAACCACTTCTGGTACATCTTCACCCTGGTCCATAAAGTATTCACTGGTTTCTTCATCAAAAATATAAAGGGCAGCGGTCCCGGCAACAACTGCTCCTGCCGTGATAAAATCATCTTTTTGCCATCTAAGTGGAGAAGAATAGGTATTCTTTATTCCGCCAAAAGCACTGGCACCGTCATATTTTAGAAGTTCCCAGGTCGTGGGAATACTGTCATTTTCTAGCTTCTCCATATCCTGAGACCAAGTAAAAGAGGAACTCAAAAACACCAAACAAAAACAAAGGGATTGTAATTTTCTAAGCATATTATAATTTTAAAAAGTGACCTCAAACCCTAAAGCCTGAGGTCACTATCAACCAACAACTAACTATGAAAAAACTAAATTTTAATTAATTCCAGCCGCCACCTAAGGCTTCGTAAAGATCGACAATTGATTTTAATTGATTGTACTTTGCGTTAGCAAGATCTAAACTCGAATTTAAGGCATTCTGTCTGGCCGTTAAAACTTCAAGGTAATTGGCAAGCCCATTATTCAGTAATTCTTCGGAATAATCTGTCGCTAGATCATAGGCATGGAATTCTTTCTGTTTTACATCGATCTTTTCTGATGCGGCCTCGTAAGAATACATGGCATCTGAAACTTCCTTACTCGCCGTTAAAATCGCCCTTCTAAATTCAAGTCTGGCCTGTTCCTGTTCTGCCTGGGACACTTCATATTCAGTTCTAATAGCTCTTCCGTTCAAAATAGGCTGAGCCAAACCACCAATAACGGTAGCGAAAAGTGAATTAGGATCAAAAAGATCTCCTTTATCTAAAGCCTGTAATCCCCCAGTTGCACTTAAAGTAAGTGAAGGATAGAAATTGCTTTTGGCAACATTGGTCAATTCAAACGCATTTACCAGATTATATTCCGCAGCAATGACATCAGGGCGGTTACGTAACAATTGTACCGGAACACCAATATTAAGATCTGTTGTGATCTCCTGCTCATCCAGGTTGGACCTTTCAATTAACATGGGTGCTTCACCCAGAAGTATAGAAAGTGTATTTTCAAGTAATCTTGCTTCATTTTTAAGGTCTATCAAGATAGCTTTTGCGGTGTATAGCTGCGCTTCAGTTTGCTGCACCCCAACTTCAGTAAGAGTTCCAGCTTCCTTTAAAGCTTTTGTAGTCTCAAGGCTATTCGCCCTGGTTTCTACCGTCCTTTCAGTAATCGCGATCTGCTCGTCCAAGGTCAGCAATTGATAGTAGGTTGAAGCTATATCTGAGATCAACCTTGTTTTCACTGCCTGATGTGCCGCGATACTTTGCAAATACCTGGCATCGAAAGCACGTTTTCTACTTCTAATCTTACCCCAGATATCTGCTTCCCAGGACAGATCTGCACTTAACTGATACTGGTCCAGTGAACTAAACAAACTACCAAACTGGCTATTTTGAGAAAGTTCCTGGTGAGTAAAGGTAGCATTAGCTCCCAGAGTTGGAAGGTAACCAGCTTTACCTTGTTTTACGTAAGCTTCCGCAGCATTGATCTGTTGCATTGCCACGCGAATATCAATGTTATTTTCAAGGCCTTTAGAAATATAATCTTGTAAGATAGGATCTGTAAACATATCCTTCCAGGAGACAGTGGCCATATTCAAACTATCCTGGTCTATCTCGTCGGTTCTGTAGTTCGCTTCTTCAATTACCTCTGGTTGTTCGTAATCTTTAGCAACAAAACACGATTGAAGGCTAAGGATTACAACTCCTACCAAACCAAATTTCATGTTATATAATACGTTCATTTTCAATCTTATTTAGTTTCAACAGCTTCAGGTTTCTTACCTACTTTTTCCTGCAACCACTGGAAGAGAATAAACAGGATAGGAATTACGAAGACTCCCAGAATAGTCCCGATCAATAATCCTCCGGCAGCACCGGTACCAATAGAACGGTTACCTTCTGCACCAACTCCTGAAGCAAGCACAAGTGGTAGTAATCCCAGGATAAAGGCAAAAGAAGTCATAAGAATTGGCCTTAACCTGGATTTTGCTCCATCAATGGCGGCATCTACGATAGCCTCCCCCTGTCGTCTTCGCTGCAAAGCAAACTCTACAATTAGAATAGCATTTTTAGCAAGTAAACCTATTAGCATGATCAATGCGATCTGGAAATAGATATTGTTCTGTAATCCTGAAAATTTTGTGGTGATATAAGCACCAAAAACTCCAAGAGGTAATGAGAACAGCACTGAAAACGGCAGTAAATAACTTTCATATTGTGCCGCCAGTAAGAAGTAAACGAACACAATGGATAATAGAAATATCGTGGTCGTTTGGTCTCCGGCATTTACTTCCTCCCTGGTTAGACCACTGTAAGCAGTCGTATAATTTTCAGGAAGTGTACTAGCGACTTCTTCAATTGCTGTAATCGCATCTCCTGAACTAAAACCTGGATTGGTCGCACCACTGAGCTTAGTAGAATTAAACAGGTTGAAACGGGTTACAGATTGTGGCCCATAAACTCTTTTAAGATTCACAAACTGTGTGATAGGACTCATTTCTCCGGAAGACGTACGAACGTAAAGCTTATTAAGATCAGATTTTTGTGCACGATCTTCGGGATAAGCCTGTACGTAAACCCGGTATTGTTTTCCGAATTTAGAGAAATCGGCAGCATAAACTCCTCCAATATATCCCTGAAGTGTACTGAAAATTTCATTTACCGTAACGCCTTTTTCTTTAGCTAAGGGTACATTCAATTCCAGTTCGTATTGAGGATAATTGGTATTAAAAGAACTTTGTGCATATTGAATTTCGGGTCTTTCAGAAAGTTTTCTGATGAATTCCTGGTTGGCTTCATCCAACTCGTTAAAACCTGACCCAGATCTATCCAGTAAGTTCACTTCAAAACCTGACGAATTTCCGAAGCCGGGAATACTTGGAGGTGAGAAGAAAATAATATTTGCTTCCGGGATGGTTGCCGCTATACCGAACAACTTTCCTGTAATACTTTCAATAGATAATTCATCGGTGTCACGTTCTTCCCAGTTATCCAGTTTAATAAATCCAAGACCGTAATTACTTCCTGCACCACTAATTAAACTTCTACCGGCAATTACTGAAACTCCCTGTACACCTTCAACATCCTTTACTTTCTGGTACAGCAAATCATTTACTTCCTGGGTTCTGTCTATGGAAGCACCGGCTGGTAATTCCAGGTTTACGAATATAAGTCCGCGATCTTCATCTGGTACAAAACCTGAAGGAGTCGTAGAGGCAGACCACCAGATTCCACCAATCGCGAGGATCAGGATCAAAGCAGTTATCCATTTGTTCTTGTAGAGAAACTTCAGGGATCTTCCATATCTTTCGATAGTCGCATTAAATCCTCGGTTAAAACCATCATAGAACTTCTGAAGGAAACTTTTCTTACCATTTTTCTTCTCATCATGAGTCTTCAGAAATAATGCACAAAGAGCAGGGCTAAGGGTTAATGCGTTAACTGCAGAAATGAATATTGCCACGATTAGCGTGATTCCAAATTGCTCGTAAAACACACCAGTTGGTCCCTTGATGAATGTCACAGGAATAAATACCGCAGCCATAACCAGGGTGATCGAGATGATCGCTCCAGAAATTTCGTTCATGGCAGTTGTAGTAGCTTGTTTGGCACTTTTAGCACCTTCATCCAGTTTTGCGTGGACGGCTTCCACCACCACAATGGCATCATCTACCACGATCCCAATGGCTAACACCAGCGCAAACAAGGTCAATAAGTTGATACTATATCCAAAAAGGTTCAGGAAGAAAAAAGTACCAATAATAGATACCGGAACCGCAATGGCTGGGATCAAGGTCGACCTGAAATCCTGCAGGAATATAAACACTACAAGAAATACAAGTATAAATGCTTCAATTAGCGTATGTGTTACTTTGTTAATCGAGGCATCTAGAAATTCATTTGTATTGTAGGGCACGTAGATCTTCAGACCTTCAGGAAGATCTTTTTCAACTTCTGCCAGTCGGTCTTCAATTTCCAGAATAATATCACGTGCATTAGATCCTTTGGTCTGGAAAACTCCCATGTTAACCGCAGGATAACCTTTAGTCATGGAACTTCCGCTATAACTCTGAGCATCGAGTTCGATCTCAGCAATATCTTTTAGTCTTAGGAATTCTCCATTTCCAAGAGCCTTGATCACGATATCGCTGTATTGCTCTTCAGTATTGTATCTACCACTATATTTAATGGTATAGTTAAAAGCTTTACCATCATTCTCACCAAGAGAACCGGCAGCAGCTTCCAGACTCTGCTCATTTAAAGCAGCGATCACATCTGCAGGAACAAGGTTGTAAGCTGCAAGTTTATCAGGCTGTAGCCAAATTCGCATTGCATAATCCTTACTACCAAAAACCTGAACATTCCCAACTCCATTTACCCTTTGGATTTCAGGAATTACATTGATCTTCAGGTAATTCTGAATAAAAGTATCGTCATAATCCTTATTCTCACTAAAAAGAGAAAAGAACATCAGAGCACTCGTTTGTTGTTTCTGGGTGGTGACCCCGGTTTGTTTAACTTCTGCAGGTAATAGAGGATTTGCACGAGCCACCCTGTTCTGTACGTTCACCGCAGCAATGTCTGGATCAACCTGTTGATCGAAATAAACCGTGATCTCTGCAGTACCATTATTAGTAGCTGTTGAGGTTAGATAGGTCATTCCCTCCACACCGTTGATCTGTTCTTCAATAGGAATGATCACACTTTCCAATACTGTTTCTGCATTGGCACCTGGATAAGAAGTGCTCACGGTAATCGTTGGTGGTGCGATGTCAGGATATTGCGTGATAGGAAGGTTGGAAAGACCAAGTACCCCCAGGATCACGATAATGATGGAAATCACCGTAGAGAGTACGGGTCTTTCTATAAATGTCTTTAGCATAACGTTTCTTTTTCCTGAAATTTATCTGAATACCTTTTCAATAGGCTTAGCCACACTGTCGAAAGCGACTGGTTGAGGCTTAATTTCGGTATCTGGTCGTAATTTGGCCAGGCCTTTTGCAACAATTGTATCTCCCTGCTTCACGCCAGATTGCACTACATATAAATTATCTATTCTTGTAATGATTTCCAGTGTGGAACTGGTTACTTTATTGTTGGCTCCAACCTTATAAACAAGTACTTTTCCCTGTCTCTCAAAGGTGGATTCCTGCGGAACGATCAAGACATTCTCATAGGTCTTCGGAATTACAATCTTTCCGCTGTTTCCATTAGAAAGAATTCTTGAAGGATTGTCAAAAACTGCTCTGAAGGATATGGATCCGGTATTCTCATTCACCTGTGAATTGATGGTTTCGATCTTTCCTTTTTCAGAATAGGTTGTTCCGTTGGCAAGTTTCAGTTCTACTTCCGGCATATTATTGATCTTTTCCTGAACTTTTTCTCCTTCATATTCTTTCAGAAAATCAAGATATTCAGTTTCATTCATGGAAAAGTAAGCGTAGACCTTGCTAATATTGCTTACGGTGGTTAACGGTTGAGTACTGGTAGGGCTCACTAAAGCGCCTTCACGAAGTCTTATGGAACCTACATAACCGTCTACCGGACTTTTAATATTGGCATAACCAATATTAGCAGCAACACTATTATAGCTGCTTTGCGCCTGTTGCAGTTTTGCTTTTGCCGTTTCCAGCTGGACGTTACTAATAATGTTCTTTTCAACTAAAGGTTTTAGCTTATCTACCTCTACCTGTGCTGCATTAACGTTAGCTTTTGCTGCCGCTGCATCCTGGTTCAGAGATTGAGTTTCAAGTTTAAAAAGTAACTGACCTTTCTTTACTTCCTGTCCTTCATCTACAAGAACATCTGTAATATATCCGGAAACCTTCGCACGAACCTCACTGTTAATGATCCCTTCGATCTTAACGGGATAAGTGGTATAACCAGTAAGTGTTCTTTGAGGAACCTCTGTTACCGGAAATGGCTTTGCCTGTGGATTTGCAGTCTGGGCTTGTGATTCTCCTTCATTCCCGCAGCCCGCCAGGACTAAGATCAGGACGAATAAACCTGAGATTGATAACAATTTTTTCATTTCTACTTTTCTTCTTCAATAATTAATTTTCCAGTTCCTGGTTCATTTGTTCGATCGTACGTTCCAGGTTTTCTTTTTGCAATTTTAAATGATCCATATATAAACGACCTACACCGCCAGATCTCTGAAACTTCTCTTTATTGTAGGTTGAATTGAACTCTTGAATTTTATCAACGACCCTGATCTCTTCTTTCGTCCTGTTCATTTCGTCGTTGAGGGTATTCTTGAGATAGGTTCTGCTTGCCCTGAAATAGCGCTTTCTATCCCCGGATTTGGTGAAGTATTCTACTTTTTTGGTTTGTAGCAGTAATTTAAGTTGTGTAGAGACAGAACTTTTACTTGCCTGGGTGATCTCGATGATTTCATCAAAGGTATGGCCATCGTTAGGAGACAGGATCATGATGATATAGATCCTCGCTGATAATGGAGCGAGATTATGTATTTTTTCAAAATGAACGCCGATCTCTTCGATCAGTTTTCGTTTTTCTGGTGAACAACAATCCATGCAATTATTTTTAATAAGGATGCAAAGATACAGTTGGTTCTGAACTAACCGAACTAATCAAACTTAAATGTTCGTTAAAAAACATTAGTTCCTAGCTAAAAGTCATTGTCTGCACAATTTTAGAAAAGCAGCAGTTATGGAAAGGAAGATTATCTTGTTCGTAAGATATTGAGGTCTGTAGATTTGATGACATACCCAATTCTAACCATACTGGTATACTTATCGTAATCGATAAGACTTTCAGCATAACCAGCGAACCATTCCAGCATCAAATACTGGTTTCCAGAATTATTGAATAATTTGTAATAAAGCTTGGTGCCTACAGATCCTTTCCAATCTTTCAAGCCTTTTCTAACTGTCATCTCGCCAATCAATAGATCTCTGAAAAAGGTCTGTTGTACTTTGACTTCAGCTAAACCAACATAATCCAGAAGATCAGGATGATTTTCAGTATACGCAAATGGAACCCAGGCTTTCGCACTTAACATAGTGCGCCTTCCCAGCGGAGTATGAAACATTCCGGAAACTCTGTTCCAGCTTCTGCTAGCCAGACTGTCCCTTCCATTGGATTCATGTTCCAGCTGCAGTTCTGCCAGGGCAATGATTCTATTAGATTTATCAAATATTGGCTTACCTACTCCAACGGCGGGATTAAAGTTGATCTCTTCAAAAGGGCTCGATTTGTCATAGATATTCCAGAAAGCTTTTTGTGTATAGCTAACAAACAAATAGCTGTTAAGAGGTAGGGTCGCACGGGAAATTAGCTGCTTAAAACTAATCTGATATTTG
>NZ_JBLWIM010000012.1:534209-550148 GCF_048381525.1 Christiangramia qingdaonensis
GGCATATTTTTAATGGTATCATTAACTTCCTCACGGGACATTCGTTGCGCGTTGACATTTGAAGAATTGCAAACTATAAGAACGAGAAGGCCTAAGAGACCTATCTTTTTTGTAAGTGACATCATATTAGTGCTTTGTAGGGAAAATTTAATGGAACAAAGGTAGCTCTTAGTTCGCTTTAAATCTAATTTGAAGTATACACAGAGTTGTTAGTAAATGAAAAAAGCTCCTGATTTCAGGAGCTTTGTAAGTTGCAAACGATAAATATTAATCTGTGCTATTCTTTATAAATACCAAGTTGAAGATCACCTTTTGCATTCATACTCGCACGGTACATTCCTTCAGTATTAAATTCCATCGCCACATTACCTTCATGATCAATAGCGATGATTCCACCATTACCGCCTAAAGCTGGTTGTTTTTTCTGAATGACTTCACTCGCAGCTTCCTGCAGACTCATACCTTTATATTCCATCATAGCTGAAATATCATAGGCTACAACTCCGCGAATAAAGAACTCACCCCAGCCAGTACTCGAAATTGCGCAGGTGGCATTGTTGGCATAGGTTCCTGCTCCAATAATGGGAGAATCCCCGATCCGGTTATATTTTTTATTAGACATTCCTCCAGTTGAAGTACCAGCAGCAAGATTTCCATTTTTATCCAGCGCAGCACACCCAACAGTTCCGAACTTTTCGTCCTTCACGAAAGGGTCGTAAAATGCAGTCTTGTTCTCTTCGCGGTCTCTGGCCCTTTCCATTGCTCTGAACCTGTTTTCAGTATAGAAATATTCGGGGTCAACAATTTCGAGTCCTCTTTCTTTAGCGAAATCTTCAGCTCCTTTTCCAGATAATAAGACATGTTCCGAATTTTCCATGACTTCAAAAGCCAGGTTAATAGGATTTTTGACATTCGTAACCCCGGCAACTGCCCCGGCATTTAGATTTTTTCCTTCCATGATCGAGGCATCAAGTTCATTGATTCCTTCGTTGGTGAATACAGCACCTTTTGCCGAATTAAATAGCGGACTGTCTTCCATAATATTGATGGTTCGTTGAACAGCTTCCACAGCCGTTCCTCCATTGGCCAGAATTTCGTGACCGGTTCTTATCGCCTCTTCCATCTTATCCTTGTAGGCCTGTTCCAGACTATCACTCATATTTTCCTTGAGGATGGTACCAGCACCACCGTGGATCACAATCCCAAAATTTTGAGTTGTATCGGTTGCAGTTTTATTTTCTTCTGCTGAAGTAGAAACTTCTGATTGTTTTTCTGAATTCTGATCACAGGAAAGTAAAGTGACAAAACTGAATAGGAGTAGTAGTTTTTTCATAGGTCGTATTTGTCTGAAAGTTATAAAATTTCAGATTGATTTCTGAAGCAAACTCTTAATTCAATTTTAATAGATGTTGTTCTAAAGCTTTCCGGAGTATTCAGTAATTTTAGAAAAAATCGAATTATGCCTGTAGAAGGACCTTTTAACCTGAATAAGTGGATCGAACAAAATCGCGAGCACTTAAAACCTCCGGTAGGAAATAAGAATTTATATAAGGAATCTGGCGACTATATTGTCATGATCGTTGCCGGGCCTAACGCGAGAAAGGATTATCATTATAATGAAACTGAGGAATTGTTCTACCAGCTTGAGGGAGAGATCGAGGTTCATATCCAGGATAATGGTGAGAAACGAACTATGAAACTGGGACCCGGTGATATGTATCTTCATCCTGGTAAAGTGCCACATTCTCCTGAAAGAAAAGAAGGTTCCATAGGTTTGGTAGTAGAACGAAAAAGACTTAATGAAGCAGGTGAGGATGGCTTACTTTGGTTTTGTGATAATTGCAATCACAAATTATATGAGGTTTACTTCCCTTTACACGATATTGAAACCGATTTTTTAAGGCATTTTAAACATTTTTACAACAGTGAGGAACTTCGAACCTGTGAAAACTGTGGGGAAGTAATGCCCGCCGATGAACGATTCACAGCTCCAGAGGATTAGCCGTTTATTTTTACTATTTTCGCAACAACTACACAAAATAATCGATAAAAACGCAATTTAATGAGCAAAATCGCTGAAGAATTCGGGATTAAACAAGCCCTGAAAGATTTAGGTTTAAACGACGTAAATAACGGAACATCTACCGGTAAAGACTGGTTTAGTAATGGAGATATCATTGAATCATTTTCACCAGTAGATGGTGAACTCATTGGGAAAGTGAAAGCAACCACCAGTGCAGATTATGAAAAAACAGTTTCTACAGCTGCCAAAGGATTCAAGGAATGGAGAACATGGCCAGCACCACAGCGTGGGGAAGTTGTACGCCAGTTTAATGATGAACTTAGGAGATTAAAAGAACCATTAGGGAAACTTGTTTCTTATGAAATGGGAAAATCCTACCAGGAAGGTTTGGGTGAGGTTCAGGAAATGATCGATATCTGCGATTTTGCAGTAGGACTTTCAAGACAACTACATGGTTTGACCATGCATAGTGAACGCCCTGGGCATCGCATGTACGAACAATACCATCCACTTGGAGTTGTAGGGATTATTTCAGCTTTTAATTTTCCGGTAGCAGTTTGGTCATGGAATACCGCTTTAGCCTGGGTTTGTGGCGATGCCTGTATCTGGAAAGGTTCAGAAAAAACTCCGTTGACCTCAGTAGCCTGTCAGAACATCGCTGCTAAAGTATTTGCTGAAAACAAAGTGCCTGAAGGTATTTCCTGTTTGATCACCGGAGATTACAAAGTCGGTGAAATGATGACTAAGGATGAGCGTGTGCCATTAATTTCGGCTACGGGTTCTACCAGAATGGGAAAAATTGTAGCTAAGGAAGTAGCAGGGAGATTAGGGAAAACATTGCTGGAACTTGGTGGAAATAATGCAATCATTGTAACTCCAGATGCAGATATCAAGAATACAGTGATTGGAGCTGTTTTTGGAGCAGTTGGAACTAGCGGACAACGTTGTACTTCCACCAGAAGATTGATCATTCACGAAGATATTTATGATAAAGTGAAGGATGCTATCGTAAGCGCTTACAAGCAGATAAGGATAGGGAATCCACTTGATGAGAATAATCACGTTGGACCGCTTATTGACAAGGATGCGGTAAAAAATTACCAGCATGCTTTAAAAAAAGTGGTGGAAGAAGGAGGAACTATTTTGGTTGAAGGTGGAGTACTTGAAGGAGAAGGATACGAAAGCGGTTGTTACGTGAAACCTGCAATTGCCGAAGCTAAGAATGATTTTGAGATCGTACAGCATGAAACCTTTGCACCAGTACTATACATCATGAAATATTCTGGTGATGTAGGCGATGCCCTGGAATTACAAAATGGTGTAAGACAGGGGCTTTCCTCAGCGATCATGACCAACAACTTGAGAGAAGCTGAACGTTTTCTTTCTACGGAAGGATCAGATTGTGGAATTGCCAATGTGAATATTGGAACTTCAGGTGCTGAAATTGGTGGAGCATTTGGAGGAGAAAAAGACACAGGGGGTGGTCGTGAATCAGGTTCAGATGCATGGAAAGTATACATGCGAAGACAAACGAATACGATCAATTACACAACTGAACTGCCACTAGCTCAGGGAATCAAGTTTGATTTGTAATCATTATAACCTTATTGAAAACCCGCTTTCTAAGAATAGCGGGTTTTTTTATGTTATGCTTCACCGTAAATCGTTAAATCATACTTAAATACTTCACCCAATTTTGAATCAGGCTGAGATAATCTTTATTTTCGAAGATTAGAAACCAAAAGAAATTATGAGCGAATTTTCAAAAGAACAGGCTGAAAAGGAACATCAGAAAAGAACGGAAGACTTTTCTAAGGAAGATGTAGGGAAGGTGATCGATGAAGAGGAAAAAATTCTCAATAAGTTCGAAACTAAAGGAAAACTGAAGCGTTATTTAGATGATGCAATGATACTTTTTTCCCTGGTTAAAGATTATGCTAAAGGAGATTACAGGGATATTCCTTTCAATATCATTGCAGCAGCCGGAGCGGCATTATTGTATGTGTTGTCACCAATAGACCTTATTCCGGATTTTATACCGGTACTAGGCTATTTAGATGATGCAGCGGTGATTGCTTTCTGTCTTAATTTAATGGAGAAAGATCTCGCAACTTATAAAGTTTGGAAACAAAATTTCAAGCAACTTAGCTAGTTCCTAAATTTAATTACAAAAAAAAGCCGATTCGCAAGAATCGGCTTTTTTTATTCTGAAGTTCTAATATTAGAATCTATAGCCAATATTTAAACCTGCATTGAATTCGATAGCAGAGAACCTGTCTTTCACCTCGTCACTAAAGTTCCTGCCTATATTAACGAAAGGTCCTATCACGAACGTATCATTGAAATTCCATTTATAACCTCCGCCAAGTCCAATGATAAAGGAGTTCATATCTGTAATTAGATCTCCATTGAATTCTGCATCTGGAGCAGCTTCGCTAAATTCACCGCTTCTGTACTTCAGGAATGGATTTACGTATAAGCCTGATGCTGCGTATTCTTCCCCAAAATAGTAGTTGTAACCAACTTTAAAACTATTGGTTTCAAATTTTCTGGAACCACTTTCAGAATGATAGTTGATACGATCATTAATAAGGATCATTCCTTCGATAGATTGATGATCATCCAGGAATCTTTCATATCCAAACTCTACAGATGCGATAGCAATGGTATTTGCGATATTCAGTTTGATCTCGTTATTTTTTTCTGTGTTCTGTGCCTGTGCAAAATTGGTAGCAAACACGCAAACAAGTGCCAAAATTATTTTTTTCATATAATTATTTTAGTGATTTATAGATTTAAAAAACCCTGCAAGTGAACTGCAGGGTTTTTATTCTTTATGGAATTTCTATTATAGCATTCCGTTATTGGCAACCCATTTAAATGTATGAGGATCCTGTGGGACCGCAATTCTTCCTGCGATCCTGGTCATTCTATCTGGCAGAGCCATCAGGTAATCACGAGCTTTTTCAGCATCATCATTAAGACCACGCATCTTATCAATTTCCCAATAGTCATTTAACTTCTTCAGGATATCGATATAATCCATGGTGGTGTATACGCCTAATCTTTGTGCAGCATTCGAAAAGTTTTCAAAAGCTTCAGCAATTCCCTGTCCAGATTCTCTAATGAACTGTGCAGGCATTACGATCTTCTTTTTCATCATGTCTACATAAGCCAGCATCATTTCACTTGGATCATGCTCGAAAATGGTCTTTACGAATTCTCTGTAAGCCATGTAATGTCTCATTTCATCTCCTGCAATGATATTACACATCTTAGCCAGCATCTTATTACCCTTTTGCTTAGCCAATTGTCCCACACGTTTGTGAGAAATGTTGGTCGCTAGCTCCTGGAAACTGGTGTAAATAAAGTTTCTGTATGGATCTCTCCCGGTTCCAATATCGAAGCCATCACTAATCAAGTGCTGAGTCGTTTTTTCTATCTCTTTCATATCTACTCTACCCGAGAGGTAAAGATATTTATTCAAAGTATCACCATGCCTGTTTTCTTCTCCGGTCCAGTGTCTTACCCATTTAGCCCATGAATTAGACTCTCCTTTACTCGCATCATGTTGTTTAACGCCTTCCATATCCATTAACCAGGATTCGTATGTGGGAAGAGCTTCTTCAGTCACCATATCGGCTACTAAAACTACCCAAAAGTCATAACCCAGTTCCTTAGCTTCTTCACGAATCTGGTGTACGCCTTCAAATCCATCTTCAGTTTGAAGATTTGGTAAAAGATCTGTAGGTTGCCATATATCTTCAACGGGGATAAGGTATTTATCGATGAAACCCTGTACAGATTTCTCCACCGTATTCATTACTTCTAAACGTATATTGTCCATTGCCATTCTGTAGTACTTTGTAGATTTTCGACTGCTAATTAAAGCCTGTTTGTTCAATAAATTACAATAAACGTGCAAATTTTTTCTAAAACTTCAAAATCTGCGGATTATAACCTCAAAAACTTGAACTTCAAAGATATGAATAAGGATAGAGAAGCTATCGTAAATGAATGCTAATTTCTGCCCTGTTCGTAAGGATATAGCGTATAAACCGGGTCACTTTGCACGATTTCTTTGGTAATTACATTAATTGCTGAAACTGGTCCTTTAAAAGCTGCTCCAGTATCTACATTCCAGATATTTGCTTTATTCACAGGTGTCGTCTCACCAATTCTAGTCACGGGAGTATGTCCAATGAATATTTCATCAAAATGAGCAAGTCTTTTTGGGTAGAACGTATCACCAGGTTTGATCGATGGGTCCATTGCTAAAGCCATTTCCCATAGAGTCCGGTCCCAGTAAAAACCTTTATCTGAATATTCATAATCTGGACCATGTAAGTTTGTAAAACCGGCATGAACAAATAACCGATTGTCATGTTGATAGTAATTCAGGGTATCTTTAAAGAATTGAATGTGAGCTTCGATCTGTTCAGGAGTAAAAGTGCGATAGGCATCAATACTCGACTGGCCACCATGTTCCAGCCATTTTTCGTTCATTTCTCCACCTTCAAGCCACCTTTGAGCAAGATCATCATGATTCCCACGAATAAAAATACAGGAGTTTTGCCGGGCAAGTTTGATGAGGTAAGTGACCGTATTTGCAGAATCGCTCCAGCCATCGACATAGTCACCCAGAAAGATCAGGGTATCCTCAGGTTTCAGGTCGATTCGTTCTAATAGCTGAATTAGCGCTTTCTTTCCTCCATGTAGATCTCCAATAGCGAATGTTCTTGCCATCTTAATTATATTTTACTTTTCTTAAAATTCTCATACTGTCTTTGTAGGACTGGTAATATTCAGCTCCATAATTCTTCAGATATGGCCGGGCGTCTTCAAGTTTATCCAATGCATCTGAAAAATTGTTCAAATAGCAAAGTAAATAGGTAGACGGTAAATTTCGCAGATCCTTAAGATCTTCAGTATTAAGATCAATACCGTTCCTCAATTTATCCACAAGACTGCGATTAGTATTGTAAATATGATATAGTGTCTTTTTATCGAACTTTGGAGCTTCAAAAATAACATTACTTTCAATTTCATAGCTCCCATTATTACCGAAACTAATAGTAACTTCCTCTAAAGGATAGTATTTGAACTGATCGTGTAATCCCAGATGTACGTATTCCAGGATCTTAAAACTGTCTTCATTCTGAATGATACTTACCTCGTCAAGAGCGGAATAGAATAGTTTTACCTGTTCGTTAATCAACTCAATATCTACCCGTGAGTAATAGGATTGCTGATTTATCTTTTTCTCCCTTCCCGCCCAGCAGACCACAAAATACTCCTTAAAAACCTTGTAACTAGGGCTATAATCCTTTCTTTTCCGCATAAAATCGAATACGCCGTCTAAAGTGTATTCAATATTATTGTGAGAATGATTTTCGATAGATGCTACCTGAGCCGAGTTCAAGTCCTGTATTTCTATATCAAAAACCTTAGGCATTGAGATGCTTCCATCGCGCATAAAAATGGACCCGCCATAATATTTCCAGATATTTTTTCTGAAGGAACAGATCTTACCATGGTTGGGCCTGATGGTGACCAGTCCAACCACCAGGTGATCCGGTAAATGTGGAAAAGGAATATTCTCGTAAGATATTCGCGGAGGATTAGTGAGGTAGGCATTGATCAAATTTTGAATTTTACTATCATCGAAAAAATCAATGCCTACTATCTTGCTATCCTCATCCTCAACTCCAATCACGATATAAGAATTGTTTTCAGGATTGGAATTGGATAGCGCGCAGATATGCTTCAGGAATTTCGCTTTTCCTTCCCGTTCGCCAATGTTCAATTGTCGCTTCTTATCGTAAAAGCTATTCTCATCGTTATGAGCCAGCAAATTTTTAATAAGAAGTCTTTTATTGATCATGCCGCAATTCTATTCGTTAGTTTTTATCTACAATAGTGCTGCTGGCCTGTGCTGTACACATCACGGTAAGGTCGGCAATGTTTACATGGTAAGGTCTGGTAACCGTAAAGTGAATGATGTCTGCAATATCTTCCGGTTGCAAGGCTTGAAAACCCTGGTAAACTTTATCAGCTTTTGCAGCATCTCCTTTAAATCTCACATCGCTAAATTCAGTTTCGGTGAGTCCTGGATTTATGGCACCAACCCGAATTCCATTGCCGTTGAGGTCGATTCGCATTCCCTGGTTAATAGCATCTACCGCATGTTTGCTAGCACAGTATACATTTCCATTTGGATAGACTTCCTTTCCCGCAGTAGAACCAATATTGATAATATGACCAGATTGTCTTTCCATCATTCCCGGGATGACCGCCTTGCTTATGTATAAAAGACCTTTAACATTGATATCCAGCATATTGTCCCAGTCATCCATATCGCCAAATTGAATTGGGTCCAGTCCATGCGCATTACCAGCATTATTTACGAGAATATCGATCTGCCTAAATTCCTCCGGAAGACTGTTAATATTATCAAATACTTCCTGTCGATTTCTTACATCAAAATTGAGGATATGTACCTCGGTTTCTACAGCTAGTTCCTGCTGCAATTGCTGAAGTCTTTCCAGTCGTCGACCACAAAGTATCAATCTAAATCCTTCCACTGCAAAGCGTATGGCAGTAGACTCTCCTATACCGCTCGTAGCGCCGGTTATAAGGGCTGTTTTCATATTTGAAATTTATTTTCTAAAGTAAGAAAGTATTACTTAGCATTAGCTATTCGTGTATTAAAGCGTGGTTAAGTAGCGTTAAAAAGAGTTAAATCGATCTTAACCCTAAAATTTAGCATAGAGATTGCCGTTCTCAGGCTGAACCAAATAAAATCAATATATGAAATACTTAAATGTAAGTTTTAAGAGCCTGCTGGTAGCAACCCTAATTTCGGTTGGACTTGTGAGTTGTAATGATGATGATTCTGATGGATCTTCTTCTGAAATGGCTAATCTAAGCATTAGAATGACAGATGCTCCTGGAGATTATGACGCTGTTTTTATCGATGTGCAGGGAATAGAGATTCAACTTGAAGCTGATGACGATCTGGATGCAACCGATGATAATGAAACAGAAGGAAGCGAATGGGTGACCGTGGAAGATGTGAATACTGGGATCTACGACTTACTTGAACTTACTGGTGGAGTTTCACAACTACTTGCAGATACTGAAGTTGAAGCAGGTTATGTAGGGCAAATGAGATTGATCTTAGGGCCTGATAACACAGTAGTCGTAGATGGAGAGACGAAAGCTTTAAATACTCCAAGTGCACAACAATCTGGTCTTAAATTACAATTGAATCAGCGTTTAGAAGGTGGTGAGAACTACGCATTTCTTCTTGACTTTGATGTTGACCAGTCCATTGTGGAAACAGGAAATGGAGGTTATAACCTTAAACCTGTAATTAGATTGAGTGCAGAGGCCAACGCTGGAATGGTAGTTGGAACAACTGTTGTCCCTGCAGCTTTGAGCAGTGATGTTCAATCGCTGGTTGTGCTTACCGGAAATGGAATTACAGTATCGGCATATACAAATAGTGATGGTGATTTTGCGCTGAATGGAGTTCCTGCTGGAACTTATGATGTGAAGATCACACCTCAGATTTCTTCCGGTCTTACAGTTTATACAGTAAGTGATGTGGAAGTACGTCCAAACGAAACTACAGATCTTGGTGAGATAGAACTATAAACGTTCAGAACATATTAAATAGGAAAGGCAGTGCTATAGAGTACTGCCTTTTCTATTTTAACTTTTTTTTAACCATCGTAAATCCAATAAAATAAGAATTTGCGACGCTTACATGTTGTACGTATATTCACGACATCAAAATCCGAAAAATCATGATGGAAAACGATTCATCTGTTGATATAGCCAGTATTAACGAAAAAATTGAAAGAGAGAGTGCTTTTGTAGACCTGTTAACCCGTGAGATGAACAAAGTCATTGTAGGGCAGAATCATATGGTCGAACGTTTGCTAATAGGCCTTTTAGGCCAGGGACATATCCTTTTAGAAGGGGTTCCGGGACTAGCGAAAACTCTTGCGATCAACACATTGTCTCAGGCTGTTCAGGGAAGCTTCAGCCGGGTGCAATTTACACCAGATCTTCTACCTGCAGATGTTGTGGGAACCCTTATTTATAATATGAAGGAGAATGACTTCAGTATAAAAAAGGGACCAATTTTCGCGAATTTCGTGCTTGCAGATGAGATCAACCGTGCTCCGGCAAAGGTTCAATCGGCATTACTGGAAGCCATGCAGGAAAAGCAGGTAACCATTGGCGATGAAACTTTCATTCTGGATAAACCATTCCTGGTGATGGCGACTCAAAACCCGGTGGAACAGGAAGGAACCTATCCGCTGCCAGAGGCACAGGTAGATAGATTCATGCTGAAGACGGTGATCAAATATCCGAAAATGGCAGAGGAACAATTGATCATTCGCGCCAATCTTAAAGGTGCTTTTGAAAAAGTGAACCCTGTTGTAAGTCTTGAGCAGATCTTACGGGCACAAAGTGCAGTTCGTGATGTATATATGGATGAAAAGATCGAAAAATATATTCTTGATATCATCTTTGCGACGAGAACTCCAGAGAATTACAATCTTTCAGATATCAAACCATTGATAAGTTTTGGAGCTTCACCAAGGGGAAGTATCAACCTTGCGATCGCATCTAAATGTTATGCATTTATTCGTCGTCGTGGTTATGTGGTGCCAGAAGATGTTCGTGCCGTAGTACATGATGTGCTAAGGCATAGAATAGGGATCACCTATGAGGCTGAAGCTGAAAACATTACTTCGGAAGATCTAATCAACAAGATCGTGAATGAAATCGAAGTGCCATAGCGATCAAGTTCGTGCACGGCCGAAGATTGGTAATGAAGTTACCGGTTCATAAATATTGTTGAAGGAAGAGATGGATACAAAAGAGCTCCTAAAAAAAGTACGTAAAATTGAGATCAAAACCCGCAGACTGAGCGATCATGTCTTTGGCGGGGAGTATCACTCTACTTTCAAAGGACGCGGAATGACTTTTAGCGAGGTAAGATCTTACCAGTTTGGGGATGACGTTCGAAATATTGACTGGAATGTTACTGCGCGTTACAATGAACCTTTTGTCAAAGTGTTTGAAGAAGAACGGGAGCTTACCATGATGTTGATGGTAGATGTTTCGGGTTCTGAACTTTTTGGTACCCGCGAGCAATTTAAAAAAGATGTAGTTACTGAAATTGCTGCTACACTGGCATTTTCAGCAACAAAAAATAATGATAAGATAGGTTTGATGTTATTTACAGATAAGATCGAACTTTATATTCCGCCGAAGAAAGGACGTTCTCACGTTTTAAGGATCATTCGGGAACTACTCGAATTCCATCCGGAAAATTCAGCAACAGATATTACAGGAGCATTGAAGTACCTGTCTAATGTTATGAAGAAAAAAGCGATCGTTTTCATTCTTTCAGATTTTATGGATGAAGACTATCAGCACACCCTTAAAATTGCATCTAACAGACATGATGTTACCGGGATCAGGATTTTCGACAGAATGGAAGAGAGCATTCCAAATCTTGGTCTTGTACAAATGCAGGATGCTGAAAGTGGTGATTATATCACGGTTGATACGGGATCTAAATCTGTTCGTAATTCTTATTCAAAATATTATCAGGAGCGAATGGATTATTTTTTACAGAGCTTCTCTGTAAGTGGCGCGGGGACTATTAATAACCGGACAGACGAAAATTACGTAAAGAAACTACTGGGCTATTTCAAAAGAAGAGCTTAACGAATGGACTTGAAGAAAATCTCCACATATAGCCAATTAATTCTAAGAAACTTACCCGGGCTTCTGGCAATTTTGTTATTTCAAAATATCTCGGCTCAGGAGGTTACTTCCAGCATAGACTCAACGAGCATTAGGATAGGCGAGCAGATCACCTATAAGATAGAAGTAAATTCTAATCCTGAGGATTTAGTTGTTTTTCCTGAAGGTGAAACGTTTTCACCGCTGGAAATGGTGGAAAGCCTGCAACCTGATACCATACGGAATAATGGAAATTATAAACTGCTTAAAGAATACTTTCTTACCCAGTTCGATAGTGGTAAATATGTGATCCCTTCTCAGGAAGTTCTTATACAGAATCGAACTTACAGAACAGATTCGTTTGCTGTGGAGGTTAAAGATGTAATCGTCGATACCACTAAGCAGAATTTATATCCCTTAAAACCATCGGTAATAGTTTCACCGGGATTCAGTATTCCAGATTGGTTATGGTGGTTGCTGGCAATACTGGCAGTCGCCGGAGCGGCAGTTTATCTTATCGTAAGAAAAAGAAAATCTGATGATAAGGTACGCGAACTTCCTCCATATGAAGAGGCAATGGTGCAGCTAAAGCAACTGGACAACTCGGGACTACTTGAAAACAGGGAGATTAGAGAATACTATTCACAGTTAAGTTTTGCCGTAAGAAAATATCTGGATCGAAAGATCTATGATCATGGGCTGGAAAGAACTACCGGCGAGTTAATTTTATACTTGCAGGCACAGCGCGAATCTGGAAAGCTAAATCTTAATGAAGAAACCATTCGCGATTTCGAGAAAATACTTAATCGTGCTGATCTGGCGAAGTTTGCTCGCTCTAAGCCTGATATCATTACAGCAAAAGACGATCGTTCTAAAACCCAGTTGATCATTGATGATCTACGTGCTGCCGTTCCACAGCCTACGCAGGAAGAGTTGCTGCAGGACGAAGAATATTTGGAAGCACAACGCAAAAAACGTAAGAAGCGCAAGATCATTCTCGGGATTCTGGTTGGTGCAGCCATTATAATCATTGGGGTTACCACCTTGATCGCAACTAAGGGTATTACCTATGTCATGGACACCTATATTGGTCATCCAACGAAAGAATTACTTGAGGGAGAATGGATTCGCAGTGAATACGGAAATCCTAGCGTAGCGGTGACCACTCCAAAAGTACTGGTTCGAGGGGAGATCGAAATGCCGGAAGATGTACAGCGTATGATGGTTGGTTCTGAAACCTTTGTTTATGGAAGTCTGCTTAGTAATTTTTATTCCGCAGTAACTACAATTAAATTTCAAGGAGAAGTACAATTCGACCTTCAAAAAGCTGTAGACGGAATTTATACAAATCTGGAAGGGCAGGGAGCTACAAATATTGTCATGAAGCAGGAGGAATTTACAACGCTTAATGGTGCGAAAGGATTAAAAGTCTTTGGAACCTTACAGGCCGAAAATCCTGTTACGGGTGAAGCGATCCCGAATGAGTATGTGATCCTGAATTTTGCGGAAAAAGGTGGTTTTGAGCAGATCATTGTCATCTTTAATGAAAACGATACTTATGCTGAAGAGATCTCGCAAAGAATCATCAATTCAGTTGAAATAAATAACCTGAAAGAATAATGTTTGCAAATTTCAATTTTGAGAATCCGGAATTTTTCTGGTTACTATTGCTGCTTCCGCTGGCAATAGGCTGGTATATCTGGAAGCGAAATAAGCAAACTGCTGCGCTAAAGATATCTTCAACTAAAGGATTCAGGGGGAAATCTGGCTTACTTCCTAAATTGCGACCGGTACTTTTTATTTTGAGATTACTCACATTGGCTTTAATCATTACCGCGATGGCGCGACCAAGAACAGTTGATGTTTCTACGCAGTCCAGTAGTACCCAGGGAATCGATATTGTTATGGCAATAGATGTTTCTGCCAGTATGCTGGCAAGGGATTTACAGCCTACTCGTCTTGAAGCTACTAAAAATGTGGCAGAAGAATTTATTAAAGATCGTCCTGCAGATAGAATTGGCCTGGTGGTATATGCCGGAGAGAGTTTTACAAAAACTCCCATTACAAGCGATAAGTCTATCGTACTGGACGCGCTGGAAGGTATCGAATATAATAATGTTCTCGAAAATGGAACTGCGATTGGTTCGGGGCTGGCTACGGCAGTAAACAGGATCAAGGATAGTGATGCTGAAAGCAAGGTCATCATTTTGCTTACCGATGGTGTGAATAACTCCGGATTTATAGATCCAAACACAGCAAGTGAGCTGGCACTTGAGTTTGGGATTAGAGTTTATACAATTGGTGTTGGTAGCAACGGGATGGCTTTATCTCCAACTGCCATACTTCCAAACGGTAGGTTTCAGTATGGAAATGTGCCTGTAGAGATCGACGAAGAATTGCTTACTCAAATTGCTTCTACTACCGGAGGAAAATATTTTAGAGCGACCGATAATGAAAAACTGGAAGCTATCTACGAGGAAATTGACGCTCTGGAAAAAACAGAGATTGAAGAATTTCGTTATTATAATTACGATGAAAAATACAGACCATTGGTTTTACTTGCCGGTGGATTGCTTTTGCTGGAAGTATTATTAAGAATGACAGTTTTTAGAAGCTTTGTTTAATATGATGTTAGAAGAAAAAATATGGTTTTGGTTGTTGCTGGTGATTCCACTGGTGATCTTACTATATCTTCTACTGGTATTCTGGCAGAGAAGAACTCGACGAAAATTTGCTGATAGCCACCTCTTAAAAAGTCTTGTTCCTGACCGATCCAGAAGTAAGCCTTTTCTAAAACTTTTATTGGTTTTGCTAGGAATAGCTGCACTTGTTGTAGCACTTGTCAATCCTAAAATAGGTTCTAAAATGGAAACTGTAAAGCGGGAAGGGGTTGATATCGTTTTTGCTATAGATGTTTCCAAAAGTATGGAGGCCGAAGACATTGCGCCAAGCAGGATCGAGAAGTCAAAACAACTTGTAAGTCAGATTTTGAACAATCTAGGAAGTGACCGCGTTGGGATTATCGCCTATGCCGGTGGTGCGTTTCCACAATTGCCAATTACGACCGACTATTCATCAGCCAAAATGTTCCTGCAGGCTTTAAATACAAACATGATTTCTTCACAGGGAACTGCTATTAGCGATGCGATAGAACTGGCGACCACTTATTACGACGATGATCAGCAGACCAATCGGGTATTATTTATAATAAGTGATGGAGAGGATCATGAAGGTAATGTAGAGGATATCGCGGAACAGGCTGCGGAAGAAGGGATTCGAATCTTTACTATTGGTGTAGGAACTGAGAAAGGTGGTCCTATTCCTATCAAACGCAACGGGGTTATTCAGAATTATAAGAAAGATAATCAGAATGAAACGGTTGTAACAAGGTTAAATCCTCAAACCCTTCAGGAGATTGCAGATGCTACTGATGGAGCCTATATCGAAGGTAATGTTACCGTAGATGTAGTAGATGAAGTTTTAAGTCAGCTTCAGAATATTGAAAAAACAGAATTTGAAGCAAAGCAATTTGCCGACTATGAATCTCAATTTCAATGGTTTCTGGGATTAGCTTTGGCATTATTTTTTCTAGATATTTTTGTATTAGAGAAAAGTACCGCCTGGTTAAGAAAATTGAATCTTTTTAATGAAGGTGGCAGGAAAAAGGAGAAGAACGATGCAGTATAAAACCGGTTTTAAGATCACACTTAGTATTTTACTCTTCCACTTCGGAATAGTGACAGGTCTCGCACAGGAAGATCAGGTAAAACTTCAGCGGCAATCCGATGAATATATCGTGGAAGCGCAGGAAGCTCTTTCAGAAAATAAATTCGCGATTGCAGAAGCTTCTTATCGTAAAGCTATTGCTAAGGATCCAACTAATATGAAGGCAAAGTACAATATGGGAAACCTGTATCATGCCAAGGAAAAATCGCTAAATGCAGAACAGCGTTTAAAAGAAGCTGCAGAAATCGCTGAGAGCAAAGCTGAAAAACACCAGATCTTTCACAATCTTGGGAATTCATATATGCAGCAGAAAAATTATCAGGAAGCTGTAAACGCGTATAAAAATGCGCTTCGGAATAATCCAACCGATGATGAAACTCGTTATAATTTAGCTTTAGCGAAGAAAAAACTGGAAGACG
>NZ_JBLWIM010000012.1:550249-598462 GCF_048381525.1 Christiangramia qingdaonensis
GGTGAAGGTGGAGAAGACGAAAAGCAGGATCAAAAGCCTAAGGACGAGGGAGAGAACGAAAAGGATAAGAAAGAAGGCGATCAAAACGAGGATAAGGAAAAGCAGGAAGGCGACGAGAAAAAAGAGGATAATGGCCAGGGAGATGAAAAACAGCAGCAAAAGCCAAAACCAGCACAGGGTCAACTATCTCCGCAACAAATCCAAAGTTTGCTGGAAGCCATGAATAATGAAGAAAAGAAAGTACAGGATAAAATTAATGCGCAGAAGGCCAAGGGCGTGAAGGTTAAGGCTGAAAAGGACTGGTAAGAATTTTTAAAATTTCTGACTAAAAATTGCGTTGATATAGATAATGATGAGAACAAAATTATTGATTTTAAGTTTTTTAATGTTCACCGGAGGTTTGCTTCAGGCGCAGGTGCGCTTTGAAACCAAGGTTAGCAGGGAGAAGCTGGGAATTAATGAACGGCTTCGGGTTGATTTTGAAATGAACGAAGATGGAGACAATTTCAATGCTCCTTCTTTTTCAGATTTTACCATAGTTGGCGGCCCCAATCAGAAAATAAGTACGAGTATCCTCAATGGGAAAATGGCTTATTCCAAGACCTATAGTTTTTATCTCCAGCCGAAAAAGCGTGGTACACTCACCGTTGGACAGGCTGAGATCGTTATCGATGATAAGGTTTATAAAACATCGCCCATAGATGTTGAGGTAACCGCTGCCGTAGACAAACCTACCGATGGGAATAATACAGAATTGATCGCCGAGGATAATCTGCATCTCGTAGCAGAAGTTTCTAAGGGAAATCCATATTTAAATGAAGCGATCACCGTAGTTTACAAGCTATATGTGAGTCCGCGAATTAGCGTAAGCAATTGGAAAGAAATGGACAGTCCAAAGTATAGTGACTTTTGGAGCCAAACTATTAACATCAAAGAGCTGCGTGCAGAAAATGAAGAATATAGAGGAGAACCTTACCGTTACGTAGTGCTAAAAAAAGCAATTCTTTATCCGCAGAAAACGGGTGAATTAAATATTGAGCCACTTACATTATCTGTGGCGGTGGATGTTCCTAGTGAACGCCGCGATATCTTTGGAAGCAGAATATACAAAACGGTTAATAAAACCGTGGCGGCAGATAATAAGAAAATTAAGGTAAAAGCTTTGCCAACGAATGCGCCGGAAAACTTTACCGGAGCTGTAGGGAAATTTGATTTTAGCGTAAGTAGTAGTAAAAACGAATTGAATGCAGGTGAAAGTCTGCAGGCGAAAGTTGAAGTAAAAGGTAACGGAAATTTAAAGTTATTCGACCTTCCAGAACTAACCGCACCTTCATCTCTGGAAATGTATGATCCTGAACGTCGCGAAAATGTAAATACGAATTTGAACGGAATGCAGGGAAGTATTTCCAATTCTTATACGATCATACCAACTAGAAAAGGGAAATATCCAATTCCGGCATTGTCCTTTTCTTATTTCGATCCAAAAAGTGAAACCTATATCACGCATACTTCAGATGAGATGCTGATAAGTGTTGATAGCGGACCTTTGGCAGGATCTAATACTATGAGCAATTCCGGAGTTAATAAGCAACCGGTTGCTTTCAATGACAGCCAGTTTAGATTCATTAAGTTGAAGACTAATTTGAAACCTCTTGACGATTCAGGTTTCTTTGGTTCCGCTGGTTTCTGGACGGCTTTGATACTTCCGCTGGCAGCGATTCCACTGTTTATTCTCTTCGGAAGAAAAAGAGATAAAAGAGCCGCAGATGTTACTGGAAACAGAATTCGAAAAGCAGATAAACTGGCTAGAAAATATCTTTCAGAAGCAAAAAGGAATTTGGGAGATCAGAAGGAATTCTATCTTGCCCTGGAAAGATCGATGCACAATTATCTGAAAGCGAAACTGGGAATTACCACCAGTGAAATGAGTAAGGGTAGGATTCAGCAAATACTTAGCGAGAAGCAGGTCGATGAGCAAACTACGACGCAGTTTATAGCTCTTTTGTCCAGTTGTGAATATGCACGTTATACCCCGGCATCATCAGACGCTATGCAGCAAGACTACGAAAAAGCAGTTCGAGTAATTTCAACCCTGGATAAACAACTATAACATGAGAAAAGTAATCGTTCTTATCTTTCTATTTGTTTCTGTTCTTGGGTTTTCCCAGAACCAGGAACTTTTTGACAAAGCAAATGCAGCTTATCAAAACGGAGAATTTGAAGCATCTATCTCTAGTTACGAGAAGATCATAGAAAACGGTGAAGCTTCAGCAGAGGTTTATTACAATCTTGGAAATGCTCACTATAAATTGAATAATGTCGCGCCGAGTATCTATTATTTTGAAAAGGCACTTCAGCTTCAACCAAAAGATGAGGATATTAAGAATAACATAGAGTTTGCTAGTAACATGGCGATAGACGATATAGATGAGGTTGAGCAAACGGGTCTTTCAGCTTCTTTTGGGAACATGATCTCAAAATATACTGCATCTGGATGGGCAATCTTTGCCATTGTATTTTCAGTGATCTTTGTTATTTTATTCCTGCTCTATTATTTCTCCCGAAGCTCTCTTCAGAAGAGATTATTCCTGGGTTTTGCATCTCTAAGTGTAATTGCCTGTATCATTTCTGTAATATTTGCCTTCCAGCAGGAAGCCTATGTCGAGGATAACCAGTACGCGATCATATACCAGGAAGTTGTAGAGGTACGGGATGAGCCTAATTTGCGCGGTGAACCTAGCTACGAACTTCACGAAGGTACAAAAGCAAAGATTCTCGAAGATTTTCAGGAATGGTCTAGAATCGAACTTTCCAACGGCGCTCAGGGTTGGGTTAAAAGTCAGAATATCAGGAAGTTGTAAATATTTTTGATAAAGTCTTTGCAATTCATTATTATAGTTTTCCTTATAGTTCTGAAATTTGACTTAGTTTTACAATTGTGAAAAACATCACTTTCATTCTGGCTTTTATATTTACAGCGTTTCTGTGCACTCCCAGCATTATTGCTTTGATCGACAGAAATGTTGATATTTCTATTGCCTATAATGTGAATGAAGAGGAAAGTTCTTCCAAGAACCAGATCAGTCTCGAGTACACTATTGAGGAAATGGATTCTAATTACAACAGCATCCATTATCTTCAAATTAGGAAGCAGGATGGACATAACTACAGAGAAAGCAGGTATAAGGTTTTTCTTTCCATTACCTCTCCTCCTCCGAAACTGGCATAGTACTTCCAGACCTATACAGTCACGGTAAATTCGTGAACCCATTTATTATTCAGTTTTAAGATTACAGGAGTTTCTCCTGACATAATACGTTATATATGTTTAAGCATTTAAATAAAGATTTTCCGGCAAGTATTGTCGTATTTTTTGTTGCCATTCCCTTGTGTCTTGGTATTGCCCTAGCCAGTGGTGCTCCGTTATTCTCTGGTTTAATTGCCGGTATCATTGGTGGTATCGTGGTTGGAGCCATTAGTGGTTCGAGTCTTGGAGTTAGTGGACCGGCAGCGGGACTTGCAGCTATTGTCCTTGCAGCGATCACAAATATTGGTTATGAGAACTTATTGCTAGCCGTAGTGATTGGTGGTGCAATCCAGATTGGATTCGGACTTCTAAAAGCAGGTATTATTGGATATTATTTCCCAAACTCGGTGATTAAAGGAATGCTTACAGGTATTGGGATTATCATTATCCTGAAGCAGATCCCTCACTTCTTTGGTTACGACGATGATCCTCAAGGTGACTGGGCATTTTTCCAGGTAGATGGAGAGAATACGTTCTCAGAAATCTTCAACATGGCGAATGGTATTAGCCCGGGAGCAACTTTGATCGCTATTATTGCAATGATTATTCTTGTGCTTTGGGAAACTGTTTTAAGTGATAAGGGTAAATTCTTTAAACTTGTACAGGGGCCTTTGGTTGCAGTAGGAGCGGGAATTGTATTTTTTCTGCTTACTAAAGGAGATGAGACTTTTGGAATTTCCCAGGAGCATTTGGTAAATGTTCCGGTGCCCGATAGTTTTGATTCATTCGTTGGTCAGTTTACTTTGCCTTCTTTCGAAATGATTGGTTCATTGCAGATCTGGATCACTGGATTCACCATTGCATTAGTAGCCAGTCTGGAAACTTTATTGTGTGTGGAAGCAACAGATAAACTGGATCCGCACAAGAGAACCACTCCTACCAATCGTGAACTTTTCGCTCAGGGGACAGGAAACATGCTTTCAGGTATGATTGGTGGATTGCCAATTACACAGGTAATCGTAAGAAGTTCTGCCAACATACAGTCTGGAGGACAAACTAAAATGGCGGCTATTCTACATGGTTTCTTACTATTGATCTCGGTCGTAGTAATTCCTAATATTCTAAATTATATCCCACTTTCAGTATTGGCAGCTATTCTATTTCTTGTAGGATACAAACTGGCGAAACCAGCTTTATTTAAAGAGATGTATTTGAAAGGATGGAAGCAATTCATACCATTTATTGTGACCATCGTTGGAATCGTATTCGGTGATCTTCTAATTGGAATTGGCCTTGGACTAGCCGTTGGAATCGTAGTAATTCTTATCAAATCTTACCAGAATTCTTACTTCCTTCACATTGAAAATGAAACTGATGAAAACAAGACTGTAAAAATGACTCTTGCTGAAGAAGTGACTTTTATCAATAAGGGTGCGATCATTAAAGAACTGAATAAATTAAAAGAGAATTCTTATCTTATCATGGATGTGCGAAAGAGCAGGTATCTTGATAACGATATTATAGAAATTCTTGACGATTTCAGAGTAAAGGCTGCGGAAAAGAATATTGACATTAAGATTATTTCAGAAAGAGGAACTATTGAGAATCCAGATAGTTACCAGGAATTTTTCGCACAGAAGAAGATCAGCTAATTTAGTAGATCAGCATTAACCTAAATCTAATAATAAAAATGAATTATGATTAAAGATATAATCAATAAAGACAAGCAAACAAATTTGAGTCCTGATGCCGTGCTGAAGGATCTAATGGAAGGAAACGAGCGTTTTTCCAATGCTAAGATGCATCAGAGAGATTATGCATCCCAGGTGGAACAGACAAAAGGAGGACAATGGCCACAGGCAGTAGTTCTTGGTTGTATCGATTCGCGAGTGCCTTTAGAAACTATTTTCGACCAGGGAGTTGGAGATATCTTCTCTGCCAGGGTAGCAGGAAACTTTGAAAATACTGATATTCTTGGAAGTCTGGAATACTCCTGTAAAGTTGCAGGCAGTAAACTGGTGATGGTACTGGGACATGAAGCTTGCGGCGCAGTTAAAGCTGCCTGTGATGATGTTGAACTAGGTAACATTACACATTTATTAAGCAATATTAAACCTGCCGTAAAAGCAACTGAAACTAGTGGCGAAAGGAATTCCAGCAATTCTGATTTTGTTGCTGGTGTGGTTGAAAATAACGTAAAACTTACCATGAACAGGGTCAGAGAGAAAAGTCCGATTCTTAAGGAAATGGAAGATAATGGTGAGATTAAAATCGTTGGAGGCGTGTATTCTATCTCAAATGGGAAAGTAAGCTTGCTATAAGATATTAATCACAGAAATATTAAGGATCCGGGATCACTTTAATGTGGTTCCGGTTTTTTTTTATTTAGCTTCCGCTTCAGTATCCCAAAGGTCTTTTTCTTTCACCTGTTTGATGATCGATGGTAAAATGATAGGGGCGATCACAGCTACCGGTTCATAAAGGACAGAATCCTCAAGTGTTTCAGTTTCTACAAATTCAAGGGTTTTATTGCTGGTCATGAAGAACATGATGATTACACTGGCAACAAACGCAGATTTCAGTAATCCAAATACAGCTCCTAATAGTTTATTTACGATTCCAAGCGCTGCAAAGTCTGCTACTTTAGTAAGCATCTTACCAACTAAGGGTACCACGAAAATGATAATCAAAAAGGTAATGGCCAGGCTCGCAAGGTTGATGATTTCGATATCCCAATCTACATGTTGCGAAAGAAATTCACCAGCGTAATAGGAGAAATGAATGGCACCGTATATACCGGCTACTAGTCCTACCAAAGAGGCAAGCTCAGTTAAAAATCCTCTGAAGAAACCACGTACCAATCCGTAAAGCAGGAAAATACCCAGGATAATATCCACTGTATTCATGCGTCAAATATAATAATTATAAAATCTTAGATGATATCTTTGCAGTATGGCAAGAGATGAACAATTAAAAGAGCGCTGGCAGGAATTACAAACCAAATTATCCAATCAATTTGCAGATGGAGAAATTTTGGAGCTGGATGCTATTATATACTTAATCGGCGTACAGGAACTGGGTCAGGTTCACCGAAAGTTTAAGAAGGATCATAAACTCGATTTAATGCATATCGCAATTTGTACATTGCTGGAGCCTTACGGTTATTATGAGTTCGATTATTTTGATGAAGACAGCTGGCCACATTTTAAAGTAAAGGAGGAGTTACCAAGTCTAAAAGCCGGCGAGCAGTCAGTTTTGATGAAGGAAGCGATCGTCAATTATTTTATCGAAAAAAAGTATATTTCATAAATGAATCTTTTGCTAAGTTTTGACTCGTTTCCAAATGATAGTGGTCCTATCTACCAGGAAACAATCCCCGGAAGATTACCGGTGGAACCGTTCAATACTTTTAGCAATATCTTCTTTTTACTCATCATTATCTACTTTTCGCTAAAGGTCTATAGCGACTATCGCAATCATAGATTTTTAGCCTGGAGCCTTCCTATTCTTTTTATGGGGTTTGTTGGAGGTACCGTTTATCACGCAACCCGAAGTCATGATTTCTGGATGTACCTGGACTGGCTTCCAATTATATTTCTATGCCTTGCAGTTTCAGTATATTATACGATAAAACTTGAAATCACCAACCGGAATAGGATCTGGCTTATCGTACTAATTTTGATTCTGGTGTTTGGAGTACGTATGCTCCCCTGGGATGATAGTGTACAAACCTCTGTAGGCTACGTGGGAACAGCGCTGGGACTTTTACTTCCTGTGATCACCTATTTCCTTACCACACGATCTGCGAACTGGGTTTATATTTTACTGGCATTTCTCAGTTTTGGATTCGCCATCAGCTTCAGGGTGCTGGATGGATTTATGTATGTAATTCCTATGGGCACACACTGGTTATGGCACAGCTTCGGGGCACTTTCAGTATTTTTTCTTATGAGCTTTATTTACCGGGACAGGTTGCTAGTAAAGTCTCTTTCTTCGGAAGTGGCAACTTCAGAATAAGCATTTAAAGCGCACGATTTTCGGTATTAATTTTACTAAATTTGCGCTTCTGAAAAGACTACACCAATGATTGATAAGATTAAAGGGCATATTGCTGAAGTTGAAAGCTTTAATGCCGCTACGAATGAAGAAATAGAAACTTTCCGAATCAAATACCTTGGTAAAAAAGGGATTCTGAACGACTATTTTGCTGAGTTCAAGAATGTTCCAAATGAACAGAAGAAGGAATTTGGCCAGGTGATCAATCAGCTTAAGAATGCTGCAACCCAGCGTGTAAATTCTTTAAAGGAAAGTCTTGAGAACAGTCAGGAAGAAAAAGGTGTGTATGGTGACCTTAGCAGACCGGGAGAACCGGTTGAAATAGGTTCCAGGCATCCCATTTCCATTGTTAAGAACCAGATCACCGAGATCTTCAGCAATATTGGATTCAATGTTTCTGAAGGACCGGAGATGGAAGATGACTGGCATAATTTTACTGCGCTGAACCTTCCAGAGTACCACCCGGCAAGAGACATGCAGGATACGTTCTTTATCCAAACCGATCCTGATATTTTGTTGAGAACACATACTTCTTCAGTTCAGGTTCGTTACATGGAAGAGAATAAACCGCCAATTAGAACGATCTCTCCGGGAAGAGTTTTCAGAAATGAAGCAATTTCGGCAAGATCACATTGTATATTTCACCAGGTTGAAGGATTGTATATCGATAAGGACGTGTCTTTTGCCGATATGAAACAAACGATCCTATATTTTACAGAGCAACTCTTCGGAAAATCAAAAATACGCCTTAGACCTTCTTATTTCCCGTTTACCGAGCCAAGTGCTGAAGTGGATGTTTATTGGGGTCTTGAAACTGAAACCGATTATAGAATCACCAAAGGAACGGGTTGGCTTGAAATTATGGGCTGCGGAATGGTAGACCCGAACGTTCTAAGAAATTGTAATATAGACCCACAGGAATATTCAGGATTTGCTTTTGGGATGGGAATTGAAAGAATTGCCATGCTGCTTTACCAGATAGAAGATATCAGGATGTTTTACGAGAATGACCTGAGATTTCTCGAGCAATTTAAATCTGCACTATAATGAAAAAATACGCTATCCTCATTATTGGGGCAATTATCCTGGGAATCATCATTTATGTGACCTTTGTGATCGCGGTTATCAAACTGACTTTAGGATTGATCCTGCTTGCAGTTGCAGCAGCACTCCTGTACTGGTTGTGGATAAAGATCAAACACAAAGCTGAGGATACATTTTGAGGAAAGATATTGAAATACCAGAAGTAGAAGAGGTATACCTCGCTGCGGTCTATGTATTGAACGAACAATTCGAGTCCTACGAATGGAATGCCTATTTGATCAATGCTTCTTCGGAAGCTTTGGAGATGGCGCTTATTGTATCAAGAGGTTTTGATAAGAAGAAGGAAACTTCTACTATGCGACACAAAATTGAAGTACTGCCGGCAAAGAATTTCGCCAAGATCGAATTCCTTCAGGAAGATGTTCTAAAGCTGAATAATGAGTTTAAGGTAACTTTCTTCAAGAATAATAAGATGTACGAGAAGACTTTTGTTTTTAAGGCGAATAGCATTCGGGAAAATGCACGGGTGGAGATCCCGGTAATTCCCGAAAAAGGAATTCTTGCAAAATGATAACTCGATTATAGCACAAAAAAAAGCCTCCATTTGGAGGCTTTTTAGTTCTGTATATTCTTTTTCTTCTTAAAACCTGTCATTAAGATCTTCAAACTCTCCTTCAAGAGCACCACCATCATGAACTTTTACTGTTCCTCCAACATATATTTTTGAACCTTCACCAACGAATTCCAGCTTTCCGTTACTCTGAATATTCAGGTCTCCGTGAATTTCAACCAATCCGTTTACTCTAAGTGTGCTTCCAGAGGTGATCGTAAGATTTTCAGCAGATCTGTTATTACCAAGATACATAGCTCCTGAAACATTCATTTCTCCGCCGCTGGAAAGATTTGCGCTTTTCTCGATCATTAGGGTTCCGCAGAAATTAAGCGTTCCATTTACATTAAGATTCTTCACGTTCATAACACCAGAGTAAGACTCAGTAGAAGAAGGTGTAATGGTTAGGTTTTTATTCCCATCGAACGTTTCGTACTCTGAGCAATTCAGAAATTCTTCCGGGCTATTATTTGGAGCGTCTTCCGCAGAAATGATTCTAAGTATTTTCAAACCTTTTCCAGAAGCAACGTAGATATATTCACCTTTAGCCTGTACGAAGTTTGCACTACCTTCAATTTCTGCAATACCTTCAGCAAGTGGAGTAAGATCTTCACCAAGCTTCAAGATATCAAGTCCTGCACCTCCATTAGCCATATATACATAATTCCCATCAGTAGAAACTGCGTTAGTCACAGCATCTTCAGTAGAGATAGTTGCAGCATCGGGATGCATTTTAAGTGGCAGACTGCTTACTTTAGAATTATTTTCAAAACTATAGATCCCGGCACCTTCTGTACCTTCAGAAACAAGAATATTATCACCATACCAGGCAATTGTTCTTTTTGATTCAGCAGTTAGTGCAGCAGTGCTAATTTGAGATGTAAGATTAAAACCATCGGTCAAATCAAAATTCATAAGTCCGTCTACGCCACTTAAAACGGCAAGGGTATTATTATGAATTGCAGCATATCTAAGGTCTCCAATTTCTTCCGTGGTGATTCCATCAAATGCAGTAAGATCACCAGGATACATGAATTGAGTGATAGATCCAGCATCTCCGGTAACAGAAACTGCGTGTCCATCGAATGGTAAGATATGTACGCCGGCATTTCCGGTATTACCAAAGTCTAGATAGTAATTTGAATCAATACGTGATTCAGTCACATCTCTAACTATAGTAGATGGAAGATTTCCTCTTTCAAGGTTAAAATATCCCATTAGCGAGCGCATTCCTGCACCTCGATTATTTTTTGCTGAAGCACCGGTGAAAACCAGGTAGCCGTTATCATCTGCAAATAAAGAGTTAATGTCTGCGACATTAGTTTTTATTCTATTAATTAAGATAGGTTCATATTTATCGCTGATGTCTACAACATCGATAGCTCCAAGATAAGTGGCGCCTTCTTTATTATAAGAAACATAAGCGAAATCACCTTTTACGTCTACATGTGTAGCTCTAAGTTTTACTCCATCAACTTCAGGAGCTTCAAGCGAAGCGATCTGCTCGATACCAAAAACGGTAGAAGCATCTGAATTTCTATTGTTGCTAATCGAGGCAAAACCAATAACTCCAGTTTCGTTAAAATCGATCGCAGAGGAAAGTTCTGAAGCATCTGCAATACTGAAATCAGATTCCTGAGAAGGTTCGTCTGAAATACTGTTCTTTTCGCAGGATGCAAATAATAGGATCGCACTTAGGCTGAATCCGAATAATCTTTTATTCATGGTAAATAGGTTAGTTAAAGTATTTGGGCAGGTAAAAATAGCAATTAATCTCTATGTTCAAAATGAAACTGGTTGAACGACAGGCTTTTTCGATTAAGTGTAAGAAACTACCGATAAGAAAATACTGAAAACGAAAAAAGCCGGCATATTGCCGGCTTTTTAAGTATAACGAAATAATGAATTTTCTAGTGTTCGTGACCGTCGTGGTCATGATCTTCCTCGCCTTCATAGGTGTTGTACATACCGTAAACAAAAGAATAATCGGCAGTTCTAATATCTCCCATTACCCATAACCAGTTGTTTTCAAGGTCATCATTTAGGAACTGTAGGGTAGCTCCAGTGTTTAGGATCAAATCTCCAGTTACGATCAGGACTCCGTTGATATTGAAGTGACCACCGTAATTGATGATTAGGTCTTTAGGTTCTTCCTCAGAGCCTATAATTGCCAGACCTACCGTAGTCATCTCACCGTTACGTCTAATAACCGTATTTTTTTCTGTCTCGATTTCACCACAAATATTCAGTTCACCAGCAACACGCAGGTTTTCCAGATGAGTATGCTCACTAAAGTCCATAGCTTCACCTTTACCAACATTCAGGTCCTTAGGACCATCATAGATAGGAAATATATCGCAATCTTCGAATCCGTTCTTTAAGAATACCGGTTCGTGGATTCCCTGTAGAAATACAGGTTCATGGATCTTCGTCGCAGAATTTTTAGATTCTTTTACTACTGATGAAGTTTCTGTCGTAATATCTTCAGAAACAGTATCAGTCTCACACCCGGTTAGGAATAGGCCAAGTCCTAAGCCGAGAAAAAGTAATTTTTTGTTCATGATAATTTTTGGTTTAAAATGATTTGGTAGGGTAAAAGTACTATATATGATGTTAATAGCACAAATAAATCGCTGAAAAGTTTGTCTAACAGCGATTTATAAGATAATAAGTAAGAAAATACTTATATTTTAATCTAATTTGTCCACTAGTTTATTAAAAACTTTTTTAGGATTTTTACCTTCATAAAGAATGGCGTATACGGCATTGATAATCGGCGTTTTAGCTCCCTTTTCCTGGTTGATCTTATAAGCACTTTCGGTAGCGTAATAACCTTCAGCAACCATGCTCATCTCCATTTGAGCGCTTTTAACTGTATATCCTTTTCCTATCATATTCCCGAACATTCGGTTACGACTAAATACAGAGTAACCGGTAACCAAAAGGTCTCCCAGATAGGCGCTATCGTTGATGTTACGCTTCATTTTGTGTACTTTCTTGATGAACTTCTTCATTTCCCTGATAGCATTACTCATAAGTACACTTTGGAAATTATCACCATAGCCCAAACCATGAGCAATTCCTGCGGCGATCGCGTATATGTTCTTCAAAACGGCTGCATATTCAGTACCAATAACATCATCTGTAGTTTTACAGGTGATATAATCGCTACCAAGATAGCCTGCAACCAGCTGAGCCTTTTGTTCATCCTGGCAGGCAACTGTTAAATAGGAAAGTCTCTCTAATGCAACTTCTTCAGCATGACATGGTCCGGTTAAAACTCCAATGCATTCCATAGGAACCTCAAAGTACTGGTTGAAATGTTCTCCAACTATTAGACTGGTTTCCGGAACGATCCCTTTAATTGCAGAGAAAACAACTTTGTTATGGAGTGGGATCGTTAGTGCATCCAGTTCTCTTTTCAGAAAAGCAGAAGGAATGGCGAAAATGATAAATTCTGAAGCCTCGACAACTTCATTAATATCATTACTAAGTGTAAGCTGATCATTATTAAATTCTACTGAACTTAAATAATTAGGATTATGATCCTGTTTCTTAATGTGTTCCACGGCATAAACACTGCGCATATACCAATTCACATTATCAAGATTTTCACATAGCATTTTCACGATAGCTGTTGCCCAGCTACCTCCACCAATGACACCAAAACTCGGAGCTTTATCCATATAATTACATTCTCTTCTCCAAAAATAGTCAATTTTAGAGGTATTGAAAGAATTGTTCGGTATTTCAGTATAATTATTGAGAATGCTGTAATTCTACTACGCAAAAGGTTAACAGTTAAAGTTTAGAAGCTGTACAATTTGATAAATCTGTAGTCGTTCTAATACTGTGCTTTACATATACTTTTGTAAAGTTTACATTCTTAGTTTTTTTGGTTGGTTATTTAGTTGAAAAAAACCGTTTCGGAAGGAGCGGTTTTTTTTGTTTTCAATTTTGAGAAAACTTTAGGATGCACAAGTGGAGCGAATCTGCAAGGCTTTTGTACATTTAAATAACTAACTATAAATCAAAATAATGGGATTATTTTCGTTCATTAAGAATGCAGGAAAAAAGATCTTTGGTGCTGATAAGCCAAAGGATAATGAGGTAAGTACAACAGATAATCAGTTAAAAGAGAAGAAGGAAAATGAGAGGGTTTCAAGAAATCTGGAAGAAACTGTTCGCGACCTGAACCTAAAAGCTGATAATCTTCATATCAATATTGAAGACGATATGGCTACGATCACAGGAACCGCTTTAGATCAGGCAACTCGTGAAAAGATCGTACTGGTTGTAGGTAATTCTGAAGGAATTGCGCAGGTAGACGATAGAATGGATGTTGAAAGCAAAGAGCCTGAAGCTGTATTCCATACTGTAGAAAGAGGCGATACTTTGAGTAAGATCTCTAAAAAGCATTATGGGGATCCAAACCAGTATCCATTGATCTTCGAAGCAAATAAACCTATGCTGGATGATCCAGATAAAATTTATCCCGGGCAGGTTCTAAGAATACCTCCAATGGATAGTAAAAGATAGATTCCAAAGACTGTTTAAGAGTCCTGAGAATATTAAATTGAGAGCAGTCGACGTTCTTATGCTTGTAGTTCCACAATGAAAAAAGTAGGTTCAATCAGCAAACTTGAATATTCAAAAACGGATTTTTAAACAGTCTTTACTTATTTATAAAAATTCATTTCATCAATATACTTCCAGACATCATCTGGCAATAAAGGTGTTACGTTCTTTCCTTCGGAAATAGATTTTCTTATAAAGGTTGCTGAGATCTCTATGATTGGAGCTTCAACTCTGGTTATTTTTGAATGATTTCTAAATCTTTCAACCACCATACCTTCAGCTATTCGAGGATAAACATATAACTGATGATTTTCAAGTATAACCTCATAATTCTTCCAGCGGTGCAAGCTCTTTAAATTATCTTCACCCATAATTAGGCAGAACTCATTCGTAGGAAACTTTTCTTGTAAGTGTGCAAGCGTATTTACGGTATAATTTGGTTGCTCCAGACCAAATTCAATATTACTGGGTTTGAGGTTTTCGAAATGTTCACAAGCCCTATACACCATTTCGAGTCTGTGATGATTATCAAGTAAGCTGCTTTTCTTTTTGTGCGGATTGTGCGGAGTCACGACGAGCCAGACCTCATCAAGATCTGAATGTTCTACCATATGATTTGCAATGATCAAATGACCTATATGGATAGGATTAAAAGACCCAAAGAATAAACCTACTTTCCTGTTCATACTTTTATGTTATCTGCGCCAACATAATTGGAAACCAAATTATAAGCTTCCTTTAAAGCAGTTCCCAGGTGATTGTTCTCGATAATAAAATCAAATTGAGGTGCGGTTGCAAGCTCAATGGAAGCTTTTGCTACACGCATATTTATTTTATCATCACTTTCAGTCTTACGCTTTTTTAACCTGATCTTTAATTCTTCGATACTTGGAGGTTTCACGAATACTGCGAGCGTTCTGTCTGGATAAATATGTTTGATATCCAATCCACCAACCACGTCAATATCAAAAATGACGTGCTTTCCTTTTGCCCAGATTCGTTCCACTTCGCTTTTTAAGGTTCCGTAGAAATTATCGCGATAGACTTCTTCCCATTCCAGGAATTCGTCGTTTTTAATTTTTTGTTTAAAATCTGATAGAGAAAGGAAATAATAGTCCTGCCCATGTTTTTCTTCACCTCTGGCTTCTCTCGAGGTAGCTGAAATTGAAAAATCAAGTTTCAATTCCTCATGTTTCAGTAAATGTCTAACTATGGTAGTTTTACCTGATCCTGAAGGAGCTGAAAATACGATCAATTTACCGTCGTCCATTACAATACGTTTAAGATCTGTTCTTTAATCTTTTCAAGTTCATCCTTCATTTGCACCACCATTTGTTGCATTGGTGCATAATTGGATTTGCTGCCTATGGTATTGATCTCTCTTCCTATTTCCTGGGAGATGAACGCAAGCTTACGTCCATTGGAATCTGAAGAATCCAGCGTCTTCTGAAAATAATCAAGATGGTTATCCAGTCTTACCTTCTCTTCAGTAATGTCAAATTTTTCGATATAGTATACGATCTCCTGCTCAAAACGATTTTCATCTGCCTGCTCCTTTATCTCCTCTATACCCTTCCGAAGTCTTTCTCTAACGGCTTCCACACGGTCTGGATCGATCCTGATCACATCTTCCAGTAAGGATTTTATATTATTGATACGAAGTTGAAGATCCTTTTCGAGCGCTTCACCTTCATCTGTTCTAAATTTATTGATCTCTTTCAAAGCATCTTTTACTGCAGTTTCGATCACAATGAATTCCTCTTCATCGATCTCCTCACGTTCAGTTTTAAGAGCATCTGGCATTTTAATGGCCATCTTCAAGAGCTCAATTTCACTGGCATCTACAATCTTCCGAAGTTGATCCATGTAGATCTTCACTGCTTCAGTATTGACATTTGTAGAAGTTTGTTCTGCGGTAGATTCCACATAAATAGAAAGATCTACTTTACCGCGACCAAGAGAATCGGAGATAATATTTCGAAGCTCCAGTTCCTTTTCACGGTATTGCGACGGAATGCGGGCATTCAGGTCAAAATTCTTACTGTTGAGAGATTTGAGTTCAACAGTGATTTTCTTGGTGGGAATTTGTGTAACGCTCTTCCCAAAGCCTGTCATCGATTGGATCATGCCTGAATTTTAAAAGCTTGCGCAAAGATAATCAATTCTATAGCATGAACAATTGTATGCCCGGTAGATGCAGTCTAATCTAAAAGGGAATTAATAAATTTGGTGATCCTTTTTTCATGATAATAAACATTAGACCTGGTTACAAAGCCTACATGGCCCCCGAAGGCAGGCATCTCGAGATGTATATTTTCTGAATTTTCTGCGACTTCTTCAGGATAACAACCTGGAGATAGAAAACTATCATTCTTAGCACTTATCAATAAAGTGGGGACTTCTATATCATTCAGAAAGTTCTGCGCACTCGCCTGAGCGTAGTAATCATCGGCATTTTTGTAGCCATGAGCCCTGGAAGTATAGAGTTCATCGATATCCCGGAGAGAATTACACGAGGCGATCTTATTTTTATCGAGATGATCTGGAAAAATTTCTGCACGTTTGTTCAGGTGTTGCTTTAAATTGATCTCGAATCTCTTACTATAGATAAAATTTCGCATTCTGTTGATCGCTCCCAGTGATCCTGCCAGGTCACATGGAACAGAAACTCCTGCGGCTCCAATGATCTCCTTAGGTCTACTGCGCTGTTCACCAAGATACTTTAGTAGAAGATTTCCACCAAGGCTAAATCCTACCAGAGCAATTTTCTTATATTTTTTCAGTGACAATATGTGGGTTGCCACTTCCGCCAGATCATCGCTTGCACCGGCATGATAACTTTGGAAAAACCTGTTCATTTCTTCACTACATCCTCGAAAGTTCATGGCTACGGCATCCCATTGCATATTATTAAAGGCAAGCGCCATACCTTGCATATAGGGCCTGTTTGCACTTCCCGCTAGTCCATGAAGCAGGATCACTAGCATTTCCGAATTTTTTTCGCATCTGCTCCAGTCGAGATCTATAAAATCTCCGTCACTAATAGTAATACGTTCCCTGGTATAGCTTAGATCGACCTTCCTGAGTTTCCCGGCATAAATCGTTGAAGCGTCTGCATTCTTGAAAATTCCAGTAGGATGATAATTGCTTGAGAGAAGCGGCATGTATCTATTTTAATATAAACTTAGGTAAAATTTGTTATGCGTGCATACTATTTATTGGTAGTTTTGAATAAAAGTAAGATCATGTATACCAAGAAATTCGAGATAAGATGGAGCGACCTTGATGCGAACAGGCACCTGGCCAATTCTGCCTATATAAATTTTATGAGCCATACAAGAATGGGCTTTTTGATGGAAAATGGTTTTGGGCAAAAGCAACTCGCTCATTACAATCTGGGACCTATTGTTTTTTATGAGCATATATATTATTTCAAAGAGATCTTTGCTGGTGAACCGGTTACTGTAAGCCTCGAGTTAAACGGACTTTCTGAAGATGGGATGTACTTTGAATTTATTCATAAGATCTATGATCACAAGGGTAGGAACTGTGCAACCTGTGAGATGATGGGATCGTGGATAGACCTTGAAGAACGTAAACTTACCACCCTGCCAGAAGAGCTTTTCAAACAGTTGGATAGTACACCAAAAACTAAGGAATTTAGAATTCTAACCAAGGAAGATACCCGTAAATACGGGAAACGACCAGATAATTTAAGCAGCGAAGAGCTGGCGAAACTTTAAGCAGCATCAAATTTAATAGAAAGGTCTGTATTGTAGATTTAATCTATAATATCAGGCCTTTACTTTTGTCTTTTTCATACTTACCATATACACGCCAACGAATACCAGTGTTGCCGCAATTCCTTTAGTCCAGTTCAGGGAATCTGCACCAACTATGATCGCAAAAGTGATCGCAATAAGTGGTTGCAGGTATATAAATGCACTTATTGTAGATGCCGAAAGCTGCTTCAGTGCATAAATATTTAGTAAATAGGTCATAAAAGTTGTTCCAAGAACCACGTAGGCCATTTTCCAGACTGCATCAAATGGTAAATTGCTCCAATCTACAGCAACAAATTCTGTATAAGTGATGGGGAGATTGATAAATACTGCAATTAAGAACAACCACTTCATCAAAGTAATCGCATGATATTTTTTCGTCAGTGGTTTTACGAGAATGAGATATAGACCATAAGAAAAGGCGTTGACGATAAAAAGAACATTTCCCATAGGGATGTTCGGAGCATTCTGGTTCTGGTCTGAGCTAAAAAGCACCAACACCAGCGCACCTGCCATTCCTATAATGATCCCAATAGTTTTTAGTAAAGTGATGCGTTCTTTTATAAGGATAGATGCAAGGATCAAAACCATTACTGGCGATAATGTGATGATGACCGAACTATTGATAGGTGTTGAAAGACTGAGCCCCTTAAAAAAGAAAAGCATATTAATAACCATTCCAAAAATAGCACAGCCAATAATACGTGGCCAGTCGGAAGTAGCGATCTTTTCCTTTGGAGCAATAAAACTTATGGACCAGAATAGGAGTGCTGCACCGGTCACTCGAAGTAATATAAAACCGAAAGGCTCGATATACAAAGGCATTAAACCTTTGGCAAGGGTATGATTGATCCCGTAAATGGTGCTCGCTCCAATGGCTGCCAGAATGGCTAATATTCTGGTATTATCCATGTACAGAACTTTTTGCAGCTTCCACGGTCTTTTTAGAATTACCAATAAAAATCTCGTCTCCGTTAATGATAACCGGTCGCTTCAGGAATGTATAATGCTCCAGAATAAGTTCCTTATAATCAGTTTCTTCTAGGGATTTGTTTTTTAGATCACGCTCTTTATATAGCCTGGCTCTTTTACTGAAAAGACTCTCATAAGATCCAGCCAACTTATGCATTTGTTCCAATTGTTCCTTAGAAATAGCTTCAGTCTTGATGTCCTGAAGTTCAAAATCATCTGGAAGATCCAGCTCCTTCAAGATTCGTTTACAGGTATCACAGGTGGAAAGATGGTAGACTTTTTTCATAACTGAGAGTTTTCGGAAAATGCAAAGAACGAATATTTTGTCGGGAAAACATATATTCTACGCTATCCTTAATCTTCAGAAAAAATAGAAACGTGATTGAGATTTCGAGGATTCACAGATTGAAATCATCGAAAAATCTTAATTTAAACCCCGAACTATCATTTAATAGAGTAAAAATTCATAAAGCTTGAAGATATCTACGATCTATAAACTCTCGGCAGTACTATGCCTTTTTGGTTGCTTCGCGGTCATAGCAGCAGATATTATTGGCATAATTCTTCACGAAGAGCACAATCCTTTTAAGAACACCATAAGTATGCTGGCCATTGGCAAATATGGCTGGATACAGGATCTGGGTCTTGACTTTCTTGCGATGGGCTATGTTGCACTGGCAATCGGACTTTTCACCTGGAAAAAGAATAATATAAGGTGGTTGATCGGTCTGGCGGTGCTGGTTCTTATAGGTGCAGACCTGGTAATGATCGCAGAACATAATCAATACGCGGGACGTCCTGGAGAAAAGATTCATCGAAAACTGGTGTACATCCTTGCCGGACTATTTTTGACACTTCATATTCTTGTCTATCCCTATCTAAAATTCTTAAAACCTTTTCTTGAAAAGTTCACGATATGGGTTGGAGGATTATGGCTCTTCCTGGCGCCACTTTTGCCATTGATGCCCGATAATATTAACGGAGCCTACGAGCGATTTATTTGTAGCCTGCTGGTGATCTGGCCTGCAGTGGTTTCCTATAATTTGTGGAAATCTGCTAATTTAGAAAATGCAAGTCACGAGTAACTTAAACTGAAGCTACCTCAATGAACTTGTATTTTACTCCACTAAAGTTTCTTCAGTTTTTAAATATTGTGAAATTTCTGCTCTGGAATAAGTCATTCTGAAGCTTCCTGCGGAATAAGGAGCAATCTCATAAGCATTATAATGCAATACGATCTTTTCTGGATAGATCCCGATATTGGCTGGAAGGTGGAACTTTTCATTCTCAAAAAAGAAACCGGTGTTATTAATACTCGCACCTTCAGGAATGTTCTGTTTAACGCGAAAATCCTGCTCTGCTTTTTTGGTAAATTCCGAAGAAAAGAGGTCTTCTACGACTAATAACTTGCCCGTTTCAGCATCGAAATTGAGGTAACTCACACTATTATAACCATGTGCTCCACCGGTAAACATATCTGTAGTAAATTCCATGGAAACCAGCTCTTCGTTCTGCTGAATTACTTTTCCAAGAATCGTGGCTTCCCACGGAATTTCGTAATCGGGAAAGTCGGTCGCAGTTCTTTCATAATTCTGTAAAAATTGATCTACCAATTTACGGGGAGATTGTATACTATCAGCCTCTGTGAAATCCACCGTGTTCTGGAGGAAGCTTTCCACTTCTAGATTGATCCTTTTCGAAATCTTTCCAGTATTTTTTGCGACCGGGTAGCTGAGACTTATAAAAGTGCAATCGCCATTTTCAGGATCACAATCTTTATAACTGTTCTCAACGGTTCCCTGCTTAAATTCCAGGATCTCTATTTCCTTTTTTTTCTCTTCATCTGCACAGGAGAATAGAATAAGGATCATTAAAGCTGGAAGGATTGCTTTTTTCAAGGCTATAAGGTGTTAAATTAGAGGATAAAGGTAAATTGAATTTTGTGAATGCTCTACGAGCTGATTACATTTGTTTACTACGATTTTCATGCATTGGAAGGCTAATGTTCGAGAGCGAACTCAAGCCCTTCTAATGATTAAAATACCGCTAATTTGAAGTTCAATACCAAGACTATACATGGAGGACAGGACAATGTTGATCCAGCTTATGGATCTGTCATGCCACCTATCTACCAAACCACGACCTATTCCCAAAGTTCACCCGGTGAACACCAGGGCTATGAATACTCCCGAAGTGCAAACCCAACCAGAACCGCACTGGAGAAATCACTCGCCAGTCTTGAAAATGGTGAATATGGTTTGGCATTTGGTTCCGGGCTTGCAGCGATAGATGCAGTGCTTAAATTGTTTAAACCAGGTGATGAGATCATTTCCACAAATGATCTATACGGGGGTTCCTACCGCTTATTTACAAAGATTTTTGAAGGTCTTGGAATCAAATTCAAATTTGTGGGAATGCAAGCTGCAGAAGATATTGAGCAACATATCAATGAAAAAACAAAGCTCATTTGGGTAGAAACTCCTACCAATCCAATGATGAACATTATTGATATCGAGGCAGTTTCAAAAGTTGCGAAGCAGCACGAACTGCTTTTAGCTGTTGATAATACTTTTGCCACGCCTTATTTACAAAGGCCTTTGGAACTCGGAGCCGATATCGTAATGCACAGTGCTACCAAATATCTGGGAGGTCACAGTGATGTAGTGATGGGTGGGTTGGTTGTAAAGGATAAGGAACTCGCCAGTAAACTCTATTTCATCCAGAATGCGAGTGGTGCGATTTGCGGTCCACAGGATAGTTTCCTTGTTTTGCGAGGAATCAAAACCCTGCATATCAGGATGCAGAGACACTGCGAGAATGGTCGAGCAATTGCAGGTTTTCTAAAGTCTCATGACAAAGTGAAAGACGTCTATTGGCCAGGTTTTGAAGAGCATCCCAATCACGAGATCGCAAAAAGGCAAATGTCTGGTTTTGGAGGAATGATCTCCTTTAATACAAAAGAAAACACGCTGGAAAGCGCCCGTAAGATCGTCGAAAAATTGAAAGTTTTCACACTGGCTGAATCTCTGGGTGGTGTAGAATCGCTTGCAGGACATCCCGCCAGTATGACCCATGCCTCAATTCCGAAGGAAGAAAGAGAAAAAACCGGTGTGGTGGATTCACTTATTAGACTCAGCGTGGGAATCGAAGATGAAGAAGACTTAATCGAAGATCTTCGACAGGCTATTGGATAAATAATATTAATTTTAATTTCTGAAATCCCTATTATACGGGTCACTTTACATATAAAACGATGATTAAAACTTCAATTTTCTCACTCTTACTCCTGCTAGTTTCAGGCTTAACTATTGCCCAGAATCTAAGTTCTCCAAATGCTGAACTTGAGATGAACTTCAGCCTGACCGATGCAGGTGAACCAACTTACGAATTGACTTATAAAGGTAAGTCTGTGATCAAACAAAGCAAGCTCGGCCTGGCTTTGAAAGATTCAGAAGATCTGCTTGAGAATTTTGAAGTAGAGAATAGTAGTAAGACCAGTTTCGACAATACTTGGAATCCAGTTTGGGGAGAAACTAAAGAAATAAGAAATAACTATAATGAACTTCAGGTTGAACTAATTCAGAAAGGCACAGATCGTAAATTGATCCTTAACTTCAGACTTTTCAATGAAGGTCTGGGGTTTCGATATGAATTTCCGGAGCAAAAGAATCTAACCTATTTTGTTATTGAAGAAGAGCATTCTCAATTTGCGATGGCCGGAGATCATACAGCTTTCTGGCTGCCCGGCGATTATGATTCTCAGGAGTATGATTATACCACATCAAAACTTTCAGAGATCAGTTCAAAATTTGATACTGCGGTTACCGGGAACGCTTCCCAGAAACAGTTCTCTAACACCGGAGTGCAGACTTCTCTTATGATGAAATCTAAGGACGGTTTATATATTAATCTGCACGAAGCTGCGCTGGTAGATTATTCGCTAATGAATCTTAATCTTGATGAAGAGAACCTGGTTTTTGAATCCTGGTTAACTCCAGATGCAGTTGGAAATAAAGGATATATCCAGACTCCGGCCGTTTCTCCATGGAGAACGATTATGGTAAGTGACGAGGCTACAGAGATTTTGGCCTCCAATATGAACCTGAACCTTAATGAACCAAATAAACTGGAAGATACCAGCTGGATCAAGCCTGTTAAATACATTGGGGTATGGTGGGAAATGATCACAGGTAAAAGCTCCTGGGCGTATACAGATGAGCTACCTTCAGTACAACTCGGGAAAACCGACTATTCTAAAACAACTCCAAATGGTAAACATGCTGCCAATACAGAGCATGTAAAGGAATATATAGACTTCGCCTCAGAGCATGGTTTTGACGCCGTTCTTGTGGAGGGCTGGAACGAAGGTTGGGAAGACTGGTTCGGGAAATCAAAAGATTATGTATTTGATTTTGTAACTCCGTATCCAGATTTCGATGTGGAAGCAATTCATGAGTACGCACAAAGTAAAGGTGTGAAAATGATGATGCACCATGAGACTTCCGGAGCGATCAGGAATTATGAACGTCATATGGATACTGCCTACCAGTTCATGAATAAGTATGATTACCCTGCTGTAAAAAGCGGTTATGTTGGGGATATTATTCCGCGTGGTGAACATCACTACGGGCAGTGGGCGATCAACCATTTTTTATATGCTGTAACCAAAGCTGCAGATTATAAGATCATGGTAAATGCTCATGAAGCGGTTAGACCAACTGGATTGAGAAGAACCTACCCAAACCTTATAGGTAACGAATCTGCTCGTGGAACCGAATTCCAGGCTTTTGGAGGTTCTAAACCAAATCATGTGACCGTATTACCATTTACAAGACTCATTGGCGGTCCTATGGACTATACTCCCGGAATCTTTGAAATGGATATTTCTAAGCTGAATCCTGATAACAATTCCCATGTAAATAGTACGCTGTCTAATCAACTGGCAATGTATGTAACGATGTATAGCCCTTTGCAAATGGCTGCTGATCTTCCGGAAAATTATATGAGATTCCCGGATGCTTTTCAGTTCATTAAAGATGTAGCACTGGATTGGGATGAGAGTGAATACCTGGAAGCAGAACCTGGCGAATATATCACTGTAGCGAGAAAAGCAAAGGGAACGAATAATTGGTTTGTTGGGAACGTGAACGGAGAAGAAACGCGTACTTCAAAAATTGAATTTGACTTCCTGGATAAGGATAAAACATACATCGCAACGATCTATGCTGATGCCGAAGATGCTCATTATAAAACGAATCCTCAGGCTTATGAAATTAAAAAGTACAGAGTAAATAGTAAATCCAGGTTATCACAAGAATCTGCTCCGGGTGGTGGTTTTGCCATTAGCATTATGGAAGCCGAAAAATCTGAGGTAAAAGATCTTAAAAAGCTATAATTTCAAATGGCCGGGAATTTTGTAGAAAAGTTCCCGGTCATTAAATTTTCATAGGTGAAAAAACTTTTAGTAATAGTTCTGCTATTTATCTCGGTTAAGTCATTCAGCCAGAGATACCAGGATTTTGAGGTTGGTCCAAGCATTAGTTATGCCCATACTTCCTTATATCTTTCTCAAGATGTTTTTGGTAGCGGGGAGAGCGACAGTTTTACCAATTCAGGCTTTGAGCCTAATTACGCGGTGGGAATCTACGCGATCTACTACCTGTTGCCTAAAGCGGGTTTTGGAGCCGAGCTATACTGGCAGCGAACTTCAGCTTCAGATCTTAGTGACAACGAACATTACAACTCGTTGACTTTTATGCCCTATGTTAATTTCGACCCCTTTAACCAGATCGAAAATGTACTTTTTGGTGCGGGGATTGGAGCTTCGTTTATTCAAAATGCTCCAAATTACGGGAATGTGCTGGAAGAGGACATTCGGGTGATCACAATCCCGGCAAAATTATCTGTATCATACCGGGTTCGTAATCAATTTACTTTCGAAATCTCCGCACAGGCAGAGGTACTGGAAGTAGTTCGGGATCAGGTGCGTAGAAATTCCATTTTACTGGGCTTCAAAATACCTTTTAATCGTGTCTTCGGAAATTACCGTTAAGACTTAAAAATCGTTTTAAAAACTTCGATCAGTTTATCAACTTCTTCCAGGGTATTATAATGAACCAGGCTTACTCTTACCACGCCGTTCTTATCTTCCAGCTGAAGGTCATGAATTAATTTTTTAGCATAGAAATCGCCAAATCTGATGCCAATATTATGAGGATCTACTGCTTCTACAATTTCATTACTTCGGAAGTTGTTGTGCACAAAGGAAATAGTAGGAACTCTTTTTTCAGCAGCAGCACTTGTTTGCCCGATGATCTTTATTTCTGAAATTGAATTCAAATAATCCAGAAGTCTTGTGGCCAGTTTTTCTTCATGGGCAGAAATAAGCTCGTAGGTTTTATTCAATTTTTCCTTAAACTGAAGATCTTTTCCGTCGAAATGATGATCGTGCAATTCAGTATAATAATCGGTAATTCCGGAAACCGCATAGGTAAGTTCGAAATTGAAATTTCCGGGTTGCAGTTTATATGGAACAGCATCTTTGTCTATAAAATAATGGTTGATACTTTCCAGCTCTCTCAATAGATCATATTTACCATACATCATGGCCAGGTGTGGTCCATAAGTCTTGTACCAGCTAAACGTATAGAAGTCGGCATCCAGGTCCTGAACGTCCACTTTTCTATGCGGTGCATAGGCGACACCGTCTACACAGATCAAAGCACCTGCTTTATGTGCTATTTCAGCATATTTCTTAACAGGATTGATCGTTCCCAGCACGTTCGATGCGTGAGTAACCGCAACGAGTCTCGTCTTTTCTGTCAATAAATTTTCAAGATCTTTTATATCAAGTTCCAGAGATTCTGGATTTACCTGCCATATCTTAACTTTGAAGCCAGACTTTTCACGATCTGTCCAGGGAGAAACATTCGCCTCATGGTCTGTATTGGTCACAATGATCTCATCTCCTTTTTCCCAGTTCTTACTAATGCTCAGGCTAAGAATTCGCATAAGCATGGTCGTACTGGAACCAATCACGATCTCTTCAGGTCTGGAAGCATTGATAAGCTCTGAAACAACTTCTGTAGAAGCCTTTAACCTGTCTCCGGCTTCCTTGGAAACAGCGTAAGAAGCACCAAGTTGTACATTGGAATGATGCAAGTAATCTGTTATCTTGTTAGTAACCTGCTTTAAAACCTGTGATCCTCCGGCATTATCCATAAAAACGAAATCCCGTTCAAGAGCAGGAAATTGTTCTCTTACAAAATTGATATCCATCATTTTTCCAATAGGTTTTCATTAAATAATTCCAGTATTCTTCGATATTCATCTGTCCAGCTACTAGGCTCCACGAATCCGTGATCCTCCACTGGATAAACGGCAAGCTCCCAGTTCTCTTTTCCTAATTCAATCAAACGCTGACTTAGTCTCACCACATCCTGAAAATGCACATTTACATCTACCATTCCGTGAGCGATCAACAAATCACCTTCAAGGCCTTCAGCAAAATAAATGGGTGATGAGCGTTTGTAAGCGATTGGATCCTGGGAAGGTTCGTTAAGAATATTGCTGGTGTATCCATGATTGTAATGCGCCCAGTCTGTAACAGACCTTAAAGCAGCCCCTGCCTGGAAAGTATCAGCTTCAGTAAATAAAGCCATTAAGGTTATAAATCCGCCGTAACTACCACCATAAATTCCCACTTTTTCAGAATTGATATTATGCTCATCTATAAGATATTTCACGCCGTCTACCTGGTCACTTAGGTCTTTCCCGCCCATATGTCGGTAAATACCAGTTCTCCAATCCCTTCCATAACCGGCGCTACCGCGATAATCGATATCGATCACGGTGTAACCAAGATCAGTTAAAAGGTTATGGAACATGTACTCGCGAAAATAACTTGACCACCATTTGTGAGCATTTTGCAAATAACCAGCACCATGAACAAAAACGATTGCGGCATCGTTTTTCACATCCTCTTCAGGAAGGTATAGTCTGGCTGGAACTTTCGCTCCATCCTGCGCCGTAAATTTAATAAGTTGAGGTTCACGCCAGTCATAAGCTTTAAAGGCTTCAGATCTGCCATCGGTTACCTGGATCGTTTGAGCTTTAGATGAGGTTTCTTTTAGAAATAGTTCTTCCGGTTTGTTCATATAGGAATAGGTGATCGCCATTTGCGATTCATCTGGAGATAACCGAACATCGTTATTACCGGTCATGGAAGTAAGTTGCTCCATATCTCCGCCCATTAATGGCATTTTATAGAAATGTCTTTCCCCGGCATGTACTTTCGAAGAAGTGAAATACCAGTGCTTTCCATCATTCGAGATCTTAGGATCAAAAACTTCATAATTTCCGGGAGTAAGATCTTTCTTTTTCCCTGTTTTCGTATTCAGGATCACTAAATGAGAATAGCCTGATTCTTCAGTCTGAAAATAAATATGCTTGTTGTCTGGCAACCATCCCATAGTTTCATACCCATAATAAGTATAGCCAATTCCTGGTCCTGCGAGCCATGCTTCATCGCGTTGATGGTCGAGCGTTTCAAATTCTCCGGTTTCAAGATCTACAGCAACGATCCAACGGTCCTTGTTATCTGTAGAGCGTATGTTTACTACAGCTTTGTCTCCTTCAGGACTAAATTTAATGGAGGAAGGAATTACCGGTCGCGGCTCTTCTTTCCATTCTTTTTCAGGATAATCTGCAGTATAATCAGGCAGTTTCGAAATTCCTGGTAGACTGGTAAAATCAAACTTTAGTACCGTATCCTTTTCAATTTGATAAAGTGCCAGTTCTGCAGAATATTTTAGATCTCCAACCTTGCTTCTGGCTGAAAGATCTTCGGTATACCCACTTTCATCCACATAATTAGGAACGCCTGTGTTTTTTCCGCTTTCCCGATCGATAAGGCTGAATGCAGCATATTTAGCATTTGGCGAGATAACGAAATTGCTCATGCTCTTGTTGTCCAGGTAAAATATAAACTCTTCCGGCTCGCTGGTGGATTCACGGTACTTTTTAGATGCTTCCCTGTTCTCCTTTCTTTCTCTCACAACCTGTAAAAGATCAAGATTTTCATCCTGAAGCCATTGATCCTTTTCGTTTAGTTTTTTATCTGCGGAAGCTTTTTTTGTTCCAGATTTGATATTGGTAAGTTGCTGAAGCGTTCCGTTTTCAAGATGATAGATGAATGCATTGTCTTCAGCATGGAATAGGATCTCATCTTCTGAAGCTGAAAATTCAGGATTACTTATTCTGAAGGGTAAACTGACCAATTCCTTTTTTGATCGATCATTCATATCATAGATGATAAGTCTTCCGTCATCTGTATACAGCATTTTCTTTCGGTCACTACTGAAGTCGCCATACGTTGGGATCATTGCTTTCGATTCTTCCGAAGAAACTTTCAGGATCTTTTGAGGATCATTTATAGCGATTTTATAAAGACTGTCTGCGGGATTCCCTTCAGGATTATACTGAAAATAGACATTTTCACTATGAATTCCCCAGCGAACTCTATCTGGAAAATTACCCATCCATTGCGGATCCTGCATGATCTTCTGGACACTAAGTTCTGAAGTCTGGGCATTTAGCTGTAAAAAGGGTAGGCATAGGATGGCGAGAAACGCGAATCTTTGAAGCATTGGTGAAAATTTACGATTTTGGAACGCCAATATAGCTAAATTTTAACTCCGTATTAAACGTTTTCGTACCACTGCGGTCTAATTTCAGAGCAATTGTTCTAAAAAGAACGATATTGTAAAACACATCAACCAATCTTTACATTATGACAAAAAAATTATCCTTAGCCTTTTTATTTTTTATCTCCTTTTCGGCTGCTTTTGCGCAAAGCACCCAGGAAATGGTGGAGAAGATCGTAAAAGAAGCAGAAGGCAATTCAGAACTTGAAAATCTTGCGCATGAATTACTGGACGTTGTAGGTCCAAGACTTGTTGGGACGCCTCAAATGAAACAGGCTAACGACTGGGCGGTAAACAAATATAAAAGCTGGGATATTGATGCCAGAAACGAAGAATGGGGTAAATGGAAAGGCTGGGAACGCGGTATCACACATGTTGATCTTATCTCTCCAAGGATTCAGAGCCTTGAAGCACGACAGCTGGCCTGGAGTCCTTCTACGGGTAAAAAAGGAGTACAGGCAGAAGTTATGATTCTTCCGGCAGCAAAAGACTCCATGGACTTTGTAAATAAATTGAAGTCGGTTAAAGGGAAATTTGTGATGATCTCAATGCCACAGCCAACAGGAAGACCAGATGATAACTGGGAAGAATGGGCTACAGAAGAGTCATTCGAAAAAATGAAAAGGGATCGTGATAGTTTGAGTGAGGCATGGAGAGAACGTACTTCAGCTAGCGGATTATCCAGAAGAGAATTACCGCAGGCACTGGAAAAAGCAGGAGCAGCCGGGATCATTTCATCGTACTGGTCTCGAGGATTTGGCGTAAACAAAGTGTTTTCTTCATATACCGAAGAAATTCCAACCATCGATATTTCACTGGAGGATTATGGGATGCTATACCGACTTGCAGAATATGGTGATAAACCCGAACTAAAAGTAGTAGCTGAATCTCAGGAGCTGGGAGAAGTTCCAACTTTCAATACAATTGCAGAGATCAAAGGTTCAGAAAAGCCTGAAGAATATGTAATTCTTTCAGCACACTTTGATAGCTGGGATGGAGCAACCGGTGCAACTGATAATGGAACAGGGACTATCGTAATGATGGAAGCGATGAGGATTCTTAAAAAGTTGTATCCAAACCCAAAAAGAACGATCCTGGTAGGACACTGGGGAAGTGAAGAACAGGGATTAAACGGATCCAGAGCATTCGTAAAAGATCATCCGGAAATCGTTGAAAATACACAGGCATTATTTAACCAGGATAACGGAACTGGAAGGGTAGTGAATATTTCTGGAAATGGATTCCTGCATGCATATGACTATTTAGGACGTTGGTTGTACGAAGTACCAGAAAACGTTACTACACATATTGAAACCAATTTCCCTGGATCTCCAGGAAGAGGAGGATCTGATTATGCTTCTTTTGTAGCGGCTGGAGCACCAGCATTCAACCTAAGTTCATTGAGCTGGGATTATTGGAATTACACATGGCATACCAACAGGGATACTTATGATAAGATCGTTTTCGATGATGTTAGAAATAACGTAATTCTAACAGCGGTACTTGCTTACATGGCTAGTGAAGATCCTGAAAAGACTTCCAGAGAACAGATTAGCTTACCAAAAAGTCGAAGAACCGGAGAGCAGATGACCTGGCCAGAGCCACGCGATGCAACTCGTAGAGGAGGTCTTGACGAAGATTAAAAATTAAATAATTATGGAAGCGGTCAATTTGCCAATTTCTTTTTGAGCACATTGGCCGCTTTTGTATATCCACCATTTCCACCATCTATAAAGTGGATATGTTCATCTGTCTTCATGTTTCTAACATAGCAGGACATAATACTTTCTTCACTAATATGAAAACCATATTTGATGAGGCCTTGATCTTCAATACTATCTAAGTATTTGAAAAGTTCTTTTCTTTGGTCTGCGCTTCCGGTGATCACTGTATTAATTCTGCCATCGAGGCTTAGATTATCAGATAATTCGACCATTCGCTTTAGGTATGTTTTACCAAGATTAGTGTTTCTAAGATAAAATTCCCCGAACAGGCTAATCAATACTCCTTTCAGAAATTCCGGAATATTAGTATCACCCCACTTCATCTTTACGTCATTGCTAATACGGTCAAAACTGGTGGACATTTTAAGCTTGTCTGTAGAGATTGGTCTTCTGCGCTGCGTGGAACCGTAGATTTCGTTGAGCTTTTCGAGAATATCTGAGTAAACTTCAGGATAGTTAGCATCGCCGCATCCGGCTATAAGAAGGCTTAAAACTTCCTGGTTTTCCAAAGGTGGTTTGATCTTGTCCCATTTACAATCCATCCCGGATAGATTAACAGGTACTTCATCGACCTCGATAGTTGAACTGTTAGGTCTTTCTTTGATAAGTTTTTCAGCAATTAGTAATCCCTGACCCATGATAATTGGGATCACCAGAGATTCTGTAGTACTTACTCGGGCTATCTTTAATTCGATCCCATCCCGGTAAAGATCTTTTACGGGATAAGTTCCCAATGAAAGTTCGAATTTAAAATTCTTCTGAACGTTCCTGTTGTGTTTTTCGAGTACAGATAAAGCTTTAGTTGTAAGACTATCAGGTATTAAAAATGTAGCTCCATCGCCTCCAAAAAAGAAAGGAACAGTGATCCCTTCAGAAATGGACAAATTAAGTATCGCGATCACACAGCCGGTAGCTACCAGGTTCACTTCTTCATGCCTGCCATCGTTGACTGCTTGGGTAGAATCCCGAATATCTGCAACCAGGACATGCCATGTTGGTGGAACCTCCTGAAAATTATTTCTATCCCGAAAAAGTTCATGAATAGCCAGATCACTAATCGGGACTTGGGTATAGAAATTACGATGCTTGTCCATCATAGAACTTCTGTCGAAATGGATATATAAAAATTTCGGATTTTAATGCTAATTGAGCTCAGCACCCACAGCTACTGAACAGTCATGTCCGGGTTGCCCGTGTGGAGGATTAATCGTTGGAGTGGCGCTCTGCATTCTAACAGGACTCGTGGTCATAGGTTGAGCCGCGGTATTTCCCTCACTTGTAAGAGGAGCTCCTACCGGTAGTTCACAACGATGTCCTTCTACGCCATGAGCAGGATTATATTTTAGCTCACTATCTGCTTCCATATTCGTTTTCATCGAATTGGCAGTGCTAACGGTTTCTTTTTCTTCGGAAGTTTTCTCTTCTTCTTTTTTAGTTTCTTCACAAGCAACGAATGCTATAAACAGAAGGCTTAAAAAACTAATTTTCATCAATTTCATCATATATCTATCTTATTTAGTAAGTGTCTCTAATTCTTCTTCTGAAATACTCAGTAGTCCGGAAGCTGGTAATCTTGTGGTCATTTCTTTCCAGTTTTCATCTGCAGCAAAAACTTTTTCAAAAATTGGTCGTGCTTCTTCCATCCTTCCACTATTAGCGAGAGCTACTGCTTTCCAGTATTTCATTTCCAGGTTTTCAGGAAACATTTTTTCTGCTGTACCATATTCCTGAAGTGCTTTTTCCATGTCGTTTGCTTCCACAGCAAGATCTCCTTTATTCATATGCTCGTAAGCACGATGAACCTTCAGTAGTCTTCCAAGTTCCTTGATTGGTGTTTCGTGATCATCCACTCTAAGATCTACTTTTTTATCCTCCCAGCTTTTGTTAGTTTTTTCAGGACCTACCACAATAAGAGCAGCAGATTGTTTTCCTCGTATGTCACCACCTGCTTCCTGCGCGGCCAGCATCACTGCAACTACTCTTTCAGCTAAAGGGAGATCTGAATTCGTAGCATAGGCATTCGCCATGGCAGGAACTACATTCTCATTCAGCATCATATTTGCCTGTACAGAAAAATTATTACCCTGTATATCTTCCGCAGCCTGAACGCATTTATCACCTGTATAGGCAGAAACGTTACCGTTTACATCCAGAAATGCAACCTGACGGAAAGCACGGCCTTCATCCTCATCTACCATTTTAGCCAGCGCAATATCGGCAGGCATTCCATTTTCCATTAATTCAAGACCCTGAGGACCGTATGCCGGATTTACGAAAGATTGAGTAGCAACCACTCCTACACCAGATTTTCCCCAGGAAACGATGGAACCCACCGAAAACCAGTGACTTTGAACTCCTACAGCCATTTCACCGGTCACTGTATCTCTGGCAACAATTGAAAAGGTATGTGCAAATGCGCTCTTTTCATGTCCAATATTCTGTGCGTGAGTGCTGAATATTGATAAACAGAAAACTGCTAAAACTAATTTTTTCATACTTAACGAACTTAAAGTCTAAAGATATAGAATAAGACTGTAAATTTTAGAATTATGTAGTATCGAAGTCTACACCGATTTTTATAAATTCGTCCAACGGCCTCATAGTTCAATGGATAGAATAGAAGTTTCCTAAACTTTAGATCCAGGTTCGATTCCTGGTGAGGCTTCAATTTCTCCTCATAATAGGATTCAATTGTTATGAAATTCATTAATTAAGTTATTTCATTGCGAAGTTGCACTTCTTAATCTTATGTTTGAAAACAGGATACTGTTTGATGATTTATGTTCCTCTAATTACCTGGCTACTAGTGTATTTAATCGGTCTAATTTGCACTTAATCGATTTACCCGTAAAGTTTTAAATTGTTTATAAGTCGGTTTAATACAGTAAACATCAGCAATTTGGAGTTTTCTGCCTGTTGATATCCTACTTATTTTATTTGATAATAGACTTGCAGTCAGTTAATTAGATTCCTATCTTAAATTATCCAAATTAACCCTACCTGGAAAGAACTTATTATTAACCTGTAGTGCCCTATCTGCTACATAGTATTTATGCTATGAAACCAACCATAGTTGCAAGTCTTCAGGACGAAGTTAAAATCGATAGACAGGTTCAGTATTTATCTGTTCTCACTAAAGCTCTATTTCTAATCGCTATCAGTCTTCTTGTATTTTTAATTACTTCCAGTACCTATTCAGATTCAGTTACCATAATTGAGGAAGAGGAATTCACGGGAGAGCAGTTGAGTAATACTTCGGCTTTGAATCCGCCAGCACCTTATTAGTTAGAACTCTTTAGCTTTATTGTTACCGGGTCTAACTATCGGGATTAAGATTTGTAATTTTATCTAAAAAACGAAATGAAATCTACTCCTAAAGTACTCATCTTCGATGTGAACGAAACTCTTCTCGATCTGTCTCCGCTGAAGGAAAGCATCAATAAAACCCTGGGTAAGGAATATGCAGCTGATATCTGGTTTGCCGAACTTTTACAATATTCCCTTGTAGAATCTGTAAGTGATTCCTATCACAACTTTAGTCAAATAGCGCAGGAGGTACTAAGAATGAATGCTCTGAAATATGATTTAGAACTTTCCGAAGAAGAATTACAAGAAACTTTGAAACCAATCACCAGTCTAGAAGCGTATCCAGATGTGATGCCAGGTTTAAAACGTTTGAAAAATTCAGGGTTCAAATTGATAGCTTACAGTAACGGTAAGCCAGATGTACTTCAAAAACAATTGGAATTTGCTGAAATTGATCATTTCTTCGATCATATTGTAAGCGTTGAGAACGTAAAGAAATACAAACCTCATCTTGATAGTTATAAATACATTGTAGATGCTTCCGAAGTAAATAAAAGCGATTGTATGATGGTTGCAGCTCATGGATGGGATATAACCGGAGCAGGAAGGGCTGGAATGCAAACAGCTTTTGTACGCAGACCGGGAAAATTTCCGTTTCGATTGGCGAAAGAACCCGATCTATTGGTAGAATCTATAGACGAACTGGCAAAAGAATTATAACCAAAAAAGCCACACTGTAAGGTGTGGCTTAAATTTATAGTATCGAGAACTAGAAGTCAAAGTTGACGGTGAAGTTCAAACGACCTCCTTCGTCCCCAACATAGTATCCAATGTTTCCGGTAAAGGCTTTGAACGCGTTGATGAAGATCGATCCACCCACGTTGGAATGCCATTCGTTACTATCATCATCATCTACCCAAACTCTACCGTAGTCATAACCAATGCTGGCTCCCATACGAATTGGGATAAAATTAGTTCTGAATTGGGCGATCCCACTTCGAATATCAATATTCTGATAGAATGCGTATTTACCATTAAAACGTTCATTACGATAACCTCTAAGCGTATTTCTATTTCCGCCGCCAAGTGTCGCCGCATGATAGAATTCGTACTCATCTCCCAGGATCGCTTCACCACCTATTTTTGTCGCAATAGCCGCAAAACCACTTTCGTGTAATGGATAATTTAAAGAAAGCATAGGTCTTACGTAAGCGAATTTATTGTCAAACTCATCAATATTGCTTTTATAACCCGCGGTTAGATCCACTTCAATTCCTCTTGATGGAAATGCAACTCTATCCTTATTATAATAGTTGTAATTCACCTCTGCACCAGCGTAAAGTTGTTCTTCAAAAACATCATTATCCTGATCAAAAGTTTCGGCTACAATTCTATTTGCATCGTAAGAAACCTGTTTCGATTCGATCATTGGTTTAATACTGAAGAATACATTATTATTCTTTCTATATATAAGTGAAGGTGCAAGTCTCCATTGTTCAATTTTCACCCTGTTGAAATCTCTGGAAACATCGTCGTCATCATACTCTGTATCATTTCCTGTTCCAAAATAGTTAATCACAAAATTCGGACTTGAATAATAGGCATCTACTCCTAAATTCCATTTATAGAATACGTTTGCGAATTCGCCATAGTAGCCAACATCAAATCCCTGGGTCGCAAAATAGTAGTTTGCAGAGAGATTATGTTGAGATGTAAATGGATTACGAACCAAACCATAGGTAGTAAATGTATTTTTAACCCCTAAGCTGAATCCCTGGTCTGAGTTAAAGTCGGCACTAGGGAAAAAGGTGAATTGGTTACTTTTTCTCTTTTTAGGATCGTAGTTATTGATATCGTAAGAGTCTACAAGCATTTTATTGGCACCTGAAGTTTTTATGGTGTTATCCTTGCTCTTGTAATCGTAAAGTTTCGCCTTTTTTGTATTCTGAAAGTCATAAATATCATTCTCTTCGCCACCAATAACTTTTAGTTTTACTAGAGAAGAACCTTCACCTACGATCTTAAATTCATCATCACCATCAAGTCCATAGATCCATACTTCTTTGGTTTCATCACTATCGTAAGTTTTTTGAGCAACTACTTTTCCATCTTCATTGGTTAGCTCTATTTGCGTAACACCGTTAGGTTTGCGAGTAATAAGAAAAGCATCATCATCTTCGGTTCCAAGGAAGATATCAAATTTCACCAGGTAATCGTAGTATTCACGTGCGATCTCCATCATATTCCCTCTTCTTACCTCAAGAGTGCTTTTGATGTCCTTTACGTATTCATTATCTGCTATATCTGCAGGTAATACATCGAAAGCTTCCTGAATAATTTCATCTGTAAGTGTATTCTGTAGATATTCAGCCTGTTCCTTCCAGGTATTCCAGTTGTTGTCTCGAATTACTGCTTTGTCTAATGGGTATCCAGCATGGTTGAACCATTTTGGTCTTTTTACAGTTTCTGTAAATGGTTCCATCGCTCTAATTTGAGGGAAACCTACACGAAGTAAGGATAGTATAAAACCATCAGTTTTAGAAAATACCTGGTCACGGTCTTTTGCAATGGGCACATATCTTTTCATACCTTCCTTATCCTCGAATTCTGCCCATTCGTATTGTCCTTCATGTCTATCCCAGTCACCCAGGAACATGTCGAGAAGCCTTGCTCTAATGTAGATCTCTTCATCTACATAAGCATCTTTTGATTCCTGCATTTCCAGAAGTAGATCTGATGAGTTCAGGATATCTTCAGCTCCATCAAAAATTGGTAGATCCTTGTTTTCTCCTCCAATATGTGCTTCGAACATATAGAGTTCGTCACCATATTCCTCATTATAAACTCCTAATGCTTCCTGTTTCGGAACATAGTAAAGTTCAGAATTCGGGTGGAAAATATTAAGTTCGTCCATAAATTTTCCTGCCGGGAAAGTACCGTAAGGAAAAGCTGTAGTGTAAAAATCCTGTACATATCGTTCAGCTACCGTGTTTTCTAAATAATCTTCAACATAGTGATTTGTGATCACGGTAGTCTGCAAAAACTGAAGTGCACTTTTCTTCAAAGCTCTCAAAGTATATTCGTGTCCATCGTCATCAATGAATCCCAGCGATCTTGATTGATGTCCACCTCCGGCACCCAGTACTTTCATATTCCCCGGAATAGTGTCTAAATAAAGAACAGGGAATTCAAATTTTTTACTGTATAAAGATCTGTAATGTTCTCCCCACAGTGCTTTGTAAAGTCCGTCCTTATTGGTTTCTTCTTCAGTGTAAACAGAAGTGGTAGTAGTTTTACCTAATTTGGTATCTGGCCATTCTACTTCGTCTAGAGTTGGTCGTTCCCTCGCCATTTCGTAACTGTAGATCTGTTTTTCACCTTCTGGGGAAACCGAGAAATATTCTACGTTTGATGCCCCGTTCTTGTAGATATTGATCTTGGCATAACCGAGTTCATAACTTACAAAATCACCTTCTTCTTTATCTGGTCTCGCCTTCTCAATTTCTTTAGTGACCCCAGTAATGATCTGTTCGATCCCGTCATCATGTACGAACTGAAGATTTTTATCTTTACCTGAAAGGAAAATGACATCATTATATTGTCTGGCAAGCGCTTCGAGACTACCCATCAGTTTTTTTAGCTGCGGATTGCGACTTGTTTGGGTACCATGACCTAACATCTTTTCTAAAAATCCAATTTTGGTTTGCGTCATCGCAGGATGATGAACAGCTACAAGAACTGTTTTTCTCTGGCTATCCTCTAATTCATCATTAAATTCATCCAGAAACTGAAGCCTTGTTTTGATCTCACATTTGTTATTGATATAAGGATGATCATCCCAGTTTTCGATATACCATTGAGAATCTATCATTATAAGCTGCACATCGTCACTAAGGCTTTCACTCTCAATTGGGCAACCATCATTTGGCCAGAAATCAGATTCCAGGGTATCCTGTAATAAGGATTCCAGGTCATCGATGTTATCTGGAGCGTCTTCCTGCCATTCATTATAGCCAGGGGTATAAATGATCTTTCCGTTAAAATCTTTAATCTTATCCAGCAGATTTTTCTTTAAATCTGTTTCCACCCGAGAACGTCCGTTATCCTTATCTGGAAACCCACTTTGTGGTACGATATTTCCGACCATTACCAAACTGTTAGATTCACCTGCCTGAGAGGACTTTACGATTTGATCGAGTACTTGCTTATTATCTTCATTAGAACGAAGTCCTGTATTGGAAGTGACATAAACAGAATGCACGACCTCTTTCGAATTCGTTTGAGAATATCCGGTCATATTTCCAAGAAATGCGAATAGAATTCCAAGAAATAAAGTTTTGCTGCCGACTTGTGTTTGTAGGGTTAGTTTAGTAATTATGCTCATTGAAGGTAGGAGTTTGATTGAATTCAGTATAGTAGTAGTATTCTGCTAATAACCTTCAAAAAAATTCATTTAATTTAGGATGTCATAGCTCTTTATAATACTTTAACAACCACTCCTAAAATTTTTACTAATTAAGGTATATCTGCAATTGTTCAGGATTCAGTTTAAGTTTAATGTTTTTGAGATCCAGCATTCAAGAATGCTGTTCATGCTTATTCTTAGCGGACTTTTAGTATGTGATCTGCAAACATATGCGCAGGAACTCCCTCCGGTTACCAATTTCAGCCCCAATGACTATTCCGCAGGCAATCAGAACTGGATGATTTCCCAGGCTGATAACAAGAACTTGTATTTCGCAAATAGCACAGGTTTGCTTGAATATAATGGCGAGCGTTGGAGATTATACCCGGTACCCAATAAATCTATAGTTAGATCTGTAAAAGTTGTAAAAGAAAAAATCTTCACGGGAGCTTACATGGAAGCGGGATATTGGACTCCAACAAATAACGGAGAGCTGGTTTTTCAAAGTCTTATCTCAAAGTTCCCTGATCTTAATGATGGCGAACAATTCTGGGATATTGAATATATAGATGCACAGGTTGTTTTTAGAAGTTTTGCAGGCATATATCTATACGACCTGGAACGTGATGAGGTTACGAAAATGGCTAATCCAACAGGGAAACCCGTTTCCAATATTTTTAATTTTGAAGAAGAACTTTACTTTCAGCTTGTTGGCGAAGGATTGTACAAATTTGAAAAAGGTCAGCCGAGGCAAATTATTAGCGGGGAGCAATTAGGAGATATTGCGATCATGCATTTATACGATCTCGACGAGGATGGGCTTTCCATGATTACCGGGAATTCAGAATTTTATAAAATTCGATCAGGTTTGCTGGAACAGTTTTATGGACAGCTTAGTGAAAGTATTGGAAAACCAAATGCGCTCGATGCACTGGATCTTGATAATGGAAATCTAGTACTGGGAACAGTAGGAAGTGGTGTGATTGAGATCGCGCAGGATGGCAGGATCATTGGTAGATTTGATCAGAATAATATTTTGCAAAATAATACAACCCTGGATTTGCACCTTGATCAGTCTGGGAATGTATGGACAGGACTAGATTACGGAATTAGCGTCATTGACCTTGGGTCTACATTTAGATCTTTTCAGGATAACAGGGGTAAAATTGGCTCAGTCTACGATTCATATAAAAAAGACGATTTGTTATACCTGGGCACAAACCAGGGACTATATGTGAAAGAGGATGATTCCGAAGAATTTCAGCTGATACCGGGAACTAATGGACAGGTCTGGTTTCTAAACGAGATCGACGGTAATCTGTTTTGTGGCCACAATAGTGGGACGTTCCTGGTTGAAGGCGCCACTGCAAATAAGATCAGCGAGCGGCTAGGAACCTGGATCGTTAAGAAGTATAAGGAGGACCTCTATATACAGGGACATTATAATGGAATCAGTTTTCTACGGAAAGAGGATTCTGGGTTTGAAGATCTGCCTATGCTGAATAACTTTCCACATTCCTCCAAAAGTATTGTGGTTGATAAGAATCTCAGTATCTGGATAGGTAATGAGCATAAAGGAGTTTTTAATCTTCAGCTTAACGATTCGCTAAGTGCTGCTTCTAATACCATCAACTACAAGTTTGAAGAGGAATCTGGAATAACTTCCGGAGTATTTCAGTTCAATGATAGTTTATATTATAGTAGCCTCACCAATATTTACAAATTTGATCAGGTTGAAGATCGATTCGATCTGGATAATTCTTTAAATCATCTGGTAAGCGATGTGGAAAGGGTTTCCGGTAGAATGATCGTGGAGGAAGATGATGTTCTTTGGGGGTTTTCCGAAGAAGGGATTTTTTCAATTGAGCCTGAGGGAATTGGCAGTGATTACCAGCTTGACTATATTTTTATTGACCAGGACTATAGGAATATTGCGGTAGGGTATGAGAACATTAATAAATTAAATAATGACAGGTATTTACTAGGAGTTGCCAATGGTTATGTAAGCTTTGATGATACAGCGGCAGATTTGGATTTTGAGGATTTCGAGATCAGCGTAGATCGAATTACAGCAAGCTCTGTAGATTCACTCGGAGTTTCTTTAAATTCTTCGGAAGAGATAGAACTTCCATTCCGTCGTAATAACCTTAAATTTGAGTTTAGCGCGCCGGTTTTTAAGAAATATACCAACACCAAATACAGTTACCGTCTCGTTGGTCTATCTTCAAACTGGAGTACATGGAGTGAGGAGCATGAAGTGTCATACGAAAATCTGAATTTTGGAGATTATATTTTTGAGGTTAAAGCCCGGGTTGGTAATTCTGAAACTGAACCTGCAATCATATCATTTACCGTAGAGAGACCTTTCTATTTAAGTACTGGCGCCATCATTTTATATGTCCTGATCTTTCTGCTTATTCTTTATGCGGTACATTTAATGAACAGGAGACATCATCGAAAATACCTGGCAGAAAATGAACGCGCACTCAAACTGAAGAATCTTGAGGCCGAAAAGGAAATCATCAAGTTGCAAAATGAGAAACTGGAACAGGATATGGCAGGTAAAAACCGGGAACTTGCGGTAACTACCATGAGCCTGATCAAGAAGAACGAGTTTCTAACCAAGATTAAAGATCAACTGAAGGAATACGAAAAAACTGGAAAAGTACAATCGGTAATTAATACCATCGATAAGGACATTAGCGAAGAAGACACCTGGAAATTCTTCAAAAAAGCATTTAGCAATGCTGATAAAGACTTTTTCAAAAAGATTAAATCAAAACATCCGGAACTTACTTCCAACGATCTCAAATTATGTGCCTATTTGAGACTAAATCTTAGCTCTAAAGAAATTGCTCCTCTTTTAAATATTTCGGTGAAAAGTGTAGAAATTAAACGATATCGTTTGCGTAAGAAGATGGATCTTGACCGGGAAACAAATTTAACCGAATATATTCTTTCTCTATAACCTTTACAACTGTAGAAAATAACTCTACATTACCTCTACATTCGCTTAAATTCCTAAATTTTAACACCTTAGCTACTGTTCTTGAAAATGGCATCTAACGCCTATCCTTATTGCGATTTCTGTAATTTGAGGCGCTTAAAATTGATAAATCTATAATTGTAGATATTTTGTAAAGGTTGAAAATCCTCTCTACGCACTTCATGTTAATATATTGTAAAAGCAAATTTAATTTTAAAACACATGAGGAAATTTACCTGTCTTTTGATTTTATTTCTAAGCGGGTTTTTCGGTGCTTACGCGCAATCGTTTTCGGTTAGCGGAACTATCACCGATGAGAACAAAATGCCTTTACTGGGAGTAAATGTGATCGTAAAAAATGAGTCAAGAGGTACTACTACAGATTTTGACGGAAATTATACGATACAGAATATCTCCTCTGGAGATGTACTTCAGTTCAGTTATTTAGGTTTTCAAACCCAGGAAATTACAGTGAATGATCAACAAACGATCAATGTAACGCTTCAAACAGATTCAGAAGCATTAAATGAAGTAGTAGTGATTGGGTATGGTACTCAGTCAAGAAAGGAAATAACCGGTGCGGTAAGTGTAGTAGGTTCAGAAACCATAGAGGATTTGAACCCGGCACGAGTTGAGCAAGCCTTACAGGGTAGAGTAGCAGGGGTGAATATCACCTCTACTTCAGGTTCTCCAGGAAGTGCTTCCACAATTAATATTAGAGGTATAAGTACCAATGGTGATAACCGACCTCTAATCCTGGTTGATGGTAACGTGATCGAAGACCTTAGTGTTATTAACCCAAATGATATTGAAAGCATTAATGTGTTGAAAGATGCAACTGCTGGTATTTATGGTGTTAGAGCTGCCAACGGGGTAATTCTTATTACTACTAAAACAGGTTCATACAATGCAGATCTTCAGGTTGAATTTGATGCTTATACAGGTGTTCAGCAAACTACACGAAGATTACCTGCTTTGAATGCAACCGAATATGCAGTAATCGTTAACGAAGCTTACGCAGCCGCTGGTCAAAATCCTCCTTATCCAAATTATAGAAACCTTGGTGAAGGGACAGATTATCAGGATGAGGTTTTTACAACAGCGCCAATGTCTGATATGAACCTGAATATTTCTGGTGGTGGAGATCGATCCAAGTATTCTTTTGGAGCTTCCTACTTTAACCAGGATGGTATTGTTGGTGGAAGCAAGTCTAATTATGATCGTTTTACAGGGCGTGTAAATTATAATCTTGAAATCATAGATAACCTGAAACTTAATTTATCCGGAATCTATACTAATAGTAACCGTAAGACTTTAGCTGAAAATGCCCTTGGGTCTGTACTTTTCAATGCGGTGAACATGAATCCAAATATTCCTGTGCGTGATGCTGATGGAAATTTCTCTCTGGCTGAAGGGCTTGGAAATGAAGTTGTCAATCCACTTGCTCAAATCAACAACGCTTTCAATGATACACGTGTAGATAAAATTAGTGGTGTTGGTGGATTGGAATATACTATTTGGGATAAATTAACTGCGAAAACTCAATTCCAGTTTAACTATTCTGAAGTTGATGGAAGATATTTCTCTCCAGAGGTTTTCTACGGATCTGGAAAGGTTTTCAACGTAGACCGTAATAATGTTACCGAGAACTTTGAGATCTACAGAGATTATACCTGGGATAACTTCTTAACCTATAATGACAGCTTTGGCGATCATAATCTTAAGTGGTTATTGGGTATGTCTGTTTTTAAAACTACCGGAGATCTTGCTTCCTTAACAGGATTTGAACTTCCATCCAATGAATATGGCTCAGCGAGAGTTTCAAATGCTGCGGAAGTTGTAGATAACTATCAGAACGGTGGAGATACTTTCGATACCCGATTATTGTCGTACTTCACACGTGTTCAATATGACTATCAGGGAAAATATCTATTCTCTGGTTTAATAAGACGCGATGGCTCGACTGCTTTTGGTCCTGAAAACAAATTTGGATGGTTCCCATCTGCTTCTGTAGGTTGGGTGATTTCAGATGAAGATTTTATTAATGACAACGGAGCTTTAAATTTCTTAAAATTAAGAGGTAGTTATGGGATCATTGGAAATGATAGAATTCCTGCTTTTAGATATGCCTCTCTACTGAACGGTGAAGGTGCTTATGTATTTAATGATGAAATTATCTTCGGAAAAGCAAGTGGTGCTCTGGGAAACCCAGAAATTAAATGGGAAAAACAGAAGACACTTGATATTGGACTTGACGCCAGGTTCTTCAATTCCAGTATTGATGTTACTATCGATTATTTTAAAAAGAAAACCGAAGACCTTCTTGTGATTCCGCAGGTATCAGGAATTTTAGGAGTTGCTGCTCCTGGATCTTCTGCACCGTTTGTAAATGGTGGTGGAGTTGAAAACGAGGGACTTGAATTCTCTATTGGATATAATCAGGTTGTAAATGATAATTTTAAGTTTAATGTAAACTATAACCTTACAGCTCTTAGAAATGAAGTGCTTTACGTAAATAGTGAAAGTGGATTCATTCCCGGAGGAGTTTTTGGAATAGGACAGGAACCACCATCCAGAATGGAGCCTGGAAAACCTATTGGATATTTCTATGGATTAGAAACCAATGGAATTTTCCAGACGCAAGCTGAAGTTGATGCTGCTGCAACGCAGGCAAACGCTGCACCGGGAGATATTCGTTTTGTAGATCAAAACGGTGATGGAGTTATAGATAGTGATGATAGAACAGATATTGGAGATCCAATTCCAGACCTTACCATGGGCGCAAATATTGGGTTCACCTTCAAGAACTGGGATTTTAATGCATATGCTTTCGCTTCCCTCGGAAATGATATCGTAAGAAACTTTGAAAGAAATCAGCCTAATACGAACAGAACGAATGCTTTCTTAGGTAGATGGACTGGACCAGGAACTACAGATAGCTTTCCAAGGGTGACCGTTGGTGCTACCAGCAATAACCAGTTTTCAGATTTCTTCGTAGAAGACGGTTCTTACCTGAGATTACAAAATGTACAGGTTGGGTACACCCTGGATTCAGATCTTATTGCGAATACTGGTGTAGAGAAGTTTAGAGTATATGCTTCAGTAAATAATGCATTTACGCTTACAGAATACAGCGGGTATGATCCTTCAGCTTCTAATGGAGCTCCAATTGGTGGTGGTATAGACCAGGGATTCTATCCAGTGCCAAGAATTTATATGCTAGGAATTAATATGAAATTTTAATTAGATGAGAACGAAATTATATACAATCAATTGGATACTCGCCTTCGCATTTCTGGCGCTATCTGGATGTAGTGATGACTTCGTGGATGTAGATAGCCAGGATGAAAATTCTGAGGATTTCTTTAATACACCCGAAGATTATGATCTTGCACTGGTAGGAGCTTATGACCTGCTTCAATCTACTTACCTTAATGTGATGCTGGGCGAGATCGCTTCAGACAATACCCTTGCGGGTGGTGAGAGTGCGAACGATACGCCTGGAATTCAGGAAATTGACAATATGGAGCATACTCCTGTAAACCAGCAACTAAGAGATATCTGGAGCTGGATGTTTGCGGGTGTAAATCGTGCAAATTATGTGCTTGAATTTCAGGACGCTCTGAATTTTGAAGGTAAGACTGAAATTATTGCGCAGGCAAGATTTCTAAGAGCTTATTATTATTTCGAACTGGTAAAATGGTTTGGAGATGTGCCATTAGCGGTAGACAATAGAATCCAGTTTGGAGAGCAATTCGATATTCCTAGAACTCCAAAGGCTGAAGTTTATGCTCAGATCGAGCAGGATCTTATGTTCGCTGCGGCAAACCTTCCGGCTGTCCAAAGCGTAAAAGGTCGTGTAACTTCGGGAGCAGCTCAGGCTTTGCTAGGAAAAGCTTATTTGTTTCAGAACAAATTTGCTGAAGCGGCTACTGCTTTCGAACCTGTAATTAGCGGACCTTACTCCCTCGTGCAGGATTATAACTTCATATTTGAACCAGAAGGCGAAAATAATGCGGAGTCAGTTTTCGAAGTTCAGTATACAGATAAAGAAGGTGCTGGTTTTGGGTGTCTTCAATGTTCAGAAGGAAATGTGGCTGTTGGATTTAATGGTGTAAGAAACATTTCTTATCCAAATCCAGAAAATGCTGTATTTGATTCTGGATTTAGTTTCAATGTTCCGGTACAGGAAGTAGTCGATGAGTTTTCAGACGATGACATTCGTAAAGACGTAGCTATTCTTGATATCGAAGCACATGCTGCTGCAACTGGAGCAAGCTATGCTATAGGATACGAACATACTGGATATTATAACAGAAAATATATCGCGAGAGCTGGGGATTTGAATACCGGTGATCAAAACCTTACAAATCCAAATAACTACCGCGCAATTCGTTTCGCAGATGTGCTACTAATGGCTTCGGAAGCTAATTTCAAATCTGGTAATGAAGATCGTGCAAGAACTTATTTGAACAGAGTAAGAGACAGAGCCGGACTGGAAGATGTATCATTTTCTGGAAATAATCTGCTAAATCAGATCTATGAAGATCGCAGACTGGAACTTGTAGGAGAAGGGCATCGTTTCTTCGACCTGGTAAGAACAGGAAGAGCAGCAGATGAAATCGACGGTTTCGTTACAGGAAAACACGAATTATTCCCTATCCCGGCTATCGAAATTGAGCTTGCAGGAAACAATTGGGAGCAAAATCCAGGATACTAAAAACTACCATTAAAACGAATAAAAATGAAAATATTCAGAATTTTAGCAATGCTTACCATCTCGCTTCTGCTTTTTACAGGATGTGAAGATGATGAAATTACGAACTACGCGTTCCAGGAAATCTCTGCTCCAACAGATGTAACAGCAGACTTTGATATTAGCCAGGATGATACTGGAACAGTAACAATTACCCCAAGCGGTGTTGGTGCTCAGACTTTTCAAATTGATCTTGGAAATGGTGAGACTACCGAAATCGCAAATGGTGAGTCGGTTACTACCGTTTATGATGAAGGAGAATATATGGTGGAAATTGTAGCAGTTGGCTCTACGGGGCTTACTAGCGAATACAATCAAATGCTGAATATCTCATTTAAAGCTCCTGAAAACTTGGTGATCAACGTAGATCAACCGGACACTGATCCAAAAACGATTACGGTTTCTGCTACTGCAGATAATGCTACGGTTTTCGATGTATATTTTGGAGACATGGATGATGAGGAGCCTGCTCAACTTATGCCAGGAGAATCTATCGAACATACTTACGAACCTGGAGTATATGAATTGACAGTTATTGCACGTGGAGCTGGCGCGGCTACTTTGGAAGAAGATGAAATCATCATTGTTCCAGAAGCAACAGATCCTTTAAAGCTTCCTATTACATTTGATATGGGAACAGTAAACTATGCTGCTGGAACATTTAATGGTACTAGTTATGAAGTTGTTGTTAATCCTGATCTTTCAGGTGCTAATACTTCAGAAACTAATGTTGCTGCCGTAACAAATTCTGGAGCGCAGTTCGAGGGTATTGCTTATACGCTCGGTGAACCAGTAGATTTTAGTGCAGATTCTAAAACTATTACTATGAAGGTTTGGTCTGATGTGGCTTTACCGGTACTTCTAAAATTTGAAGGTGGTGTTAATGGTGAAAGACAAACGGAAGTTTCCACAGATCACGGTGGTACAGGATGGGAAGTATTGAGTTTCGATTTTGCTACAGACGCGATTAAAAGCTTTATCGATGGATCTCAAGGTGTTGGTGAGCCATTTGTTCCAACTGGTCAATATTCAACAATCGTAATTTTCATCGATGGTCCTGGCACAACTGCTGGTACTTTTTACATAGATGATATCAAAAAAGGAGAAGAGGCACAAAAGGATCCTACTGTAGCACCTGATGCACCAACAGCCGCTCAGGAAAATGTATTCTCTATTTTCAGCGATGTTTATACAGATCCTGCAAATATTAACTATTTCCCAAATTGGGGTCAGTCTACTACTTACGAGATGATCTCCTTGGATGGAGACAACGTTATTAAATACGATAACGCAAATTACCAGGGAATTGATATTGGAGAAAGTGTCGATGCTACAGCTTTTGAATTCGTAAATATTGCTGTATGGTCTGGAGATTATACTTCAATTCCTTTCTTTCTAATTTCTTCTACAGGTGAGAATGCGGTTAATCTAGAGGTTATGCCAAACCAGTGGAATATTATACAAATCCCATTATCAGAATTTACAAGTCAGGGATTAGATATTAGCGATGTATTCCAATTCAAGTTTGACGTACAGCCAGATAATGGAGGAAGCTTCTATATAGATAACCTGTATTTTTCTAATGAAGTACTTGTACCACCAACAGAACCTGTTTCTGCAGCAGCAACACCTACAGAACCTGAAGCAAATGTAATTTCACTTTTTAGTGATGCATACACAAATGTAACTGTAGATACCTGGAGAACAGATTGGTCTGATGCTGTTTACTCTGAAACTACGGTAGAAGGGAATAATATAAAATTGTATGACCAACTTAATTTTGTGGGTATTGAAACGGTTGCCAATCAGGTGGATGCGTCGGCAATGACTCACTTTCATGTAGATTATTGGACCGGAAATGCTACTGCGTTCAGGGTTAAACTGGTTGATTTTGGTCCTGATGCCGCTTTTGATGGTGGGGATGATACCGAACACGAGATAGAGTTTACAGTAACTCCTAATACCTGGGTGAAGCTTGATATTCCAATTTCAGATTTTACAGGCTTAAGTAATACATCAAATATTGCACAGTACATATTCTCTGCAAACCCTACAGCTGAAGCTACTGTGTACATAGACAATGTGTATTTCCACAATTAGAAAAAAGAAAAACTATGAGATATATTAAATTAATAAGCTTCCTGTTTGCAACTCTCTTTATGATGAGTTGCCAGGAAGATGATCTCACCCTCGATACGATCGTAGTTCCTACAGATCTTCAGGTGAGTACAAATATTAGTGACGATGGCTCTGGAATGGTAGAATTTAATGCTACCGCCAACGATGCTATTACTTACGAGTATAACTTTAGCGATGGCTCCTCTGCTGTTGCTCCAAGTGGAAACTATACGAAACGTTTCACCAGAACAGGACTCAATACCTACCTCGTAACCGTAGTAGCCTATGGAAAAGGTGGTGTTAGTAGCTCGATGTCTCTGGAAGTCGAAGTTGAGAGTGATTTCAATGATCCTGAAACTAAGCAATTTCTTACTGGAGGAAGTTCTAAAACCTGGTATGTTGCAGCAGTTGAAGCTGGACATCTTGGAGTAGGACCTAATTTCGTAGCAGACGGAGTTGCAAGTGCTTTTCCAGAATATTATCAAGCAGCACCTTTTGAAAAAGCAGGTGATGAAATATCTTCATGTTTTTACACAGATGAGCTGACTTTTACTGAAAGTGGGGAGAACATCACCTACAATCAGGATAATATGGGTCGAACATTCTTTAATGTAGACTATGTTGCTGAATTTGGTGGTGGCGGTGGCCAGGATGAATGTATCGATTACGATACTTCTGGCGACAAGTCCGTTACTTTGGCTCCTGCAGAAAATGGAGTTCCTGCAGATGCTACGACCGGAACTGAAATCCAGTTAGGTGGCGGTGGTTTTATGAGCTACTATATTGGAGCCAGCAATTACGAGGTTCTTAGTATTACTGAAAATACCATGTATGTAAGAGCAATTCCAGGAAGCAATCCTGATCTTGCCTGGTACTTGAAATTCACCACAACTCCCTTTGAGCAGCAACAAGCTGGTACAGGTGG
>NZ_JBLWIM010000012.1:598488-618245 GCF_048381525.1 Christiangramia qingdaonensis
CATTTGTTTCTCAATTCACTGAAATCTTCTGGAGTGATGAATTCGACGGAGATGCCCTCGATACCGATATCTGGAACTACGAAACAGGAAACGGAACTAATGGCTGGGGTAATGGAGAATTACAGTATTATACTGAAGATAATGTGTCTGTAGCAGACGGTAGTCTTATCATAACAGCCAGAAGAGAGGCAGAAAGTGGATTTGATTTCACTTCTGCAAGAATTACTACTATGGACAAGTTTGAAGTAACTTATGGTAGAGTAGAAGCTCGTGCCAAGATGCCTCAAGGTGGAGGAACGTGGCCAGCGATCTGGATGCTTGGAGCCGATTTTGATGTAGTTGGATGGCCTGCTACGGGTGAGATCGACATCATGGAATTTGTAGGTAACAAACCAAATGAAGTTTCTTCAGCATTACATTTCCCTGGAAATTCAGGTGGAAATGCAATTTTTGAAGCAACCGATATTCAAAATGCAGCTACAGAGTGGCATACATATGCCGTAGAATGGACAGCAGATGAAATAACTTTTCTGGTAGATAACGAGGTGAACTTTACTTTCACCAATGAATCTTCTCTTCCATTCAACAAGGATTTCTTCCTGATCATGAATGTAGCAATGGGAGGCGCACTTGGCGGAAATATCCCTGCAGAATTTAGCGAAGCTTCTATGGAAGTGGATTACATCAGAGTATATAAATAGTTTGTTTAGCTAACAACTCCCGGGATCTTTCAGGTTCCGGGATTTATTTTTAGAGATTATGAGAAAGTTATTCTTAAGTACCCTTTCACTCGTGGTCGGGACCATAGGACTGCATGCCCAGGAAACAGGTCTCAAAAGTTCAGTAAAGAATGTCGAAGCCAAGGTAGATTCAGTTTTAAACATCATGACCCTGGAAGAGAAAGTAGGCCAGATGATCCAGTACAACGGAAGTTGGGATCTTACTGGACCCGCTTCTGAAACCGGTAATAAACAAAAAGAAGACAGGCTAAAGAAAGGTCTGGTTGGATCTATGCTCAATGTGCTTTCAGTAGAAGCGACCGAAAAAGCACAAAAGCTCAACATGGAAAATTCACGCATCAAGATTCCGATTATTTTTGGATATGATGTAATTCATGGATATAAAACAATTTTTCCAGTGCCGTTGGCAGAAACTGCTAGCTGGGATATGGAAGCTGCAGAGGAGTCGGCTCGAATTGCCGCTTTAGAATCTGTAGCAGAAGGTGTGAACTGGACGTTTTCTCCAATGATCGATGTTTCACGCGATGCTCGCTGGGGACGGATTATGGAAGGCTCCGGGGAAGACCCCTATTTAACTTCTCAGGTTGCGGTGGCAAAAGTAAATGGATACCAGGGAGATGACCTTGCAGATCCTAATACGATCGCAGCAACCGCTAAGCATTTTGCCGGATATGGTTTTGCTGAAGGTGGAAAGGATTATAACACCGTGAATATTGGTAAGAACGAACTTCATAATGTCATTTTGCCACCGTTTAAAGCTGCGGCAGATGCTGGAGCTGCAACTTTTATGAATGCCTTCAACACGCTCGACGGTATTCCTGCGACTGGTAGTGAAAGCCTTCAGCGTGAGTTATTGAAAACTGAATGGGGTTGGGATGGATTTATAGTGTCAGACTGGGGTTCTATTTCAGAAATGATACCTCATGGATTTGCCCGTGATAAGGTACATGCTGCAGAAATTGCCGTAAAAGCAGGAAGCGACATGGATATGGAAGGCGGAGCTTACCAGGCAGGGCTTGAGCAATTGGTTGCTGAAGGAAAAGTCGATGAAAAGCTTATTAATGATGCAGTTCGCAGAATCCTGAGAGTGAAATTTATGATGGGTCTTTTCGATGATCCTTATCGTTATATCAATGCTGAAGTAAAAAATGAAGTGCCATACGAGCAACATCTTGAAACAGCACGTGATATTGCCAGAAAATCTATTGTTCTTCTGAAGAATGAAAATGATCTTTTACCAATGTCGGCTTCCGCAGGAAAGATTGCAGTGATTGGTCCGCTTGCTAATGACAAGGACACGCCAATTGGTAACTGGAGAGCGCAGGGTGAAGCGAACTCTGCCGTATCTGTAGTAGAAGGTTTGAAAAACCAATTACCAGACTCTGAAATTGTTTATTCTGAAGGAGTAAAGTTAGGGATGGGAGAACGTAGCTTTTTAATGCCGCTTGAGATCAACAAAACCGATACTACAGGAGTGGGTGAGGCCGTTATGAATGCCAGAGACGCTGAAGTGGTGGTTATGGTTCTTGGTGAAGATGCATTTCAATCTGGGGAAGGTAGAAGTCAGGCAAATATTGGTTTCGCCGGACTGCAACTAGAGCTACTGAAAAAAGTTTACGCTGTAAATAAAAATATCGTTCTGGTACTTATAAATGGAAGACCAATGGAATTAAGCTGGTCTGCTGAACATATCCCTGCTATCGTTGAAGCCTGGCAGCTTGGTTCTGAAAGTGGAAATGCGATCGCAGATGTGCTTCTTGGAAAATACAATCCTTCCGGTAAATTACCGGTTTCTTTTCCTAGAGCTGTAGGACAGGAACCCTTATATTATAACTATAAAAACACTGGGAGACCATACAGTGAACAGCATGTAACCTATTCACATTATACAGATATCGAAAACGGACCTTTATTTCCATTTGGTTACGGGCTTAGTTACACAACTTTCGATTACGCTAAACCAACTTTGAGCTCAGCTACGTTAACTTCAGGTGAAACTGCGACCTTGAGTGTTGCAGTCACAAATTCTGGAGATACCAAAGGGAAAGAAGTTGTGCAACTATATCTACGTGATATGGTGGCTAGCACGAGCAGACCTGTAAAAGAATTGAAAGGTTTTGAGCTGATCGAACTGGAAGCGGGTGAAACTAAAACTGTAGAGTTTGAAATTTCAGAAGAGATGCTTCAGTTTTATACCGCTAATGAAAAGTGGGAAGCTGAAGAAGGAGAATTCAGGTTGATGGTTGGAACCAATTCAGAAGAATTACAAACAGTGACACTTAATTTTCAGAAATAATGAAGAGACCCTACTCATATTTGATCCTGTGCCTGGTCCTGGTTTCTACGGCCAGTGCACAGGAAAAAATAATTTTCGAAGAGGATTTCAACGCAGATACTCTAAATATGGAGGTCTGGAATTATGAAGAAGGGGACGGCTGTCCTGATCTTTGTGGTTGGGGGAACAATGAAAAGCAGATCTACAACCGCGATTATGTTGCTCTGGAAGATGGTAAGCTGGTAATCACTGCGGAAAAGAAAGGTGATACTTACTATTCCGGAAAGATCAATTCCAAAGATAATGTTGAGTTTACCTACGGTGTGATTGAAGTAAAAGCAAAACTTGCTACGGGCAAAGGTCTCTGGCCAGCTATCTGGATGTTGGGTGCAGACATTAGTGAGGTTGGATGGCCTGCCAGTGGTGAGATCGATATTCTGGAATATATTGGCAGAGAGCCGGGCATCGTTTTTACTTCCCTGCATACCCCGGCGAGTCACGGGAACACGATCAATACTAAGAAAACGAAAATTGCAGATATTGAAGAAGGTTATCACACTTACAAAGCTGTGTGGACGCCAGATTATATTGAATTTTTTGTAGACGGTGATCAGTTATACCGCTTTACTCCTGAAAACTATAACGAGGAAGAGTATCCTTTTAAGAAGGATTTCTATTTCCTTATAAATATGGCCGTTGGAGGAAATCTTGGAGGTGCTGAAATAGATGAGTCGGCATTGCCTGACAAATTCTATGTAGATCATATCAAGGTAACTGAACTGCCTGAAGAATATTAAAGTAAAAAGCCCCAATATCGTGGCTTTTTTAATTCAGATTTCTTTTTTCTATAAAGAAACGCTTCAGTAAAGTGGAAGCTTCTTCTTCAAGAATTCCTGATGTCACTTTAGTCTTGGGATGAAGCTGGACACCATTTTTTCTATAACCTCTTGCGCTATCTTCAGCAGCAAAAACAATTTTTGAGATCTGACTCCAATAGAGGGCTCCGGCACACATCTGGCAGGGTTCCAGGGTGACATACATGGTACAATCCTTAAGGTATTTACCGCCTAGAAAGCTTGCGGCGGCTGTGATAGCCTGCATTTCGGCATGAGCAGTTACATCGTTCAGCGTTTCTGTAAGATTATGTCCTCTAGCGATGATCCTGTCATTGATGACTACAACCACTCCAACGGGAATTTCCCCTTTTTCATAAGCAGTTTCCGCTTCTTCCAGCGCTTTCCGCATAAAATAAGTGTCATCGTAAGGATTGATCATTCCCGGGTTTTTGTGCAAGATATCATTTTTGAAAATTCCGTTTTCGTTTCAGGTTAATAATTCAGTTTGCATGATGTAACTTTGTTGCAAATGACCAGAGAATTATTAGATACCATCAACTTTCCGCAGGATCTGCGAAAGCTTCCGGAAGCCTGTCTACAGGATCTAGCCAGGGAACTTAGAGAATTTATCATCGAAATCGTAGCAACCAAGGAAGGTCATCTGGGGGCAAGTCTTGGTGTTGTAGAACTTACCATCGCATTACATTATATTTTTAATACGCCTGAAGATTTGCTGGTCTGGGATGTTGGTCACCAGGCTTATGGCCATAAAATATTAACTGGAAGAAAAAATACTTTTCATACCAACCGACAGCTGAATGGTATTAGCGGATTCCCGAAAAGGGATGAAAGTGAGTTCGATACTTTCGGCGTAGGGCATTCATCTACTTCCATCTCAGCAGCGCTTGGAATGGCGATCGCTTCCCGGCTCAAGGGCGAGCATCAAAAACAACATATTGCTGTTATTGGAGATGCTTCCATCGCTAGCGGAATGGCTTTCGAAGGATTAAATCATGCCGGAGTAACCAAAGCGAACTTGCTGGTTATTTTGAATGATAATGCGATTGGTATCGATCCCAGCGTTGGGGCCTTAAAAGAATATCTAACCAAAGCAAGAGTTGGACATAAACCTGCCAGCGATAATATCATTGAAGCGCTCAATTTTCAATATTTCGGGCCTGTAGATGGTCACGATCTACCTGGATTACTGAAGGTTTTACAGGAAATGAAGGAAATCAGCGGACCTAAATTTCTACATGTCATTACCAAAAAGGGGAAAGGTTTAAAGAAAGCTGAAGAAGACCAGGTAAAATATCATGCACCCGGTAAGTTTGAACCTGCAACTGGTGAATTGCTGAAGTATGAAACCGAAGGTTTACCCATAAAGTTTCAGGATGTATTTGGACTAACATTAGTTGAACTGGTGGAAAAAAATGACAAAATTATTGGGATCACCCCAGCGATGCCTACGGGTAGTTCGCTCAAATATATGATGGATGCTTTTCCAGACAGGGCGTTTGATGTAGGTATCGCAGAGCAGCATGCTGTGACTTTATCTGCCGGAATGGCCACCCAGGGATTTACTGTTTTTTGTGCTATTTATTCTACTTTTCTTCAGCGAGCATACGATCAGCTAATTCACGATGTTGCCTTACAAAAACTGCCGGTAATATTTTGCCTGGATCGTGCTGGCTTGGTGGGAGAAGACGGAGCTACGCATCACGGTGTTTTTGATATTGCCTACTGCAGACTTATTCCAGATCTAATAGTTGCTGCTCCAAGAAATGAAACCGAGCTTAGAAACCTTCTCTACACGGCCCAGCTTGGTTTAGACAAACCATTAGTAATTCGTTACCCTCGCGGAAGAGGATCTCAGGTTGAATGGAAAACTCCCTTTCAAAAGACTGTTATTGGTAGAGCTGTATGCCTTCAGCAAGGAACTGATATCGCCGTTCTAACGATTGGTAATATGGCTGCAAACGCTTCCGAAGCAATTAAAAGTTATAAAGGGTTAGGGAGTATTGCGCACTACGACATGAAATTTGTAAAACCGCTAGATAAAGATCTGCTAGAAGAGATCTTCGAAAAATTTGATAAAATTATCACTATTGAAGATGGCGTAATCACCGGGGGTTTTGGAAGTGCGATCCTGGAGCTTGCCATGCATCTTGATTATAAGGGTAAAATTGAGATCATGGGGGTGCCTGATAATTTTATAGAACATGGAAATATCGATCAATTACAAGAAATTGCGGGAATTAACGTTGAAGGAATACGGCAAAAGCTGGAAACTTTGAACTGATTTTATATTTTTGCGATTCTGTAATCCCTACCTGATGAAATTTTACCTACTAAGCTTCCTTTTTATATTTACTTCATTCTATAGTTCAGCTGCTCATATTAAACATGTTAGGGTGAATGATACTACAGCAACTGCAGCTAAGGATACTACTGCTTCAGATTCCATGTTGATCTACTGGACCGAGAAGAACACCTTCGGAATGAATCTAAGTGAAGTAGCATTTGTAAACTGGAATGCTGGGGGAAACAACTCTATATCGGCTTTGTTTTATGCTGGTTTTGAGCGCGATTTTGAAAAAGACTATACTATTTGGAAGAATTCGGCAAAGTTGAGGTATGGAATTAATGCGCAGGAAGGCAGGGAAATTAGAAAGACAGAAGATGAATTAAGATTGAGTTCCTCATTTGGTTTTAGAACCGACAGTACGTCGAACTGGTATTATTCAGGTAAATTTAGTTTCAACACGCAGTTCACCAACGGTTACAAATATCCCGATACCGAAGTTCCAATTTCGAAATTAATGGCTCCTGGTTATACCTTTCTTGGTGCAGGAACAGAATTTTCCCATCCTGTAGAGGATCTTACCATATACCTTTCTCCTATAACCGTGAAATCAACTTTCGTACTAGATCAGAGACTTGCCAACGAAGGGATGTTTGGTGTGGAACCTGCAGTGACCGATGAACTTGGGAATATTATCAAAGAAGGTGAGATGCTTAGAACAGAATTCGGTTTTCTCTTTACCAGTGAATATAACAAGGAAGTTTTTGAGAATATTGATCTTAGTAATCAATTGAGCCTGTATTCAGATTACCTCAATAACTTCGGAAATGTGGATGTAGACTGGCAACTGGCAGTAAATATGAAGGTCAATGACTTCGTAAAGGCCAATGTTGGAACCCATATTCGTTATGATGATGATGTAAAGTTTAAGGAAGATACCAATGGCGATGGTAAACTGGAAACTTCCGGTGCCAGGATTCAGCTAAAGCAAATGCTTGGTGTTGGGGTGGTTTATGAGTTTTAAACCAGGTTCAGTTTTGTACGTGTTTTACCGGGTTGATTCGCATTGCTGGAAATCCTGATCTTAAATTCTGTTCCTTTATCTTTCTCGCTGGTGAGTTCAACCGCACCGCCGTGCGCTTCAGCAACCATTTTAACCAGTGTGAGTCCTATGCCCCAACTTTTGAGTTTAGGGTTGTTATTTTGTTTTCCGTATTGTAGAAAATCGAAGATCGCCTTTTGTTTCTCCTTCGGAATAGGATTTCCAAGATTATGGACAGAAAGCAATAAGTAGTCGTCCCCATCTTTTTCAATTTTTAGGGTGATCGGGGTATCTTTATCTCCATATTTAATTGCATTGGTAATTAGATTTTCGAGCATTCTGCGTACTGCTACAGCGTCATAAATCCCATAAAGATCCTTGTCCGCACAATCTAATATGATCTCTTCAGAATAGATCTCTGAAGCTTCCTGGTAAATAGATTCTATATCGCTATACAAATCTGTTTCAGCATAAGTGAGCATCATCCCTTCACCAGCTTTTACTGTAATACTATCCAGTAATCCTTCCAGCATTTCCAGTGCTTTATTCACACTATTCATAGTCATTTTCTTGACCCTTATACTGCGATCCTGATCGATATCCCCTGTATTGAGCATTTCGATCCCTAGTCTTGCTGCAGAGAGCGGATTCCTTATATCGTGTGCCAGTGTAGCTACTAATTTGCTCTGCATTTCTTCGATCGACTTAGTAAAGGCTTGAAGGCTTCTCAGCATAGACTTGTCAATACAACACTTAAGAATATTGAAGATATTATGATCTGTAAATCCATTGATATTAAGAACTTTCAGAATGACATTATGAAATATCATGTATTCATGGATAATTTCATCTGCAGAGAAGCTTCCTGAACTGGCGCGATGTCTCCCATGCTCAATGCTATTACTCTCGATCAATGCAATTTTAGGATCCTCAAGATTCCAGTCAATGATATCATATTCTTCCATGATACCAATAATGTCATTCAGGATGTTAGGAACATGATCGCGAAGTGCGATTCTATTGGCAGAAGTAGAGGATTTTACGAGTTCGAGAACCTGTCGTTCCCAGTCCTCGATGATAAGCTGAGAATTATTCTCTAAAATTTGAGTAACCTTTTTCATAACACTAACTATATAAGTGCCTGATGCTTTTATGTTGAAGTATCAGAAGCTTAAGCTGTGAAATTACTTTAGACTAGAAAGAATAAATAATACTAAACGTTAATTTTTTAACGTTTTAAGCATCCAGACCCTGAAATCTTTTAAAAGAGGCCACGGTAAGACCATCGGTTAGCGAAGCTATATAGGAACAGATTGCGATCAACGTATCATAAACTGAATGTTCGTCATTCAAATAGTTTAGCTGTGGAACAGATTTTTTTACCAGTTTTGTGAAGTTGGAATCTTCATTTTCAGCATCTGCAAGGAAAGCCTGGGTATAGATATCCAGCAAATAAGTGAGCATTTTAAAGCCGGCAATTTCCTTCCCGATCACCTCTTCGCTTTGATAGATCTTCTCCACACTTATCTTAATAATATCCCGAATCTGAGCCTCGTATTTACTTTTATCGAATAAAGCTTCATGAAATTCACCTTTCAGAATGGCATCTTCATTCTTCAGAAAGATCTCAGCAGCTTCTGTAATTAATGTATTGATAGCTAAAGCACGCAAATACGCCAGCCTGTCTGAAGTGGTTTGAAGTTCATGATATTTGGAAGTATTGATACTATCTTTCACGAGTTTAATGAGATATTCCAAAGCGTAATCTTCATCGATGAGTCCAAGATTAATTCCATCTTCAAAATCAATGATCGTATAGCAAATATCATCTGCGGCCTCAACCAGGAAGGCCAGAGGATGCCGTGCATATCCAATGTGTTTGCCTTCGCGCGTCATTTTTAATCCTAATTCTTCAGCGATATCCTCAAAGGTTTCTTTTTCACTCTGGAAAAATCCAAACTTTTTATCTTCGATCTTTGAACTTGGCTTATGCGGAAGGGATTCTTTCGGATATTTTGTGAATGCTCCTAAAGTAGCATAGGACAATCGTAGGCCACCGCTAATTCCTGGTCTGTTTTCTGTAAGTATTCTGAAACCATTGGCATTTCCTTCAAATTTTACCAGATCTTGGTATTCAGCTTCTGAAAGAGATTCTTTGAACCTTTTACCGCTTCCATGACTGAAGTATTCTCCAATCGCTTTCTCTCCGGAATGTCCAAAAGGTGGATTTCCAATATCATGTGCAAGAGCCGCCGCTGCGACAATAGCCCCAAAATCATTCATCTGGTAACCTGAAGAATCCTTTAGATGAGGATGTTTCTGTAACAACTTCTGTCCTGTTAATCTTCCCAGCGACCTTCCAACGACTGAAACCTCGAGGCTATGCGTTAGCCTGGTATGCACAAAATCTGTCTTGGAAAGTGGAATCACCTGCGTTTTGTCCTGCAGGCTTCTAAATGCTGAAGAAAATATGATACGATCATAATCTACTTCAAAACCTAAACGTGTTTCATTCTGCTCAATACGCAGTCGTTTGTTCTTGTCTCCGAAACGTTTAAGTGATAAGAGTTGATCCCAGGTCATAATTTTCCAGTTGTTGAGGTTCAAAAATATAAAAAAGGGAAGCAATAACTGCCTCCCTTCCCGCATTCAAATTTGAATTAGCCAAAATTCTTTAAGATCCGCACATCAGGCAGTCGTCACCTTCAGCTTCTTTGGATTGTGCAATGAGTGCTTTAAGTTCTTCCGGGGACAGCGCTCCTTCAGTTTCTGTTTTTTCTGAAACTACAGGCGGTGTATTTTCCTGAAGTTTTTCTGCAGCTCGCAAGGGAGCTTCCGAAGTAACCGCAACCGGTTCCTGCTTTTTCTCTTTCTCAAGCGTAAACTTGATAGCATCTACCGCCGATTTTGTTCTCAGGTAATACATTCCTGTTTTAAGTCCGCTTTTCCAGGCGTAGAAATGCATGGAAGTAAGCTTGCTGTAATTCGCGTTTTCCATAAATAGGTTCAGCGATTGGGACTGATCAATAAAATAGCCACGATGTCTGGACATATCGATAATATCCTTCATGCTCATTTCCCAGACCGTTTTATAGAGTTCTTTAAGATCCTGCGGAATCACATCGATATCCTGAACAGAACCGTTGTTTCTCATAATAGCGTTTTTCACATCTTCTGTCCAAAGATCCCTGGAAACAAGGTCCTCCAGCAAATGCTTGTTCACCACGATAAACTCTCCGGAGAGTACTCTTCTTGTATAAATATTGGAGGTATAAGGTTCAAAAGCTTCATTATTTCCTAAGATTTGAGAAGTAGAAGCGGTTGGCATTGGTGCGAGCAGTAAGGAGTTACGAACCCCATTTTCTTCGATCTGCTTTCTAAGTTTACCCCAATCCCAGCGACCACTTAATTCCTCATCTTTAATTCCCCACATATTAAATTGGAATTCTCCCTGGCTAATTGGCGAACCTTCGTAGGTTGAATATGGACCTTCTACTTTTGCAAGTTCCATAGATGCCATAACCGCAGCGAAATAAAGAGTTTCGAAGATCTCCTGGTTCAGTTTTTTTGCGTCGTCACTGGTAAATGGCAATCGTAGTTTAATAAAAGTATCTGCAAGTCCCTGAACTCCCAGACCAACCGGGCGATGACGCATGTTTGAATTTTCAGCTTCCTTAACCGGGTAGTAATTCCTGTCGATCACCTTATTCAGGTTCTTGATCACTCTTTTTGTGATCTTGAAAAGTTCCTTGTGATCAAATTCATTGTTCTTAATGAACATCGGCAAGGCGATAGATGCAAGGTTGCAAACGGCGACTTCATCCTTACTGGTATATTCAATAATTTCTGTACAAAGATTGGAAGAGCGAATCGTTCCCAAGTTTTTTTGATTAGACTTTCTATTAGCGGCATCTTTGTAAAGCATATACGGAGTTCCAGTTTCTATTTGAGACTCCATGATCTTTTCCCACAACTCTCTGGCTTTAATAGTTCTTCGACCTTTATTTTCAGCTTCATACTTTTCGTATAGCGCTTCGAAATTATCTCCGTAAGTATCAAAAAGCCCAGGACATTCATGCGGACACATAAGTGTCCAGCTACCATTTTCCTGAACCCTTTTCATAAAAAGATCTGGGATCCACATGGCATAAAAAAGATCACGCGCACGCATCTCTTCTTTTCCATGGTTCTTTTTAAGATCCAGAAAATCAAAAATATCAGCATGCCATGGTTCCACGTACATCGCAAAAGAACCTTTTCTTTTTCCACCACCCTGATCCACGTATCTAGCGGTATCATTAAATACTCTAAGCATAGGCACAATTCCATTGGAAGTACCATTGGTTCCTGAAATGTAAGACCCAGTCGCTCTCACATTATGGATAGAGAGACCTATACCTCCAGCCGATTGAGAGATTTTTGCAGTCTGCTTCAGCGTATCGTAAATTCCATCAATGCTGTCGTCTATCATACTAAGTAGAAAACAGGAAGACATTTGGGGTTTTGGTGTTCCGGAGTTAAAAAGTGTTGGGGTAGCATGTGTAAAGTACTTTTTAGACATAAGTTCATAGGTCTCTATCGCACTATCAAGATCATCAGGATGAATCCCTATAGAAACACGCATAAGCATATGCTGAGGTCTTTCCACGATTTTACCATCCAGTTTTAAAAGATAGGATCTTTCCAACGTTTTAAAGCCGAAATAATCATAATTGAAATCCCGGTTGTAAATAATAGTGGAGTCTAGTTTCTCTTTATTCTCCAGGATCACCTCATATACTTCTTCTGAAAGTAGGGCTGCCTTTTCATTGGTACGCGGATTTACATACTCATACAGATCTGTCATTACTTCAGAAAAACTCTTTTTCGTGTTCTTGTGAAGATTTGAAACCGAGATCCTGGCAGCGAGTTTCGCATAATCTGGATGAGAAGTAGTCATCGTCGCGGCAATTTCAGCAGCGAGATTATCGAGTTCACTGGTAGATACATTATCGTACAGACCTTCGATCACACGCATAGCAACTTTAACAGGATCTACAAGTTCATTTAGACCATAGCAAAGTTTCTTGACCCTGGCGGTGATCTTATCAAACATTACAGGTTCTTTATGGCCGTCTCTTTTTACAACATACATAAGCTGGAATTGTTTTGTGGGAGCTTAAGTCTGAACAAAGGCATCCCTGCCCGGTTATGTAACCGGATTAATAATTTTAGATCTTAAATGGTATTCTTAGAAAAGCTCAACAAGCGCTGCATTGGGGGCGCAGCGCAGTTGGACTTTAGAAATCGGCGTCAAAGCTGATTTCATCTGATTCTTTATCCTTATTCATCACTCCTGCTTTCTGGTATTCGCTCACTCTTTTCTCAAAAAAGTTCGTTTTTCCCTGCAGGTTGATCATATCCATAAAATCGAATGGATTTGTAACATTAAATTCTTTTTCACATTCGAGTTCTACCAAAAGTCGGTCTGTGACGAATTCAAGATATTGGGTCATTAATTTCGCATTCATCCCAATCAGGCTCACGGGAAGTGATTCAGTCACAAATTCTCGTTCAATGTTAAGAGCATCGATAATGATCTTGCGTATTTTTTCCTTCGGAACTTTATTTATAAGGTGATTGTTATGCAGATGTACCGCGAAATCACAATGCATTCCTTCATCTCTGGAGATCAATTCGTTGGAGAACGTAAGGCCGGGCATGAGTCCGCGTTTCTTTAACCAGAATATAGAGCAGAAGGCTCCGCTAAAGAAGATACCTTCTACCGCCGCAAAAGCGATCAGTCTTTCAGCAAAAGAATCTGATTCAATCCAGTTTAGTGCCCAGTCTGCTTTTTTCTTGATAGCCGGGAAAACTTCGATAGCTTTAAATAGCTGATTCTTTTCCTTTTCATCTTTAACGTAGGTATCAATCAAAAGGGAATAGGTCTCAGAATGAATGTTTTCCATCATGATCTGGAAACCGTAGAAAAACTTGGCTTCCGAATATTGTACTTCGTTCACGAAATTTTCAGCAAGGTTTTCATTCACAATACCATCTGAAGCAGCAAAGAAGGCGAGGATATGTTTTATAAAGTAACGCTCATCTGCGTTCAATTTATTTAACCAGTCGGTAAGGTCCTGGTGAAGATCAATTTCTTCCGCAGTCCAGAAGCAAGCTTCCATTTTTTTATACCAGTCCCAAATGTCATTATGTTTGATTGGAAAGATCACAAATCGATCTTTATTTTCCTGCAAAATTGGTTCTATTTGAGACATAATTGGGAGGTTTTAAGTATATCGGTAATTTTTGTTCTTTCGTTCTCTAACAAAGATTTAAAAATCAGACATATAAAAGAGGAAACAGGGTAGAACCTTTTCAACAAAGTTTTCAACAATGAAAAGAGCTATTATTCTTAGATTTATGTTAAATCACCCATCTAAGCTATTGAATTACAGAACAGTAATACATGTTAAGGGTTTTAGAAGAAAACCATCAAGAATTAGGGGTTTTAGGGCCTTTGTTTAATGTTTTTGACCGGTAGAAACTGATAGCAATTGGCCATAAATTCACTTGATTTGAGGTGTAATCAGGTTCTAATGATCTATTTCTGAAAAAGATTCGGCGTAAAACATTAAACAAAATAGAGATTTGTTAACAGCGGAATTAAATTTCAGAAATGCTAAAAGTGGTATGCGGCGATCTATTTTTTCTGAATCTCATCTGCGATAACAGTTAATTCCTGATACCATTCTTCACCAAACTTTCTAACCAGTGCCTCCTTTACAAATTTGTAAATGGGCACCTGTAGTTCTGCCCCAAGACTACAGGCATCATCACAAATTTCCCAGCGATGATAGTTCACTGCAGAAAATGAAGTGTATTCCTGGATTCTAACAGGGTATAAATGGCAGCTTACAGGTTTTTTCCAGTCGATATCGCCCTGGTTGTAAGCTTCTTCAATTCCGCAGAGTGCTGTACCTTTTTCGTCAAAGGTTACGTAAGCACAATCTGCATCGTTGATTAGCGGAGTTTCAATTTCACCATTTTCGCGGGTGATATAAACACCCTGACGCTCGATAGCTTCTATACCTTCAGGACGAAGATATTGCTTCACTTTGGGATAGATCCTTTCCATGATCTCACGTTCTTCTGGCTCTACCGGAGCACCGGCCTCACCGTCTATACAACATGCACCTTTGCACGCAGAAAGATTGCACAAAAAATCATTCTTGATGATCTCTTCAGAAACTAAAGTCTTACCTAATTGAAACATGCGGCAAAGATAAATCTATCCTTTTACAGACCTAAAGAAATGGCCTCCAAAATTTATGGAAATTTAATAATCTCATCGATTGTCAATCAGAAATCTTGAATTACTTTTGCCGCTTATTTTTAAAGGTTTAGGTTATGTTTAAAGTATTGGACTTCAAGCAAATATTCACCGCTGGAATGATTCTTTTTGCGGTAATAGACATCGTAGGCAGTATTCCTATTATTATAGATCTGCGAAAAAAGGTTGGTCATATACAGAGTGAAAAAGCGTCAATCGTTGCCGGTTGTCTTATGGTGGTCTTTCTCTTCCTGGGAAAAGAGATCCTGAATCTAATTGGAATTGATGTAAACTCATTTGCTGTCGCCGGTTCCTTTATCTTATTTTTCCTGGCCCTGGAAATGATCCTGGGAATTAGTCTTTATAAAGATGATGCTCCCGAATCTGCGTCTATAGTGCCTTTGGCATTCCCATTAGTTGCAGGAGCGGGAACGATGACTACTTTGGTTTCTTTGCAGGCAGAATATGAAACAATAAATATCATTGTCGCTATCATATTCAATATTATATTTGTATACCTGGTTTTAAAGTCTTCTGGACGTATCGAGAAGATTCTTGGATCTCAGGGTATTAATGTAATTAGAAAAGTCTTTGGAGTGATCTTACTTGCTATCGCTGTGAAGCTTTTCGCCGCAAATATTCAGAATTTATTCTAATGAAGTATTTTATTTATTTCATCATTTTCCTAGCTGTTGTTTTTATTGGAGTGAGCGTAAGTTCACTTGATCTCAATGCTCTTCTTGAAGGAGATAGTGCAAATGCGCTTATCGTTATTCTTGCAAGTCTTTGCGTGATCATATTGATGTCGATTCTTCTGGTTTCCAGAACGATTTCCAAAAAACATGGGTAATTTCCATTATGATGTACTAATAGTCGGAGCTGGGGTAGCAGGTATTTCCTGTGCACTGGTGCTTGGTTCTGCTCTCGAGAAGCCTTACGCTGTAAATCGAAAAGTAGGTATTTTGCTACAGTATAAGAGCTCTCATTTAAACTCTGCTCTTCTAAATAATGCCTTCGGAATAGCTCCCGGAACCAATGGTAGGGAGCTCCTTGAAACAAGTATCCTGCATTTAGAGAAACTTTATCCAGCGGTAGAACTTATTCCAAAAGAGAAAGCAAAAGAAATTGTGTCTCTATCTGAAGGTTTTCAGCTAACTTCAACTAAAAATGTTTACACTTCAGAAAGGCTTGTGATCGCAACCGGTTATACGAGTCCTGTGCGAATTAAAGGATTGGAGAAGTATGTGATTCCGCATAAAAAAGCAAAAGCAGAGAAAGAACGAATCCAGTTAAAGAATGTAGATCACCTGGTAACTAAGGGACTTTATGTGGCTGGAACTTTAGCAGGCTGGCGTAGTCAATACTCAATTGCTGCGGGAAGTGGTGCCGCGGTTGCTACCGATATTTTAACCGAGTGGAATAACGGTGAGCATAGCAAAATCCATGATAAGCTAGCGTAGAAAGAACAGTATTAAACTTATTGGTAGGGTTATTACAGCAAGGATCAAAAGCCCGTGATGCAGATTCCGAAATATAAGTGCTGTTTTAAGCTTGCTCTTAAAGCGTTCATCCTCATTATGTTCCATGGCATCACGCATTAATCCTCTTGAAACATTGGAATGATTCACAAGTATATCCTTTTGTAAAAATAAGGAAGTACTATTATCTAAAAGTCGGAAAGTTACTGCAAGTATAAATAGCAGTAACGGGGTAAGCGGCCAGATCGCTGAAAGGTATTCCAGGAATTCATTCATGAGCAACCTAAAATATTATTTTTCCATCGACAACTGGATTATTTTCTCGATTAATCGATCATCTTCATTTAAATACCGTTCAAATACATTAGTGCCAAATAGTTGCTGTGCAATTTCAGCCTTTAAATATTTCTTTAAAATAGGTTTACGCTCTTCACTAACATTTCCTAAACCAATGTTCTGATATTTTAGATAGCGATTAAAATCGTAAATGATCTTATCTGTAATTTCGATCTTCTCGCGGTAATTTTTCCTGGTAATACTGTTATAAAATGTCCGATCCTTTTCCAAAAGATCAAAAATAAATCGGCTCATATAACCACCTCTCAAGAGCAAGGTGAGCTTTTCCTTTTCCAGGTTCGTATCTTTTGGAACAAAAATATCCGGGATGATCCCTCCGCCGCCATAAACGACCTTTCCACCGGGAGTGACATAACGCAGACTGTCAATGGTAACGATCGAATCCCGACTACTTAATTCTCCATTCTCATATCTTTTCATATAATCATTGAAATAAGACTCGTTTCCATTATCATAAGGCTTCTGAATAGATCTTCCTGTAGGAGTATAATATCTCGCAATGGTTAGTCTTACAGCGCTACCGTCGCCCAGCTCCATTTCTCGTTGTACCAGGCCTTTTCCATAAGAACGACGACCAACGATAGTTCCTACATCATTATCCTGTAGAGCTCCGGCTACTACTTCGCTGGCGGAAGCTGAATTTTCATTGATAAGTACAAAAACCTTCCCGTTTTCAAATTCACCTTCTCTTTGAGCAAAGGTTTCTTCAATAGAACCGCTTTTATTTTTGGTGAACAAAATGAGTTTATCGTCCTTAATAAATTCATCGGCTATATTGATCGCTTCAGAAAGGTATCCTCCAGGGTTATCCCTTAGATCCAACGCAATTTGTGTAGCGCCACTGGCTTTGAGTTCCTGTATGGCTTCACTAAATTCTTCATAGGTAGTTTCAGAAAAACGATCGATCTTAATGTAGCCAAGCTCTTTAGTAAGCATATAACTGGCATCGACGGACTTGATAGGGACTACACCTCTTCTCACATTGAATGTAAGCAACTCGTCACTGCCCTTCCGAAGAACTTTTAAAGAAACTTTTGAGTTTTCCTTTCCCTTTAATTGCGCGATGACCGAGTCCTCTGTCACATCGTTTTTGAAAAGAGCTTTCCCGTTAGCATACAATATCCGGTCTCCACCGCGAATCCCGATCTTTGCACTGGGTCCACCTTCGAGAGCCTGTATGACAACGATGGTATCGTTCACCTGGTAAAAGCTCACGCCTATACCAACGAAATCACCTTTCATGTTCTCGCTGACTTTCGCATACTCATCCTTCGGAATATAAACCGAATGCGGATCCAGGTTTTCAAGAATTTTATTCACAGTAACATCTACGATGCTATCTGTGTTTACATTATCGACATACTCATAATCTATATAATCGATAAGGCGATTTAACTTTTGCTTCTTGGGATTGGCAGAGAATAATTCATCGCCGGTATCAAAGTTAAGTCTCGCTCCTAGCATTAATCCTGCAGCACAAGCGATGCTTAAAAGTAAAGGGGTATATATTTTATTTCTTTTCTTCAATTTTCTTCCAGTTCAGTGATCTGCTCCAGCTCCACGCCAGCTTTCCGAAGAAAGTCGAGCCCGGCATTGTCTTTATAATCAATTTGATAAACCAGGCGTTTAATCCCGGATTGATGTATAAGCTTACTACAATCCTTGCAAGGTGACATTGTAATATACAAAGTAGCATCTTTACAACTCTGCGTAGAACCAGCTACCTTCAGGATCGCGTTTGCTTCAGCGTGTAGGACATACCATTTCGTGTAGCCTTCCTCATCTTCACAAAAGTTCTCAAATCCACTTGGGGTACCGTTGTAGCCATCAGAAATGATCATTCTGTCCTTCACTATTAACGCGCCAACCTGTTTTCTATTACAATGTGATAATTTGCTCCATTCCCGGGCGATACGAAGATATGCCCGATCAAATTTCAGTTGTTTTTGCTGATTCATAAGTATTCACTAGCTCTTTGCAATGCATTATTAATTACCTGCAAATTAAAAGATTATTGCGAAACTTTGTGATTCGTAAAGCTTAAATCTACAATGCCAGATAGGTTTCCTGCAGAATTGGTAAAATGACTCCAATTACGATGGAAGCAGTAACAATAATCCAGTCCCTTTTGGAAACCTTTAATAGATTCTGACAAACAAATCCAATGATCATCACCGCCAGCACTACCAGTATTTGTGCAGCTTCGATCCCTAGAGCGAACTCAACTAGCGGCCAGAACTTATTGCTAGTGCCCGAAGCGATCATTTTGAAGTAGGAAGAAAAACCAAGTCCATGGACGAGTCCGAAAAAGGCAGTTGTAAAGTAGAGAAGGTTATAATTTGTATTCCGAACTTTTTTACCGGCAGTGGCAATATCGAAAATTGCAGTAGCGAGAATCGTAACCGGAATTAAAAATTCAACGTAATTAGGATCTACTTTGAGGATCTTGTAAACCGAAAGAAACAACGCAAGTGTATGTCCAACAGTAAATAAAGTTACCAGACCAAGCACTCTTTTCCAGGTCGTGAAACCATAAGAAGCTACCAGGACAACTAGAAAAAGAACGTGGTCATAAGCCTGCCAATCTAAAACATGATCTAAACCAAGCTCGAAATAAACCCAAAATTGTGACATAATACGCTGTTATAGGGCCTCGAAAGTACGACTAATTCATAAAATTGCAAAGATGAAGCTGAGCCTTTCTGGCATGGTTTGAAGACTTAGAACATCATTTTGATATTATTGAAAGGCTCGGGCTGGCTTCTTATTTATGACTTCTGAAAGAGGTTGATTGAATACAATATTCAGGGTGAAATCTTATGCTAGTTGTTTACTGCCTTAGAATATAGAATATTCTGATTTCTGGAGTTCAGGAAGTGATTAAAATAAAAAAGCCCTGTAAACAGGGCTTTAATCTTAGGAAGTAATATTCTTAGATTTGTGGAACTTCAGAAGTTGCTTCAGGAGTTGCAGTAGTATCCATAGTAGCTTCAGAGCTCATCATTTCAGATGTAGTCTCAGAATCCTGGTCTAGAGAAGCTTCAGCATCTACCGGAGTTGCTACCGGGGAGATAGGAGTTTCAGTAGAATCTTCTTTCTTGTCTGTACAAGAGAAAGTTGCAACCAAAAGAGCAAGTGCTAAAGCACCAAAAAATTGTTTTTTCATTTATATGATATAGTTTAAAATCGGGCGAATGTATGTCAAAATTCAATTGCTTTTACATCGGTAATAAAAATTTTCTATATTTTACAAAACCCTAGTATTTAGTTAGTTACGATGTTGGTGAAACTGATTGAGTTTTAGGTTGAGTACGGAAGTGTCTTTCCCTATATTTTCTACAAATTATAAGTTGCGGTTACATTTTTTTTATATTTTTGCCGTCCACAAGCTCGAGTGGCGGAATTGGTAGAC
>NZ_JBLWIM010000012.1:618296-621953 GCF_048381525.1 Christiangramia qingdaonensis
TCGAGTACTTAAAAACCCTTACAGAAATCTGTGAGGGTTTTTCTTTGCAATCATTCGATAGTAAATTGCAGAATTCAGCTCACTTTCTGCTATCAGTATTCTAAGAGCAGCATTTTTCACTTCAGAAAATTGGCATTGAACCTCCTTTGGGTTTGAACACTGTAAGGTTTTGGATAGAGTTGAGACGAAATCCCGGCCTGTAGAGATACAGGTTTCAAATTTTAAATTTATGACCAAACATATAAATTACTCTATTCTGGATCTTGCAGTTGTAGGTCAGGATATTTCACATTCTCAGGTTTTTAAAAATACCGTAGACCTTGCTCAGCAGGGAGAAAAACTAGGATATAAAAGACTCTGGCTCGCAGAACATCATAATATGGTGAGTATCGCGAGCTCTGCGACGACTGTTCTGATGAGTCATGTCGCTGCCAAAACAGATAGTATTCGTATTGGAAGTGGCGGTATTATGCTACCAAATCACTCTCCGTTAATTGTTGCTGAACAGTTTGGAACTTTAGGGTCTCTATATCCAGACAGGATCGATATGGGACTTGGCCGGGCTCCGGGAACAGACCAGGTAACTGCGCATGCGATTCGAAGTGATCGCATGAATTCTGTTTTTAAATTCCCCCATGAGATTGATGAAATTCAGCGATACTTTAAGAATAGCTTAAAATCTACAAAAGTGAGAGCTACTGTTGCTGAAGGGGTTATTGTACCTATGTACGTTTTAGGTTCGAGCACTGATAGTGCTCATGTGGCTGCAGAAAAGGGGCTTCCCTATGTTTTTGCCAGTCATTTTGCACCTGGACAGTTATTTGAAGCTATGGAAATTTATTACAGAGAATTCCAGCCTTCAGCATATCTTGAAAAACCTTATACTATTGCAGGGATCAATGTGACCGCCGCAGAGACCAACGAAGAAGCCGAAAAACTTTCCACCAGCTCACTTAGAATGATGGTGGGTGTCCTTACTGGGAATCTGGACTATTTGCAAAAACCGGTTGAAATGGATGCTGAATTACGTGAAGTTCGCGATAATCCCGCTTTACAGCGAATGCTGAAATATTCGTTCGTAGGAGACAAACAGCACATTAAAAACAAAACTGAAGAATTTCTGAAGGATACCGGTATTGATGAAGTTATTGTTGCTTCTCATATCTACCATCAGGAAGATAGACTTAGGTCGTACCGCATATTTTCAGAAGTGATGCAGGAGATCAATTCCTAAACTTCCTTAAATGCAGAAGCACAGTCGTTAAGTATGGTTAAATTACTGCATACAGTAGCTAACGTATTTGACTCAAGCACTCATTTCCTTTATCTTGAAAATTAAAAAGATTATGGAAAAGGTAGTGAAGATCAAATCGATTGGGCAGCTAACGCACGATGTGAAGCAATTCATTGTTGAGAAACCTGAAGGCTATGAGTTTACACCAGGACATGCAACAGAAATTTCGATCAACCAGGAAGAGTGGAAAGATGAAAAAAGACCTTTCACTTTCACCAGTTTAAACGAAGACGATCATCTCGAGTTTACTATCAAGATCTATCCAGATCACGATGGAGTTACGAAGCAATTATCTAAACTCAAGGAAGGTGACGAACTGATTGTAAGAGATACCTGGGGAGCAATCCAATATAAAGGTCCTGGGTATATTATTGCCGGAGGAGCCGGAATCACACCATATATTTCGATGCTTCGGGATCTTAAGAAGAAAAATAAACTGGATGGTATGAATTTATTCTTCAGTAATAAGACCGATAAGGACATTATTCTGAAAGAGGAGCTGGATAGCATGCTTGGTGAAAATGCTACTTATGTAATTACAGATCAGAAAGACACTAAGCATACAAATGCACATTTGAACGAGGAATTTCTGAAAAGCAACGTATCTGATCTTAGTAAACAATTTTATGTATGCGGACCACCTGAAATGACAGAAGATATCAATAAAACTTTGAAAAACATGGGGGCAGATACCGATGCTGTTCAGCTGGATGATCAATAGTTCTTCTCATATATAACAAAAAAAAGGCCGGAATTTTTTCCGGCCTTTTTTCGTTATGATTGCTCTTCAGTATAAGCTTTAAAACTTTGAAGAATAGATTTCCAGCCTTGCTCTTGCTGATCCACCGGATTCTCATCTTCTGTATCCAGGATCTCTTTTATCATTACGGTACCATCTTCTTCTGAAAAAGTTACTTCAGCATTCCTGCCATCCTCAAGTTCATAAGTGAGTTTCTCTTTTTCCTTGACCTCTTTATAAGTTCCGGCGAAGTCAAAACCAACTTTTCCATCTTGAGATTCCATCCTGTATTTAAACTTTCCGCCCTCCTTAAGATCATTTTCAGCATTGGGACACAACCAGTCTTCACTGGCTTTATTCCATTTGGTAATATGCTCTGGTTTAGTCCAGTATTCCCAAACCCGGTCTAGTTCTGCATTTATTTTACTCTCAATTTCGATCTTTCCTTCTGAAGCCATAATTATTCTTTTTTATTTAAATATATCAAAAATTGAAAGAGCAGTGAGGTCATTTAGCAGACTTATCGGTTTTGTTTAACATTTTCACTTTAGAATCTCCATAGAATGTAAAAAGGTAGTATCCGAAGATCAAATACATCATTTCTACGGAATCTCTCATAGAATCCTTACTTTCAAAAATCAAGTCTAATGCGAGCTCAATGATTGTAATGCCAGATCCAAATATCAATGCACGTACTAAGTAAGTTTTACGTTTGCGAACAATTTCAGGAGTTTCGTTCCTCATCCGGCTGAAGCTAACGAAAGTTAAAGCTAGAAGACAAATGAGCTTATTCGTTGTAAGGATCCAGTTGTACTTTGTTTCATCTATGTCCAGTACTAGAAATAATATTAGTACGATAATACTTATGACTAAAAGGATCCAACCAGTAATTTTGAAATAACCAGGTAGAAGTTTTATTTCAGTATTCATGATCAAAAATTTACTGAGTAGAAAGTACAGCTGCTACAATAAGTGGTACTGTAATTAAGGCTGATACTACTGCTGGTTTGGTCCAGCTTTTCCGAATAAATTCTCTTTCCATTCCTATATACCTGTTCCAGAAATATTCTGTGAGAATTAAAGCGCCACCTAAATTCAGCATTAAGCCAATATAAGTAGTGGAGAAATTAAATACGGTATAGGCATGTCCAGTAGTATATAAAAGTGCAAAAAGCAATACCTGCCATTTTCCTTTATTCTCTTTAACGCTGTTCAGGTTGCTCATAAGAATAACTGCTCCAAAGATCGTGGAGAAGAGCAGGCAGAACATGAAAATAACTCTTTTTGAATATAGTGCGGGAATGAGTTCTGTTATTTCATTGTCTTCAAATTCATCGTGGTTATGATCTGTTTCAGGATTGGGGTTTTCAGACCTGTGTGTCATATAGGTTCAGCAAGATTTTTAAAAATCAAAATCGAATTTCAGAAAAAGCAATCTATCAAATTTAAATGATGTCATGACCAAAATCTACGATAGAATTCCATTCAGAAATAATAACACTCGCAATAATAGCAAGTACGATTAAAAACAGGATCAGGAGCCAGTCTATAGATTTGAGCAACTTCATCATTATTTAGATATAAGATACAGTGCAGTGTAGGGCCTCTAAATATTCAGTTTTTT
>NZ_JBLWIM010000012.1:621989-626803 GCF_048381525.1 Christiangramia qingdaonensis
CTTTTCACGGTTAGGTTTGAAAACTTTAATTGTATAAATTACAGCAATTCGGCATTAAGCTATTCGATATAACTATCATTATATAAAAACTATAGATAAAAATTATCGAACACCTTTTCGTAAATTCGAACTCTAATCCAATTTATTAATCTAATATTTTAACAAAATGGGAAAAAATCATTCTGGAAGCGACGATAATCACAAGGTTTGGGAAGTCAATGAATCCAGTAAATGTCCATTTATGGGCGGAGCTATTAAGAACTCTGCTGGTAACGGGACCTCTAACAGAGACTGGTGGCCAAATCAGCTAAACCTTAATATATTAAAACAGCATTCTTCATTAACCGATCTTATGGACGATGACTTTAATTATGCTGAAGAATTTAAGAGTCTTGATTTGGCTGCAGTAAAGCAGGATCTTTATGATCTTATGACCGACTCACAGGACTGGTGGCCTGCAGATTATGGTCATTATGGACCTTTCTTTATACGTATGGCCTGGCATAGTGCCGGTACTTACAGGATTGGAGATGGTCGTGGAGGAGCTGGTTCTGGGCAACAGAGATTTGCTCCGCTAAATAGCTGGCCAGACAATGCAAACCTGGATAAGGCGAGATTACTCTTATGGCCTATCAAAAAGAAATATGGTAGAAAATTGTCCTGGGCTGATCTACTGGTGCTTGCTGGAAACTGTGCTCATGAATCTATGGGCTTGCCAATGTTTGGTTTTGCAGGTGGTCGTGAAGATGTATGGGAGCCAGAGAACGACGTTTACTGGGGATCTGAAAGCGAGTGGCTTGATAATGAGGAAAGATATGCTGAAGGTGAACTTGAGAGTCCGCTAGGAGCAGCACATATGGGATTGATCTATGTGAATCCTGAAGGACATAATGGGAATCCAGATCCGGTAGAATCGGCTTCCTATATTCGTGATACCTTCGGAAGAATGGCGATGAACGATTATGAAACTGTTGCTTTGATCGCGGGAGGTCACACCTTCGGAAAAACTCACGGTGCTGCAGATCCTGAGAAATATGTGGAAGCTGAACCAGCTGCTGCAGGGATTGAAATGCAGAGTATGGGATGGCAGAATACCTATGGAACCGGAAAAGGAGCTGATACGATCACTAGTGGAATTGAAGGCGCCTGGACAGACACTCCAACAAAATGGAGTAATACTTATTTCGAAAATCTATTTAAGTACGACTGGGAATGTATTAAAGGCCCAGGAGGAGCATACCAATGGCAGCCAAAGGATAATGCCGGAGCGGGAACTGTTCCAGATGCGCATGATCCAGATAAGAAACATGCACCGTTTATGTTAACGACAGATCTTTCTTTAAAGATGGATCCAGAATATGAAAAGATCTCCAGACATTTCCTTGAAAACCCTGAAGAGTTTGCAGATGCCTATTCCCGTGCCTGGTTTAAACTAACACACCGAGATATGGGGCCTATCGAAAGATATTTAGGGCCGGAAGTTCCACAGGAGGAATTGCTATGGCAGGATCCAATTCCAAAAGTAGAGCATGAAATCATCAACGATCAGGATATTGAAAACTTAAAATCTAAAATTCTCGATAGCGGACTTTCTACTGCGGCGCTGGTTTCTGCTGCATGGGCTTCGGCTTCAACTTATAGAGGTTCCGATAAACGTGGTGGTGCCAATGGTGCACGTGTACGCTTAGCTCCTCAGAAAGGATGGGAAGTGAACAACCCGCCACAATTGGGAAAAGTGATCCAGACGTTGGAAGGAATTCAGTCAGATTTCAACGATTCACAGGATTCTAAAAAAGTTTCTATTGCAGATCTTATAGTCCTGGCCGGTTGTGCAGCAGTTGAAAAAGCAGCAAAAGACGCTGGGCATGATGTAGAAGTGCCTTTTACTCCGGGACGTGCAGATGCCACCCAGGAGAAGACCGATGTGGAAGCGTTTGAACCACTGGAGCCTAATGCAGATGGTTTTAGAAACTACTTCGGAAACAGGGATAATATCTCAGCTTCAGCTGAAGCATTATTGATCGATAGAGCACAATTGCTAACTCTAACTGCTCCTGAAATGACGGTTCTGGTAGGAGGAATGAGATCTCTTGGTGCTAATTATGACGGTTCTAAGCATGGAGTTTTCACAGACAGACCAGGACAGTTGACCAACGATTTCTTCAAGAATATTCTTGACTTCGGAGTGACCTGGAAGGCAACTTCAGAAGATGATCAATTTTTTGAAGGAAGAGATAGAAGAACCGGAGAAGTGAAATATACCGGAAGCAGGGTAGATCTTATATTTGGATCAAATTCTGAACTGAGAGCACTGGCTGAGGTGTATGCTACTGATGATGTTGAAGCGAAATTCGTAAAAGATTTCGTAAAAGCCTGGGACAAGGTGATGAATCTTGATCGCTACGATCTTAAGGTTTAAATTAAATTATCATAATAAGAAAAGGGTGGCACTTTGCCGCCCTTTTTTATTTTAGGTCAAGCCACGAAATACTGGACAGATTTAAGAAGGAGGCTTACTACAAAAATCACAAATACAGCAAGAATTATAAAGCTAAACAGGTTAAGCACTATACGACTACCTGCAAGGTCATACCTGCTATTGAACTTTTCACTCAGTAGAGATTTTGCTGTTTTTTCTGAATGCAGGGAATGTAGATACAGCCATCCTATTGGTTTATAGATTAAATTATGTCCAAATGGCTGTTCTTGCATATTCAAAACTGTCTGTGGTATTCAGGTATTGGAAACCTGTTCTTTTACGTTTAGGTCTGCAAAATATAAAAAATCAGGGAGTTTTATGTTTTCAGGTAGCCCTCGGTAAGCAGATCTGCTTCAGAAGAAATACTTGCTAAATTCCCGTTTTTCAGAAGAAAATTTTTAGAGGCAACATTCAGAACATCCTGGTAATAATGATCTGTGATGATAATACCTTTTCTAGCTTTCAGGTTAGTAATGAACTCAATAATGCACTCTTTGTAAAGAGGTTCAACCATAGAAAAAGGTTCGTCCAGTAGTAAAAATGGATGGTCAAGATTGCCCACAAGCAGTAATTCCAGATACCTCCGCTGGCCAATGGCTAGTTCTTTGATCTTTCTGGAAGCAAAATTCCCGACTCCTTTAGCATAAAATATGCGATCCTGAGCCTCTCCGTCTGGATGAAAAAACGGAATAATATCCTGTACAGTTGAATTTTTCGGAAGAAAACTGTCCTGTGGTAAGCAGCCGATTAATTTTTCTGAAATGATGGAGGATGATGTCAGTTCCCGTTCATCAAGATAAATGCTGCCCTGGTCGGGTTTTATTTTTCCGGAAAGAATTTTTAGAAGCGTAGATTTTCCGGATCCATTCCTACCAAAGATTCCGATCATTTCACCTGTTTTACATTGAAAATTCAGATCATTCAGAATATTATCTGCATAGCTCTTATGAATATTTCGGGCCTGAAGAATTCTCAAAATAGCAACAGGATTATTCCGCAGATAACAGAAATCAGAATATTAAGAAGAAAAACACGACTTAGCAGGAATGATTTGCTAAATCCCAGGTTCTCATACATATAGTATTGATGCTTTTTGAAATAATCAAATGCAAGTTTACCTGTAAAAACACCAAAACTGCTAAAAATAAGCAGGGCATACAGGGGTCCGGCAGCGATACCAATAATGATCGCCAGCGGAACATTGTATGTATTTATCTCTTTGAAATACCTGAAAACAGCCTTACTAAACATCGAATTAGAACGTTTAAATAGGTCTCAAGGTATATATTTCAGTTCACTATTCTATTCTGAATAGGCGCCAGATGAATAAGTAAGTTCATAACTATGCGTATAAATTTCAAATACAATTCCAAAAGGATCTTCAACATAACACATTTTAAAAGGTTTTTCTTCCGGGTAATATTCTCTAATGGGCATTCGCTGTTTCCCACCTTTGGCCACAATTTTTTCAATTAGACCTTCAATATCCGGATCCTGTACACAGAAATGGAACAGTCCTGTGTTAAATGGGTTGAATGCTGGCGCTTCTTTTTTGCCCTTAGAAAATGAAAACAACTCGATACCCACACCATCTGAAGTAGACATATGTGCGATCTCAAATTCTTCCCAGTCGTTTCCAAATACATCGATACACATCTGTCCAATAGCAGTATCAGGGTCTTTCTCTACCTTCGCCGGCTTCATGATCGTGTACCACCCCATTACTTCAGAATAAAAATCTACAGCTTTCTGGAGGTCTGGAACAGTGATTCCAATATGTGAAAATGATCTTGGATAAGCGTTTTCTTTTTTCATAACATTATTGTTTAGAGCTTCAAAATTACGGTATATTAGCCTAGTAAACAATAAGTTACCTAAAAGTGGTATAGGTTACAAAAAGAGTAAATAGAACATAATCAGAGGTTTATGTCGAAAATTATATCTAAGAATATTTGTCCTTTAAATGCGACCATGAACCTTATTGGTACAAAATGGAAACCTTTGGTACTTTTTCATTTACTGGATGGGCCGGAAAGATCTGGTGTTCTAAAATCCAGGATTCCAGAGATCAGTAATAAAATGTTCACGCAAACAGTTCGAGAATTAGAGAAGGACTTACTGGTGTCCCGCAAGGTTTACCCGGTAGTTCCTCCCAAAGTTGAATATCAACTTACTGAAAAAGGGAAATCTTTGGAGCATATTCTGCGTGAATTGGATGAATGGGGAAAGCAGCTTTAGTCATAGATCTAACTCATTAAACAGGGGAACTGTAATTTTTAAAATTCCGTTAGCAAATTATGACCTGTTCGCGCGGAAGTTTTTCTAAATTTACGGC
>NZ_JBLWIM010000012.1:626835-630191 GCF_048381525.1 Christiangramia qingdaonensis
ATGCCGACTACGGAAGCTAAAATCTTTAACTGTACACAAAGCCAGGAGCTGGCCGAGAAAATCGCCGATCATTACGGCACTCATCTTGGGAATGTGATCACTTCCACGTATAGTGATGGTGAATTTCAGCCATCTTTCGAGGAGTCTGTAAGAGGAAGCAGGGTTTTTATTATTGGCTCTACCCATCCCGGTAGTGACCACCTGATGGAAATGCTTCTAATGCTGGATGCTGCTAAACGTGCTTCAGCTAGACATATTACTGCAGTAATGCCTTATTTTGGATGGGCAAGACAGGATCGCAAGGATAAACCCCGTGTGCCAATTGCCGCTAAAATGATCGCAAGTATACTCGAAACTGCTGGCGCAACCAGGATCATCACAATGGATCTTCATGCCGACCAGATCCAGGGATTTTTCGAAAAACCTGTGGATCACCTTTACGCCAGTACTGTTTTTCTTCCATACTTAAAGAATCTTGGACTTGATAACCTGACCATCGCTTCTCCTGATATGGGTGGTTCTAAAAGAGCTTATGCATATTCCAAAGCATTAGAAACCGATGTGGTGATTTGCTACAAGCAAAGAGCGAAAGCAAATGTGATCTCCCATATGGAGCTAATTGGAGATGTTACCGGGAAAAATGTAGTCCTGGTAGATGATATGGTTGACACCGCAGGAACTCTAACCAAAGCAGCAGATCTTATGATGGAACGCGGAGCTTTAAGCGTTCGTGCCATCTGTACGCATCCTGTACTTTCTGGTGAAGCTTATGAGCGTGTAGAAAAATCTAAACTTGAGGAATTAATCGTTACAGATTCCATTCCACTAAGAAAGGAAAGCAAGAAAATCAAGGTAGTAAGCTGTGCAAATCTTTTTGCAGATGTGATGAAGAGTGTAAATGATAATCGCTCCATTAGTGAAAAGTTCATCATGTAACTTCAGTATTTGATATAACATTAAAAAAAAGCCGGTTCTAAACCGGCTTTTTTTATGTTTGATTCTGTTTGTTTTGATTTTCTATCGTGATGATCTCGATCTCTTTTCCAGTAATATCCTTCAGGAGATCTGCCTTGCGTAAACCTCCCCACACTTCCAGTTCCGGATCCCCGAGCGTTGTTATTTGCAACCTGATCTTTTCCGAAGATCTAATGATCTCCAATTCCTGAACGTTCTGGTAGTGACTGCGATCCAGGCCATCGGCAAGACGGAGTAAAGCAGCTAGTTTCTCGATCCTTTTGCGTAGTTTCTTGGATAACTGCTTATAAAGATAATGTCTCTTTTTAGGAACAGTTCTTCGGTGATAACGAGCGGTATGCGCCATAATATTGATCTCATCTTCGTTGAAACCACGTAGATCTGCATGTCTTATTATATACAGCGTATGTTTGTGATGTTTACGATAGTTGATATAATAACCAATATCATGCATTAAGGCTGCGTATTCCAGTAGCTCGCGATCTGCCTCTTCCAGTTTAAGATCTTTTTGAAAAGCATCGAATAACTGCAGACTCATCGCTGCCACATGCCTAGAGTGATCTTCCATCCAGTGGCATTTGCGTAAGAGTTCATGAACACTGCGTTTTCGCGGCTCAGGATAATTAGCGACCAGATCAAGTTTTGGACGTTCCTTTTTGATAAAATCGAGGATCATCCCATCTCGAAGCGCAGCTTCAGAAATTTTGATCTCTTCAATTTCAAATTCCTTAACAAGATATTTCACCAGCACCATTCCCGGGTTGATGATATCTATCCTTTTTTCATCCAGTTCACTAATATCTTCCCTTTCTTTCCGATCAAGCTGAATAAAATTCTTGTAGAGTTTTTTAAATTCTGAAACATCAAAAACCAGTTCGTTCAGGCTCATATTGGCCGTATGAGAGTTTCTGTTGGCGATCATGGCGCCTATATTCTCCATGGTTCCGGAACTTCCAATAATGGTTCTAACTTTATGTTTTGCTAGTATTTCTGAAAGTTCACCAAGTTCTTTTTTATAATGTTTTTTTAAATCTTTGATCTCTTCTTTGTTAATAGGATCATGAGAAACAAATTTGGCCGCCATGCGGGCAACGCCGAGTTTCAAACTTTGAGAGTAGAGAAATTTCTCATTATTACCCAGAATAAATTCCACACTTCCTCCTCCAATATCTACCATCAAGACCAGTTCTTCAGAAAGTGCTATACTATGCTGAACCGCCAACCCGATTAATGCTGCTTCCTTACTGCCCGAGATTGCTCTTACTTTGATGCCAGATTCAGCTTTCATTCGTTGAATAAAATCTCCTCCATTGGTGGCTTCCCGTATGGCTGAAGTGGCGAAGGCGATGATTTCTTCCACGTGCATGCTATCGCATAGAAACTTAATTCTTTTCATAGCGTCAAGGCCACGTTGCATGGCTTCTTCACTTAATTTATTATCCATTCCTTTTTCGGCAAGAATGACCATTTCCTTCAATTTGTCTACCGTTCTAAAACTTCCATCAGGATAAATATCTACCAGTACGGCATGAAAAGAATTTGTGCCAAGATCGATCGCGGCTATTCGCTTGTTGGCATTTACAGTTTCAGATGGGTTCTCCATGTACTTCAGAATTAAATAAGCTTCAATTTATACAAATAATAGATGAACTTCCAGTGAGAGATACCAAAATCATGATCTCTGTAATTCATCTGAACTTTTTAAGGATCAGTATTTTATAGATTCAGAAAAAGCTTTACTTTTGCAACCTCAAAATTTTGGCAAATGAAGGCAGTCCAAAGCGGACCCGACGACATTTGTTATAACTTTAAATTACAACAATGAAATCAATTACGATCAACGGATCTAAAAGAGAAAGCGTAGGCAAGAAGGCAACGAAGGCACTACGTAATGCTGGACAGGTTCCTTGCGTATTGTACGGCGTAGAAGGTGATCCACTACACTTTGCAGCAGAGGAAATCTCATTCAAAGACCTTGTGTACACTCCAGATGTACATACAGTTAAAATTAAATTGAAAGATGGAAAATCTTTTGATGCAATTCTTCAGGATATTCAATTTCACCCAGTGAATGATTCTATCCTTCACATCGATTTCTACCAGATCTTCGATGATAAGCCAATTACAATGGAAATTCCTGTTCACACTGAAGGTGTTGCAAGAGGGGTTAAGAACGGTGGTGTGCTAAGATACAACCTTCGTCGTCTTAAGGTAAGAGGTTTACCTGGAGATCTTCCAGATTACATCGTTGCAGATGTGTCTAAACTTAAAATCGGTCAGAAGCTTTATGTAACTGGTGTTGCTAGTGAGGATTATGTGATCCAGCATCCAGATAACACAGTAATCTGTCAGGTAAGAACTTCTCGTAACATTGTTGCTCT
>NZ_JBLWIM010000012.1:630215-640517 GCF_048381525.1 Christiangramia qingdaonensis
AGTTGCTCCAGACGAAGTACCAGCTACTGAGACTGATGATGTGGCAGCAGTAAAAGAAGGAGAAGACAACTAGTCTTAGTCTTTAATTCATATAGAAAAGCATTCCACTTCGGAATGCTTTTTTTATTAGCAGAATTTTATCATTCGGTTTTTAGTAATCTAATTTCAAAGTAGCTGATAAATTTTATCTTTACGAAAACTAAATTGGATGCTTTCATTCTTCGGAAGGATATTACGTAAGAAAGAGACCGGGAAGCAAATAGATCCCATGAAGAAATTTTTGATCGTAGGCTTAGGAAACATTGGCCCGAAATACGAAAATACCAGGCATAATATAGGATTTAAGATCCTTGATGAACTTGCCAGAGAAAAAGTGGTGAGCTTTGAAACCCAGAAACTGGGCGACGTTGCCAGCTTTAAATTTAAAGGAAGAACATTTGTGCTTCTCAAGCCCAGCACGTATATGAATCTTAGCGGGAAGGCAGTAAATTACTGGATGCAGAAGGAAAAGATCAACCTGGAAAATTTACTAATAGTGACAGATGATCTCAACCTCTCCTTTGGAACTTTGAGACTCAAAACCAAAGGTAGCGACGGTGGTCATAATGGACTCAAAGATATACAGGCACAATTAAATACCACGAAATACAATCGCTTTAGATTCGGGATCAGTGATGAGTTCGCCAAAGGACAACAAATAGATTATGTACTTGGTGAATGGGAAGGTGATGAACTTAAGAAGATGCCGGAACGTTTAAAAACTTCCGCAGAATTAATATTGAGCTTTGGAACAGCTGGAGTTTCCAATACCATGAATTCATATAACGGAAAATAACAGGATTTGGAAGAGCATAAAGGTGCAAACTCATTTAGTAGTGAACGTCAAACTGTAGTGACCATAGGGACTTTTGATGGGGTTCATGCAGGACATCGCAAGATCATAGATCGCCTTGTGAACTCTGCCAACGCCAACAACCTGGACTCGGTAGTGCTAACCTTTTTTCCTCATCCAAGAATGGTATTGCAGAAGGAAAGCGATATCAAGCTTATCAATACGATCGAGGAGCGCAAGCAATTATTAGATCAAACAGGGATAGATCACCTTGTGGTTCATCCTTTTACACATCAATTTTCGAGGTTAACGGCACTGGAATTCGTACGGGATATCCTTGTAAATAAACTCAGGGCAAAAAAGATCATTATTGGTTATGATCATAGATTCGGGCGTAATCGCACTGCAGATATCAATGATCTCAAGCAATTTGGAAAAGAATTTGGTTTCGAGGTAGAAGAGATCTCTCAGCAGGACGTGGAGCAAGTAGCTGTAAGTTCTACAAAGATTCGAAAAGCACTTCTGGACGGGAGAGTGGAACAGGCCAATATTTACCTTCAAAGTGAATTTACTCTGAAGGGTACCGTGGTTAGAGGGAGAGGGATTGGCAAAGATCTTGGCTATCCCACCGCAAATATGGAGATTCCTGAAGATTATAAACTAATACCGAAGAATGGTGTTTACGTAGTAAGATCTGTTTTAGATGGACAGACCATTTTTGGAATGATGAATATTGGAACAAATCCTACTGTTGGAGGGAAGGAGCAAACGATAGAAACTTACTTTTTTGATCTTGATAAAGATCTATACGGAAAAGAATTTACCATAGAAATGCTGGTAAGGATCCGCGATGAAAAGAAATTTAATTCAGTACAAGAATTAAAGATCGCAATGAAGCAGGATCAGGCATTTTCAAGTCAATATATCAAGGATAATTATGCTGAATAGGTGGTTATTCAAAGAAGTCGATAATTCGGCACTTGTTGTTTTTCGTGCGTTATTTGGATTATTGATCACCATTGAAGCATTTGGCGCTATTTTCACTGGTTGGATTCGCCGAACCATGATAGAGCCAGAATTCACCTTCAATTTTATTGGATTCGAATTTCTTCAACCGCTACCTGGAAACGGGATGATCTGGTATTACGCGATCATGGGGGTTTTCGGGATTTTTGTTATGCTGGGCTTCAAGTATAGAATGTCCATGTTGCTCTACGGGATCATGTGGGCTGGGGTTTATTTGATGCAGAAATCCTCTTATAACAATCATTATTACCTGCTCATGCTCTTATGTTTTATCATGAGCTTTCTGCCGGCACATCGTTGGTTTTCGATAGATGCATGGAGAAAACCGGAAATAAGCAGAATTTCCATGCCCAGGTGGGTCTGGGTGGTAATCGTACTTCAGTTATGGATTGTATATACTTATGCTTCCGTAGCCAAATTTTACCCAGACTGGCTGGATGGTAGTTTTCCTGCGATGCTAATGGCTTCTAAGAAGGATTACTGGCTGGTTGGAGAGTTTCTTCAACAACCCTGGATTCGCTACGCGATTACTTATTTCGGACTCCTTTTTGATCTGCTGATTATCCCATTGCTACTTTGGAAAAGGACCAGGTTAATAGCGTTTATCGCCGCGATATTCTTCCATCTTTTCAATAGTTTTATCTTTCATATTGGCATCTTTCCCTATATGTCGCTTGCCTTCTGTATCTTCTTTTTTCCTGCGGAAACTATCAACAAGATTTTCCTGCGAGGAAAGAAAAGATTCTATACTGGAAATGAGATCAATGTTCCTTCCTGGAATAAGATCTTTATTGGTGCTCTGGCGGTGTGGTTTGCTATACAGGTAGCTTTGCCTTTACGTCACTGGTTTTTTCAGGATGATGTGCTCTGGACCGAAGAAGGACATCGCTTAAGCTGGCGAATGATGTTGCGAGGCAAAGGTGGTAGAATTACTTTCAAAGTAGTGGAAAAAGGAACTAGCGATACGATCATTGTTCAGAAAGAAGATTACCTGTCCCGCAAACAATTGAGAGCTATTCCAAGCAAACCGGACATGATCTGGCAATTTGCGCAAAGGCTCGAGCAGGAATATGCTGAAAAAGGTATGGAAATAGAGGTTTATACTGAAGGGAAAATCAGGGTGAATCGTGGTCCCTATAAAACTCTTATCGATCCAAAGGTAGATCTGGCGGCTGAAGAATGGCAGCATTTTCGTCACCATGACTGGATTTTACCTTCTACCGAAGACTAATTTTCTAGCCTGCTTTTGCTACATTTGCAGCTTATAAAAAATTCAACTTCATTTAAAATTTTCAGGCCTTATGTTACAGGTTTCCAAAATAGCAGAACATAAAGACGAATATATACAGGCACTCAAAAAGCGAAATTTTGAGGCTGAAGCCGTATTCGATAAGATCCTTGACCTGGATGAGACCAGAAGGTCCACGCAGGCGCAATTAGATGATACCCTGGCGACATCCAATAAGCTTTCGAAAGAAATAGGGCTTATGTTCAAAAATGGGGAACACCAGAAGGCTAATGTTTTAAAGCAAAAAACCGGGAAATTAAAGGAAGATTCTAAAGATCTTTCAGAATTACTTAATGGCACCACAGCTCAACTGCAGGAGTTGCTATATACGATTCCAAATATTCCACATCCATCTGTTCCCGCCGGTAATAGCGAAGAGGACAATGAGGAGATATTTAAAGATGGTGATGTTCCGGTACTGGCCGAAGGTTCTCAACCACACTGGGAACTGGCTAAGAAGTATGATATTATAGATTTTGAGCTAGGGAATAAGATCACTGGAGCAGGATTTCCGGTGTATAAAGGAAAAGGAGCGAGATTACAGCGTGCGTTAATCACCTGGTTCCTGGATAAAGCAACCGAAGCTGGTTATACTGAATATCAATTACCTCTTATGGTGAATGAGGCTTCAGGTTATGGAACGGGACAGTTGCCAGATAAAGAAGGACAAATGTATCATGTTACCGAAGATGATCTTTACCTGATCCCAACGGCTGAGGTTCCTATGACGAACATGTTTCGTGATAATTTGATGACCGAAACAGATTTTCCAATTAAATGTACCGGTTATACTCCATGTTTTAGAAGAGAAGCGGGATCTTATGGAGCGCATGTAAGAGGATTGAATCGTTTACATCAATTTGATAAAGTAGAGATCGTACGAGTTGAAACTCAGGAAAACTCTTATGCAGCTTTAGATGGGATGGTAGATCACATTAAAAATCTGCTTAAAGAATTAAAACTGCCATACCGTATTTTGCGTCTATGCGGTGGTGATCTTGGATTTACAGCAGCGCTTACTTTCGATTTTGAAGTATTCTCTACTGCTCAGGATAGATGGCTGGAAATAAGTTCGGTTTCAAATTTCGAAACCTTTCAGGCAAACCGACTTAAATTACGATACAAGAATAAAGAAAATCAAAAGGAACTGGCCCATACTTTAAATGGTAGCGCCCTGGCTTTACCGAGAGTACTTGCCGGAATCCTTGAAAATTACCAGACTGACGAAGGAATTAAAGTTCCTGAAGTTCTGGTTCCATATTGCGGTTTCGATCTTATCGATTAACCTGAGGTTCACCATTCTGGAACAGCGCAAATGTTTATATTTACATATGCGCTGTTTTTTATTTATGCTGATTTTCCTGCTCACCGGCTCTATAGCGGTTGCACAATCTGAGCAGCTTGCCAGGAATTTTTTCGATCAGGGAGAATACAAAAAAGCACTTAAGATCTACCAGGATATTTACGAGGATAATCCTTCCAATCCAATAATTTTTAACGGTCTCGTAAGTTCATATCAACAACTGGAGGATTTCAAAGCTGCGGAAGATCTTCTGCGGGAGCGTATGAGCGCTTCGGCAAATAATCCAGCCATCCTAATTGATATTGGTCATAACTATGAACTTCAGCAAAACCTGGAACGAGCAGAACAGTTTTACCAGGAAGCTTTGCAGGCGGGTGAATCGCGACCCAACTATGCCTATTCTATTGCCCGAAGTTTTGAGAAATACAGTTTGCTCGACTATGCAGTAAAAGCTTATGAACGAGCAATGGAGATCAATCCCGCTCAGAATTTTAATTTGCAACTCGCAAGGATCTACGGGGAACAGGGAAATACTGAAAAGATGTTCTCTAATTATCTCGATCTTATAGAAGATGATACAAAATTCTATAGCCTGGCAAACCGGGAATTTAGTCGTTATATCACTGATGATCCTGCTACGGAAGCCAATATCAACTTTAGAAAATTACTACTGAAGAGGTCACAGGAAGATCCAAGATTATTATATAATCAAATGCTAAGCTGGCTTTTTGTGCAGCAGCATCAATACGATAAAGCTTTTACTCAGGAGCGCGCAATTTATAAAAGAGGAGAAAAGAACTTACAGGGGATTCTCAATCTTGCATTGCTCGCACGGGAAGCGAAGCAATTTGAGGTAGCACAGGAAATCCTGACCTATGCGATCGAAGAATCACCATCACCGGCCTTTAATTTACAGGCCAGACATCTATTGCTAAAACTCAGAACAGAAACGGTAACTTCAGCAGGATTAAATGACCTTGAATTGGCATTTGAGCAATTGATTGGAGAATACGGAGTTGATAATGAAACGCTGGAACTTCAGATCGATCTGGCAAACTTTAGAGCTTTCCGAAGAGATAAAAAAGAAGCAGCGATCGCTTTGCTTGAAAACGCTCAGGAACTGCAATTATCCAATTTTGAAAAAGCGAAAGTAAAAATGGCTCTGGCAGATATTTTGGTGATCCAGGAAAAGTTCGACCAGGCATTGATCTATTATTCACAGGTGCAAAACCTGGTGGAAAACGATATCATGGCGCAGGATGCTAGGTTTAAGGTGGCCAAGACAAGTTACTATAAAGGTGATTTTGAATGGGCGAAAACTCAGCTTGATATTCTTAAAAAATCTACGTCTCAATTGATTGCAAATGATGCCATGGAATTGAGTTTACTTATCACGGACAATAGCCAGGAAGATAGTACGCAAACTGCACTTAAAAAGTATGCAAGGGCAGATCTGCTGGCATTTCAGAAGCGAAATTCAGAAGCTATTTCCATGCTGGATACGATCCTGGAAACGCATAAGGGTGAAAGTATAGAGGATGAAGCTTTGTATGCGCAGGCAAAGCTTTTTGAATACGAAGCAAGTTATGATAGGGCTGAGAATAATTATTTACAGATCATCCAATCGTATGGTAATGATATCCTGGCAGATAACGCACATTTTTATCTTGCCGAACTTTACGTAAGCAAGCTGGAACATCCAGAGAAGGCAAAGACTCTTTACGAGCAAATTATCTTTAACTTTGCCAATAGTATTTATTTCACAGATGCCCGTAAAAAGTACCGGCAACTTCGTGGAGATATACTGGAATAACATCTTTAAAAAATTTCCCAATGATCATTTATAATGTTACCCTGAATGTACAGGAAGAGATCCACGACCAATGGATGGAATGGATGCAAAAAGAACATATCCCGGAAATGTTGAAAACCGGAAAGTTCAGCAAAGCTTTGATGACCAAGGTGATGGTGCAGGAACCAATGGGTGGCATCACCTATTCAGTCCAGTATACTACGGAAAGTAAGGAAATGCTGGAGCGATATTACCAGGAAGATGCCACTAAAATGCGGGCAAGTTCCAAAGCTTTCGAAGGTAAATTTGTAGCTTTTAGAACCGAACTTGAACTAATTGGTGAATATACTTCCCCAGAATAATTATCATGAAAAATAACAGGCCACCAAAACAGGACTCCAATACAGATGTTCGCGCAAAGAAACATTTGGGTCAGCATTTTTTGACCGATGAGAATATCGCCAGGAAAATCGCGGACACCCTCGATTATTCCGGATATAGGAAAACTTTGGAGATAGGTCCAGGGATGGGTGTGCTTACCAAGTATCTTCTTGAAAAAGATACTGAAGTTCACGTAATCGAGATCGATTCAGAAAGTGTGGAATATCTGGAAAGTCATTACCTGCATTTACGTGGTCGTATTCATGAAAAAGACTTCTTAAAACATGACCTTGGAAGTATCTTTAGAGAGGAACAGTTCGCCGTAATTGGTAATTTTCCCTATAATATTTCTACACAGATAGTTTTTAAGGTTTTGCAAATGCGTGACCAGATCCCAGAATTTTCTGGAATGTTTCAGAAAGAAGTGGCTAAACGAATTTGTGAAAAGGAAGGAAGTAAAGCTTACGGGATTTTGAGCGTACTTGTTCAGGCATTTTATGAAGCAGAATATCTGTTTACGGTGCCCCCAACAGTTTTCAATCCACCACCTAAAGTGGATAGCGGAGTTCTACGCTTAAAACGTAAGGAAAACTATAGTCTACCCTGTAATGAAAAGCTGTTTTTCACCGTGGTGAAAACTTCTTTTAACCAACGTAGAAAAACACTTCGTAACTCTTTAAAAAGTCTTAATCTTCCAGATAATTTAAGGGAAGATACTATATTTGGCTCTCGACCGGAACAACTCGGTTTCCAGCAGTTTATTGAACTGACGCAAAAAATAGAGCCGTATGCAGTTTCAAATAAGTGAAGAATTAATTGACAAGATCCAGTACCTCATCGAACAAGGAAACGATGAGGAATTGCTGTTGCACCTTGAAGACGTGCATCACGCTGATATTGCTGAAATTCTTACCGAAATAAACCTGGAAGAAGCCACGTATATCGTGAGGCTTCTGGATAGTGAGAAAACTGCTGAAGCTCTTATGGAGCTGGAAGAGAATGTTCGGGAACGTATTCTTGAAAATCTCTCTCCAAGCGAGATCGCTTCAGAGCTGAACGAAATGGATACTGATGATGCAGCAGATATTATTTCTGAACTGTCACCGGAACTTCAGCAAAATGTGATCGCTGAGATTGAAGATGAGGAGCATGCAGATCATATCGTGGAACTGCTTCGTTATGACGAAGATTCTGCCGGTGGTCTTATGGCAAAAGAGCTCGTGAAGGTTAATGAGAACTGGAGTGTTACCGGCTGTATGGCCGAGATGCGAAAGCAAGCTGAGAACGTGACCCGTGTTCATTCAATTTATGTAGTCGATTCCAAGAATAAACTAAAAGGAAGACTTTCCCTTAAAGATCTACTAACTGCTTCCAGCAATGCCAATATCAGCGATGTTTATATTCCGCAGGTGGACTATGTAAATGTGCACACTGAAGGTGATGAGGTAGCGAGGATCATGCAAAAGTATGACCTTGAAGCGATTCCCGTAGTGGATGAAATGAATCGCCTTGTAGGAAGAATTACCGTTGATGATATTCTTGATTTTGTAAGGGAAGAAGCTGAAAAGGATTACCAGATGGCCGCAGGTATCTCTGAAGATTTGGAGGCCGATGATAATATTTTCAAGCAAACCAGGGCAAGATTACCCTGGTTAATGATCGGGATGTTCGGTGGTCTTGGAGCTGCCAGTATTATTTCCGGTTTTGAAACCATACTTACAACATATCCAAACTTACTGGTGTTTGTGCCGCTTATCCAGGCAACTGCAGGGAATGTTGGAGTACAGTCCAGTGCGATCATCGTACAGGGACTGGCGAATGACAGTTTGAGAGGGAATATCCTATCCAGATTACTAAAGGAATTCGGCCTGGCACTTATAAATGGAACTTCTATAGCCATTATCGTTTTCGCAATTAGTTCCTATTTCTTCGGAACCACTATTCAGGAATCGATAAGTATCGGAGTGGCCCTGATTTCTGTGATTGTATTAGCCGCACTTATTGGTACTTTTATCCCTATTATTCTGAATAAAAATAATATTGATCCTGCCGTTGCTACCGGACCTTTTATCACTACAAGTAACGATGTTTTCGGGATCCTTACTTACTTTCTTATCGCCAAGGCGATCCTAGGTTTCTAGGACTGTTTTACGGCTTCTGCCAAATCATTCTTAACTTTGTAGCAGGCATTTTCAGTAGATTACTGAAACTGTGAAAATTGCTAAATTCAAATAAGAAAGACATGATCATCCTACACGCAGATACCAACCATCCAATATTAATGCAAAAACTGGCTGAAGCTGGTCATCATAATGTGGAAGGCTTCGAACAAAGCCGTGAAGAAACCCTGCAAAATCAACATTTATATGATGGTATCGTCATAAGAAGCAGGTATAAGATCGATAAAGAATTTATTGATGCTGCGCCAAATTTGAAGTTTATCGCACGTGTTGGCGCCGGACTCGAAAGCATTGACGTGGAATATGCTCAGGAACGCGGAATCAAACTATTTTCTGCCCCAGAAGGGAATGCGAATGCTGTTGGGGAACATGCTCTTGGAATGCTCTTATCACTCTTTAACCGACTAAACAAAGCAGATCGAGAGGTTCGCGAAGGATTATGGCATCGTGAAGAAAACCGTGGTGTAGAACTGGACGGGAAAACCGTTGGTTTAATAGGCTACGGAAATATGGGGAAGAGTTTTGCAAAAAAGCTTAGAGGTTTTGATGTTGATGTTATCTTTTATGATCTAAAAGATGGAATTGCAGATGAGAATGCAAGACAGGTTTCCTACGATGAATTTTTTGAAAAGGCGGATGTCGTGAGTTTACATACTCCATTAACAGAGAAGACCAATCAAATGATCAATAAGGAATTTATTGCTAACTTTAAGAAACCTATCTGGTTCATCAATACCGCGAGAGGAAAAAGTGCGGTGACAGAAGATCTTGTTGGCGCATTAAAAGAGGGAAAGATCCTTGGAGCAGGACTGGATGTACTGGAATATGAAAAATCCAGTTTTGAAAGTCTTTTCGGGAATAAGAAGAATGTAAGCATAAGTGCGGCAGATCCTATTCCGGAGGCTTTAAGAGAACTAATGTTCATGCCACATACACTATTGAGTCCGCATGTTGCAGGCTGGACTAGAGAATCTCATGAAAAACTAGCCACGGTGATTGCAGATAAGATCATTGGAAGCTTTGGAGATGAGAAGAAATAGCAAGAGCTTCACTTTAGAGCATTAAAGATCTCAATTCCCTTTAAACAAGTAATAGAACTTTAAATTCGAATCAATATGAAAAACAGGGTTACAGGTTTAGGAGGTTTCTTTTTCAAAGCGAAAGATCCTGATGCTACAAAAAGCTGGTACAATCAGCATCTAGGTTTGAATACTGATCAATACGGTTGTACTTTCTGGTGGAAGGATAAACAGGGAAATGATTGTTCAACGCAATGGAGCCCGATGGATCATAAAACTGAATATTTTCAACCTTCGGAAAAACAATTCATGATGAATTTCAGGGTAGAGAACCTGGAAGAATTACTGAAGGTTTTGAAAACTGAAGGAGTAGAAGTTGTAGGCGAAATGGAAACTTATGACTATGGTAAGTTTGGCTGGATCCTGGATCCTGAAGGAAACAAGATCGAATTATGGGAGCCTGTAGATCAGGTTTTCCTCG
>NZ_JBLWIM010000012.1:640550-657286 GCF_048381525.1 Christiangramia qingdaonensis
CCATGCATCGCATGGCTTTTTTCCTGATTTAATATATTATTTAAGCTTTAGTGGTAAGATCTAATAAAGCTTCTTTTATAGATTGCGTACCTTCAATTGCCTCAAAAGTCATATTCTTTACTAATGGATCTGCCAGTGACATCACCAGTAAAAATGCTACATCATCTCTGGAAATCTCTCCTCTTTTTCCAAGTGAACCTTCTGCAACTTCAACTTTAGCAAGGCCAAGATCATCGGTCAACGCACCTGGTCTAACGATCGTATAATTCAATCCACTTGCACGAAGATAGTCGTCAGCTTCTTTTTTCGCTTCTAGATAATGCTTAAGATCTTCATTTTTTGATGGTTCATCTGCTGCCATTGCGCTCAACATTACAAATTTTTGAACGTTGGAATTTTTCGCTGCATCAATAAGTTTTTTAGCACCTTCCTGGTCTACGGCAATGGTTTTTTCCTCACTGGTTCCTCCACCAGATCCTGCGGCGAAGATCACTTTATCAATTCCTTTCATGGTGTGACTTACATCTCCTTCAAGATCTCCCATCACAGCTTCTACGTCCATATCTTCAAACTGCTGTCTTTGCTCTTCTTTTCGAATAAGTGCCAGCGGATTAAAACTTTCAGAGTTGTTCAGGATTTCGATTACTCTTTTTCCTGTAGCACCGGTTGCACCGGCTATTAATATATTTTCCATGTTGTTAGCGTTTAGATTTGCAAGTTAAGAATCAGGCTTTCCAATGTCCAGTAAAAACATCAGAATAACAGTATCTTAACAGCAGCTTATTTATCTTTTGTAGTTGCCGCCGCCCGCTCTTCAAGTTCTTTCTGAAACTCTTCCATCACCGGTTTGACCGTGCTCTCCGGTAGATCAGCGATCCTTATATACATAAGTCCGTCTACCGCATCATTAAACAAAGGGTCTACGTTAAAAGCAACCACCTTAGCGTTTTGCTTGATATATTTTTTTATAAGCACCGGAAGTCTGAGGTTTTCTGGTTCCAGCTCATCAATGATGCGGTCAAATTTGTTAAGATCAGCTTCACTTTCATCGAAAACAAGATCTTTATCGGCATCGACAAGTTTTACTTTAAATTCTTTCTTGGGGTGAACATACTGGGCAACATATGGATCGTAATAATTGGACTTCATAAACTCGATCATGAGAGATTTTGAAAAATTACTGAATTTGTCGCTAATGGTGACCCCTCCAATCAGGTATTTATGTTCAGGAAACCTTAAGGTACAATGCACAATTCCTTTCCAGAGTAAGAACAAAGGCATGGGCTTTAGCTGGTATTCTTTAATGATAAACGCCCGACCCATTTCGATGCTCTCGCTCATCATTTTGTAAAGTTCTGGTTCAAAACCAAACAGGTCCTGCAGGTAGAAACCATCGATTCCATGAGCTGCAAAAATCTCATTTCCCATTCCCATTCTGTAAGCACCGGCTATCTTTTCGGCTTCTCGATCCCAAAGGAACAAATGATGATAATGATCATCGAATTTGTCAAGGTCCACACTTTTATTAGTGCCTTCTCCCACTTCTCGAAATGTGATCTCTCTTAATCTGCCAATTTCATTCAGTATGTTTGGGATCACTTCACGTTTGGCTAGAAACACCTCGTAATTTTTACTTTGCAGTAGCCTTTTATCCATTCTTCTGCAATTCTCCACTTCAAGACTCATTAATTCTGAATTGGTTTCTTCAGCAACGTCTTTTGGAGATCTGGGGATTTTTAGTGTTCTGGGAAGTTTGGACAGTAAATTTTTCTTCTCAAACACATTGGCAAGCATATATGTTTTACGTCGTAAAAATGCGGTATACGCTTCCAGATTCGTATGTTCTTTCTGATCTTCAACTGGAATTGGATGACCTATTCTAACCTTTATTTTTCTACGTTTCTGGGAAAGCATTTCACTGGGCAATTTTGCAGTACGCAGCACATCGCTCATACTAGCCAGGCGATAGAAAAACACGCTGTTCTTAGCATGGAAATAGATAGGAAGCACTGGAACTTTCGATTTCTGAATAAGTTTCATGGCTGAAGGTTCCCAGGGTTTATCTACGATCAAATGCTTGTCCCTGCTTGTTGAAACTTCCCCGGCAGGAAAAATTCCGAGGGCATTCCCGGCTTTAAGATGTGCGATCGATCTTTTCATTCCTCCCAGGCTGGACTTGGCATCCTTATGATCCTCAAAAGGATTTACCGGCAGGATATAAGGTTTGAGCGGATCAAGACGGTGCAAAAGAAAGTTTGCAATGACCTTGTAATCGGGTCTTTTTTCCAGAACCAGCTTCATCAGGATCATTCCATCAATTCCTCCAAGAGGATGATTGGAAACGGTAATAAAAGCGCCATCCTTTGGAATTCTTTTCAGGTCTTTTTCCGGAATATCAAAATCGATTTCAAATTCATTTAGAATGGAATCTATAAAATCAATCCCATTAAGGTTTCTGCGTTTATCGTATTCTCGATTAATGCGGGAAAGTTTCGTGGTTTTGAGGATCAACCAACCTATGCTGTCGCCAAGAAAACCAAATTTGCGTAGATTCATCACTTGGGCTACTTCTCTTGCACTTACAATTCCCATAATTGACTGGTTTGGTTAGTTTTTGACCTAGAATCAATCTTCAGCTACCAGTTGAACGGTGTTTTGGGTCAATTGTTTTAAAAGTACGGTTTTATCCTTTTCCAGGCTAGCGATCGCTTCCGCATTGAAATGCCTGATGGTATAAAGAGAAACACCGGTTTTGTAATCAACTTTAAATCGCGCCTTAAGATGCTGGATCAGTTTTTCAAGCTGGTTGAATTTATTATCTACACAAACTTTAAAACTAATAGCCGAATTCTGAATAAGATCCACCTTCATCTGGTACTTATGGAAGAGTTTAAATATTTCTGAAATATTCTCTTCCACCATAAAGCTGAAATCCAGTGATGACAACGAGATCAATACCTGATTCTTTTTCACGATGAAGCAGGGCACTTCAGGAAAAATAGTCCGGCCCTTACTCACGGCAGTGCCTTCTTCCGCAGGATTTATAAAAGAGCGTACATACAGCGGAATTTCCTTTCTCTGTAATGGCTGTAGTGTTTTTGGATGTATTACCGAAGCACCGTAAAACGCAAGTTCTATAGCCTCCTCGTAGGAGATCTGGTTGAGCAAATGAGTTTCAGTGAAGTGCCGCGGATCTGCATTCAGAACTCCAGGCACATCTTTCCAGATCGTAACATTTTCCGCATTAAGGCAATAGGCCAGGATCGCTGCTGAATAATCTGAACCTTCCCGGCCCAAAGTCGTCGTGAAATTGTTCGCATCTGAAGCAATAAAACCCTGAGTGATATTAAGTTTTGAAGTGTCGATGTGGCTGAGTACGAGGTCCTGAGTTTTACTCCAGTTTACTTGAGCTTCCCGATTGGTACTATCGGTTTTAATAAATTGTCGTGCATCCAGCCATTTTGAGTTAATATTCTGACTATTAAGGTATTCGCTAACGATAGTGGTAGAAAGCAATTCACCAAAGCTCACCACCTGGTCGTAAACGAAATCGTATTGTATAGATTTGTTATGTTCTAAAAAGTTTTCGAGTTCGATGAAGAGCCTTTGAATTTTAGTAAAAACCTGTGCTCTTGTATCTGGAAAAAGCTCATGCATAATCTCCAGATGATAGGTTTTCACCTCCTCCAGCGTATTTGAAACTCTGGAATTTTGCAGGTATTCCTGAACTACAAACTCTAGAGCATTCGTTGTTTTACCCATCGCTGAAATTACGATCAGTTTTTCTGCAGTTCCTGTAACTTCAAGAACCTTTAAAAGGTTACGTACGCCCTCAGCATCTTTTACGGAAGCACCACCAAACTTAAATACTTTGATCACTACTTTTTCACATTTTTATGGATGCCACTTTCTTCCATATGTACGGTCTTCCAGCTCTCCTTTATCTGTGCACCCGTGTTTTCATAAAATTCGATCGCATTTCTATTTCCTTCTGAAACGACCCATTCTATACGTTTAACGCCATGTTCATGACCATATTTTACAACTTGCTGGTATAAAGCTCCGCCAAGACCTGTTCCACGCATACTCTCACGAACGATAAGATCTTCAAGGTGTACGGTTCTTCCTTTCCAGGTAGAAAACCTGAAGTATACCAGCGCCATTCCTTCAATCTTTCCGGAAACATCGGCTACAAAACATTTAAAATTTTCATGTTCAAAACCTTCTTTTTCCAATGCGGCAACATCTACCTCTACATCATCAAGATGGTTTTCATGTGCGGCAAGTTCTTTTATAAGTTCCAGAACATCCTGCATATCTTCACGTCTGGCCTCTCTAATTGTATATTCCATAAGTCAAATTTTAACAAAAGTAGGGATTGTAGATGATAAGTCTATTAAAGCCATATTAAAGCATATTTTTATTTTGCAGATAGGCGTGCATGCCATCTGCATCCATTTGTACCGTATCCCAGTCCTGCATGACATTAGCGCCACTTCTACGATAGAAATCGGCAGCATTTTTATTCCAGTTTAGTACCACCCATTCTGTTCTTTTTACCTTTTCTTCGGAAGCAAATTTGATCACCCGGCTGTAGAGAGCAGATCCCAGTCCTTTGCCTCTGTAGCTTTCCCGAACCACCAGATCCTCAAGATGAACAGTTTTTCCTTTCCATGTGGAATACCTGAAATATATAAGCGCCATTCCGTGGATCTTCCCTTCAACTTCAGCAACAAAACAGGTAAAAAGGGGATGCTCACCAAAACCATCTCTTAATAGATCTTCTTCAGAAATAATAACTGCGTCTGGCTCCTTTTCGAAGATTGCGAGTTCCTTAATAAGATCAAGAACATCCTGCATGTCCCGGGCTTCCGCCTTTCTAATGTTAATTTCCATATAAATACTTTTCTACAAATTTAAACAATAGTAGTATTGCCAGCGAAATCGTTATAGTAAGATCAAAATTTAATACTTTAGCGGCCAGAAACCCAATTTCATGTCTAAGCCAAATCAAACTCTCGGAGAATTTATTATCGAAAACCAGTCAGATTTCCCGGGATCTTCCGGAGAATTATCCAGACTTATAAATTCTATTCGGCTAGCTGCCAAAGTAGTAAATCACGAGGTGAACAAAGCCGGACTGGTGGATATCATAGGCGCATATGGTGAGACTAATATTCAGGGTGAAGACCAGCAAAAACTGGATGTTTATGCGAATAATAAGTTCATCCAGACCCTAACGAATCGCGAGATCGTTTGTGGGATCGCTTCCGAAGAAAATGATGATTTTATCCGGATCGAAGGGCATAAACGCGATCATAAAAACAAATATGTCGTATTGATGGATCCTTTGGATGGTAGTTCGAATATAGACGTAAACGTGTCTGTAGGAACTATTTTCTCGATCTATCAAAGAGTAACACCTATTGGAACTCCTGTTCAGAAAGAAGATTTTCTTCAACCCGGAAATATGCAGGTTGCGGCAGGGTATATTATTTACGGAACTTCAACGATGCTGGTATATACCACAGGGCATGGTGTGAATGGATTTACATTAAATCCTGCTTTAGGATCCTGGTATCTTTCGCATCCAGATATGAAATTTCCTGAAGATGGAAGGATCTATTCAATTAATGAAGGGAATTACATACATTTCCCGCAGGGAGTAAAGGATTATATCAAATACTGCCAGGAAGAACAGGGAGATCGTCCTTATACTTCCAGGTATATTGGTTCGATGGTATCAGACATTCACCGGAATATGATCAAAGGTGGAATTTTCATGTATCCGAAGAGTTCTAAAGCCAATAATGGTAAATTGAGACTACTTTATGAGTGCAATCCATTCGCATATTTAACAGAACAGGCGGGAGGTAAAGCCAGTGATGGTTTCCAGAGAATTATGGATATAAAACCTACTGAGCTTCACGAACGTGTTCCCTTCTTCTGCGGAAGCAGGAAAATGGTGGAAAAAGCTGAAGAATTTATGCGAAAAGCAGAAACTAAAGATCAGTCTCAGTCATTATCTTTTTCTAGCAAATAACGATAATCATCGAAATTTAACTGTCCGCTAAAGATCTGGATAGAACGCTCGATAATTCCTTCAGAAGCCTGGCTGGAAAAACCAAGGCCAATCGCGTAGCGCTTGATAAGTTCAGTTTCCTCTTCGTCGATCTCATTATCTGCAAAGATGATCTTGAAAAGATCGTGCAGGCGCTCTAGTCTTCTTTCCACACTATTGGATCCTGTAAGAGGAAATGCTTTAGGGTTTTCTATAACCTTCGCATATTCTTCTTCGTTAATATCCAGTTTACGGGCAAATCTTTGAAGCAATTTCTCTTCTCTATCGTTAATCTCGCCGTCAATGGCTGCAAGGTTTACGATCGATGCAAAATGACTTAAGTTTCTTAGATGCTCTCCTGAGCCAAATAAATCTGAAAAGGACATTTGTAATATAATTTAGTCTTACAAATATAAAGATATCCCGCACTTTAATTACGCAAAGCCAGCATTATTCTTGCTAGTCGTTCGCTAATCTTTTCTTAATCCTTTCCGTTTGAATTCAGTATTATTTAAATTCAATTTTCTTCAGAATTTATGGAAACACCGCTACTGGCTTTTAATGACAAAGGAATTTACTGTGCTGCTGCAGATGTATATCTGGACCCGTGGAAACCTGTTGATAAGGCAATCATTTCTCATGGTCATGCAGATCACAGCAGGTATGGTCACAAAAAATATATCACGCATCATAGCAATGTGCCTATCATTAGTCACCGGCTGGGAGAAATAAATGTCACCGGCAAGAAATGGAATGAAAGCTTTACGATCAACGGAGTAAATTTTTCCTTGCATCCGGCGGGTCATATTATTGGTTCTTCCCAGATCAGGGTGGAATATAAAGGTGAAGTCTGGGTTTTTACCGGGGATTATAAGACAGAGGATGATGGCGTTGCGGTGCCTTATGAGCCTGTAAAATGCCATACTTTTATTACTGAATGCACCTTTGGATTGCCCGCTTTTAAATGGACCCCACAGAAGCAGGTTTTTGCTGAAATAAATAACTGGTGGGCTCAAAACCAGTCAGATGGAAGAACTTCTGTACTCTTCGGTTATTCCCTCGGAAAAGCCCAGCGATTACTGAAGCATTTAGATCCATCGATTGGAAAGATTTATACTCATGGAGCGATCGAGAATATGACTGAAGTTTTACGTTCTCAAATGGATTTTCATGAAACTACAAGAGTGACAAGAGAAACTACGAAAGAAGAACTAAAAGGTAATATTGTACTTGCCCCGGGAAGTGCTCATGGAAGTACCTGGATCAGGAAAATGGTGCCATATGTAACTGCTTCAGCCAGTGGATGGATGACTTTTCGTGGTGCCAGAAGAAGAAGAGCGATAGATAAAGGCTTTGTGCTCAGCGATCATTGTGACTGGCAGGGTTTGCTATCGTCGATAAAAGAAACTGGTTGCGAAAAAGTGATCTGTACTCATGGATATACCGATATATTTTCGAAATATCTTCGCGAACAGGGTTATGATGCACGAACTGAAGAAACTCAATACGAAAGTGAGACCGGGCAACTGGAAAGCGATAAAGAAAAGGATTCGGAATGAGAGCATTTGCAGATTTGATCAAAACCCTGGATAGTACCAATAAAACTACCCTGAAGGTAGAAGCTCTTACCGAGTATTTTAAAAATGCTGCAGACAAAGACAAGGTCTGGACCATTGCGATCCTGAGTCATCGAAGACCGCCCCGACCGGTAAATACCACACTCATGCGGGAATGGGCTTCAGAATTAGCGAATATCCCGCTCTGGCTATTTGAAGAGTCCTATCATATTGTTGGGGATCTGGCTGAAACCATTGCACTTGTTATTCCGAAGAGCGATAGTTCTACGGAAAAGAGTCTGAATCAATTTTTACAGGAGATCCTTGAATTGAAGAAAAAGCCAGAAGAAGTAAAAAAGGAATATCTTTTTGACAACTGGTTAAATCTGAATTATTACGAACGATTCGTATTCACCAAGCTTATAACCGGAAGTTTTAGAATTGGAGTAAGTCAGAAATTGATGACTCGTGCCCTGGCGAAAGCTACCGAAATCGATGAAGATATCCTCGCTTATAAATTAATGGGTAACTGGGAACCTTCAAAGATTACCTATAACAAGCTTATTCTCGAGGAAAATGAAGAGGATTTTCTCTCAAAACCCTATCCATTTTATCTGGCTTACGCCATTGAAGATGAACCTGATGCACTTGGAGATGTTTCAGAATGGAGCGCAGAGCATAAATGGGATGGTATACGTTCGCAGGTAATTATTAGAAATGACCAGTTATTTGTTTGGTCACGAGGAGAAGAACTGGTAACCGATAAATACCCCGAATTTGAAGCTTTGGTTGGCGTTGTACCCAATGGGACAGTTATCGATGGAGAAATTCTGCCATTTCCAGATGGTGAAATTGGAACTTTTAATAACCTGCAAACGCGGATTGGACGTAAGAATGTTAGTAAGAAGCTTCTGGAAAAAACACCGGTGATTCTAAAAGCTTATGATATTCTGGAATGGGAAGGGGATGACATTCGGAATACAGCATTTGGAGAGAGACGTGAGATCCTGGAAAAGCTATATCACGAAGTTCAAAGCGAAGAGCTGCCCTTACATCTTTCAGAAAGTATACGATTTAAAACCTGGGAAGAAGCCGCTGTAGAGCGCGAAAATTCGAGAGAAGTAAAGTCGGAAGGATTAATGCTGAAAAGACTAGATTCCCCGTATCTCGTAGGAAGGAAAAAAGGCGACTGGTGGAAATGGAAAGTTGATCCGCTTACGATAGATGCTGTTCTTACCTACGCCATGCGAGGTCATGGAAGGAGAAGTAATTTATTTACAGATTACACATTCGGGCTTTGGGATGAAGAAAAAAAAGAACTGGTCACTTTCGCAAAGGCTTATTCCGGTCTTACCGATAAGGAATTCCGAAAGCTGGATGCCTGGATCAAACGAAATACGCTAGACCGCTTTGGCCCGGTTAGAAGTGTAACTCCGCATTACGTATTCGAAATTGCTTTCGAAGGAATTGCAGAGTCTAAAAGGCATAAAAGTGGTGTTGCAACAAGGTTCCCCAGGATACTTCGCTGGAGATTAGACAAAAAGATCGAAGACGCCAATACGCTGGATGATCTAAAAGCGCTTATACCATAATGAAGCGCGCAGAACTCATAGGATTGGCAGATGACTGGTTTGCGGGACAGGACTGGAAACCCTTTAAATTTCAAAAGGATACCTGGACAGCCTATCTTCAGAAGAAAAACGGATTATTGAATGCGCCTACGGGCAGTGGGAAAACTTACGCACTGTGGGTGCCAATAGTACTGGACTATATTCGTAAAAATCCGGATTATAAAACAAAACATAAGAAAGGTCTGAAGGCGATATGGATCACTCCGCTTAGAGCACTAAGTGTTGAGATCGAGCAAGCCGCTTCACGCTTTGCGGAAGAAATGGGAACTCAATTTACCGTGGGTATCAGGACCGGAGATACTTCCCAGAAGGACCGGGCCGCGCAGAAACGCTCCATGCCAGATCTACTCATTACGACTCCTGAAAGTCTGCAATTACTATTGGCTTCTAAGAACTACGATAAAACATTCAAGGATCTGCAGGCGATCGTGATCGATGAGTGGCATGAACTGCTGGGGACCAAAAGAGGTGTACAGGTAGAATTAGGCCTTTCCCGATTGAAAACTATCTCCAAAGATCTAAGGATCTGGGGTATTTCTGCCACTATTGGGAATCTTGATCAGGCAAGGGAAGTGTTGCTAGGACCAGAATCCAAAGCCTATGAAAATTCGGTTTTGGTAAGAGCATTCCTGAAAAAGAAGATCGATGTTCGATCTATTATTCCGAAGAAAATGGAGAAATTCCCCTGGCGTGGACATCTAGGTCTGCATTTGCTGGATGAGGTCGTGCCTATTATCAAGGAATCCAGAACCACGCTGCTTTTCACAAATACCAGGTCACAATGTGAACTTTGGTTTCAGAAATTACTAAGTAAATACCCAGAGTTTGCCGGTGAAGTGGCCATGCATCATGGGAGTATCAATAAAGAGACCAGGCTCTGGGTCGAGCAGGCGATAAGAAATGAAAGTTTGAAAGCTGTGGTCTGTACTTCGAGTCTTGACCTTGGAGTAGATTTCGCACCAGTAGAAACGATCGTGCAAATTGGCGGGCCCAAAGGTGTAGCGAGATTTTTACAAAGGGCGGGTAGAAGTGGTCACCAGCCTGGGAAGGTAAGTTTGATCTACTTTCTACCAACACATGCTATAGAGTTGATCGAGGCTTCAGCTTTACAAAAGGCCGTAGTAAAAAAGGCGGTAGAGGATCGAGTGCCTTACCTGATGAGTTTTGACGTTCTGGTTCAATATTTAAATACGCTGGCAGTCTCCAACGGTTTCTTCCCAAAAGAGATCTTTCCAGAAATCGCCAGTACATTTTGCTTCCAGGGTATCACCGAAGATCAATGGCGATGGATCCTGAATTTTATTACCAAAGGGAGCCAGAGTCTTCAGTCTTACGATGAATACAAAAAAGTCGAGATCGAGGAAGATGGAAAGTTTAAGATCAATAACCGGGGAGTTGCCATGCGTCACCGACTTCAAATTGGAACGATCGTAAGCGACGCCGTACTGAGTGTAAAATATATAAAGGGTGGCTACATAGGAACTATGGAAGAGTTCTTTATATCCAAATTAAAACCCGGTGATGTTTTCACGTTTGCCGGTAGAAACCTGGAACTCGTTCGAATTAAGAACATGCAGGTGCTGGTTAGGAAATCAAAAAAGAAAACGGCTAAAGTCCCCAGTTGGTCCGGTGGAAGAATGACTTTCTCAGCTCAAATGAGTGAATTATTACGTGATGAAATGTATGAAGCTTCAGCATTAGAGCAGGATGAGAAGACCAGTCCTGAATTTGAAGCATTAAAGCCTATTTTCAAGAGACAGCAAAGAGATTCAATCATTCCAAAGGCAGATGAGTTTTTAATAGAAACTTTTAAAACCCGGGAAGGTTATCATGCCGTTTTCTATCCTTTTGACGGGAGATTTGTGCATGAAGCTCTGGGTAGTTTACTTGCTTACCGTATCAGTTTGCTAGTTCCTATAAGCTTTTCGATCGCATTTAATGATTACGGATTCGAATTACTTTCAGACCAGGAGATCGATATGCAGCGAGTATTGGATAACAATCTATTTTCTGCAGATTTTTTAATGGATGATCTCTATAAAAGTCTGAATGCTACGGAAATGGCCCGTAGAAAATTCCGCGATATAGCAGTAATTGCTGGATTGGTATTTACCGGCTATCCTAATAAGCTGATCAAAAGCAAACACCTTCAGTCGAATTCTCAACTATTATTCAGTGTTTTCAGAGATTATGAAGAGGATAATTTGCTGTATCAGCAAGCATTCCGGGAGACTTTTGAACATCAATTGGAAGAAGGGAGATTGAGAATCTCCCTTGATAGAATTTCAAAACAAACATTTGTCTGGAAAAAATGTGCGAAACCAACACCTTTCTCTTTTCCCATTATAACAGATAGAATGCGAGAAAAATTATCTTCAGAAAAGCTGGAAGACAGAATTAAAAGAATGTTGAAGCAATTAGAGGCTTAGTTGCTCTCTCTCATTTGCTTATCGATATAATGTCTTACTAGCTCTGTAGTTACACCAAATGCAACATGGGCAAAAAGCTCATTGATCTGCATTCTTACTGGCACGTCTGTAGGTTTAGGCTCAAGACCTAATATTGGTAAAGAAGTCTCGTGGGTAGAAGCCCAGGTCGTAGCACCAAAAATGATCCCATCCATAGGTTTAAGACCAAAACGGTTCTTTTTACCATATCCATAAGCGGCTCCAAGAGAACCACCCATTGGAATGTTCACCAATTGTTCTGCCAGTGCTTCATTGTGAGTGCTTACCGGGCTACCTGTGATCTTAGTCGAAAGGTCATCTACTATTTTCATTTGGGAGGACTTCTGGTCAATTTCTCTAACCGGAAGAACCTGCTCGATAAGGGTTTTAACTGCAGTCCCGGCAAGACCACCAATAAAACCTGAAATTACGCTACGACTTGTATTAGAAACATATGAATCCTTCTGAAAGAAATTTGCTACACTCATGATTTTGATTTTAATGTGGAATAAAACTATTTATAAAGCAGGTGTTGCACAATGATTTAACACTGCTTTGGCACAGCTTTACACGAATTTTATATTTTTGGGTATGGATGATAAATTACAAGTAGCCATAATTCAGGCTAAGCTGGAATGGGAAAATTCTGATGCGAATCTGCAGATGTTTTCCGAAAAGATAGAAGCGATCAGCGATAAGACAGAACTTATTGTATTGCCGGAAATGTTCACGACAGGTTTCAGTATGAATGCTGAAAATCTTGCTGAAGAAACAGATGGAAAGACGCTTAGATGGATGATCCAAACGGCTAAATATAAAAACTCAGCAATTACCGGAAGTGTGATCATTAAAGATCATGGCGAATATTATAACCGACTCTTTTTTGTACTTCCTGATGGGGATTATAAAATTTATGATAAACGACACACCTTCACTCTGGCAAAGGAACATCTTACGTATACTGCCGGAAAAGACAGGTTGATCGTAGACTACAAGGGATGGAAGATCTGTCCGCTGGTATGCTATGACCTTCGATTCCCGGTATGGGCTAGAAATACTGAAGATTATGATATATTAATCTATGTAGCTAACTGGCCAGAAAAGCGTGTAAATGCCTGGGATGCATTACTGAAAGCGCGTGCTATCGAAAATATGAGCTACTGCATTGGATTGAATAGAACCGGCGAGGATGGAGATGGCTATGTTTACAACGGGCATTCTGCTGCTTACGATGTTTTAGGTAATGCGATCACCGGCCTGAATAGATCTGAAGAATTCGTGGAGGAATTCGAACTATCTAAAAAAGAAATGCTGGAAACCCGTGAGAAATTGAAATTCTTACAGGATCGTGATTCTTTTAGTCTAGACTAAATGTATACGGTTGATCCCAGTTAGCGCGAACTTCCAAAGTGTCTCTAAGATACTGAATCCTTTCTGGCTGAATCTTTTTCAGGAAATTTCCGGTGTCCCACTTTTGGTTAGCATTGCTGTCAAAAATAACACGCACCAGGATATCGCCGGGATTGAGATAATTGAAAGTAAAATTTGATCGGTCTTCTGAATACTGCTCCGCGAGAATTTCACCTTTAATATTCGTTAACTGTACGATCACTGGAAATTGTTGAATATTCTGAAGATCTATGATGATAGTACCAAATGCTGAAAGATCTTTAGTGGTCATATTCTTATAGATCGTGTCATTGGTTTCTTCAAAAAGGTCTGTAATTGCACCTGGAAATGCAGTAATATTATAATTGTTTGCTGGCTTTTTCTCAAATTTCAGTCTCACTTCATTCAGCAATGGATCAAATTCAGCTTCGAAAGGAACATCAGCAGAATCCATGTCCATGATCCTGATCTGGTCTGCAGCATAACTAACGATTGGTGTATTGGCTTTTAACTTAAAATCTTTGATCAAATCGCCATTTTCAGTTGAAACCATCAGTGAATCACGTTCCAGATTGCCCATTCTCGCAATTAAAGTATCCTGCGTCTTTGGTGAATTCACCGCAAACATGAGAGTATCCAGTTCCGGACTGCTATTATACCAGTAATATAAGGTGTCTTTTACAGGGTCCTTTATTATTCTCGAGCGGAAACCTTCAGGCCTGACGGAAAGCAAATCGATTTTAATACTATCGGGATCTGCATATCCTTCATAACCAAAAATGATCTGGTTCCCTTTAAAATGATTGGGCCTTTTAGGTTCGAATTCGAGCTGTTCCTTGAAAACTGTAAGCTCAAAGGTTTCTTCAGTAGGAATCGTAATATCACCTTCTACGAAACCAATTTTTTCCTTTTTAGGATTATACAGGTAATTATCGTTGCTATCCATAAGTGCAACCATTCTGTAGGTACCTGCCTTAAGATTTTCAAGACTGAAATTAAAAGTGCTATCCTGGGAGTAAGTGATATACCTTGGAGTTTCCTTGAAAACTATAGAATCTGTGTAAGAAGTATCGGCTTCATAAAGCATCACAGAAATTACTTCTGAAGGTTCTTTCAGCTTGGCATCTCTAACAATTCCAGAAACTGCCAGTGAATCTATATAATCTCCTGTGGAAAATACGTATTTGAAATAATCATAGGGATTCCCCTCATTGTTGTCTACGATAGATTTTCCGAAGTTAATGGCATAGGTAGTATTCTCTTCCAGGGTATCAGTGATCTCTATTTTAATATCTTTTCTCGCTGTTCCCAAAGGCATTATGTTCGGTTTCGGGACCATGGGGGGAGAAATAATGATCTGCTGAGAAGGTTTGTCCAGCTTAATATATTCATCGAAGTAAATTCGGATTTCCTCCTTGTCGAAATTAGTAGTAAAGTTTTCGGGGTTTGCTCTCAAGAATTTTGGCGGATCTTCATCTACTGGTCCGCCCTCGGGCATTCCTTTCTTTGCACACTGTACTGTGGTGAACAGAAGTATCAAAACGAGAATAAAACCGGGTACTCTTTTCTTCATGAATGAAAGGGAATTCTTTTAGCAAAGAAACAATTATTTTGAATTACAACGTAATGCTTAGTGTGTAATTGCCATGGTAGCGATAGATATGCTGATATTTTCTATTTCAAATAATTTATGAGCACAGGCTTCCAGAGTCGCTCCGGTTGTAACCAGATCATCAACCAGCAACACATTCTTTCCCTTCAATTCATCGGGCTTCTGAATTTGGAGCGTTTGCTCAATCTTGCCCCAACGGGAGATCCTGCCTTTTTTGGTTTGTGTTTGCATGGCGTTTACTTTCAAAAGAACATCAGATCTATACTGAGCATCCAGCTTGTTAGCGATCTCGATTCCAAAAGCTTCTACCTGGTTGTAACCGCGTTCTTTTAATCTGGATTTATGCAAAGGAACAGGAAGAACAAGGTCAATTTTCCTGTAATCATCTATAGCCGATAGCTCTTCTCCCAGCCATGTACCAAGATATTTTCCAATTTCCTGGTGTCCGCGATATTTCAGATCATGGATAAGCTGTTGTACCCCAGATTTTTTTCTGAAATGTAATAATGCGGTTGCTTTGTCTATCTTTACCCTGCCCTGGAAAATTTTTTTGACCGGATTGTCGTTATCTAAATGATATCTGGTAACCGGAAGATCATGCAGGCAACTGGTACAAAGTATATGCTCATTTTTCACAAGTTCTGTCTGGCAAATGTGACAGGAAGCCGGATAAAGAAGATTAATGAAATCGTGAAACATTTGTTAATGGCTTGTACCAGACTTGGTTAAACGTATAAATTTACAAACTAAATTGATTCATAATGACAGAAAATAAAAGCAATACTGCATTAAAAGTTCTTACGGGTGTACTTGCCGTGGCGCTTATTGCCCTGAGTATTTACACCATTAAATTCTATAACGAAGAAAAGGAGAATAAAGAGATCCTTCAGAAGGAAAAAACAGTTATAGAAGATGAATTGAACGAACTTATCATTAAATACGATGAGGCGATCGATGAGAATGAGGTGATGGATCAGGACCTCGTAAATGCGCGTGATCGAATTACTAGATTATTAGATTCAGTAAAAGATAATGAAGCGAATCTGGTTATGATCTCGAGATATAGAAGAGAGATCGGTAATTTAAAAGCTGAGAAAGACAGACTATTCCGCGTGGTAGATAGTTTAAGTGCACAGAATCAACAATTGAGTACTTCTCTGGATAGTACAAGCGTTGCTTTGCAGGAAAGAACAAGATTTTCAGATTCTTTACGGAATACGAATCAAAGTCTTTCTACTAAGGTTGACAAGGCATCACGACTTAAAATCACCGGTTTGAAAGGAGAAGGTGTGATCGTTAGAAATAGCGGGAAACTAGTTGAAAATGATAGAACAGGACGTATTGACCAGATTAGAACCTGTTTTACTTTAACGGCCAATGATCTTGCAGATACAGGTGAGAAAACCATGTACGTTCAGGTATATAATCCTGAAAATGAACTGGTAGGTGACCAGATCGTAGTGCAACATGAAGGTGGAGCCATGGTTTATAGTGCTTCTTCAAAAGTATTCTATGAAAAAGATGAACTGGATGTTTGTATTCTTTCTAATACAGATGAGGATAAACTACTGGAAGGAACTTATAAGGTCTATGTTTATAATGACGCTGTTCTTCTTGCAAACGGAAGTTTTAGCCTGAGATAGATTATTAAAATATAAAATACAGACCGCCTTGAAGCTTATTCAGGGCGGTTTTTTTATTTTTGTTCCATGGCAAAACAAGAAGACCTTTTTAAGAACGTGATTTCCCATGCCAAGGAGTATGGGTATATATTTCAATCCAGTGAGATCTATGATGGCCTGAGTGCTGTATATGACTATGGCCAGAATGGAGCTGAGCTGAAGAAAAACATTAAGGAATACTGGTGGAGAAGTATGACGCAGTTACATCAGAATATTGTTGGGATAGATGCTTCAATCTTAATGCATCCCACCACCTGGAAGGCTTCTGGCCATGTCGATGCCTTTAATGATCCTCTTATTGACAATAAAGATTCTAAAAAGAGATATCGCGCAGATGTTCTGGTAGAGGATTATGCTG
>NZ_JBLWIM010000012.1:657335-685343 GCF_048381525.1 Christiangramia qingdaonensis
GTTTGGTGAAGATTTCGATGAAGAAATGTACAGGCAGACCAATCCAAGAGTGCAAAGATATTTAGGTGATCGTAAAGAGATCCTGGAAAGACTGGCTCGCTCGCTTACCAATGAGGATCTTGATGATGTCAAAAAGTTGATAGAAGAACTTGAAATCGCAGATCCCGATACAGGTTCTAAGAACTGGACTGAAGTTAGACAGTTCAACCTTATGTTTGGAACTAAACTGGGAGCTTCAGCAGATTCTGCTACAGATTTATACCTAAGACCTGAAACTGCTCAGGGTATTTTTGTAAACTTTCTGAATGTTCAGAAAACCGGGAGAATGAAAATTCCTTTCGGGATAGCACAGATTGGTAAAGCCTTCAGAAATGAGATCGTAGCAAGACAGTTCATTTTCAGAATGAGAGAGTTTGAACAAATGGAAATGCAATTTTTTGTACGACCAGGTGAAGAACTTGAGTGGTACGAGAAATGGAAAGAAATACGATTAAACTGGCATAGATCATTAGGTTTGGGTGAAGAGAATTACAGATTCCATGATCATGAAAAATTAGCGCATTACGCAAATGCAGCGGCAGATATAGAATTTGATTTCCCGTTTGGATTTAAGGAACTTGAAGGAATTCATTCGAGAACAGATTTTGACCTTAAAGCTCACGAAGAACACTCTGGTAAAAAGCTGAGGTTCTACGATCCTGAGCTTAAAGAAAATTATGTGCCTTATGTGATCGAAACCTCGATAGGTCTTGATCGCATGTTCCTGGCAGTTCTTTCATCTTCGCTAAAAGAAGAACAACTGGAAGATGGGAATACCCGTACGGTATTAAAACTTCCTGCGGTACTGGCTCCAACAAAAGCCGCAGTATTGCCACTGGTGAAGAAAGATGGCTTACCGGAACTTGCCCATAAGATCATTGATGAACTTCAATGGGATTTTAGAGTGCAGTATGATGAGAAAGATGCCATTGGGCGTAGATATAGAAGACAGGATGCTGCCGGAACTCCGCTTTGTATTACGGTAGATCATGACTCAATGGAAGATGATTCAGTAACTGTGAGATTTCGCGATACCATGGAGCAGAAAAGAGTGAAAATCTCTGAACTCGATGCATTGATTAGAAAAGAAACCGACTTTAAAACCTGGATGAAAGATTTCGCATAGGAATTTTCATTTTTGGTATAGTCCCGATATAAAGGCAATTAAGCGATTAATTGCCTTTTTTATATTGATTAAATTTGATAATGTCTATTTTTAGTCATTATTGAAGTTGATGCATTCGCGATGAAAAAATATATACTATTACTTCCTCTTTTATTTCTTTTTCAGCTGAACGTTTTTTCCCAGGAGAAAGAAAGAATGGGACCTGCATTCATAGATTCTGCCAGCGTAATTAAATCGGGAGCACTTTCAAAGAAACGATTGATACCTTCTACCAAAAAGCAAAAGCTTTATAATCCGAGAAACAGGGGGATCAATAAGATCGTTCCAGGGAAAGGCCTGCCAAAAAGGGATGATCCTACTGTACAAAAGAAAAAAGGTGAGATCCCGGCGAAAGCGCCAATATTCACTTTTGATGGAGCAGATACGAGATCAACTCCTTCAGATCCAACAGGTGCCGTAGGTCGAAATCATTATGTGAACGCATGGAATTCTGAATTTGCGATCTGGGATAAGCAGGGAAATGTTTTAATTCCTGGTTCCTCGCTCGCCAGTATTGGTGGTGCTTTCAATGATGAAACTGATGGGGATCCTATCGTTTTCTACGATGAGTCGGCAGATAGGTTCGTGGTCATGCAATTTAGTGATGACCTTGCACCAAGAGGTACAAGTAATTCTCCTGCGGCATTACTTTTCGCAGTTTCTCAGGGTCCCGATCCTGTAAACAGTGGATGGTATACCTATAGATTTGACCTGGAATCATTGCCAGATTATCCAAAAATTTCACTTTGGAGCGACGGTTATTATATCACTACCAACAAGGATGCCTTAGAACCACAGGGTAAAGAAATTGTTTATGTACTGGAGCGTGATAAAATGCAGGCTGGTGCAAATGATGTTAGAATACTGGGTTTTCCTTTACCGGGAATTCAGAATAACGGTTTCTACAGTCCGGCGGGTTTCAGTGTGATGGGATCAGATCTTCCACCTGCAGGAGATGCGCCAATTATTTATTTACAGGACGATCAATGGGCTGGGGTTAATGAAGATCACTTAAAGATCTGGCTTATGGATGTAAACTGGGAGAACCTTTCATCTTCCAGTATTCGGTTAAGCCAGGAGCTTACTGATGGTGTATCACCATTTATAGCAACATTTGATGGTGGTAGCTTTAAAAATCTTGCTCAGCCAGGGAGTGATACAGATATTGATGCCCTGCAAGGTGCCATGATGTACATGACCCAGTATCGCAGGTTTGAAGATCACAATTCGGTCGTTATGAACTTTGTGGTAGATGTGGATGCAAGTCCTGCTGAACATGCGGGTATTCGCTGGTATGAACTAAGACAGGCAAACGATGGAGCAGCCTGGAGTGTTTACCAGGAAGGTACGTATGCCCCGGACCCTAGTGATAGATTTAGCGGAAGCATAGGGATAGATGCCCGGGGAAACATAGCTCTCGGTTTTACGATTCTGGATGATAATCCTGTAGATCCAATTTTCCCTTCCATTCGTTATACCGGCAGGTACGTAAATGATGCATTGGGAATCATGAGCATCGAAGAGCAAAGCATTGTGGAGGGATTGAGTCCGCAGCCCAGTCCTTTTGGACGCTATGGAGATTATGCACATTTAAGTATAGACCCGGTAGATGATCTAACCTTCTGGCATAATGCGGAATATTTTGAAGGAACAAGACGTCTTAATAAAGTGGGCGTTTTTAGATTTTCTGCAACCGAACTCAACGATATTGGAGTGATTAGCCTGGAAAGTCCCGAAGATGCAAGTTTAACCGCTTCAGAACAAATTAGCATCAGGCTTAGAAATTTCGGACTTAATCCTCAATCTAATTTTGAGATCAGCTATACCATAAATGGAGGTGAAACTGTAACTCAAACCTATACTGAAACCATTCCTGCGGAAAGTGTTGCTGAATTTAATTTTTCTGAACTCGCAGATCTTTCCGAAGTAGGCCAGATCTATACATTGGTTATTTCTACTAATCTTGAGGGCGATGTCAATCCCGGAAACGATAGTATTGAAGCTGAGGTGAAAAACTTACCACCTAATGATGTTGGAGTTACTTCTATCGACGCGCCGGAGTCTGGAGAGAATCTGAGTGCTTCTGAGCAGGTGACTGTCACGATCGAGAACTTTGGGGGAGAGCCGCAAAGCAATATCCCGGTTTCTTACCAAATTGGAAATAATGCTACTGTTTCTGAAGTTTTCACTGGAGCCCTTGAAGTCGGAGGTCTTGAAACTTATACTTTTAATCAAACTTCTAATTTCTCAAGTTCCGGGAGATATACGATTACAGCCAGAACCAGACTGGCAAACGATTTTGATTCATCGAACGATTCAGAAAGGACATCGGTTGCCAATCTGGATTGTATTCCAGAAGGTTCAGATTGTTCCCAGGGAGATGGTATATTTTATTTCGAGATCAATGATTTTGTAAATGAAAGAATTCCATGTACTACAGGATATCTTGATTTTATTGGAGGTACTACGAATCTTGATCGATCAATCAACGATTATAGCGTAACTGTTCAAACCAATTTTGCAGATGATGATGTGGAGAAGTTTTCCATGTGGATCGATCTAAATGATAATGCGGTTTTTGAAGATTCTGAAAGACTAATTACTTCGGAAGTAATTCCGGAAATTAATACGCCTTTTACCTATAATTTCAGTTTACCTGAAGATGCCAAACTGGGACAACACTTACTGAGAATTAGAGCTGGCGATACCAGTTTTGATGGAGATCTAAATGATCCATGTTCAGTAATGGCCTATGGAACAACACATGATTATTCAGTAAATATCATTGACAGTACTTTAGATATTGAAGACTTCATCCTAAATGAAGCCGAATTGATCGTGGTTTCAGATCCAACCATAGAAGGACTTTACAGGGTAGTAATGGAAACAAGCTTTAATGAACCACTACGTCTCACGGTTCATGATATTAGCGGACAATTGCTTCTGGAAAACCTGATCCTGAATGAAGGGGACGGTTATATCTATGATCTGGATATGTCATACGCTGCGAGGGGAGTTTACCTAGTTCGCGTAGGTACAAGAAAAGTTGGAAAAGTAAAACGCTTTATCGTCAAATAACGATCATTTTAAATAAATCATAACGCTATCCGGGACCACGAAAAGTTCAGATAGCGTTATTTTTGTGCAAAATCGAATTCTATGACTATTATCTCATATAATGTAAACGGCATCAGGGCTGCGATCAGGAAAGGTTTTCTTGACTGGTTACAACAGGCAGATCCAGATGTGGTTCTTATTCAGGAAATTAAAGCTACTCCAGAACAACTTGATCTGGGAGTCTTTGAAAAAGCTGGGTATCCATATCAATACTGGTATCCCGCAACTAAAAAGGGTTATAGCGGCGTGGCAATTTTGAGTAAAACCAAACCAGATCATGTAGAGTATGGGACCGGAATAGATTATATGGATTATGAAGGCCGGGTAATTCGGGCAGATTTTGGAGAACTTTCAGTCATGAGTCTCTATTTGCCATCGGGTACCAATACTGCAAGGCTCGATTTTAAGTTCAAATTTATGGAGGACTTCCAGTATTATATAGATGAACTTAAAAAGTCCAGACCTAATTTGATCATTGGCGGGGATTATAACATTTGTCACGAAGCCATCGATATTCACGATCCGGTGAGATTAAAAAACACTTCCGGATTTCTTCCTGAAGAACGACAGTGGATCGATAGGTTGATGCAAAGTGGCTTTATAGATAGCTTTCGTCATTTCAATGAAGAGCCAGATCAGTATTCCTGGTGGAGTTACAGAGCCAATGCACGAAATAACAATAAAGGATGGAGAATCGATTATAACCTGGTGGCAGCGCCACTTAAAGATCGCTTGAAAAGAGCAGTAATCCTGCCGGAAGCATACCATAGTGACCATTGTCCCGTTCTAGTAGAAATCGAAAAATAAAAAATATGAAACTTAAAATTCTTACAATTTCAACACTTCTGGCATTGGGAACATCCTGTGTTTCATCGAAAAAATACAATGATCTGGAAGGTAGAAATGCAGACCTTCAGCGTGAGAATAGAAGCATGACTGAGGACCTCAATTCCTTCCGAAGTAATTCGGAAAAGCTTGGCAATGATCTTGCCAGCTTACAAAAAGAGTACGATGCTGCTACCACAGAGCGAAATGATCTTATGCAGAAATATGCTGCGTTGCAGAAGAACTATTCCAGCTTGGAGGAATCCTATGATGCGCTGGAGCAAAACAGTTCAGCAGCCATTTTGGAGAATTCCCGTCAAAATAGAGAGTTACTCGCGCAATTAGACGAAAAAGAAGCCGACCTGATTACTGAAAAGAACCGACTGGAAAAGCTTCAAAAAGACCTCAATCTCCGTTCGCAAAGAATCGATGAACTGGAGTCTGTTATTGCAGCTAAAGACGCCAAGATGAACGCTCTTAAGAATGCAGTATCAAATGCTCTTACAAATTTTGAAGGTAAGGGATTAAGCGTTGAGCAAAAAGATGGAAAAGTATATGTTTCCATGGAAAATAAATTGCTGTTCGATTCTGGTAGCTGGGCAGTGAACCAGGAAGGTAGAGAAGCTGTAAAACAGCTGGGAAGCGTACTTGCCCAAAATCCCGATATCGCAGTTCTAATTGAAGGACATACAGATAATGTGCCTTATGGTGGAAGCGGACAATTAAAAGACAACTGGGATCTTTCTACTAAAAGAGCGACGTCTATAGTCCAGATCTTACGCGAAAACAACCAGATTGACCCTCAAAGTCTAACTGCTGCTGGTAGAGGTGAATATGCACCAATCGCCAAAAATGAATCTGAAGCAGGAAAAGCCAAAAACCGTAGAATTGAAGTGATTCTTACTCCAAAACTGGATGAAATCACTCGTGTTCTTAATGAAATTGAATAATTAGATGAAATATAGCAATCTACCGAATACCAATATAAAAGTTAGTAAGATCTGTCTTGGTTCCATGACCTGGGGCGAGCAGAATACAGAGGCTGAAGGTCACGAGCAATTAGATTACGCCCTGGATAAAGGTGTGAACTTTATTGATACTGCTGAAATGTATTCGATACCAACTAAGGCAGAAACTCAGGGAAGTACAGAAAAAGTGATCGGGTTCTGGTTGAAGAAAACCGGAAGAAGAGATGATGTGGTGATCGCCAGCAAAGTGGCTGGTCCCGGAGATATGGTTTCGCATATTCGCGAAAATCTTGGTTTTCATAAAGAGGCCATCCAGGATGCATTGCATAATTCCTTAAAGAGATTGCAAACAGATCACATCGATCTTTACCAGTTGCACTGGCCGGAACGTAATACCAATTTCTTCGGAAAACTGGATTATAAGCATGATGAATCTGAAGCCTGGGAAGAAAACTTTCAGGAAATTCTGGAATCTTTGCAGGATTTTGTTCAGCAAGGGAAAATAGGTCATATAGGTTTGAGTAACGAAACTCCGTACGGACTCATGAAATTCCTTCAGGCTGCAGGAGATAAACTGCCGAAAGTAGTGACCGTTCAAAATCCATACAGTCTGCTGAATCGAAAAGACGAGATTGGGTTAACAGAAATACTTCATCGGGAGAATGTAGGCTTATTTCCGTATTCACCGCTTGGAATGGGAACGCTTAGTGGAAAGCATTTAAATGGTATTCAAAAGAACTCCCGTTTAGATCTGTTTCCGCAGTATAAGAGATATTCAAACGATCTGGCAGTCGAAGCAACCAGGAAATACAAAGATCTTGCAGATAAGCATGATCTTAGTTTAACCCATCTCGCTTTAGCTTTTGTGAATCAGCAAAAATTCGTAACCAGCAATATTATTGGTGCTACGACCATGGAGCAACTAAAGGAAAATATTGAAAGTATTGATATCGTTCTTAGCGATGAAATTTTGAAAGAGATCGATGAGATCCATCAGCAAATTCCGAATCCTGCACCCTAAATACTTGGTCTTACCAGGCTCTCATGCACATACATAGAACGGTCGAGGCTATCACGAACATGATACCAATCGGCCGTTTTTCCTTGTACGAACAACAATTCGCCATTTCTGGCAGTTTTCATTATTTTAGAATTACTGGCAGCTGCTTTATTCCGCAAGTTTGCTTTGGTTGAACTTACTCTAAGTTGTTGCGCTATTTCATTATCCTTCGGAATAGCACTTTCCAGGGTTTCAGTTTTATAAACAAATCCCAGCGGATCAATCGCTCCAGTATTCCTGCGATATATTCCGAAGTGTAAATGTGGAGGTGTGGTTTTTGCATTTCCGGTATTGCCAACAAATCCAAGAGTATCACCGGTCTTGACCGAATTTAAATTTGGTATTATACTATCCAGGTGGGCATAGTATATAGATTGAGAGCGTTTTGAATCACGCAGCCAGACCTGTTTCCCGCCAAGACCTTTCTCTCCTGAAAAACCTATCCTTCCTGAAGTTGTTGCGACAACCGGCGTTGCCCGATCTGCAAAAATATCGATACCCTCATGGTCCCGGCTGCCACCATCCCGAATATCTCCCCAGTAACTACCAATATCTGCATTTTCCCCGCCAGAAACTGGAAATTGATAAGCTGCTACTATGGCAAGTTGAATTGTAAACGGTGTATGAGCTTCAATTTCCGGCTGAAAAATCACTTTATAGAGTCCGTTTTCTTCTACTTCGTAGGAAATAGAACCATCAGGTTTAGGTTTTAAAACCTGTTCAAACTTTTTAGTTTGATTGTTACGACGATATATTTCAGTAAAAATGAGAGTGGAGGAGGAGTCGGTTTTAAAATTTGTGTTCAGGATCTCACCTGGTTTTAAATACGCCTGGTAAGAATAAATATGGAAGCTTTTAGGTTTCAAGTTTCCTGCTTCGGTATAGGGCATTTCAACTTCGATACTATCATTTAAAGCTTTCTGAATCCTGGATTCCCAAATACTAAATAATTCATCTGAAATATCCTGATCCCGTTGATATTGCTCTTTTTCAGAAAGACCTGAAATAAGATCTTCAGCCTTTTCCAGCTGAGAACAGCCAGAAATAAGCAAGAAAATAAAAATATACCTAAGGTTGCGCATTTGCTTCATATCGAGCTAAATATACGCAGCAATTGTGCCAGTCTATTCAAAAAGATGACTTACAACATCTTCAATTTTGGAAACTTTAATGACCCTGATATGATATTCAGATTTCGGGAATTTATTCTGTTTAGAGACCATAATGCTGGCAAAACCAAGTTTCTCGGCCTCAAGAATTCTTTGCTCGACCCTGGTCACAGGTCTCACCTCACCAGCAAGGCCAATTTCAGCAGCAAAACAGATATCTTTTGGAAGGGCAATATCTTCGTTTGAAGACAGAATTGCAGCAACAACCGCGAGGTCTATCGCCGGGTCATCCACACTAATACCGCCAGTAACATTCAGAAAAACATCTTTCGCTCCCAGCCTGAATCCAGCTCTTTTCTCGAGAACTGCCAATAACATATTCAGTCTTTTGGCATTATAACCGGTGGTAGAGCGCTGTGGAGTCCCATAAACAGCGGTGCTTACCAAAGCCTGGATCTCGATCATTAATGGTCGCATTCCTTCCAGTGTAGAAGCGATGGCTGTTCCACTTAGATCTTCATCATTCTTGGAAATAAGTATTTCTGAAGGATTGTTGACTTCCCGGAGTCCGCTGCCCTGCATCTCATAGATGCCTAATTCATGTGTGCTTCCGAAGCGATTTTTATGCGCTCTAAGGATCCTGTATACATGGTTTCGATCTCCTTCAAACTGCAAAACGGTATCGACCATATGCTCAAGAACCTTCGGGCCAGCGATACTTCCTTCTTTCGTGATATGCCCTATCAAAATGACCGGAGTATTACTTTCCTTAGCAAATTTTATAAGCTCGGCGGTGCATTCCCTGATCTGAGAAATACTTCCCGGTGCGCTTTCAATATAATCACTATGCAAGGTCTGGATCGAATCGATAATAACCACTTCAGGCTCGATCTCTTCTACCTGCCGGAAGATATTCTGAGTTTTAGTTTCGGTAAGGATAAAACAATTGGCAGGATTAGGGTCGATACGTTCAGCGCGCATTTTGATTTGCTGCTGACTTTCTTCTCCGGAAACGTATAATACCTTATATTTTAGTTGCAGACTGATCTGAAGTAGTAGCGTGCTTTTCCCAATTCCTGGTTCACCACCAAGCAAAGTAAGCGACCCCGGAACGAGCCCACCTCCAAGTACACGATTTAGTTCATTGTTTCCAGTATTCAGACGGTCGTGTGGTGTAGTTTCAATTTCAGCAATGAGCAACGGCCTGGCTAATTTTTTGGCTTCCTTACTGGCACTGGTTTTCCAGTCCTTTTTTTCAGGTTTAGCAACAAGCTCTTCTACTATCGTATTCCAGTCGCCGCAACTGTTGCATTTCCCCTGCCATTTTGCGTATTGTGCACCACATTTCTGACAATAGAATGTTGTCTTTACCTTTGCCATTTTCTAAATTATATTCTGCTAATAACCGAAATCTTTTTTGATTGCATCTGCCTTCTCAAGCATATAATCTGCATCCAGGAACGCGATACTTTTTTGTCCGTAGGCATTTTGATACATACGCATTGCCTTTTTGGGATTCCCGGTTTCTTCTTCATGTCGGGCTTCGAAGAATGTTCCCAACATGGTTCCCGGATAATGATCAAAAGCAAGTTTGTAAAGATCCTTATAGGCTTCCCAGTTTCGTGTTTTTTCAATAGCGTTATGAACAGCCATAAAATCGTTGATGCTTATTTGTCTTTTAAGACCATAAAGTTCTTCGATCGACTCATATTTCTCGGTAAGATATTGGGTAGGAGATATGGAAGTTTGCAGAAGGATTTCATTATAATCTTTGGTTGAAATAGGGCGGTAGATCTCAAACATGCTTGAGATCGCCGAAGGTATGGCCTTGCCGACCAGCGAGTAGTGAGATTCACCCGTAAATTCTTCAAATTTATAAGAAACCAGCTTATTGTTGATGCCTTTCAATTGATTATCAAAACTGGCAATACCAGATTTTAGTGCAGGAATATCCTCGTTTGAAGTTGCCAGATAGAACCATTTTTTGGATTCTGAAGATTCTAATGCATCCGTAACCCAGTTCGCTACTTCTGGAGCCAGATCAGGACTAAGATTAATATAACCTTTGAAAATGGGCTCTTGTTTAAGGAGATAATAATTGATAAAATTGGCGGTGAAATCATGTCCCACGATCATTCGGAAATTTGCCGTTCTGTATTTTTGATCGAGACTAGCGAGTAATTCCATACCTATAAATTCAAAAAACTTAGCGCCTTTATCTGCAGGAAGAGAATTTTCTCCGTAGGATGTATCTTCCATACGAATTCCATCCTGATTAATTCCCACAACGATCATTTCAGGAATATCTTTCCAGTAAGAATAATAATCTACCATACCAGCTACGGGTTCGAACAGGTAGTCTCCATCCAGAACGACCACAACAGGGTATCTCTTCTCTGAATTCTGTTCGTAATTTCTGGGAAGTTGAATTTTAATTTCTCTTTGTTCTCCTAACTTTTGAGAGTTGACGGTCTCATGCAGGATCTGCGACCAGCTTACTAAAGGCAGAATAAGTGCCAATAGCATGGTTGATAAACGTTTCATAGGTGTAGTATTGATTCGGACAGGAAAGGTAAGTATTATTTCCTGTTATTAAAAAGCGGTAACAGTATAAATGATAGTCCGCCAAATAACAGAACCACAGCGGTTTGAGTTGCCCAGGAGATCCAGCCAAGCGCTTCAGCAGCATGTGATTCGATCCCAAAGAACATCAGGATTCCGCCTACGGCTAATGGATAGACTCCTATGCCGCCATTAGTTGCTGAAACTGCAAAACTTCCCACGACGAATGCAGCCAGAATGGTGCCTGGAGTAGCATCTGCAGTCTCAGGAACGCTTAGTTTTATTACGAAGAACATGCATAGATACATTGACCAGATAAAGATGGTATGTCCTATAAAAGCCCATTTCTGGCGCATGTTCAGGATACTTCGCATCCCTTCCAGCAGGCCTTTTGCGAGTTTTTTTATTTTTTTAAAAGGTCCCCAGTTCGATCTTTTAATAACTGTAAGGCCTAAAACTCCGAGTACTACCAGTCCCAGAAAAATGAGTAGGGTATTCACGGGTTTAATGTTCTGGTCATGCAGGTATCCTAAAAGATCGTCGGTTTGCAAAATAAGCGCAACGCCAATGATGAGCATTAGAATAAGTAGATCAGCAACTCTTTCAGAAATAATGGTTCCGAAACCTTTTTCAAAAGGAACCTTTTCATAAGTAGTTAGCGTGGCAGCACGCAAAACTTCACCAGATCTTGGAATTCCGAAGTTAGCAAGATAGGCGACCATCACTGCCATGAAACGGTTTGGAAGCCGGGTGGTATAACCCATTGGTTCCAGCATAAACTTCCAACGATAAGCCCTTGAAAGATGTGAAAGCGTTCCAAGAACAAAAGAAATTGCAATCCAGAATTTGTTGGCATCAACAATACTCTGCCACAGGCTTGCACGTTCCTGGGCAGTAGAACTCTGTAATGAATACCATACTAAAAAAATCCCCAGAAATAAGGGGATACTAATTTTTAAAAACTTTTTAAATTTTTTGCTCAACGCTTTATTTCAAAAGATTGGTTTCTTCATCAGGAAATACCAATGAGGGTTTAAAGTTTTTAGCTTCTTCTATTTCCATAATTCCATATGCAATAATGATCAAAATATCGTCCTTGGCAACTTTTCTTGCTGCCGCACCGTTTAAAGTGATCTCACCTGAATTTCTAGGGCCTGGAATTACATAGGTTTCAAGACGTTCACCGTTGTTATTATTAACGATCTGTACCTTTTCACCTTCAATAATATTCGCCGCTTCCATTAAATCTTCATCGATAGTGATACTACCAATATAATTTAGATCTGCACCGGTTACTTTAACTCTGTGAATTTTGGATTTTACTACGTGAATCTGCATCATGAATTAATTGTTCAGAGCGATGTTATCGATGAGACGAATATCGTCTGCATATACTGCGATGAACGCCCTGTATTGTTTTTCTTTTTCTTTAATTTCAATTTTTTGAAGACTATTAGCTTCAGCAATCATAAAATATTCCAGTTCCAGAACATCCTGATCTTGAAATGCCGCCTCAACCCAGTCTGTCACTTCTTTAGCACTTTTTGTGCCAAATAGCTCACTGGCAGTTTGTAACGTTTTATAAATAAAAGCTGCTTTCTGCCTGTTTGCATCAGTTAGACGTTCATTTCGTGACGACCTTGCAAGTCCGCTATCCTCTCTTAAAATTGGGCAGCCAATGATTTCCACTGGTAGTTTTGTGAGATCTGTAAGCTTGCGAATAATCTGTAATTGCTGAAAATCCTTTTCACCGAAAAAAGCTTTATCAGGTTCCGTGGCTTCGAACAATTTTTTCACTACGGTGCCAACACCATTAAAATGTCCATTTCTAAATTTTCCTTCCATGACATTCTCCAAGCCACCAAAATCAAATTGTTGGGAAACGATCTTGCCGTCATAGAGTTCAGTCGCATTAGGGCTAAAAATCCATAAATTTTCGAATTTAGTCTTTAATAATGCGATATCCTGCTCGAGATTTCTAGGGTATTTTTCCAGATCATCCGGGTCATCAAATTGAGTTGGATTTACAAATATGGATACAACAACCTGATCTGTTTGTTGTGTGGCTAATTGAACCAGGGATAGATGACCTTCATGTAAAGCACCCATGGTTGGCACCAGTCCGATGCTCTTTTCTTCAGATTTCTTCTCGCGAATAGCCTCAAGTAAACGTCCTTTCTCCCTAAAAACCTGCATTTTATTTTAAAATTAACAGCGTGCAAACTTAATATATCTGTGGCAATCTGCATAAAATTTTGTAATTTTGCGTGTTTTTTATTCGGAAACGTAACTAAAGCAAAGAATATATGAAAGATAAGAGAGTGTTATACGTCTCGTCTGAAGTTATACCGTACTTACCTGAAACCGATATCTCATCTACTTCCTTTGAAGCTGCAAAAATGGTTAATAACCTAGGCGGACAGATAAGGATCTTCATGCCAAGATTCGGAAATATAAATGAAAGAAGGCATCAATTACATGAAGTGATTCGATTATCCGGGATGAACCTGGTGATCAACGATCTTGATATGCCTCTAATCATTAAAGTTGCTTCCATTCCAAAAGAGAGAATGCAGGTTTATTTTATTGATAATGAAGATTATTTTAAAAGGAAGGCAACTTTGACAGATGAAGATGGAAATCTCTTTTCTGATAATGACGAAAGAGCAATTTTCTTTGCAAAAGGGGTGATCGAAACAGTGAAAAAACTGAACTGGTCTCCAGATATCATTCATGTACATGGATGGTTATCTTCTCTTTTACCACTTTATTTAAGAAATTATTACGGGAATGAGCCATTATTCCGTGATGCAAAAATTGTGACCTCTGTTTACAATCAAAGTTTCGATGGAACGTTAGATGAAGAACTACGTGAGAAAATTTTGTTTGATGGTTTTGAAAATGCTAACGTAAAGCATCTAAAAACTCCAAACTTCGTAAATATTTTGAAGACGGCAGTAGATAATTCAGATGCTGTAGTAATGGGTGGTGATGATGTGCCTGAAGAGTTGCAGGATTACATTAAGAAGCTTAATAAACCGGTTCTTCCTTATACCGAAAAAGAAAATTTCTCTCACGCGTATCAGGAATTTTATGACACTAAAGTATTGTCAGAATCGTAAGAAAAATTTTAAATGAGATTAAATAATTTATACAGAATAACAGTCTTTATGGCTGTTATTTCCGCTTTTGTAGGGTGTGATGAAGACTTTTCAGAAATAGGAGGAGAGATCATAACCAATCCTTCGAATGTTGAAGTTCGGGAGTTCAACGTGAATGCCTACACTAAAAAGCTTAATTCAGTACAAACCAATAACTCGTCCAATTTCTTTCTGGGCGTCACCAATCACGATCTGTACGGCAAATCTGTCGCTAGTATAGTTAGCGAGTTGAGATTATCCACTTTGGATCCGGATTTTGGCGACAACGTAGAGCTTGATAGTGTGGTGCTTAAAATTCCTTATTATTCTTCGGAAGCAGCCACTTCAGATGATGATGAGGTAACATATGAGCTGGATTCCATTTATGGAAATGGTTCTTTCAAATTATCCATCTTCGAGACGAACTTTTTACTTAATGACCTCGATCCTGATGCTGGTTTTGAATCGGATCAGAGATATTATTCAGACCAAAAACAACTATTCGAGCAGAATATTGTAGGGCCAGCGATCTATGTAAAAGAAAATTTCGAGCCTTCGGCTTTAGCTTTCGACTCTTACGAAGTTGGTGAAGATGGAACCGATACTATCGCCAATACACCATCTTTCAGGATAAAACTTCCTACGGATTATTTCGAAACGAAGATTCTTGATAAGGAAGGTTCTTCTGAATTATCTTCGAATACCGATTTCAGAAACTACTTCAGAAATTTATATATCAAGGCTGAAGAGAATGGAACCGAAGGATCACAGATCTTCTTTAATCTGAATAATCAGGATGCTAGGATCACTCTGTATTATCGTAGTGATCGCGAGGTAGATGATGAGCTTGAAGAGGGTGTTCGTGGGAGTTATACCTTGAATTTTGCTTCTGGAAACAGAGTGAATCTATTGGAGGGAGCATATCCATCTGATGTTTTACAGGAAATTGAGTCGCAATCTTCAGAAACCGGTGCTGAAAATCTTTATATTAAAGGACAGCAAGGAAGTATGGCGATTATTGAGCTATTTCCAGATACATTGGTGCTTGACGATCTAAGATCACAAGATCTATTGATCAATGAAGCTACCCTGGAATTTTTTGTAAATCGTGATGTTTATGAAGGTGAAAATCCAGATAGACTATATTTGTATGACTTTACTAATAATGCTTTTCTTGGCGATTACGCGATAGATCTTACGCTTAATGCGGCAGATCCTTCAGCTAGTTTGACAACTTTTTCAAGTCCGTTACAGGTCGAAGAAGGAGAAGATGGTTATTATTATACTTTAAGGATCACTAATCATTTATCCAACATTCTGAATAATGATGGAGATAATGTGAAACTAGGACTTGTAGCAGTGCCTAATATTAATACGGTGGTATCAAGGTCAAGTCAGGGAGTAATTGCAGGTTCTTTAAATTCTGCAGTAAGAAATTCAGAAGTGCTTACCAGAATTCCTACGGGTTCTGTATTAACTCCGGAAGGAACCGTATTGCACGGTAGCAATTCCGCAGATGAAAATAAGAGATTGAAATTGAGAATATATTATACCAACTATAATTAAGAAATATGTGTGGAATTGTTGGATACATAGGGCATAGAGAAGCCTACCCTATTGTTTTAAAAGGATTACAAAGACTGGAATATCGTGGTTACGATAGTGCTGGTATCGCTCTATACGATGGTGAAGAGCTGAAGATGTGTAAAACAAAAGGTAAGGTAGCCGATCTAAAGCAGAAATTCGAAGAGGAAGTTACTACAAATGGAACTGTAGGAATTGGTCATACCAGATGGGCAACTCACGGTGAGCCGAATGATATAAACTCTCATCCTCACTATTCAAATTCCGGTGACCTAGTTATTATACATAACGGAATCATTGAGAATTATGATTCTTTGAAAAAGGAATTGAAAAAACGTGGTTACACTTTTAAAAGTGATACAGATACCGAGGTATTGGTAAATCTTATTGAAGATGTAATCGTGAATGAAAAGGTGAAGCTAGGTAAGGCAGTTCAGATTGCTTTGAACCAGACAATTGGTGCCTATGCTATCGCTGTTTTCAATAAATCAAAACCAGACGAAATTGTAGTTGCAAGACTGGGAAGTCCGTTAGCTATTGGAGTTGGCGAAGATGAATTTTTCGTAGCATCAGATGCATCACCATTTCTAGAATTTACTAATAATGCGATCTACCTGGAAGACGGAGAGATGGCAGTTATTCGCAGAGATAAGGGTGTGAAAGTGAGAAAAATTCATGATGATTCACTAGTAGATCCTTATGTACAGGAATTGCAAATGAATCTGGAGCAGATCGAAAAAGGTGGTTATGATCACTTTATGCTGAAGGAAATTCATGAACAGCCTAATGCCATTAGCGATACCTATAGAGGTAGAATGCTGGTAGATCAAGGCATCATTAGAATGGCCGGAGTAGATGATAATATGGAGCGTATTGCGAATGCAAAACGTATCATTATTGTTGCTTGTGGTACCTCCTGGCATGCTGGTCTGGTAGCCGAATATATTTTTGAAGATATCGCCAGAATTCCTGTAGAAGTAGAATACGCTTCAGAATTTAGGTATAGAAATCCAGTGATTTCAGAAAACGATGTGGTTATTTCCATATCGCAGAGTGGTGAAACTGCAGATACTATGGCGGCAATCAAGCTAGCCAAAGAAAAGGGAGCTTTCACTTTTGGAGTTTGTAACGTTGTAGGATCTTCAATTTCAAGAGAAACTCACGCAGGAGCTTATACACATGCTGGGCCAGAAATTGGTGTTGCTTCCACAAAAGCGTTTACAACTCAAATAACAGTGCTTACATTAATGGCTCTCAAGCTTGGAAAGTTTAAAGGGACCATTTCTCATAGCGATTTCCAATTCCATTTACAGGAATTGGAGCGAATTCCAGAGAAAGTTAAAGAAGCACTTAAGTCTGATGAACTAATTCAGGAGGTTGCGGCTAAATATAAAGATGCTCCAAACTGTCTTTATTTAGGTAGAGGGTATAATTTCCCTGTAGCGCTTGAGGGTGCTTTAAAACTAAAAGAGATTTCTTATATCCACGCTGAAGGTTATCCTGCGGCAGAGATGAAGCATGGACCAATCGCATTGATCGATGAGCAAATGCCAGTGGTAGTGATTGCTACAAAGAAAGGACATTACGAAAAAGTAGTGAGTAACATACAGGAGATTAAATCCAGAAAAGGAAAGATCATTGGTATCGTTACTAAGGGAGATGAAGAAGTTAGAGATCTTGCAGATTATGTAATCGAAGTTCCGGAAACTATGGAATCACTTACTCCTTTGCTTACAACGATCCCATTACAGTTATTATCCTATCATATTGCAGTAATGCTTGGAAAAAATGTGGATCAACCACGTAACCTCGCAAAGTCTGTTACGGTAGAATAATTGTTTGACATATTGGATAAAAAAGCCTCTTCGATTGAAGAGGCTTTTTCGTATTAATAAGATTTTTAGTGTGGCTTAACCTTGGAAATTCGGGCATTTTTAAAACATTAAAAACTTCTCTTTATTTCAATCTGTTATTTCAGAGAAAAATTTATCTTTGCACCCTGAAAATGACCTATTTCTGATTCATCAATATTGAAATCAAGCAAGTAGGTATTTGAATTTTACGTAATAAAATTAAAAGAATTAGATAAATGTCTAAAGTCACAGGTAAAGTTGCCCAGATTATTGGTCCTGTAGTTGACGTTGTGTTCGACTCAGAAAACGCTGAACTGCCAAAGATCTATGATTCTTTGGAAATCGCCAGAAAAGATGGTTCTACTTTAGTTCTTGAAGTACAATCACATATTGGAGAAGATACTGTAAGAACGATCTCTATGGACTCTACTGACGGTCTTAGCCGTGGTGTTGAGGTTCTTAATACCGGAAATCCTATTCAAATGCCAGTTGGTAAAGATGTTTACGGACGTCTTTTCAACGTTATTGGTGATGCGATTGACGGTCTTGGAAACTTGCCAAAAGCAGGAGCAGATGGATTACCAATTCACCGCCAGGCGCCAAAATTTGAAGATTTATCTGTGTCTACTGAAGTTCTGTTTACAGGAATTAAAGTAATTGACCTTATCGAGCCTTATTCTAAAGGTGGTAAGATTGGTCTTTTTGGAGGTGCAGGAGTTGGAAAAACGGTACTTATACAGGAATTAATTAATAATATCGCTAAAGGTCACGGTGGACTTTCTGTTTTTGCAGGAGTTGGTGAGCGTACTCGTGAAGGGAATGACCTTCTTAGAGAGATGTTAGAGTCCGGAATTATCAAGTACGGTGACGATTTCATGCATTCTATGGAAGAAGGCGGATGGGATCTTCAAAAGGTAGATAAAGAAATCATGAAGGAGTCTAAAGCTACCTTCGTCTTTGGACAAATGAACGAACCACCTGGAGCACGTGCGCGTGTAGCCCTTTCTGGTCTTACGATTGCGGAATATTTCCGTGATGGAGCTGGAGAAGGTCAGGGGAAAGACGTTCTTTTCTTCGTAGATAACATTTTCCGTTTTACTCAGGCTGGTTCAGAGGTGTCTGCACTTCTTGGACGTATGCCATCAGCAGTAGGATATCAGCCAACGCTAGCAACCGAGATGGGTGCGATGCAGGAGCGAATTACTTCTACTAAAAACGGTTCTATTACATCTGTACAGGCGGTTTATGTACCTGCAGATGACCTTACCGATCCAGCACCGGCAACAACATTTGCCCACCTGGATGCAACAACGGTACTTTCTCGTAAGATTGCTGAGCTAGGTATTTATCCTGCGGTAGATCCGTTGGATTCTACTTCAAGAATCCTTACACCAGAGATCTTAGGAAATGAGCATTATGATTGTGCACAAAGAGTAAAAGAGCTTTTACAGAGATATAAAGAGCTTCAGGATATTATCGCTATTCTTGGTATGGAAGAACTTTCCGAAGAAGATAAGCTTGCAGTATCCAGAGCAAGACGTGTTCAACGTTTCCTTTCTCAGCCATTCCACGTAGCAGAGCAGTTTACTGGTCTTAAAGGAGTGCTTGTAGATATTAAAGATACCATCAAAGGTTTCAATATGATCATGGATGGAGAGCTGGATAAATATCCGGAAGCGGCCTTTAACCTTAAAGGAACCATCGAGGAAGCGATCGAAGCTGGTGAGAAAATGCTTGCTGAAAACTAAAATTAGTTAAATGTATTTAGAGATAGTTACTCCAGAGGCGGTAGTATTCAGAGCTAAAGTAGATGCTGTGAAAGTTCCAGGAAATGATGGTGAATTTCAAATGCTGAACAATCACGCACCTATCGTATCTGTTCTTACTGAAGGTGATGTAAAGATCGACCTTGCAGCCGGAAGCACGAACGAGATCAAAGCTAAAGATCAGTCGGCTTTTAGAACGGAAGGAAACAATACTGAAGTTTTGTTCTACACCATTAAAGGTGGAGTTCTTGAAATGAAGGATAATAAAGCTATAATTTTAGCCGATTAATATTCTCATTCTTATAAAATTTAAAGCCTTTCATTTCTGAAAGGCTTTTTTTATGAGCATTGTTGAACTAATAATTATTTAGATTCCAGCCATTGCTTTCGGTTTTCTAATTGTTCTTTCGAAGCACTCTCAGATAGCATAATTTTGTATTCAGGATTTGCTGAAAGTTCTACGGAAGTAGTTTCAGTTTCTCCAAATCTCTGAAATTCAAGGTTTATCTTACTATCTTCAGAAGTACTAGCAATCACTTCTTCCATTGCTTCCGAAGTATTTACTGGAGTTCCATTTACTGACGTGATCAAATCTCCTTCGTCCAGGCCAGCTTCGTAGGCAGGACTTCCTATTACAGTATTCCGACTAATTTCCAGCCCATTTTCCGTTTCCCGGAAACTAGCTCCAAAATGATTCTTTTTGTTGTCCTGAGTGATGTTCACACCTACATGATCGAACAATTTTTTGTAATCTGGTTTTTCAGCAGATCGTATATGTTTTGCGAAGAAATTATCTGAGAATTCTTTGCCCGCATATGCTGTAAGTGTATTTTCAATATCCTCCGTATCGTAAGCAACTTCATTCTTGCCATACTTCTGCCACATCATTTTCATAAAATCATCGAGATTCAGACCTTTTTCTCTTAAAGAAAGATCCAGTGCAAGACCAAGGATACTTCCGTAGGAATAATAAGAGATAAAAGTGTTTTCGCGATTTACAGGATCTACAGACTTGGCTGCATCTACAAATGGTGCCTGCATGCTCATTTCCATAGGATTAAAATACTGAGTAGCTGGTGAATTCCAGACATAATTGAAAGTTCCGGAAAGCCCTTCTATATATTCTTTTTCTGAAGTGATGCCTGCACGATGCAGGATTAATCCGGTATAATAACTGGTGAAACCTTCAGCAAACCATAAGTTTCGGCTCATATTTACTTCAGAAAAACTGAAGGGTTCCAGATCCGCAGGCCGTAAGCGTTCCACATTCCATCCATGGAAAAATTCATGAGCAACAGTGCCAGTATTACCTTTCATTCCGCCATCTGCCAGGGCATCTGTCTTTGTAAGAATCGTACTGTTACGATGTTCCATTCCGTCGCCGCTGGCATTTGGCATATAGCAGGCCAGGAAAGTATATCTTCCATAATCATAATCTGGTAATTCGCCGAAAACGGCTGCTTCCTGTTCTACGATCGCTTTAACCTGCTCAAAATATTGCTCAAGTTCAGCTTCAGTTCCCTGATGATGCAGCACAAATTCAATTTTCTGACCATCATGCTCGAAACTTTTGACTTGATGATCGCTGATCTCTATCGGGCTATCCATAAAATAATACAGATTTGGCGCTTTAAATGTATTCTCATTGATCTTCTCAAGCTGCGTAGCGATCTTCCAGTCTGGTTGATCCTGAAGATCGATCTGTAACTCAATATCACGATCTTTCAATTCTTCGGAATACATGAAGGTGGCTGGAATATTTAAATGAGCATGGCTGGCATCAACCTGAGAATAGGTGCCATCTCCGCGATTTGCGTAGAGTATATACTCTATGTTAACGGTGCCATCTGTATTCTTTACCGTCCAGGAATAAGGATTCTCTCTAGTAATTTCTAATTCTTTTCCCTCGCTATTGAAAGCTTTGAAGCCGTACACGTTTTTAGCAAATTCATGCAGGGCGTATCTACCAGGAGAAGTACGGCTCATTCGTACAGTTAGTTCTTGTGATTTTATCTTCGGAAATGTTACTTCGATTTTCGCTTCATGATGAACAGCATTGCTGAAGGAAATTTTATAAGTGTTTACCTGTGAAGTTGCAGCCATGGAAGTTAATAGCAGTAACAATAATAATGATCGCATAAATTGAAATTTTAGGTAGCTAAATTTAAGAGAATAAGTTAGAATTTTTCTAATCTGGCAAATATTCCAGAATATCCCCGGGTTGGCAATCCAGAGCCTGGCAAATAGCTTCAAGTGTGGAAAACCGAACAGCTTTGGCTTTCCCGGTTTTAAGGATAGACAGGTTTGCGGTGGTAATCCCAACCATTTCAGCCAGTTCATTGCTTTTCATGCCTCTTTCTTCCAGAATCTGATCGAGATTTATGATAATGGCCATTCTTAAACGGTTAACTCGTTTTCTTCCTTAAAGCTCTTGGCTTTTTCAAAAGATTTGGATAACAGAATTAGAAAAAGTCCCATAGCTAATTGTAGCCAAAATGAACCAAAAGTAGATTCGATTCCAAAACGAAGTTTCAGATTTGATTCCAGAATAAGATTCGATGAAAAACTCACAATAGCATCTAAAATACTAGCCAAAACAATTAATCTTCCAGCTAAATTTAATCCCGTTATTTGTATAGAGGTAAATAATCTTTTTTTAAAAAAGTTATGTACTACTTTTCTTAAAGTATATACAGAAAATAAAAAAATACCAGCTTGGAAAATTGCTAGTATTAGTAAAATTATTTTCGGCATTGTTATATCGCCAATAATATGGTCATTTAAATATATGGGCATACCCTCTGATGTTAAAAATAGATGAGATAGTATAATACCCATCGAAGCAATTAAACTAATCAATAGGATGAAGAAGCATATATCTAAAATAGTTTTAAGTAAAATTGGTGGCTTCATATAGTTTTATGTTAAACGGTTAATTCATTTTCTTCCCTGTGAAATCGTGCTTCCTTGAAAGCGTAGGAGATGTAAGTAAATAATAGTCCAAGAATCAAAACAAACCAGAAAGAACCGGTGCCATCAAAATCGTAAGTCACAGTTCTTGGAGAGGGTTCAAGAAAATTTTTATAGATAAAAAGAGGTATCCATTTTATTCCAGCATAAATTATTAACAAAATACCTATGTTTTTAAAAAGCTTTTGTTGCTGAAAATTAAAGAGATCGGTAGTATTCAAAAGAGAAACGAGATTTTTGAATTTTAAAATCAAATAAATAAATAAGATAGAACCGATAATGTTAATACCAAAAAGTGTAGTTGTCCAGTTATTATTTTTGGTAATTGGCTGATTGTTTATCTCATCTGGAAGAATTGAAAAGCCTCCAAAAAAATCATGGTCTGGATTGAAAAAATAAAATAATACAATTAATAGCTTTAATAAGTTTATTGCCAGGAGTAATATTAGGAAAACATTTAAAGAGTATTTTAGGAGGGATAGTGGCTTCATTAAATAATTTATAAACGGTTAATTCATTTTCATCTTTCAGCTTCTTAGCTTTTGAAAAACTTGCGATAATAGAATTAGGAATAATCCAATTCCAATGGCAAGGATAAAATCGAAGAGATCAAAACTTTTTAATTTTTCATTGAATAATGCTTCAAAAATAAATTTCGTAATGTAATCTAGAACAGTCACAATAATTATTAACTGTCCTGATAGCTTGAAAGTGGATATTTGATATCTGAAAATAAATCCCTGATAGAAAGATTCCAGGTTAGATTTCTAAGTAGTCTAAGTATATAAATCCAGAATGCTCCAGAAATGAAAGTAAAAGATAATGCAGCAAATAAGGCTGATTTTGATTTAACAATAAGATTTGGTGATCTGTCTACAAATTCCCTTGCCATTTCAGAGTCGGCAACTATAGCAAAAATCATTAATCCTAAGACTACCATTAATATAATGATGGTCAAATAATACGCTGTACTGAAAATATTCCGTAACCAAATTACAAGTTTCATTGATATAATTATCGTTTTACGATAACAAACATAAAATAAATTATCGATTATCAATAATTTTATTTATAAATCTCTCAAAGTATCAGGTAAAATCGATAGGAATTGAATGTGAATTAAATAGAGAGTATTTAATGTAGAAATCACGTTTATCTCCAGGATTATTGATTGCGCTAAAACTATTCTTCAATAATAACTATTATATTTGCGACAAACAGATTTACTAAGTATGCTTACCGCAATTCTTACAGGATTTATATTTTCTATTCTCTTGGTTTTTGTAGGGAAGTTTTTTAAAGGTAAGCTCTCGATACTGGCTTCCGTAGTACCACTTGGGCTCTTTTTATATTTTTTCCAGTTTATAGCTCCAATTGCAGATGGTGAAGTAATTACCAGATCTTTTCAATGGATTCCATCCTTTGGTGTAGATCTTGGTTTTAAGCTGGATGGTCTGTCATTGCTATTTTCTTTAATGATCACGGGGATAGGATTCCTTGTCTTTGCATATACCTCTTCTTACTTAAAAGGACACGAGTACCTGGATAGATTCTATGGATATCTCGCAGCGTTCATGGGTGCGATGCTTGGACTGGTACTTTCTGATAACATGATCACTTTGTTTGTGTTCTGGGAACTTACAAGTATTAGTTCTTTCTTTCTAATCGGCTTCAATAATACTAATCCGGCTTCTCGAAAATCGGCAATGACCGCTTTGGGTATTACCGGAATAGGAGGATTGTTGCTTCTGGCTTCAGCTTTACTACTAAATAATATTACGGGCACCTACAGCATTACAGAAATGCTGAGTATGAGTGAAGCTATTCGTGGTAACGAATTCTATGCCGTTGCTGTCATATTGTTGTTTGGTGCGGCTTTCACAAAATCGGCTCAATTCCCATTTCATTTCTGGTTACCAGGAGCAATGAAGGCTCCAACACCTGTGTCTACCTACCTGCATTCTGCCACAATGGTAAAAGCAGGAATCTATTTATTAATGCGTTTTACTCCTATTCTTGGAGGTGAAAATATCTGGAATTATACGCTGATCGTCGTTGGGGGAATTACCATGCTATATTCTGCAATTCATACCTTGTTCAGAACAGATCTTAAAGGCATTCTGGCCTATTCAACAATATCGGCCTTAGGTATTCTGGTGTTTCTAATTGGTCTGGGAACCGAAGAAGCATTCCTTGCTGCAGCAGTATTTATCATAGTTCATGCGTTATATAAAGCAACTTTGTTCCTGGTAACGGGAATCATAGATCATCAAACACATACCCGTGATGTCACCAGACTTGCGGGACTTAATAAAATTATGCTTCCAGTTGGGATCGCCGGGATTCTGGCGGCAATTTCCAGTGCCGGGATTCCTCCAACCATAGGTTTTCTTGGGAAGGAACTTACCTACGAAGCTACATATCATTCAGATACGATTATCATCATTTCGATGATCGCGATAGTTCTTACTAAGATTCTCTTGCTATATGCAGGTTTTGTAGCGGGAATCAAGCCATTCACCGGGAAACTGCCTGAAGAACACAAAAACGTGAAAGCTCCTGGTCCAATCATGTGGATTCCGCCGGTGTTACTGGCAACATTAGGTATTGTTTTTGGAATTGCTCCATTTTTAATTGAGGGTGCCTTGATTAAACCTGTAGTGACGGCTCTTGGTGGTGATGCTTCTGAAATTCATCTGGCGTTATGGCACGGATTTAATCTTATTTTTATTCTTAGTTTGATCACAATTGGTGTTGGAACTACTTTATATTTTATTATCAAACCTTCTGAAAAACTGGTGGCATCTGCAGCAAAATTTAATGCGATATCTCCGGAAAATATTCTGAATCTTCTAAATAAAGGTTTTGTGCAATTCTCTAACTTCTGGACGAATTTCTTTCAGAATGGATACTTAAGAAACTATATTTCTATCATTATTCTCTTTCTGGTGGTATTAGTTGGGTACATCATGATTGGGAATACTCGTTTTGTGATCGATTATAATTCGTTATCTAAAATCACAGTCTATGAGATCACCACTACTTTGATCCTGATTGCGGGAATTTTCTATACTGTTTTTACTGATAGTCGTCTGGCAGCAGTTGCAGCAATGGGTGTTGTTGGTCTTTCAATTTGTCTGATCTTCGTATTCTACTCGGCACCAGATTTGGCTATGACCCAGTTCTCAATTGATACACTAACGGTGATCCTGTTCGTTCTTGTATTATATAAATTACCGAAGTATCTGAAGCTTTCAGATTATAAAACACGAATGAGAGATGGTATTTTATCCAGTGTATTCGGACTTATAATTACCATTTTAGCACTTGAAGTACTTTCTGAACCTGTAAGTAAGCAGGTTGGGGAGTTCTATGCTGCAAACTCATATGTAGAAGCTCATGGTAAAAATGTGGTGAACGTGATTCTGGTGGACTTCCGTGGTGCAGATACACTAATAGAAGTTTCAGTATTATCCATAGCAGCAGTAGGAGTATTCGGCTTGATGAAATTAAGACTTAAGATGAAGGATAGAAAACGATACGCAGATACAAGTCTAAAACAGGAAAATAAGGAACAATAATATGCGGACAACCATTATATTAAAAACAGCTTCTAATTACCTTTTACCGGTATTGTTGGTGTTTTCGGTCTTTATCCTTCTCCGTGGGCACTACCTGCCTGGTGGTGGGTTTGTTGGCGGTCTTATTGCATCTATTGCATTTATTTTGCATTCATTCGCCAACGGACTCGAAAAGACGAAAGAGCTTTTAATCGTGCATCCGGGATTTTTATTACCCGTAGGACTCGCTATTTCGTTTATGGCTGGTCTGGCTCCGGTAATATTTTTTGATCTGCCATTTATGACCGGGCTTTGGTCGCACGATACAGTTGCTATACTTGGCAGCGTAGGTTCTGCCCTGTTTTTCGATATTGGTGTTTACCTTGTGGTAAATGGAGTAACTCTTACAATAATCTTTACAATTTCTGAATCGGCCTGATATGGAGATACTTTTAGCATTAATGGTAGGTATTCTATACGGAACTGGTATTTATATGATGCTTCGCCGAAGTATGGTGAAACTTATTATAGGGATCATATTACTCGGTAACGGCGCAAACCTGCTTATTTTTCTCCTCGGAAGAATAACCAAAGGCGCCCCGCCAATTATACCTGGTGATTCCAAGGTTTTCGTAGAAGCCTTTGCCGATCCTGTACCGCAGGCATTGATCCTTACTGCCATTGTAATTAGTTTTGGTTTGCAGTCTTTTGCCATCGTTCTGGTAAAAAGGGCGCATACCGTAGTTAGAACTGATGATTTGGATGAAATGAACGCAACCGACGAAGATTCATGACACAGCAATTAATATTATATCCGCTTTTCTTACAGATGGCCATCAGTATTATCCTGATGTTTGGCTGGTCCAGGATTCGTTTTCAGAAGATCTTCAGCATCTTTGGGAGTACGCTGAGCGTAATTCTGGCGATCGTCCTTTTCAGCTATATCTGGCAAAATGGAACTCAAACTATCCAGGCCGGAAACTGGGAAGCTCCCTTCGGAATCACCTTTGTTGCAGATTCGCTGGCGGCTACGCTTGTACTATTAACGGCGATTTCAGGACTTGCAGTCTCCATATTTTCCGCAGGTTCAGTATTAAGGGACCGGCTAAGGTTTGGCTACTTTCCCATATTTCATTTCCTGCTACTAGGTTTGAATGGAGCTTTTTTAACCGGGGACATCTTCAACCTCTATGTATGGTTTGAGATCATTATTATTAGTTCGTTCGTATTAATAACCATTGGTGGTGAAAAGGCTCAGCTAGAAGGTGCTGTAAAATATTTCACACTAAACATCTTGGCTTCTATGATCTTCCTTACGGCGATCGCCGTACTTTACGGAATTACCGGAAGCTTAAATATGGCAGATCTTGCAGGTCAGGTTGCTGCTGTGGAAAATCGCGGACTCGTTCAAATCACCGCAATATTATTCTTAATAGGTTTCGGGATCAAAGCGGGAGTGTTTCCACTGTATTTCTGGTTACCGGCTTCTTATCATACGCCTCCGTTCGCCGTGTCGGCGATTTTTGGAGGATTACTGACCAAAGTAGGTGTTTATGCCCTGATTAGAGTTTTCACTCTAATATTTGTCAACGAACCCTTCCTGAATAATATCATTATGGTCATTGCTATACTTACTTTAGTGAGTGGTGGAATTGGCGCATTGGTACAGAATAATATGAGAAAGGTATTTTCATATCTTATTATCTGTCATATTGGTTATATGATTGCAGGAATTGGGATGTTTACAGAAATTGCTATTGCAGGTGCGATCTTCTATCTTATTCATGATATTATCGTTAAAACCAATCTTTTCATGCTAAGCGGGGTGGTCTATAGAATCACAGGAACTAACAGCATGCGTGATCTTGGAGGTATTTATGCCAAATACCCGAAAATAAGTTTATTGCTCTTTATTCCGTTATTTTCCCTGGTTGGGATTCCGCCATTATCTGGTTTCTGGCCAAAGATCAATCTAATTAAAGCAGGATTTACGGGAGGTAATTATATTACCGTAGCTGCGATCATTTTTGCCAGCTTTATAACATTAGTAATCATCGCGAAAATGTGGGCTGAAGTTTTCTGGAAAGATGCTAAGGAAATGCCAGAAAGAAAATATTTTGGTTATTATCATAAGATGACCAATCTAAAACGCTCGCAATTTATCGTGCCAGTAGCTATGCTTAGTATTGTATCTTTGTATATTGGTTTTGGAGCAGAACATATTCAGGAGCTATCTGCAAGAATTGCTGATGAACTGGTGAATAGTGAAGGGTACATTGAGGCAGTTTTA
>NZ_JBLWIM010000012.1:685373-733974 GCF_048381525.1 Christiangramia qingdaonensis
ATTTCTTTCAAACATATTGCTAACGTTCGTTTGGGTTGCCCTTACGGGTGATTTTTCATTCGAAAACTACCTGTTTGGATTCTTTCTGAATTTTCATATTCTATGGATCATCACTGTTGGGAGAAAGCGAAGTCGTTATTTTCTTATTGTTCCGAAGATCATTTTGTTGTTGCTGAATTTTCTTTACGAACTGGTAAAAGCCAACCTGGAAGTTGCGTATGAAGTGATCACGCCAAGACTTAATGTGACGCCGGGTATAATTATGGTGCCACTGGATGTTAAGTCTGATATCGGGATTACTGTTCTCGCGAATATGATATCCCTCACGCCGGGTACTTTGAGCATCGATGTATCTAATGATAAAAAGGTTCTTTTTGTACATGCCATGTACCTGAAGGATAGAGAGAAATTCATTCGCGGAATCAAGGATGGATTTGAACGTAGAATTTTGGAAGTGCTGTCATGACGTTAGTTGAATATTTACATTATATCATATTACCTGTGTTGGTGATCTCTGCAGTTTTGATACTGTGGAGGTTTATGAAAGGGCCAAGCATCGCAGATAAAATTGTTTCGCTTGACCTTCTCATTACCACCGGGATCGGGATCATTGCGATATACAGTATCATTTACAACCAATCAACCTTGATGGATACTGCTCTAATTCTGGCATTGATCGCATTTTTGAGTACAGTAGCGCTTTCATTTTATCTTGAAAAACGTAAAAGGAAATGATAGATATCATAATAGCCGCCATAGCAACACTGGGAGCCCTTTTCGTTCTTTTAGCAGCGATCGGGATTGTTCGTATGCCAGACACTTATCTTCGTATATCGGTAACTACCAAAGCGGCCACTCTCGGTGTTGGCCTCTTATTACTTAGTTCCACCATATTTTTCAGCAATGCAGATGTGACTTCACAGGCATTTGTTATTATTCTATTCCTGTTCTTAACGGCCCCTGTAAGTGCACACCTTATTGGCCGAGCTTCTTATTTCATAGGAGTTAAACTCTGGGATAAATCGGTAATGGATGAATTGCAAGGTAAATATCAAAAGAACACTCATATCCTAAAAAGTAAGGTAGACGATACTCCTGAAGATAACGTAGATCACAGCAAAATGGATGATGCCGATAAGTAATTAGCAGTTAATCCTTTTTCTCCTCATCCTGTTTATCCTTTTTGATCATTTCGTGTTCAACGTATCCAAAAACGAGATTTATTATCAAAATAAGTCCGCTTATTATCCCTAGTTCTGTATACATCCCGAAACCTGCAAGACATCCGGTAGCAGCACTACACCAGACTGTAGCCGCGGTAGTAAGACCCTGAATTTTCCGCTTCTTTTCCAGAATTGTTCCTGCACCAATGAAGCCAATACCAACAACGATCTGGCCAAGCACCCGAGTGATATCCACCGACTCTTCATTCTGAAACCTTAGAGCCATTAATATAAAGATCGCAGAGCCTAGAGCTACCAGAGCGTTGGTTTTTAATCCCGCACCTTTGCCCTGGATTTCCCTTTCATAGCCAATCACAAGTCCGGCGATTGTTGCAAGTACAACTCTAAGAGCAAATAGTTCCCAGTTCATATTTTATAAAATTCATTGCTTAAGTTTGCCTTATGCAAAAGCTTCCATTAAAATTAGAGAAAAGACTTGAAAAAAGGAAAAATGATAATTCCTTGAGAAGTCTTCCTTTAGCAATTGAAGGTGTAGATTTTTTCTCTAACGATTATCTTGGTTTCTCTTCTTCGGAAGTTATTAGAAAGAGAACTTCAGAGATAATGGAGACACAAGCTTATCAAAATGGAGCTACCGGGTCCAGACTTCTTTCTGGTAATCATCCATTATTCAGTAAAGCTGAAAAGATGATTGCTGAATTTCATGATGCTGAATCTGCTCTTATCTTTAATTCTGGTTACGATGCCAATCTGGGTTTTTTTTCCGCAGTACCTCAGAAGGGTGATTTTATATTCTATGATGAGTTGAGTCACGCTTCTATAAGGGATGGTATTAGAATGAGCCTGGCGAAATCTTATAAATTCACTCATAACAGTCTTGAAGATCTTGATTCCAAACTGCGAAAATTCGATACTTCATCGAATGATTTCCAGGTTTATATAGTGACCGAATCTGTATTCTCTATGGATGGAGATATTCCAGATCTAGAAGGAATAACTAGACTTTCCAAGCAGTATAATGCCTTACTAGTTATAGATGAAGCTCATGCTACCGGCGTATTTGGAGAAAATGGTGTTGGTTTGGTGCAGCAACTTGGTCTCGAAGAAAATGTGTTTGCAAGAATTCAGACCTTCGGGAAGGCGATTGGGAGCCATGGCGCTGCTATCCTGGGAAGTAATAAGCTGAAAAATTATTTGATAAATTTTGCAAGAAGCTTTATTTATACCACTGCACTACCACCACATACCCTTGCTACGATTATTGCAGTTTATGAAAATCTAAAATGGGATGTTGAGAATATCACAAAACTTCGCGCAAATATTAATTTCTTTAAAGCGGAACTTGGTAAGAACGTGCTGGCAAAAAGATTTATAAATAGTGATTCTGCTATACAGAGTTGTATCGTATCAGGTAATGATAGGGTCAAGTCAATTGCTTTGCAGTTACAGGAAAATGGCTTCGTGGTAAAACCTATATTATCGCCAACCGTTCCGCTGGGACAGGAAAGATTGAGATTTTGTCTGCATGCCTATAATTCGAAGCAAGAAATTTCGGAGGTCTTGGAAAGGCTGGCTAACTTTGTGCAAAAATCAAATTAATGCCTTCTCATTATTTTATTACCGGAATTAGCACAGATGTTGGAAAAAGCATCGCGGCTGCTATGATCACTGAAGCACTGGAAGCCGATTACTGGAAGCCTGTACAGGCAGGTGATCTAAATAATTCAGATACTCACAAGGTTGAGCGTTTGATTAGCAATTCCATGACGACCTTTCATAAGAATAGCTATGCTTTGAATAGTCCCATGAGTCCGCATGCTGCTGCTGAAATTGATTCAATAAAGATCGATATAAAGAAGATTAAAAGGCCTAAAACCAATCGCGATCTCGTTATTGAAGGAGCTGGTGGATTACTTGTGCCTTTGAACAATAAAAACACAATATTGGATCTTATTGAAGAAGATGATTGCGTTATTCTAGTTTCAAGGCATTATCTGGGAAGTATAAATCACACTTTGTTAAGTATTGAAATGCTCAGGTCGCGAGGGATAGAAAATATTAAGATCATTTTCAGCGGGAATGAGCATAGAAGTACTGAGCAGGCGATCCAGGATCATAGTGGTATTGAAGTACTGGGAAGAATAGAGCAGGAGCCATACTTTGATAAAAATGTAGTGCTGGAATATGCTGAAATATGGAGGGAGAAATTATGCAAGAAGTAGACATTACATCAAATCTTAAAGAAAGAGACAGCAAGCATTTATGGCATCCGCTTACACAGCATAAAGTTTCTTCAGAAATGCTGCCAATTTCAAAAGCGAGCGGCGTTATACTTACTGACGATGCAGGTCGTGAATATATCGACGGAATCTCATCCTGGTACACTGCAGTATATGGGCATTGCAATCCCTATATCACAAACAAGGTCGCTGCGCAAATGCAGAAACTGGATCAGGTGGTTTTTAGCGGATTCACACACGAGCCGGCCATAGAGCTATCTGAAGCATTGATAAAAATTCTACCTCAAGGGCAGCAAAAACTGTTTTTCAATGATAATGGCTCCACAGCGACCGAGATCGGGATCAAAATGGCTTTGCAGTATCATCATAACCTTGGAAATGATCGAAAAGTGATGCTGGCTTTCGAAAATGGATTCCATGGAGATACTTTTGGCGCAATGTCAGTCTCCGGACTCTCAGTTTATAATGGAGCTTTTGAAGATCATTTTATACGTGTAGAACGTATTCCGGTTCCAGATGGAACTAACAACAAGGCAATTCTTGATCAATTAAAATCTATACTCAGCAAGGAAAATATTGCTGGATTTATTTATGAGCCACTAATTCAGGGGGCTGCAGCAATGAAGTTTCACGATGCTGAGGGCCTGAATGCAATATTGAAACTTTGTCGTCGACATGAAGTTCTCCTGGTGGCAGATGAGGTCATGACCGGTTTTGGTAAAACCGGAACTTATTTTGCTTCAGATTATATTGAAGAAAAACCAGATGTGATCTGCATGTCCAAAGCTCTAACGGCAGGCTTGCTGCCTATGGGGCTAACCTCCTGTAATCAAAAGGTCTATGATGCTTTTTATTCCGATGAAATTGAGAAAGGTCTTTTTCACGGGCATACCTATACTGCGAATCCACTCGCATGTACAGCAGCTCTTGCAGGAATAGAATTACTGACTTCCGAAGAAATTCAGGAGAACATTCAAAGGATTACTGAAAGTAACCAGGAGTTCGTTCGCGAATTGAAGCAAAATCAGCAAGTTCTCAACGCTCGCTCTATGGGTGTGATCCTCGCTTTTGAACTTCATGTGGAAATGGAGCGCTACGGGAATTTGAGAGACAAGCTTTTCAGGTTTTTTATGGATAATGGGCTGTTTTTACGTCCGCTTGGGAATACGATCTATATCGTGCCGCCGTATGTAACTACTGAAGAGCAGATGACATCGATTTATAAATTACTTCAGGAATGCATAGATCAATTTCAGGCGTAAATTAACGCTTGATGAAGTATCCAAAAGAACTATCAATACTATTTTTGCTTTAAAATAAGTCCTTGAAAAACCCAATTTCCATAGACGCCATTGCCAGTATTTCACCATTAGGAAGTTCTGCCGAAGAGATCTGGAGTAATTATCTCCATGACTCCCATCGTTTTAGTAAAAAAACTACTACTGAAAAATCCTGGTGGGCAGGAGAATTATCGGAAGATCTCAATAACGAACTACTAGAGCTTCAGCAGGAAGATTCCAGGTATCGCCATCTGGACCGTTCGGTTTTAATGGCAATTCTCACTGGTCGAAAACTGAAAAATGAACTGGGTTTCAATAATCGTAATTCCGGACTGAACATAGGAAGTAGTCGTGGTGCAACAGAACTTTTTGAAAAGTATCACAAAGAATTTGTAGAGACCGGAAAGGCATCTACCTATAGTTCTCCAACTACCACTTTGGGAAATATTTCCTCCTGGACTGCGCAGGATCTGCAACTGGAAGGCCCAGAGTTTTCGCATAGTATTACCTGTTCTACAGGAATGCATTCAATTTTAAATGCGATCGCCTGGCTGGAAAGTGGAATGCGAGACAACTTTATTGCCGGCGGTAGCGAAGCACCTCTTACAGGTTTTACACTCGCTCAAATGGATGCCATGAAGATCTATGCGCAAAGTGATGATGAATATCCATGTAAATCGCTGGACATGGAAAAGCAAAAGAATAGCATGATCTTGAGTGAAGCTGCAGGATTATTGTCATTAAGCAAAAACCCTTCAGGAGAATCGCAAGCTATTATTCGCGGGATTGGGTATGCCAATGAAGAGTTAAAGCATGGAGCTTCATTATCCCGGGAAGGTTTCTGTCTTCAGAAGAGTATGAAAATGGCAATTAAAGACACTTCCGAAGAAATTGATGCGATCGTTATGCATGCTCCGGGAACCATTGGTGGAGATCTGGCTGAAGTTAATGCGGTGAAAGCGATCTTTGGCGAAGATCAACCAGCAATTACTTCCAATAAATGGAAGACTGGTCATAGTTTTGCAACTTCCGGAATTCTGAATATACAAATGGCGATATTAATGATTCAGCATCAACAGTTTATAACTGTTCCCTTTTCAAAATTTCAGAAGAAACCTACACAATTAAAAAACATTCTGGTGAATTCTGTCGGTTTTGGCGGGAATGCGGTTTCCCTGCTAATTTTTGCAAATTAATATTGTTAGGAATCGCGTTCATAAAACTTATTGCAGCTTTACCCTTTAAAGCTTAGTTTTCTTTATTTTTGAATACAAATCGAATTACATGGCACTTAAACACGACTGGACGAAGGAAGAGATCCTCGATATATATAACAAACCATTTATGGATCTGCTTTATGAAGCTGCAAGCATTCACCGCGAGCATCATGATCCAAATACAGTACAGGTTTCAACTTTACTTTCTATAAAGACCGGCGGTTGTCCTGAAGATTGCGGATACTGTCCGCAGGCGGCCCGTTATCATACAGATCTTGAAGGTAATGATCTTATGAGTGTAAACCAGGTGAAAGCCCAGGCATTGCGCGCTAAAGCTTCTGGAAGCTCCAGAGTTTGTATGGGTGCAGCCTGGAGAAATGTAAAGGATGGTGAAGAGTTCGACAATGTACTCGAAATGGTAAGAAGTATCAATAAGCTGGATATGGAGGTTTGCTGTACGCTGGGAATGCTTACTGAAAACCAGGCAGCAAGACTGGCAGAAGCCGGACTTTATGCTTACAATCACAACCTGGATACATCAGAAGATTACTATAAAGAAGTAATTTCTACCCGTGGTTTTGATGATAGACTTGCTACGATCGATAATGTTCGTAAAACGAATGTGACAGTTTGTAGTGGCGGGATCATAGGAATGGGAGAGAGTCCTGCCGACCGTGCAGGAATGCTGGTTGCGCTCGCGACTCTTAATCCACAGCCGGAATCTGTTCCAATCAATGCGCTTGTTCCTGTAGAAGGAACGCCCATGGAAGAACAGGAGCCAGTGCCAATCTGGGATATGATCAGGATGGTGGCAACAACCAGGATCGTAATGCCAGAAACACAGGTGAGACTTTCTGCTGGAAGAACTCAGATGAGCAGGGAAGGACAGGCAATGTGCTTCTTTGCCGGAGCAAATTCCATTTTTGCTGGAGATAAATTGCTTACAACTCCAAATCCTGATGTAAATGAGGATATGGAAATGTTTAAAATGCTTGGTTTAAATCCGCAAAAACCTTTCGTTAAGAAATCTCAGCCTGAAAGTGTTGCAGCTGAAAATTCTCAATTTCAGAGTCAGAATGAGAAACCAAAATGGTCCCGGCCAGGACATAAGATCGAGCGTAACCTTGAAGCTCAGCAAAAGGCAAAAACGAAGGTTTAATTAACGAATATAAATTGAAACTGGATCTTCAAAATATTCCCAGGCGAAGCAATCTTTCAAAAGAAGATTTTCTCCGGGAATATTTTGAACCCAGAAGACCGGTTATTATTGAAGATCTTAGCCGGGATTGGCCTGCTCATAAAAAATGGAATTTTGATTATTTCAAAGAGAAGGCAGGAGAGATAATCGTTCCCTTGTATGACGGCAAACCCGCCAGCGGTCGTTCTAATTCTCATGGTCCCGCTCAAAAAATACCTTTCAAAGACTATATAGATATCCTAGAGAATGGTCCTACAGATCTGCGGATGTTCTTCTTTAATTTACTTCAGAACTGCCCGGAACTTATTGAAGACTTTGAGTATCCGGAACTGGGAATAAAGTTCTTTAAGAAACTCCCGGTATTATTCGTTGGAGGAGAAGGTTCTAAGGTCGTTATGCATTACGATATGGATCTTGCAAATAATTTCCATTTCAATTTTGCGGGCAGAAAGCGTATTATCCTGTATCCGCCAGATCAAACAGGCTTTTTATACAAGGTCCCCTATTCTATAGTAAGTATGGAGATTATTGATATGGATGATCCAGATCTACAAAAATATCCTGCTTTAGCAAAAGCCCGAGGTTTTGAATGCACTTTAGAACACGGAGATGCTTTGTATATTCCCAGTCACTGGTGGCACTGGGTGAAATATGAAACTCCAAGTTTGTCACTCACGCTTAGATCGCTGCCCACAAAACCATCAGATCTGGGAGAGGTTATATCTAATCTTCTTTTTATGCGGAATTATGATAATTTGATGCGTAAATTGAAGGGTCAGAAATGGATAGACTACAAAAACCGCAAGGCAGTTGAGCGCACACATCGCTATGCCGGTATTAATTGAAGGATGAATTTATGAGACTCGAGAACATACCGAAGGTTAAAACCATTTCAAAAGCAGATTTTGTAAGAGATTATGTTCGACCGCAAAAACCAGTAGTGATCGAACGTTTGATCGAGGATTGGCCTGCTTACGAAAAATGGAATCTTCAATATATAAGAGATATTGCCGGCGAAAAGGAAGTGCCTTTGTATGATGATCGCCCAATTAGTTCAGAATTTAAATTCAATGAGCCTCATACAAAGATGAAAATGCGGGATTATGTGGATCTTCTAAAGTCTGAACCTACGAATTACCGAATATTTCTATATCATTTGATGAAGGAAGTACCTGCGCTTCAAAATGATTTCAAATTTCCGGATATGGGTCTGCGTTTTTTAAAGCAGTTACCTATGCTTTTTTTTGGAGGTGAGAACAGTAAGGTGTTTATGCATTATGATATAGACTATGCAAATATTTTACATTTTCATTTCCACGGAAAAAAACGTTGTATCTTATTTCCACCTTCTGAAAGTAAATACCTATACAAGGTTCCACATGCCTTGATAAGCCGTGAGGATATAGATTTTACGAATCCAGATTATGACAAATTTCCTGCCCTTAAAGAAGCCACAGGCTTCGTTACAGAACTTGAGCATGGAGAAACGTTGTATATGCCTGAAGGTTACTGGCATCATATGACCTATCTTACTGCCGGTTTTTCCATGAGTTTACGGGCAACTCCAAGAACGCTTACCAACTTTTCCAAGGCTATATACAACCTTGTTTTTATGAGGCATTTTGATAATTATATGCGAAAAATACGCGGACAAAAATGGATAGATTACAAGAACGAACAGGCTATTAAAAACACGCATAGCAAAAATAAGATTGACTAAAGTATTTCCTGGATAGAGTCAAAGACAAGGGAAGACTCATAGCCTTTGCGCATTAGATGATCTGCCAGCTTACCTTTTCTTTTGTATTCATTTGGTTCGTTGATCTTCTCAAGTTTCTTTTCAGCAAGTTCGAACAGAGTAGAACGATAATCAGATTCTTTGATCTCGGTAAGTCCCATTTTGATAATAGGTGACGATATTCCTCTTTTCTTCAATTCCTGGGTGATCTTAATACGTCCCCATTTTTTTATTCTGAATTTTCCTCTAACAAAGCTTCTGGCAAAACGTTCCTCATTTAGAAAACCTTCTTGCATGAGTTCTATGATGATCTTTTCCTTTGCGGCGTCGATCATATGCATTTCATTCAATTTGTCTTCTACTTCCTTCTGAGAGCGATCTCTGTAAGCGCAGAAATGCATCAGCTTCTGTAAAGCTTCTTCTACATTATAAGATTTGAATTTATGCTTCATTTCGGGATAAGTATCTTTTCAATTGAAATGCCCAGTAAATGATAGTGATCAACAACCAGATTGAGAATAGTGCAACTTCCGCAGGAATCAAATAATAGGTGTCATATAGGCTGAATGTGATTAGTTCGCCGTAAAATGTGAATCCCAGAATTAGGGTAATACTACTTACAAGAAGTGGGAATTTCCTCATGTTCCAAATATAGAATTTTGAACTCTAATTGCTGAAAAATTAGAAATTCAAACATAAAAAAACCTTCCTGGAAGGAAGGTTCTAAAATACTTGTCTGATTGTACTATTTGGCTTTTTTGTTCAGTCGGCCTTCTGCTAGCTTATCCAGTTTCTCGTCTGCTTTATATTCTTCGTCGAGCGTTTTTTGTAGTTTTTTTGCGATGCTGTTGTAGCCCAGTTCCTTGGCGTAACGAACTACGGTTCCATATCCTGAGATCTCGTAATGCTCTATTCTTTGAGCATCTGCGATTAGACCGGCATCACGTACTTCTTTTTCAGCATCTTCTTTTAGAAATGCTTCAGCTTCAGCAATAAGACCTTTCATGGCTTTGCAGGTTTCACCGGTTGGTTTAATTTCCAGTTCTTTGCAAATTTCTTCCAGGCGTTGTTGGTGTTCCTTGGTTTCTTCAAGGTGTGCTTCAAATGTTTTCTTCAGCTTAGCATCGGTAGCATTTTCAGCCATCTTAGGAAGAGCTTTTAATAATTGGGTTTCTGCGCTGTAGAGATCCTTCAGCTGGTGTTCGAATAGGTCCTTTAAATTCTTCATGATTAATTTTAAATGGTTAATACCATAAAATTAAGTGGAAGAATACATGGCTGTAGTTAAACCAATGCCAAAGAATTGTTGCTCAAATGCCAATTGGCAATTTCAGAATAGGGTATAAAAAAAACGCCTTCCAATTGCTTGAAAGGCGTTCTTGTTATTGGATCACTTTCCCGTCATTATCGTGAAAGTGGTACTCTAAATACGTGTAAGCATCGCGAGGTAAAATTTTCACCCACCTTTTGTGGTCTACAAACCACTTGGAGCGGGGAGATGGAAAGCCTTTAGTTAAAAAGGCTGCAATAAAGGGGTGTGCGCTAAGGGTGATCTTTTTATGATCTTTCTTGATAAGCTTTTCAAGATCGACTTTGATCTTATTCACCAAACTAATTGGTGCCTCGATCTCGCCGTTTCCGTTCGGATTGTCCTCACGGGTCTTGATATTCATTTCAGGCCTTACGCGTTGTCTGGTAATTTGTATCAATCCGAATTTACTCGGAGGTAGAATCTTGTGCTTGGCACGATCATCACTCATTTCGTTACGCAGGTGATCGTAGAGTTTCTTTCTGTTTTCGGCTTTGTTCATGTCTATAAAGTCCACTACAATGATACCACCCATGTCACGCAAGCGTAACTGCCGGGCAATTTCTGTGGCACTTATCATGTTAACCTCTAACGCTGTGTCTTCCTGGTTTTTGGATTTATTGGAACGGTTACCGGAGTTTACGTCAACGACGTGCATGGCTTCAGTATGTTCTATTACCAGATAGGCGCCTTTACTCATAGATACGGTGCGCCCAAAGGAAGTTTTTATTTGTCTCTCGATACCGTGTTTTTCGAAAATGGGTTGATTGGATTGATGCAACTTTACGATTGATTCTTTTTCAGGAGCGATTTCGCTCACATAATCTTTGATTTGCGTATAAAGTGTTTCATCATCCACGCAAATCGAAGTAAACGAATCATTGAATATATCTCTTAACAGTGAAGAGGCTCTGTTCAATTCTCCCAGTACTTTCGACGGGTGATGAGGTTTATACAATTTTTTACACATTCCTGTCCAACGACCAACTAAATTCTGTAGGTCTCTGTCCAGTTCTGCTACTTTCTTGCCTTCGGCTACGGTTCTAACAATTACACCAAATCCTTTAGGCTTGATGCTTTTTACCAGTCTCTTTAAACGTTCCTTTTCTTCTTTGCTTTCAATTTTTTGAGAAACTGAAACCCTGTTTGAAAAAGGTACAAGAACGATATAGCGCCCCGGCAGGGATAGCTCTGAGCTAATCCTGGGGCCTTTCGTGGAGATTGGTTCCTTAACTATTTGAACCAGTAGCGATTGATTGGATTTTAGAACATCGGCAATAGAGCCGTTTTTGTCTATATCCTTTTCAATAGAAAAATTCTTTAAAGAATAATCTTTTAGTTTACCTGTGCTTACACGTTTGATGAACTTTACTAAAGAAGAGATCTGAGGTCCCAGATCATGATAGTGTAAAAAACCATCTTTCTCATAGCCAACATTTACAAATGCGGCATTTAACCCAGGAACAGCTTTTCGAATTTTGGCAATATAAATATCTCCAACATTAAATTTGGTGCTGTCCTCTTCTTTGTTAAGTTCAATAAGTTTTCCATCTTTTAATAAGGCAAAATCTACAGCAGAAGGTTCGGACCGGATAATTAATTCTTTGTCCACACTTCCAGATTTTATATCCATACCTGTAATACTTACAGACACAGATGGATTAAACATTATTTTTTCACAGGTTTTGAATCCTGAAGAAACCTTTGTTGCAAAACTCGTTTGCTGAAGGTTTCAATTTCAAAGAACGATTGTAATTAAATAAAAAAAGTAGTTGTCACACTACTTTTTCTTGTGGCGATTAGCTCTTCTTCTCTTCTTACGCTTGTGCGTAGCCACCTTATGTCTTTTTCTTTTTTTACCACTTGGCATAGTGCAATGTCATTTAAATTAATACTTATTTCTTGGAAAGACCGGGTCGTCCGGTGTTTCAATTTACTTTACCTCAACATTTGATTTAACTCCTTCTACAAAAATCTTTGCAGGTTTAAATGCAGGAATGTTGTGAGCAGGAATTTTAATGGTTGTGTTCTTAGAAATGTTTCTTCCAGTTTTTTCAGCTCTGGTCTTTACGACAAAACTTCCAAAACCACGAAGATACACGTTATCTCCACTTTCTAGCGATGTTTTAACCTCATCCATAAAAGATTCTATAGTAGCTTGTACGTCTGCCTTTTCCATTCCCAGTTTTTCTGAAATGTTTGCTACAATATCTGCTTTCGTCATTTTCGTGCTATTTAAATTTAATTATTGGGGTTCAATTTTTCAAGGGGGCAAATATAAGAATTAAATCTGCAATATTTCAAACCTAATTCACTAATAATAACGGAATAAACCTCTATTATTGCGGAGATTCTTAAATTACTATGGTTTTTTCCAAAAGACTGAAGCAATGGTATTTGCAAAACAAACGCGACTTACCATGGAGATCCACTCAGGATTCCTATAAAATCTGGCTTAGCGAAATAATAATGCAACAAACACGGGTGGAACAGGGCTTGCCTTATTACCTGCGTTTTACTGAAGCGTATCCCAACGTTCATGCCCTGGCGAATGCTCCCGAGCAGGACGTGCTAAAATTATGGCAGGGACTGGGTTACTACTCAAGAGCGAGAAACCTGCACACCACAGCGATAAGAGTTTCTAAAGAACTTGACGGGATCTTTCCAGATAATTATAAAGAACTTAAGACCTTAAAAGGCATTGGTGATTATACAGCCAGTGCTATCGCTTCTTTTTGCTTTAATGAACCGGTTGCGGTCGTTGATGGTAATGTTTACCGTGTTCTGTCCAGGATTTTTGGGGTAGAAACTCCTATTAATAGTACTCCGGGAATCAAAGAATTTAAAGCATTGGCACAGGAACTCATAGATCATAAAGATCCGGCTACTTTCAACCAGGCGATCATGGAATTTGGCGCCATTCAATGCAAGCCTCAAAATCCTTTGTGTGAGACCTGTCCTTTTAATGATGTATGTCTGGCTCTGAAGAATGATCAAACCAAGGAGCTGCCTGTAAAGATTAAGAAGACAAAGATCAGGCATCGATACTTTAATTATGTAGTCCCTCATTACAGGGATGAGCAAACCATTCTTGAAGAACGAACAGGAAAGGGCATCTGGTCAGGACTTTATCAATTTCCGTTGATAGAGACCAATAAGCCAGTTGGTGAAGCAGAGCTTATTGATACAGAGAACTTTCAGGAACTCGTAGGTGATCAAAATTTTGAACTACATATATATAATGAGAAGGAGGTTGTACATAAACTATCCCATCAGCATTTGCATGCAACCTTCTGGACCGTGAATATTGATGCTGAAAGCCTCGAATCCATTAATTTTAATGAGCTGCAGAATTATCCAGTACCGGTGCTTATAGAAAATTTTTTAAATGAGTTCCTTCCGGAGGATTATAAATAGATGCTTGTTTATATCTTTGCTCGTTTTTGACATTGTGGCGAAAAAAAATTAGTATTTTAGAATAAATTTAGTCTTACTAAGCCTTTATTGGCTTCAAAATTATACTGAAATGACAGGTACATTGAACAAGGTAATGTTGATTGGACATACAGGGGATGACGTGAAAATGCATTATTTTGAAGGTGGAGGATCGCTGGGGCGTTTCCCGATTGCTACTAATGAAAGCTACACCAATAAAACAACTGGTGAGCGAGTGACCAATACTGAATGGCACAACGTGGTAGTTAGGAATAAAGCTGCAGAGATCTGTGAAAAATACCTGAAAAAAGGTGACAAGGTTTATATCGAAGGTCGTATAAAGACCCGTAAATGGCAGGATGACTCTGGAAGCGAGCGATATTCTACAGAAATTCATTGTACAGAATTCACGTTTCTGACTCCTAAGAACGAAAGTTCTGCAGAGCCATCTACCGGAAATCAGCAAATGAGTCAGAATAGACCTGCGCAACAACAACCAGCGACACAAAGTCCCGGAAGTAGAAATGAACCTTATAACCAGACAGAAGAAGAGGACGATTTACCCTTCTAAGTTTAACTAAAATTTCAGCCTTTGGATTCGGAACCTCCCAGTTTGCTTTTGTTTCTAGCCTCAATGGGAATTACCCAGCTTATTAGCCTGATAACATTATTCGTGCTATTGTTATGTTCTGCATTGATCTCTGGAGCAGAAGTTGCATTTTTTTCACTTACTCCCGCGAATTTCATTACTGAAGATGGGAAGAGGTCGAAGACACAGAATATAGTCATCAGTCTTCTTGAAAAACCTAAAAAATTACTGGCTACGATTCTTGTAGCTAATAATTTCATCAATATTGCCATTGTCCTCCTTTTCGATAGTCTTACCGATGATATCTTCGGAAGGATGAATACTACATACTTTGGCATTGATCTGCGATTTATATTTGAAGTAGGTCTGGTAACATTCCTGATTTTATTATTTGGAGAGATCCTTCCGAAGGTATATGCCAGCAGAAACAAGGTGCAATTCTCCAATTTTATGGCTTATCCTATCAATGTTCTGGATACGCTCTTTTCGCCTTTAAGTACTCCAATGCGAGCCGTTACCCTCTATTTTCATGATAAATTCGGGAAGCAACGTTCTTTTATAAGTATTGATCATCTTTCCCAGGCGCTGGAACTTACCAGCGAAGAAGATACAACCCGAGAAGAACAAAAAATCCTGCAAGGTATCGTTAGCTTTGGAAATACAGACACTAAGCAGGTGATGCGTCCGAGGATGGACATTTTCGCACTTAATGAAGATAGTCCATACGACGAAATAATTCCTGAGATCATTGAAAACGGTTATTCCAGGATTCCGGTCTTTCGTGAAAACGTGGATAATGTTATTGGGATTCTGTATATAAAAGATCTGTTACCTTATTTAAATGACAAGAAATTCGTCTGGACGAGTTTGCTTCGTGAACCTTATTTTGTTCCTGAGAATAAAAAACTGGATGATCTTTTGAACGATTTCAAAAACAAGAAGAATCATCTCGCCATTGTAGTGGATGAGTATGGCGGGACCAGCGGACTTATTTCCCTGGAGGATATTATAGAAGAGATTGTTGGTGATATTAGCGATGAATTTGATGACGAAGACCTGATCTATTCAAAACTCGACGAAAATAACTTCGTATTTGAAGGGAAAACTCCGCTTAAAGATTTCTACAAGATCACCAAGATCGAAGATCCTACGGTTTTTGAAGATCAAAAAGGAGAGGCAGATACTTTGGCTGGATTCTTACTTGAGATCTCGGGAGGTTTTCCGAAGAAAAATGATGAAATAATATTTTTGAATTATACGTTCTCAATAGAAGTGATCGATGATAAAAGGATCAAGCAAATCAAGCTGAATATTGCTCCTGTATGAGAAAATTGATCTTTATACTAGGCTTATTGTTTTCATTTGGTTCCTGTAAGGACGAGGTACAACCAAAACCAAAAGCTTTCCTGGCGCTGGAATATCCAGAAGCACACTACGAACAGGTGAATATTGGTTGCCCGTACATATTTGAGAAAAACACCAATGCTCGAATTTCGCCTTCAAGAAATAAAATTCCGTGCTGGATCAACATTAATTACGATGCTATGAACGGGGTGATTTTTCTTACATATCAGCCTGTTAGTGATAATCTGGATTCACTACTTACCGATGCTCAAAAACTACCTTTACAGCATACTGTAAAAGCAGATGCCATAGAAGGGGATGTGTATACGAACGACCTGCATAAAACCTACGGAATGTTATATGAAGTAGAAGGTAATGCCGCCTCGCAGGCGCAGTTTTATCTAACAGATAGTACAGATCATTTTATTACTGGTTCTGTATACTTCAATAGTTTACCAAATTATGACTCCATTGTTCCTGCTGCCAATTACCTTAAACAGGATATCAGACATTTAATGGAAAGTCTTCAGTGGAATTAATGCTTTATTAAGATTTCATTAGAAAAACCTCTAATAATATAGTTAAAAATAGCCTATATTGTTAATGTAACTATAAATACATTAATTATGAGGCAATTTTATTTGGTATCTCTCAGATTAATTCTCTTTCTGCTTACCCCAACAATTATGAGTGCACAAGAAGTGCTGGAGGGTAAGACAATTAATGAGGCCACTGGTGAGGTGGTACCTTTCGTTAATGTGATCGAGAAAGGAACCACTAACGGGACCACGAGTGATTTTGATGGTAACTATAGTCTTAGTGTAGAATCTCTGCCTACTACTTTAGTCTTTTCTTACCTGGGCTTTGAGACACAGGAAATCAGGGTGACCTCAAATTCACCTATGACTGTTCAGTTTGTTGAATCTTCAGCTACTCTTGATGAAGTGGTGGTTACAGGTTTGGCGACTTCCGTAAAACGCGCTAATGCGGCAAACGCTGTGTCATCCCTTTCTGCAAGCGAAATATCAGGTAGAACGCCTCCTCCCACTCTTGATGGTGCATTGTATGGTAAATTCGCAGGAGCGACGGTAAGTGCAAATTCCGGAGCGCCAGGTGGTGGTCTTTCGGTAAAACTTCGTGGTGCGACCTCTATTCAGGGTAATACGCAACCACTTTATATTATTGATGGTGTATATATAGACAATAGTTCTATCGCAGCCGGGCTTAATGTAGTATCTGCAGCAGCGGCAGGTGGTAGTGCATCCAACCAGGATAACCCATCCAACAGGATTGCAGATATTAACCCTGAAGATATTGCTAATATCGAAATACTTAAAGGTGCATCTGCCGCAGCCATCTATGGTTCCAGGGCAGCTGCCGGGGTAGTTATCATCACTACTAAAAAAGGTAAGGCAGGAGAAACTATTTTCAATTTCTCTCAGGCTACCGGATGGACAGAAGTAAATAATCTTTTAGGTCTTCGTGACTATAACGAGCAGCGTGTGCGTGATAGCTTTGGCGATGATGCAGCGGCAAGTTTTCTGGAAGCTCAACAGGAAGGAAGGCTCGTGGATTATGAAAAAGAAATATTTGGAGAAAAAGGACTTATAAGTATCACGAACTTCAGTATGAGCGGAGGTAGTGAAAAAACTCGTTTTTATACCGGGATTACTCATAATGACGAGGAAGGTATAGTTAAGGGAACAGGTTATAAGAAAACGTCCCTGAGATTGAATCTTGATCACAGACCAACCGACTTTATCAAGCTTGGACTGAGTTCCAGTTACGCACATTCATCTGCGAACAGGGGATTCTTCAATAATGACAATTCAGGAACTACGATTGGGGTGACACTTACCGGAACTACGCCGTGGCTTGAACTTTTCCCCAATGAGGATGGGGTTTATCCAGATAATCCTGCCGGGGCTTCCAATCCTTTACAAACCAGAGATCAGGTTCGAAATAATGAAACCGTGAACAGGTTCATTGTAGGTGGAACCGCTAATGTTGATATTTATAAAGCTGAAAGTTCTAACCTTGAATTGATCCTTCGTGGAGGTCTGGATTTCTACGGACTCAAAACCAGAGCAATATTTCCTAAATCTTTGCAATTTCAGAAGCCATCAAATGGTGGATTAAATGGGGTTGCGGTTCAGGGTGATACTCAAAATAAGAACTATAACCTTTCAGCTTTTCTGGTGCATAATTATTTTACCGGAAACGATCTCAACTTCCGTACTCAGGCTGGGGTGACCAGAGAAAATTTCGACAGGAATACTCAATTAATTTCTGCCACCGGCCTTGTTGCTTCTGAAACCAATGTAGATCAGGCTGCAAATACTGGCGTTAACCAAACGAGATTGCTTCAGGAAGATTCTGGTTTCTTTGTTCAGGAGGAAGTGAATTTTCAGGATAAGGTAATTGCAACTGTGGGTCTTAGAGGTGATAAATCTTCTAATAATGGTAATGCGAACGAATTGTATTATTATCCAAAAGCATCTGTAGCGGTAAATCTTAACGAATTCGGATTCTGGAATGAAAACAGTCCGTGGAGTCAGTTTAAATTAAGAGCAGCATACGGAGAGGCTGGTAATTTCCCACCATTTGGCGCACTTTTTACTTCATATAATACTTTTTCTACAGATGGATTACTTGGAATTAGTTTAATTGGAGTGCGAGGAGATCGTAATCTTGAATCTGAAAGACAGAAGGAACTCGAATTTGGTACAGATGTAAGCTTCTTTAACAACAGACTTAATTTCTCTGCTACCTATTATATCAAAACTATTGAAAATCTAATTCTTCAGGCGGCATTGGAACCTTCATCAGGATTTACCAGTGAATTCGTAAATGCCGGGGAGTTAAGAAACCGCGGTATAGAATTAACGCTTGATGCGGTTCCTGTTGCTACGGAAGATTTTACCTGGAATCTGGGCGTAAATTTCTACAAGAACACTTCAGAAATTACCAGGCTTGATGTAGATCCTTTTAATATTGGAGCTTTTGGAGCAACCTTAGGAACTTTCAGAATTGAAGAAGGATCGAGCGCCACACAAATAGTTGGGATTGGACCAAACCCTGGAGAGAACGGATTTCAGAAGTTTGGAGATGCCGAACCAGATTTTCAAATGGGTTTCAACTCTCAATTGATCTATAAGAACTTCGACCTCTCCTTTGTTTGGCAATGGAAAAATGGTGGTGAAAATGTGAATCTTACGACCTTGTTGACCGACCTTAATGGAACCAGTCACGATTATGATACCGTAGATCTCGATCCAGACGGTCAGGTTGGAAACGGACCTTACCGGGTGAGTCAGCTAGGATCATCTGCTGAGGTTTTTGTAGAAGATGCCTCTTATTTGAGAATGCGTGAGCTTGGTTTATACTATAATATTCCTGCGGAAGTTTATGACGATTTCCTGAATGGCACTATAGATAATATCAAACTTGGATTCTCGGGTACCAACCTTATCAATATTTTTGATTATAACAGTTATGATCCTGAAGTATCCAACTTTGGAGCTAACGGAATTTTTACCGGGGTTGATGTTACACCATTCCCTTCTTCGAAAAGATTTCTTTTTCACTTAGCAGTTAATTTTTAATACGTAGATGATGAAAAATACATTAACTAAAATATTCATACTCTTCTTTTTAATTAGCGGTTTTCAGGCTTGCGATGTTGAAGAGTTTTCAGATCTTAATAATCCGGAAGTAGACGCTTTTCGGGACAATCTAACCAGAGGTGATCTTCAGGATTTAGTTGGCGGTGTGCTTTACAGCATGCGTGTTAGACTTGGTACTTACTATGATGATCTTGGTGTGATAGGCCGTGAATACTGGAGATTTTCCAGTTCAGATCCTCGGTTTACTGCAGATCTTCTTGGAAAAGAGAACGCGGTACTGGATAATAATACCTTTTATATTACCAATCCATGGGCGGCAAGGTACAGAACAGTCAAAAATGTGAATTTGATCCTTGAATTTATAGAAGGTCAGGACGTTTCAGCTCAATTTTCAGACTCAGAGATTAGCGCAACCAAAGGTTTTCTAAAGACTGTAAAAGCCTATGAATTACTGCTGAATTTAAATCTAACCTATCAAAATGGAATTAGAATTGATGTAGCAGATGAAAATAATTTGGGACCTTTCTTAGGTTATGATGCAGCGTTGACTGCTATTAGAGCTTTACTTGATGAGGCGGCTGGAGATCTCCAGAATGGCGGGGATTCCTATCCATTTACGCTCACATCTGGATTTTCAGGCTTCAGTACTCCTCAATCTTTCCTGGAAGCAAACAAAGCAATTGCAGCGAGAGTAGCCGCCTATCAGGAAGATTTTCCTGCGGTACTGGATTATCTGGAAGATAGTTTTCTCACTTTGGATGCTTCCATGCTTGATGAGGGTATTTACTACAACTTTAGTGCAGATCAAACAGATATCCTTAACCCATTATTCTTTCCTGTCGAAGCGACTACTGCAGGAGCAAGGATCGTGCAGCCAGATTTCGTGACCGATGCTGAGGATGGAGATGAGCGTCTCAATAAAGTTGCCCAGCGAAGTGAACCTTTAACCTTCGATTTTCTAACAGGAGATTATGCGGTTTTCAGATATACTTCTAATATAGATGCGATCCCTATCATAAGAAATGAGGAGCTTATCCTACTTTATGCGGAAGCGAATATTTATCAAAATCCTTCTGAAGCTGTAGAAGCTTTGAATCTAATAAGGAATTCAGCAGGACTGGATGATTATGATGGTGATACTTCTGAAACTTCTCTTATTGATGAGATGCTTATGCAAAGAAGATATTCGTTGTTTGCTGAAGGTCATCGCTGGCTGGATGTGCGCAGGTATGATCGTTTGGACGAGTTGCCTACCGATAGGGAAGGGGATGATGTATTTGAGCAATTTCCGATTCCGCTTACAGAAAACCAGTAATATTGCTGATTTTAGATATAGACCATCCCGCACTGCGGGATGGTTTTTTTGTGTTTTCATAAGATTTAAAAATTATCTTCGCCGGACTAAAATTTTCAGTTTTGAAAAACATCAAGTGGATCTATCTTATAATCCTTTCTATTGTTTGGGGTAGTTCCTTTATACTTATTAAAAAAGCCCTTGTAGGATTGAGTCCTTTGCAAGTTGGGTCTTTCAGAATCATATTTGCAGCGCTGTTTCTAATATTTGTAGGTTTCCGAAGTTTGATGAAACTGAATGGGAAACAATGGAAATGGATCGTAATTTCAGGATTTCTGGGATCATTCTTTCCGGTATATTTCTTCGCCTTTGCTGAAACCGAAATCGATAGTGCCATCGCTTCCATACTGAATGCGACCACTCCCTTATTAACTTTGATCGTAGGAGCTGCTTTCTTTCGAGCGGTAGTTACACAAAATAAGATCACCGGCGTGATTATTGGCCTGCTAGGAACCTTCGGACTCATCCTTAGCGGGGCGAGTATTAATCCAGATCAGAATTACTTTTATAGTCTGCTGGTGATTATGGCAACGACATGTTACGCTGTAAACGTGAACATTCTTAAGACTAAGATGAGTGATATAAGTCCGCTTGGAATTACCGCAGGGAACTTTTTTGTGCTCTTATTACCAGCACTCTTGATCCTGTATTTTTCAGGATTTTTTGAACAGGAGCCTATTACTACTAAAGTTGAATTATCGCTCGTTTACGTAGGAATACTGGGCGTCATTGGAACAGGGGTGGCAATGATCATTTTCAATAAATTGATACAGATCTCAGATCCTGTGTTTACTACCTCAGTAACTTATACCATTCCGGTGGTGGCTCTTGGTTGGGGAATGTTGGATGGAGAGATCTTTAGTTTCTGGCAGTTAGTTTCAGCAATGGTGATACTGCTGGGTGTATTCATAGTGAATCGCTCAAGAAATATTATCAGAAGAAGAAATAGCAACATATAAAAAAAGCCCCGTTTCCGGGGCTTTCATATTCTTCAGAAGAAATAATTATTCTACAGAGAAATCTGCATCTTCTACTCCTTCGTTTACCATAATCTCTGAAACTTTAAATTCAAAAGATTGCGGTCCCATACTTTGTGAGATAGTGAAAGGGAATTTTACTCCTTTTACTTCCTGATAATCACTATACCCAGTCGGAATGCTCATTGTCTGACCTCCCTGGCTAACTGTCTTTACAGACTGTACTTTTAGTCCGCTGTCTACAGCATAGTAATTTTTTGTAGTCTCATCTGCACTTACTACGTAAGCATCTTTACCGTCTACCTGCTCGATCCCTTCGATCTTCGCATCACCAACAGTAAGCTCAGGAAATGCATTTGCATCTGTCTTGGCAGCTTTGATCTGGTCTTCGTTGTATGGCATTTTCTGTCCCATCTGCATTACGAAACCTTTGTCACCATTGAATACCTGCTTGCTTACAACCTGACCACCCATAGTTACTTCCTGGCTTAACTTTCCAGCAGCAGTTCTAGTCATGTCAAGTCCAAGTTCTCTACCCTGAACATTTGCACTGGCGATCATTTTTACAGTTTCGATACCTTCAACAGCCTCACGACCACCAATAGCGTCAATATACTTGTTATATACCTTCTCAACGCTCATATCAGCATCGACTTGCTTTTGCTCTGGCTTTTCAGTCTTCTCACCAAATCTGTTATAGTAATTGATCGGGTAAGTTTTGCCATTATAGGTCATCTTCTCAAGATTCTCCAATACATCTGCACCTTTACCTGCGATCACGATTCTTGAATTATCTGCAAGGAAATACTTCTTTGCAACACGTTGAACGTCTTCTTTAGTAACCTTGTCGATTCTCTCTAGATACTCTTCGTAGAAATCATCATTTAGATCTTCGGTTTCTATTTCCATGGCGAAATTCGCGATTGTTGAAGGTTGCTCTAATGAAAGAACGAAATCTCCAGTGATCTTAGCCTTGGCATTCGCCAGTTCCTGATCAGTCACCATTTCGTTTCTCATTTTGTAAACCTCGTCCAGAAATGCTACTACAGAGCTATCTGTAACCTCATTTCTTACACTGGCACTGGCTACGAAAGTTGAAGCATATTTATCATTCCCGGTGCTTGAGTAAGCGCCATACGTATAACCTTTGTCTTCACGAAGGTTAAGGAATAATCTTGCTTCACCACCTCCACCAAGAATCTTGTTAGCTACAAGAACCGGGAAGTAATCATCATCCTTTTTCTTAAGATTGATGGTATTTACAAGAGCGATTTCAGACTGTACAGCGTTTGGCATATCAATAAAGTTGATCTCTGTTTGCTCTACATTAGAAACTGCAGGCATTTTAGCTTTCGGAGTCGCTTTGCCTGTCCATGAAGAAAAGTTCTTTTTTACAAGATCTTTTACTTCATCTTCATCTACGTCTCCAACAACTACCAGGTAGGCATTTTTTGGAGAGAACCATGTTTTGTAGTAAGATTTCACATCCTCCAGTGTTACTGCATTTACAGTTTCTTCCGTAGAGAATTCACCGTAAGGGTGATCTTTACCATAAGCTAAGGCAGAGCGAACTCTACGTGCGTTGTAAGAAACATCCTTTTCGCTGCTTTTAAGTCCGTCGATAGTTCTTGCTTTAGACTTGTCGAACTCTTCCTGGGTAAATTCTGCGTTGATCATTCCGTCTGCCATTAAAGCAAGCACATCAGGAAAGTATTTGGATAGTGTATTTGCATTAGCTCCACCAGCGTAAAAATTTAGACGTGCACCAAGGAAATCAACTTTCTCATTGAATTCATCTTTAGACATGTTCTTGGTTCCGGTTCCAATCAGGTCACCGGTAATTCCGGAAACACCCGCTTTGGAACCTTCAGCATGAGGAGCATTGTCAAATCTAAGAGACATGGCAACTCGTGGTAATTTATTATTTTCCACGATCATTACCTGCATTCCATTATCAAGCTTGAAGGTTTCAGGTTCGTCCACATTTACTTTTGGGGCAGGACCCGGTTCGGGCATCTGACTGCGGTCGATCTGAGCTGAAACTCCAACTGTTAGCGTTGCAAACGCTGCTAGAGTTAGTATATTTTTTCTCATTGTTTTCAATTTTTTAATTATTATTCCGGCTGTTCGCTGGCTGGTAAATACTCAAGCACTACTCTTTGGTTAGGCTTTAAGTATTCTGAAGCAACTCTTTTGATGTCTTCTCTGGTGATATTTCTGTAAATATCGATTTGATCGTTGATAAGATCAGTATCTCCATAAAGAAGGTAGTTTCTTGCAAGAGAGTTTGCAATACCTGCAATACTGGAATTTGAGTTTACAAAGTTGTTCTCTGCTTTGTTCTGTAGCTTCTGAAAATCTTTTTCAGTAATAAGCTCACTTCTCAATTTAGCGATCTCTTCCTCAATCTCTGTGTTTAAAGTCTCAAGTTCTGTTTCTCCCTGCGGAATACTGAAGATAAGGTACATCCCGTAATCTTCCTGCTCCAGGTTGAAGGCTCCAACCTGAAGTGCCTGCTTCTGCTCATCTACTAGTTTCTTGTAAAGTTTCGAGCTGTTACCATCACTAAGGTAGTCAGAGATCATGTTTAGTACATAAGAATCCTTTTCAGTAAAAGCCGGAGTTCTGTATCCAATTACTGAAGCCGGGATCTGGATGTTTGAGTCATAAGACTTCGCATTGATCTGCTCTGTAATGGGGTCTTCTTTCGGGAAATTTCTGGTTACTTCATCTCCTGAAGGAATTGGACCAAAGTAATCCTGGATCATTTTCTTGGTCTCATCGATCTTAATATCACCAGCAACTACCAATACGGCATTGTTAGGTACGTAATATTTATCGAAGTAAGCTTTGAACTCATCTAAGGTAGCCGCATCAAGATCTTCCATATAGCCAATGTTCGGATCCTTGTAAGGATGATTTTCGAACATATTCTCCTGCATAGCTGGTAATAAGTTACCATAAGGAGAATTATCCATACGTAGTCTTCTTTCCTCTTTTACCACTTCATTCTGAGTATCCACCCCTTTCTGACCTATAATTGGGTGTAGCATTCTTTCAGATTCCATCCATAATCCTAATTCAAGATTGTTTGAAGGGAATACTTCGTAGTAATAGGTTCTGTCCTGGCTGGTATTAGCATTATTGCTACCACCATTCGAACTAACGATTTCGAACCACTTTCCGTTTGGAATGTTTTCGGTTCCTTCAAATAACAGGTGCTCAAAAAAGTGAGCCATCCCGGTTCTTCCGTCTTCACGGTCTTTTCCACCCACATGGTACATAACAGATGTGGTCACAACAGGAGCAGAGTTATCCTTATGCAGGATCACGTGCAGCCCATTGTCTAAATCATACTCAGTGAATTCTACTTCCTGAGCGAATCCTACGATTCCTATCAAGAAAAAGCAGAATAACAGTCCTAGTTTGTTAATCATTTTTTAAGGTTTTTTTCAATTGCCATTATTAGTTTGTACAGCTCTGAAAATGTTACATTAAAATCAGCTTATTATCGAGATTATGCGAAATGTGTTAAAATTAACAAGCTATTAAGGCAATAAACGCTGTAATTTTAGGAAATTTACGTCTAAAACCAACTTTGCTATGGGTAAATTCAGTATTCCTATTAAATACGGTGTCGCTGTTGCCGCCGGTCTTATTGCTTATTTTCTAATTCTTTCATTATTCGATGCTCACAATCAGCCAATTTATAGCTTATTCAATGGGGTGATCATGGCTTACGGGATGTTTGAGGCTGTTAAGCATTATAGACTTCATAAAGGAAATAAATTTAAATATCAAAAAGGCTTTATGGCCAGTTTGCTAACGGGCTTTAATGCAACTATTATATTCACGATCTTCTTCGGAGTTTATTCTACGGAAATTAATCCCGGTTTTTTAGATGATCTAATTACGGTTTGGATTACAGATTACAACACCAGTATTGGTGTGGTACTATTTGTTGTAGCTGTAATGGGATTTGCTACGAGTTTAGTTCTTACCCTGGCGTACATGCAATTATTTAAAGATTCATGGAATACGAAGGAAGCGAAGAAGCACACGCTATAATCAATTCTGAAATAGACAAAAACCTTTGTCAATTAATTAATTAGAATTATATTTGCACCCGCTTGCGTGAAAACGGAAGTGATTTTATTAAGTATTTATATAACTAATTATACGCTATGTACGCAATTGTAGAGATAGCAGGGCAGCAATTTAAAGTTGCAAAAGACCAGAGAGTTTATGTTAATCGCCTAGCAGGTAAAGAAGGAGACAGTATCTCTTTTGATAAGGTACTTCTTACTGCAGATGGAGATAGCATTACTGTTGGCGCCCCGGCTATAGAAGGAGCTTTGGTTGGAGCAAAGATCAACCGTCACCTTAAAGGAGACAAAGTAATCGTTTTCAAGAAGAAAAGACGTAAGGGTTACAGAACCAAAAATGGTCACAGACAGGCACTCACTGAAATTCTTATCGAAGGTATCGATCTTAAAGGTGGATCAAAATCCACTTCAGCTAAGAAAGAAGAGCCTAAGAAGGAAACTAAAAAAGAAGAATCTTCAAACGATCTAAGTCAGAATACAGTTGCAGAACTGAGAGAAATGGCTAAAGAAAAAGGTGTTGAAGGATATTCTTCAATGAAAAAAGCAGAATTAATTGCTGCATTAAGCTAGTTTAAACTACTAAAAACGAAATAAGATGGCACATAAAAAAGGAGTTGGTAGTTCCAAGAACGGTAGAGAATCAGAATCGAAACGTTTAGGCGTGAAGATCTTTGGTGGACAAGCTGCTGTTGCGGGAAATATTATCGTAAGACAAAGAGGTACTGCTCACCGTCCAGGTGATAACGTATACGCTGGAAAAGATCATACTTTACATGCTAAAGTTGACGGACTAGTGAAATTCACTAAGAAGAAAGATGATAAATCTTATGTTTCTATCGAGCCATTTCAGGCATAGTTAGATTCAAATTATATAAGAACCCTCTTCAGAAATGTAGAGGGTTTTTTATTTCCTGCAAATAAATTGTTTAATTTTGAAGCGTAAACAATAAACATAATTATGATCGCAGAAGAATATGAATTAGATGAGAGGCAGATAGATCGAATAATCGCCATGGCCTGGGAGGACAGAACTACCTTCGAAGCTATCGAATTTCAATTCGGTTTAAAAGAAGATGAAGTTATCAGGTTCATGCGTGAGCAAATGCATCCAAGAAACTGGAGAAAATGGAGAGCGAGGGTTCAGGGTAGAAAGACAAAACATGAGAAGCTAAGAAGTGATCATGTAAGCAGATTCAAAAGTAGAGCTCAGCGTCAAATCACTGGTAATAGAATTAGCAAGAAGAAATATTAAAATACAGAAAACAAAAAATCCCCGGGACAGCGGGGATTTTTCAAAAAACCAAACAAAAAAAGGGTCATCAATTCAAAGAGAATGTACTAATTAAATTAACCTCGTTACCCTTATAGGAATATTGGGATAGTGTATTATCCCCGATCATTAGCAGCTTGTCATCAAGAGGAATGACATCATAGGTGTTAATGTTTGTAAATTGATCTACAAGACTAAGATCGGGGGTGTTTTTGGTATCAAAAATTTTCAGCCCTTCATCACCATCGCAAACAAAAAGCCAGTCATCCTTTACGCCTAAGCCAAAGGGATTATTCATTTCGTAGGAATTTACAATTCTTGGATTGTTCTTGTTTGAAACATCCACAACATCCAGTTGATTAAAATTTTGTCCGCAATTGTTCCCGCCACGAATGGTCACGTATGCGTAGTTATCTTTTACAACCACAGGATCACAGCCCAATACGTGCTGAAGGAAAGAAACCTGCTGGGGAGACTGCGGATTCTCCAGGTCATAGATATACATTCCAGTAGCACTACCCAGATATAGATGATCCTGATAATGGAAAATTGTTTCTATGTTCCATCCTGCATATTCGCTGCTTAGCTCAACTGGATTAGAGGGATTACTAATATCCACTACAGAGAGTTCGCTTTCTTCAGCTATATATAATAATTCGTCATTGATTGTGAACCTGGCCATACTTCCGCCAGTACCAGATCCACCACCATCTGCTTCAGAAAAGAATGGCTCGTTGACCAGATCGCCTCTAGCATACTCTATTTTCCTGGATTCAGTTATATAGCCTATAATAACTTCAGTAGTATGATCAAAATTTTCAAAGTCGACGAAACTTACCTGTCCTGGTGGATTGCGATAGTAATTAGGAAAAATATCTTTGACTCTGCCAGCCTCCTTAATAGCATTCATGTCACTAAGATCGAAAACGACCAGGTCCATCCCATTATTTGCGTATAGCATATTATTTCTAATGGCCACATCTGTATTTCGTGGGATCTTTAAAAACTGAACTTTTACGGGATTGAATGGGTCGGTATTGTTGATGATGTGAACACCTTCGTTTTTGTCATTGATGAATATATAATTCTGCCAGGCGTAGATCTTTCCCGATTCCTTGATTTCCCGGGGAGCCTGAATTTCTACGGAAGCACGAAAATCAGCGATGGACTGAGTTACGGGTACTGCAACTGTAGTGAACTCATCATCACTATCCTCCTCACAAGAGGTGAAGAGGAAAAGTGGTGATAGTAGTAACACAAAAATTAAATTTTTCATGTGTAATTGTGGTTAGGTATCTGTTAGATGCTATACTTTCGAAAAGGTTGCGTAAGATTTAAGAAAATTTTTTCTGTCACTTTGTCAGAACCCTGTTTAATTCTATCTTTGCGATTCTAAAAACCCGGAGGTTAGTATAGATTTATGGAGAAGACAATAGACGAAAAAAAGCAAGGGAACTCTTTAGTCATGGAGCCTAAAGCTGAAAATACCCGGAAACTTTTTATTGAAAGTTTTGGATGCGCAATGAACTTCAGTGATTCAGAAATAGTTGCTTCCATTCTTAGTAAAGAGGGTTTTAATACTACTCAAAAGTTAGAAGAGGCAGATCTTGTTCTGGTAAATACCTGCTCGATTCGTGATAAAGCGGAGCAAACTGTTAGAAAAAGACTTGAAAAATATAATGCTGTTAAAAGAATAAACCCGGGAATGAAAGTGGGAGTGCTCGGTTGTATGGCAGAGCGTCTTAAAAGTAAATTCCTGGAAGAAGAGAAGATCGTGGATATGGTCGTGGGGCCAGATGCTTATAAAGATCTTCCAAACCTTGTGAGTGAAATAGAAGAAGGAAGAAGTGCCATGAACGTACTTCTAAGCAAGGAGGAGACTTACGGAGATATTTCTCCGGTACGCCTGCAAAGTAATGGCGTTTCAGCATTTGTATCCATTACCCGAGGTTGTGATAATATGTGTACTTTTTGCGTGGTTCCGTTTACCCGCGGTCGTGAACGCAGTCGTGATCCTCAAAGTATTTTAGAAGAGGTGAACGATCTGGCAAATAAAGGTTTTAAAGAGATCACCTTATTAGGTCAGAATGTAGATAGTTATCTATGGTACGGTGGCGGACTAAAAAAAGACTTTAAAAATGCTACTGAAATTCAGAAGGCGACGGCGACAGATTTCTCTCAGCTTCTGAAACTTGTTGCAGAAGCACATCCTAAAATGAGAATAAGATTCTCAACTTCCAATCCACAGGACATGACACTTGATGTAATCAAAATGGTGGCTAAATATCCTAATATTTGTAACTATATACATTTACCGGTTCAATCTGGAAGTAACCGAATTTTAAAAGCGATGAACAGGTTGCATACCCGCGAAGAATATTTTGAGCTTATTAGAAATATCAGGGAGATGATTCCTAACTGCGGGATTTCTCAGGATATGATCACCGGCTTTCCAACAGAAACTGAAGAGGATCACCAGGATACCTTGTCCTTAATGGAGAAAGTTGTTTACGATTTCGGTTATATGTATGCCTATTCTGAAAGACCCGGAACTATGGCTGAGAGAAAGCTGGTAGATGATGTGCCTCATGAGGTGAAGAAAAGACGCCTACAGGAAATCGTAGATCTTCAGCAGAAGCATAGTAAACAACGAACAAAACGTTTCTTAGGTGAAATCACCGAAGTCCTGATCGAAAGAGAATCAAAAAAATCTGATAAACACTGGAGTGGTAGGAATTCTCAAAATACCGTTGTGGTTTTTGATAAGGAAGATTATAAGATAGGTGATTTTGTAAACGTAAAAATAAATGACTGCACCAGTGCTACTCTCATAGGAGAACCAGTAGGATATAGTGATAATAATTAACAAGAATAATGACGTTCTTCTCACTTGTACTGAAGAATGTCTAATAATACTGAAGTTTTAAATGGAATCAGTTCAGGCAATTAAACAGCGATTTGGAATTATTGGAGATGATCCAAAGCTTAATCGTGCAGTAGAAAAGGCAATTCAGGTTGCGCCCACAGATATTTCAGTACTTGTTACCGGAGAAAGTGGAGTTGGTAAGGAAAGTATTCCGAAGATCATACACGCGCTTTCTCATCGTAAACATGGGAAGTACATCGCAGTGAACTGTGGAGCAATTCCTGAAGGAACTATCGATAGTGAATTGTTCGGACACGAAAAAGGTGCATTTACCGGTGCTACTCAAACCAGAAGTGGTTATTTCGAGGTAGCCGATGGTGGGACCATATTTCTTGATGAGGTAGGGGAGTTACCGTTGCCAACGCAGGTAAGACTGCTTCGTGTGCTGGAGAATGGTGAATTTATAAAAGTAGGTTCTTCAAAAGTTCAGAAAACCGATGTTCGTATCGTAGCTGCTACGAATATTAATATGTTCGAAAACATCAAAAAGGATAAATTCCGGGAAGATCTTTATTACCGTTTGAGCACGGTGGAAATTGCATTGCCGCCATTAAGAGAAAGAAAAGGTGATATTCATCTGCTTTTCAGGAAGTTTGCGTCAGATTTCGGATTAAAATATAAGATGCCTACGATAAAGCTTGATGATGAAGCAGTTGCTTTGTTGTTAAAATATCGTTGGGGAGGAAACATTCGGCAGTTACGAAATATTGCAGAGCAGGTTTCCGTTCTGGAACAGAAGAGAAATATTAGCGGCGATGAATTAAGACAATATCTTCCGGATATTGGCAGCAATTTACCAGCAGTAATTTCAGATAAAAAGAAAGAAGGAGATTTCAGCAATGAGAGAGAGATCCTTTATAAGGTCTTATTCGATATGAAAAGTGACCTGAACGATTTGAAGAAATTAACACTGAAGTTAATGCAGGAAGGAGATAGCCAACAGGTTCAGGATGAGAATGAAGGTCTTATTGAAAAGATCTACGGAAATAGCGGTGATGATATTGATGAAGCAGATATTGATGAAGATGAGCTGAACGTACTTCAAATTCCGCAACAAAATTCTTCATCACCAAGTCAGGAAGAAAAGGATAAGTATTATTTTGCTGAAGAGATCGAAGAGGAAGAAACACTTTCTCTTCAGGATAAAGAGTTGGAGCTTATCAAAAAGTCGCTGGAAAGACACAGTGGAAAGCGCAAGGCGGCGGCGGAAGAATTAGGAATAAGTGAACGAACTTTATATCGAAAGATCAAACAATACAATCTATAATAAATGACGAGAATTCTTAGCATTATTACGGTATTACTGGTTAGTTTGAGTTTATCTTCCTGTATGTCCTATTCGTTTACGGGAGCAGATACGGGAGATGCCGAAACATTTCAGGTAAATTTCTTCCAGAATAATGCAGATCTTGTGGAACCTGGTATAGACCGTTCATTCACGATCTCTTTGCAGGACCTTATTCAAAATCAAACAAGTTTAAGTCTTACTAATACCAATGGAGATTTGATCTTTGAAGGTGAAATTACACAGTTCTACGTGTCGCCAATGTCTGCTACTGCTGAGGATACCGCTGCTCAAAGTAGACTGACCATTGCAGTAAACGTTCGTTATTACAATACACTGGAACCAGAAAAGGATTTTGAAAAGCGTTTTTCTTTCTATTATGATTATCCGGCACAGCAACAATTGATAGGGGCAAACCTGGAGACCGCGCTGGATGAGATCTATACGAGAATTACGCAGGATATTTTTAACGCAGCGCTTACCGACTGGTAATGGAAAAAAAAGCACTCATTGACTTACTGAACTCTCCTGCGGAAATCACTAAAGAACAAACGCGGGAACTGGAAATTTTGCTGGAGAAAGCACCCTATTTTCAGGCGGCTCGCGCTATAAGACTGAAGGGGCTGAAAGAACATCAGGAATTCAGTTACAATTCAGCATTAAAAAAAACCGCCGCATATACCGCAGACCGTGATATTCTTTTTGATTTTATTACTTCTGAAGAATTTAATCAAAACACGATCGCCAGACAAATCAGGCAGCAGGAAGACCGACTGAAGGAAATGACGGTCTACGAACATGAAGAAGTTCATGGAAGGCGAAGTATAGATCTGGATGATGCGATCAAAATGAAGCAGTCTGAATCTGAACGTGTAATGGATCCTGCACTGTTCGAACGGGCGCAGTTGAAAGATAATTCTTCAGGGTCTGCGAATACCAGTGGAGCTTCCGAAGAAGATAACCTGGAAATTGGGAAGCCTTTGGAATTTGATCAAAAGGAATCTCATTCATTCTCAGAATGGTTAAAATTAACCACGGCAGAACCCGTAGAAAGAGAGAACGAACCTGAAGACGCAGAAAACGGAGATCGCCAGAGAAAATTTGATCTCATTGAAGAGTTTATTGCTAAAAATCCTAAGATCAAACCCGTTAAATCTGTTTCTAAAAATAATCTTGCTGAAGATTCAATGACCAGCCAGGAGTCACTAATGACAGAGACTTTAGCGCGTGTTTACCTCGAGCAGAAAAACTATAAAAAAGCCATTCAGGCATATAAAATATTAATTTTGAAAAATCCCGAAAAAAGTGGTTTCTTTGCAGACCAAATTCGGGCAATAGAAAAATTACAAGACACTAATAACGATTAAGAATGAGCACATTCACTATATTTTTAGCTTTAATAATTATCGTAGCATTTTTGCTGGTAGTTGTGATCATGGTTCAAAACCCTAAGGGTGGTGGACTTTCTTCATCATTTGGTGGCGGTGGTCAGCAAATGGGAGGAGTTAAAAAGACGACAGACTTTTTAGATAAATCTACCTGGACACTTGCAACTTTATTGCTTGTTTTGATCCTGCTTTCTAACGTAGCTATCATGGATACGCCAACAGAAGCCGGAACTAGGGTTTTCGAAAGTGACGAACCTGTAAATACTGAAATGCCTGCAGCTCAACCAGCGACACAAACTGACAGTGAGCAGTAGATAAGATACTCAACAACATTTGAAAATGCCAGCTTATGACAAGCTGGCATTTTTTTTTGCCTTATGGCAGAGATTAAGAGCTGGCATAATTTTAGAAATATGTCTCCCGTATTTGAAAAATTAATTAACCTAATAATAAAATTTAATAAAATGGGACTAAACATTAAGCCGCTTTCAGACAGGGTTGTAATTGAGCCTGTTGCTGCAGAGAACAAGACTGCTTCTGGTATCATTATTCCTGAAACAGCTAAAGAAAAACCTCAAAAAGGTAAAGTTGTAGCTGTTGGTGGAGGTACCAAAGATCATGAAATGACAGTTAAAGAAGGTGATACAGTTCTTTACGGTAAATATGCCGGAACAGAGCTAAAGCTGGAAGGAACTGATTATCTGATCATGCGGGAAGATGATATACTAGCGATAGTATAAGTTTCACTTCAATTTTCCGGCAGCCGCTGGAATTTATAATCGAAAAATTAATTAACCAATTATTCTGTAGTCTTACTATAGAAGATTAAAAATTATAAAGATGGCAAAAGATATAAAATTTGATATTCAGGCTCGTAATGGGATCAAACGTGGTGTTGATGCATTGGCGAATGCTGTAAAAGTAACTTTAGGACCTAAAGGTCGTAACGTAATTATCAGTAAATCTTTTGGTGCACCGACAGTAACTAAAGATGGTGTAACTGTAGCAAAAGAAATTGAACTTGAGGATCCATTAGAAAATATGGGAGCTCAGATGGTGAAGGAAGTTGCTTCCAAAACCAATGATCTTGCCGGTGATGGAACAACTACTGCTACCGTTCTTGCTCAGGCTATTGTAAAAGAAGGTCTAAAGAATGTTGCTGCAGGTGCTAATCCAATGGACCTGAAACGTGGTATCGACAAAGCTGTAGAATCTCTTACAGCAGATCTTGCAAAGCAAACGAAAGAAGTAGGTGATTCTTCTGAAAAAATTAAGCAGGTGGCATCTATTTCTGCTAACAATGACGATGTTATTGGTGATTTGATCGCTCAGGCATTCGGAAAAGTTGGAAAAGAAGGTGTGATCACTGTAGAAGAAGCTAAAGGAACAGAAACTTATGTTGATGTTGTAGAAGGAATGCAGTTTGATAGAGGATACTTATCTCCTTACTTCGTAACTAATTCTGAGAAAATGACGGCAGATCTTGAAGATCCATATATCCTTCTTTTCGACAAGAAGATCTCTTCCATGAAAGATTTACTTCCTGTATTGGAGCCGGTAGCTCAGTCTGGAAAGCCTCTATTAATCATTGCTGAAGATGTTGATGGTGAAGCTCTTGCTACGCTGGTAGTTAACAAACTTCGTGGATCATTGAAGATCGCTGCAGTGAAAGCTCCAGGATTTGGTGACCGTAGAAAAGCAATGTTAGAAGATATCGCTATCCTTACTGGTGGTACGGTAATTTCTGAAGAAAGAGGATTTACTTTAGAGAATGCTACTATCGATATGTTGGGTACTGCTGAAAAAGTAGCGATCGATAAGGATAATACTACGATCGTTAATGGAGCTGGTAACAATGATGATATCCAGAGCAGAGTAAACCAGATCAAATCTCAAATCGAGTCTACTACTTCAGATTATGATAGAGAAAAGCTTCAGGAGCGTTTGGCTAAATTAGCTGGTGGTGTTGCCGTACTTTACGTGGGTGCAGCTTCAGAAGTTGAAATGAAAGAGAAGAAAGACAGAGTAGATGATGCACTTCATGCAACCAGAGCGGCTGTAGAAGAAGGTATCGTTGCAGGTGGTGGTGTTGCATTAGTTAGAGCTCAGGCTGTACTAAGCAAGATCAAAACTGAAAATGCTGATGAAGCAACTGGAGTTCAGATCGTTTCTAAAGCTATCGAATCTCCATTGAGAACTATCGTGCAGAATGCTGGAGGTGAAGGTTCAGTAGTGATCAACAAAGTACTTGAAGGAAAGAATGACTTTGGTTATGATGCCAAAACAGATACTTACGTAGATATGCTGAAAGCTGGTATTATTGATCCTAAGAAAGTAACAAGAGTAGCATTAGAAAATGCAGCTTCAGTTGCTGGAATGATCCTTACAACCGAATGTGCGCTTATTGATATTCCGGAAGATAATGCCGGAGGTGGTGGAATGCCACAAGGAATGGGCGGCGGTATGCCAGGAATGATGTAATTATCAATTCATATAATTAGAAAACCCGGCAATTTGCCGGGTTTTTTTATTCAGGGTTTTTGATCATTTCGTAAGAACTCAAAAGCACCCTTTCTTAAATTGATACCATATTCAAGATAGGCTTTGAGACAGGCCAGAAAATTTGCCCAACCTTCCGAGTTTCTGCCGAGCCAGGCAATCCCTTCAGCGTCATTTTGCATTCCTTCTTCTGTAATAGAAACCAAGGTTTGATCTTCTTCAATTTCAATAAGTTCGAAAGTTACCGTTGTAATATGGTTTTCGGCACCTTCCCATGTCAGTATTATAATTGCAGGAAACTCGACTTTTAATACCTCTATTGAGAATGCAACGAACTTGAATTCCGGAAATTTCCAGGTGATCTGCTTACCTGCTATGAGATCTGAACTTGCTTCAGAAATAAAAAATTTACTTAACTCCTTCCTGTCAATTATTGTCTGGAAGACCTCTTCCCTGCTTTTTGCGACCTGAATTTTTGTGCTAATGCTAAGCTTCTCTGGATTATTCATAAACTGAATATGGCTTTCTTATTTGAATTTCGCTGAAAGGAAATAATCTATATCTTCAGCTTTTTGAAATATATGAATTCCAGACTAAAAATAATAGCGCTCATAGCCGGGCCACTTCTCTTTTTTGTTCTACAGCTGTTGGGTAGACCTGATTCTATGCCTGAAGCGGCGTTTGATGTTCTCTGTATAACTTTATGGATGGCGATCTGGTGGATCTCTGAAGCTATTCCTATTGCGGTCACTGCTTTATTACCAATTATACTTTTTCCACTTACCGGAGTTGTAAGTATAGAAGATACGACCGCAGCTTTTGGTCATAAATACGTCTTTTTGTACCTGGGCGGGTTTATCCTCGCGGTGGCTATCGAAAGGTGGGGTTTGCATAAAAGGATCGCACTAAGTATCATTCAGTTAATAGGTGCAGACATTAAAATGATCATATTTGGATTTATGGTGGCAACGGCATTTCTTTCCATGTGGATCAGCAATACTGCTACATCTGTAATGATGCTGCCCATTGGAACTGCAATTATTAGCCAGTTAAAAGACAATCCATTAAGTGAAGAAGATGAAAATACGATTTTTGGAAAAGCGCTTATGTTAGCTATTGCTTACAGTGCTTCGATTGGCGGAATTGCAACATTAATAGGTACACCGCCCAATCTGGTTTTTGCCGGGATCGTGGAAGAAATATATGGGATAGAAATTAGCTTTACCAAATGGATCATTCTGGGCTTACCTGTTTCTATCATTTTGCTATTTATCTGTTGGAAGTACCTTACCAGTAAAGCTTTTAGTTTTACACAAAGTGAATTTCCAGGCGGAAAGGCTGAGATCGACCGTCTCAAAGCCCAGTTAGGTAGTATGAGTATACAGGAGAAAAGAGTTTTAGCAGTTTTTGCCATTACCGCATTTTGCTGGATAACCAGGAGTTATATCATTCAGCCCTTTTTGCCATTTATAGACGACACTATTATTGCAATGATCGCGGCAGTAGCTCTGTTTCTAATTCCTGCAGGTAAAAGTGGTAGAAAACTGGTGACATGGGAAGAAGCGGTTAAAGTTCCCTGGGGAATTATTCTATTATTTGGAGGAGGAATGGCGCTCGCAAAGGGTTTTGGGCAAAGCGGTCTTGCAATCTGGATAGGGGAGCAATTAACGAATCTAGAAAATTTACCGTTATTGTTACTTGTGGTAGTATTGATCGCTGCTGTAAATTTTCTAACCGAGGTGACTTCTAACCTGGCGACAACTGCCATGCTTTTACCCATTCTAGCATCTATGGCTATAGCGCTGGAGCTACATCCCTATTTCTTGATGGTTGGAGCTACTCTGTCTGCCTCCTGTGCATTTATGCTACCAGTTGCAACTCCCCCGAATGCTGTAGTTTTTGGGTCAGGTTATCTTAGGATTCCAGATATGATGAAAACAGGCATATGGATGAATATAGGCAGCATAGTATTGCTAAGCCTGATAGTCTATTTTCTACTACCGTATTTATGGAACTTTGATCCCGAGGTGATTCCGCAGAAATTTTTAGGAGATGGATCTTAGTTTTCTTCGAATTCTTCTTCTTTGATACTTGCTTTTGTTTGCAGGAAATACTTAGGACTCACTCCATATTTCTCTTTGAAGATTTTAGAGAAATAACTACGATTGTTGAGTCCGATGGAGGTTACAATTTCTGAGATGTTCTTTTCTGAAAGTTTCAGCATTTCTTTGGCAGCTTCTAACTTAATATGCTGCATATATTTATTTACAGTAAGATCGTAAACATACTTAAAGCCTTCCTGAAGTTTATTCACATTAGTTCCAGCCTCTTTCGCAAGGGTTTCTACGGAAAGATTTGTGCTAAGATCACCCTGTATTCTTTTGGCAACATAGTTCACCTTTTCAATATCAGACTTTCTTAGGATCTTTGGCAGGTTCTCGCCATTCTCGTCATCCTGGTACTGGTCTATCTGTATGGTAAGCATTTCAAATGCTTTGGCTTCCAGAAACAGGTTACGAAGAAATCCGGTAAAATCCTTAGTATTAATCTCATCCATTAAGTCTGCTGACTTTATACTGTAATTTCCCTGGTAGAAAAATTGCTTCTTCGAAACTGCATCTTTGAATAGTTCCTTAAGTGTCGGATCAAGATCTTTGAAATCATAATTAGAACGATGAGCGAAAACAGATCTAATGATCTCCAGGCTCGAGACATGGGTTTGGACATCCTTTTTGAAGTAAAGAATATGCCCGTCATATCCACTACTGCTCACAACAATGTTCTGGTACGTGTCAATACTATGTTCATCATCGCTATGTTGAAAGCAATGACTAATACTCCCTTCAGAACAGAAGATGAATTTTAAAGGGTGTACTGTGTTTAGAGAAAAATGAATTTCAACATCCTGCGAAAATTTACAATTGTAGGTAATATAGCCCATCCCGGAGTCAAAACTAATACCTCGAATAATTCCTTCACCGATGTCTGAGGGGATTTCAACTAGAAGTTCTCCGCTACGATTTTGTACATCTGCATCCAGCGATTGCGCTATATTTTGCACAATCTCATTAACTGGCAGCGTTTGAACATCAATTCTCATATTAATACAACTTATTTTTTCGCCTAATAAGATAAGCTTTTTACAAATAAAAATCTTAAAATTTTCGTTCGTAAAATTAATGCTTGTGTGAAAAAATTAAGAATTTGGAATAGAGAAACTGTCAATAGAGATAATGGTTATGCGAAAAACGTTAGTGTTCTAGGTAGTTCCAGAAGCAAAGTGTAAAACCTAAACTAATTTTGCGAAATTGGTTAAATTGAAAAACTTTGTTAAAAATATAAGCCTGATTCAATAGGCTAAGAATTTGCTTTATTTTTCAGTAAAACTATCAATATGAATAAAGATAAAGACAGATCATCGCCTGTACCTAAGGAAGATCGTGACAGTGAACAAAAAGTAAATCAATCAACAGAAACCAGAACTCAGAATTCCAGTTCTAAGTTATGGATAGTAATCGCGATAGTAGCCCTATTTTTACTTATTATACTTTCTATAACCGGGGTGCTATAGTTTAAAACTGTAGCTTCGGTTTTTTCGTAATTATTAGTATTAACACATATAAGAAAATAGTAAATGGCTAAAAACTATTATGATCCTGCAGACCTTAGAAAATTTGGAGAGATTACTGAATGGAGCGAAGAGCTTGGTAAAAAGTTTTTTGACTACTATGGTAAAGTATTTGAAGAAGGAGCTCTCTCTGCCCGTGAAAAGTCATTGATCGCTCTTGCAGTATCCCACGTTGTTAAATGCCCATATTGTATAGATGCATACACTAAAGATGGCTTGCAACGCGGTATCACCAAGGAAGAGATGATGGAAGCAGTTCATGCCGGTGCCGCAATTGAAAGTGGAGCTACTCTTGTACATGGTGTGCAGATGATGAATAAGTATAAAAAGCTAAGTATGTAAGTTTTTTCTGATTTGAAGAACTAAACATACGTAGAAACAACTATATGATTACAAAATCCCTGAAGGCGCGTAAGGACGATCTTTCAAGCCCCAAGAACCAGTTAGAATTTTTAAGCGAAGGCATATTTGAAGAAGGCGAACTCCCTTATTTCAGGGATAAGATCGCAGAAACGCTCAACCTGCCATTTAAACCCAAAAAACTCGAAATCTTACAACTGAATCTTGGTTATATGTGTAATCAAGTTTGTTCTCATTGCCATGTAGATGCCGGTCCTGATCGTAAGGAGATCATGACGGTAGAAACCATGGAGCAATGTCTGGAAGTTATCAAGAATACTGGAGCTCATACGCTGGACCTTACTGGTGGTGCCCCAGAAATGAATCCTAATTTTAGATGGTTTGTGGAAGAGGCAGCTAAGGCCGGGATAAAGGATTTCATTGTTAGATCTAATCTAACGATCATTCTCGCCAACAAGAAGTACCACGATCTACCGGAATTCTTTAAGAAACATAATGTCCACGTGGTTTCGTCATTACCATTTTACAAAAGAGAAAAAACCGATAAGCAACGAGGTAGTGGTGTTTTTGACAAGTCCATCAAGGCACTGCAAATGTTAAACGCCGTAGGTTACGCGCAGGAAGGCACAGGTTTAAAACTGGATCTGGTCTATAATCCTTCCGGTGCATTTTTACCTACAGATCAACAGGCGATGGAGCAGGACTTTAAAAAGGCTTTGAAAGAAGACTTTAATATCGATTTTGGCAGTCTATTTGCAATTACAAATCTACCCATAAGCCGATTCTTAGAATATCTTATAGCTTCTGAAAATTATGAAGATTATATGTATGCGCTGGTAGAAGCTTATAATCCAGCAGCCGTCGAAAATGTGATGTGTACCAATACGATTTCCATTAGTTGGGACGGCTGGTTATATGATTGTGATTTTAACCAGATGCTCGAATTAAAAGTGAATTCTAAAGTTCAGCATATTAGTGAATACAACGAAGACATTTTGAATGATCGAAATATTATCATTTCACAACATTGCTATGGTTGTACTGCTGGAGCAGGCAGTAGTTGCCAGGGAACAGTAGCTTAATATGAAATTACGGGGGATTTTATTCAGCTTAATTTTTTTCATTGGAACTTCCGGGGTTACTCAAAACGCCCTGGATGACCTGTTGAAAAAATACAATTCAGGCGATGTTCCATATACTTCCGTAGAGCAATTGCGCATGGATCAATTAAATGAAGAAGTGGTCATCCTAGATGCACGGGAAGGCATTGAATACGAAACCAGTCATCTTAAGGATTCCAAATTTATAGGTTCTAACAATCTCGATCTGAGTATTCTGGATTCAATTTACCGGGATAAGCAGATCGTAGTATACTGTTCCGTAGGAATTAGATCAGAGAAAATTGCACGTAAGGTTCGGGATCTGGGATTTGAAGATGTGAAAAATCTTTACGGAGGAATTTTCGAATGGAAAAATACTGGTTATCCTGTTTATGATAATAAAGGCAAGAAAACCGAAAAAATTCATACTTATTCAAAATACTGGTCGAAATATCTTAAGAACGGCGAAAAAATTTACTAGGTGTCCAAAGAAAATCTGCTAATCATATTTACGAAAAATCCTGTCCTGGGAAAGGTCAAAACCAGGCTGGCCAAAGGAGTAGGAGATAAGAAAGCTCTTGAAATTTATAAATTTCTGCTGAAGCATACTAAGGATGTAACCAGTAAGCTTAAGGTAAGCAAGCAGGTTTATTACGCCTGGAATATCGCTGAAAATGACATCTGGGATAATGGAGGTTTTCAGAAAAGATTGCAGGTAGAAGGAGATCTGGGAGAGAAGATGGAAGCTGCTTTCAAAGCTGGATTCGACGAAGGCTACAAGAAAATTGTGATTATTGGAAGTGATCTTTACGATCTTGACACAACAGAACTTGAAAATGCTCTCGAAGAACTTGAAGCTCACGACTATGTAATTGGACCCGCTGAAGATGGTGGATATTACCTTTTGGGGATGAAATCATTAAATTCAGCTTTGTTCATCAACAAAGCCTGGAGTACTTCCAGTGTATTCGAGCAAAGTCTTCAGGATATGCAGGAGGGAACTTATATAGCGCTGCCACTAAAAAACGATATAGATACGCTGGAGGATATCAAAGATCATCCGGCTTTTCAAAAAATTATAAATAATGACAGATAGAATAAACGAATCGGTAGATTATTTAAAATCCAAAGGATTTGGAGAACCCGAAGTTGGGATCATATTAGGTACAGGTTTAGGTAAACTACTGGACGATGTAGAAATTGAAGTAACTGCCAGTTATAATCATATCCCATATTTTCCAACTGCCACGGTGGAATTTCACAAGGGGAAACTAATTTTTGGAACCCTTGCAGGAAAGAAAGTAGTCATCATGCAGGGGAGATTCCACCTATATGAAGGTTACAGCCTTTTTGATGTTACATTCCCGGTAAGAGTGATGAAACGTTTAGGGATGAAGCGTTTGCTGGTTTCCAATGCTTCCGGAGCGATCAATCTGGATTATGGTAAAGGTGAGTTGATGCTTATCGATGACCATATTAATCTTCAGGGTGGTTCGCCACTGGCTTTTCACGGCGTTGAACATTTGGGAGAACGTTTTGTGGACATGAGCGAACCTTATGATAAATCCATGAACGAGCAATTTGAACATACCGCAAAAGAGCTGAATATTACTTTGCATAAAGGTGTATATGCTTCGGTATTGGGACCTCAACTGGAAACAAGAGCAGAGTACCGTTATTTAAAGACGATCGGTGCAGATGCTGTTGGAATGAGCACAGTGCCTGAAGTGATCGTTGCCAATCATTTAGGAATCCCTGTTTCAGCAATCTCTGTGATCACAGATAAAGGAGATCCGGATAATCTTGAAAAGGTAGATATTCAGGAAATTCTGGCAATGGCTGCCAAAGCAGAACCTGACATGGTCAAACTATTTAAAGAATTACTTAAGAAATTATAAATGAGTTATTTAGATATTACGAAAGACGTTTACCGTGAGGCTGCACTTACACCAGATGTGGGACTTTGCTGCACCACGAACCCGATCTGGGAACTTCCGGGATTAAAGATTCCGAAGATCATGCAGGAGATGAATTATGGTTGTGGTTCTACCGTGCATGCCCGGGATCTGACTAATAATCCGCGTACACTTTATGTGGGTGTAGGTGGCGGAATGGAACTTTTACAGTTCGCTTATTTTTCCCGAATGAAATCGGGAGTGGTTGGAGTAGACGTGGTGGATGAAATGCTGGAAGCGTCCCGCAAGAACTTTGTGGAGGCGGAAGCCCAGAATCCATGGTTTAAATCTGAATTTGTTGATCTTAGAAAAGGAGATGCTACGGCATTGCCGGTGGAGGATAACTCTATAGATGTTGCCGCACAGAACTGTCTTTTCAATATTTTTAAAACTGAAGAGCTCACTCAGGCATTGAAGGAAATGTACCGTGTGTTAAAGCCACATGGAAGACTTGTAATGAGTGATCCAACCTGTGAGCAGGAGATGAATGATGAACTTCGAAATGACGAACGCTTAAGAGCGCTTTGTCTTTCCGGAAGCCTGAGCATCAAAGATTATGTGAAAGCATTGACAGATGCCGGCTTTGGAACTATCGAGATCAGGGCCAGAAAGCCTTATAGAATTCTGGATCCCAAAAATTACCCTACAGATGAATTGATCTATATCGAATCTATTGAAGTAGCCGCAATCAAAGATCCTATGCCAGAAGATGGGCCGTGTATCTTTACTGGAAAAGCTGCGATCTATTATGGAGATGAAGATCATTTTGATGATCAAAAAGGGCATATTTTATTGAAGAATCAGCCAATTGCAATTTGTGATAAAACTGCAGGTGCACTGGCAGATCTTAGAAGAGATGATGTATATATTAGTGAGTCCACCTGGCATTACGATGGTGGTGGATGTTGCTAGTTAAAAAAAAGCTATGAAGAAGGTATTTTTAAGTTTTCTGATCCTGGTTTCTGGGGCATTTATTTGTCAATCCTGTAACCTTATTTCGAGCGCAGGCTTTAATAGTAAAGGATTGCCTACGCCAGATTCTGCAAATACTTCTGCAGCTGCACAGGAGAAAGTAGATCATTCTGGCTGGGATCAACTATTGAAAAAGCATGTGGATGAAGACGGAATGGTAGATTATAAAGGTTTTCAGAAAGACCGGCCAGCACTTGATAAATATTTAAAGATGCTTTCTTCTATGCAGCCAGATGATACCTGGAATCGTGATCAACTTCTGGCATATTATATAAATCTATATAACGCATATACAGTCGATCTTATTCTTCGGAATTATCCAACGAAGAGTATTAAGGATATTTCCGGAGCATGGACTAAAGAGTTCGTCAAAATTGGAGACAAGGAAATTTCACTTGGTGCCATTGAAAATAGTCTGTTACGAAAAATGGATGAGCCAAGGATACACTTTGCAATCAATTGTGCGTCTATAAGCTGTCCAAAACTTATCAATGAAGCTTATACCAGTGAGAATATTGAAAAACAACTGGAAAAGGCTACAAATGAATTTATCAATTCAGATAAGAATGAAATCTCCCCTTCCCAACTAAAGCTTTCATCGATTTTTGATTGGTATAAGAATGATTTTACTGAAAATGGATCTTTGATCGAATACATAAATCAATATTCAGAAGTGAAGGTAAATTCGAATGCCCAGGTAGACTATAAGAACTACGACTGGAACCTGAATGAAGCAAAATAAGTTCTGTGATAAGTATAATTATCCCGGTTTATAATGAAGAGAAGCAGCTTCCGGCTTTGCTAAAATACCTGGAAACTGCTTCTTCTACTTATATACGGGAAATTCTTGTTGTCGATGGTGGAAGTACAGATGAAACTTCCCGTCTTGCCATCGAAAACCCAAAGGTTACCTATTATCTTTCTGAAAAAGGCCGGGCAGTTCAAATGAATTATGGCGCAAAAAAAGCCAGCAGTGAACTGTTATATTTCTTGCATGCCGATAGTTATCCACCAGAAAATTTTGATGATTTAATCATGGAGGCTGTCAGAAAAGGTAATGATTGCGGCTGTTTTCAAATGCGCTTTGACAAAGATCATTGGTGGCTAAACTTGATGGGACACTTCACAAAATTTAATCATTTATCATGTAGAGGAGGAGATCAATCCCTGTTCGTAACCAAAGATCTATTTGATTCCCTCAGAGGTTTTGATGAAAGTTATACGGTTTACGAAGACAACGAATTTATAAAACGCCTGTATGAGCATGGATCATTTACCGTGATCCGGAAGTGGCTTACAACTTCTGCACGTTTATACGAGCGCATGGGTGTCTGGAAAACACAAAAGCTATTCCTCGAGATCTACTGGAAAAGAAGATTTGGTGCAACTGCTGAAGATCTGCGTTCTCATTATTGCAAACGGATTAATTCCTGAAGCTGCCATAAAAGCTTTTCAACTCCTTTTCTGCCGGTTTATTCTGCGGAGTGAATCTGGAATTTTCGAGTCCGCCGCTATTGGTTCCCTGATGCCACTTCCAAAGAAAACCACCTGCAAACCATTCTTTAGACCAAACCTGTTCAAAAAGAACTTTATAAGCATTTGCCTGTAAATTTAAATTGAGACCGGGATGTTCCCGTTCAGAATTCCATGGCGTTTTCAAGGCATGGTCAATACTTCTATATCCAAATTCTGTAAAAATTATCTGCTTCTGAAATTTATTAGATACAGATTCAAGTGAACTAAGATGAGGTTCCCAGCCTTCTTTTATTTGATCAATATCGGGAGAAGCTTCGTCGCTTAGAGGAAAGTAAGCGTCCACGCCAATATAATCCAGTTCATCCCATATCGTAGTTTGATCAAATTTATCCCAGTTTTCAGCATAAGTGATCTGCCCGCTATATATTTTTCTTACTTCGGAAATCAGGTTTTTCCAGAAGTCGGGTCTGTTGCTTACAAAATTGAAAAGTTCGGTTCCGATACAGAATAATTCTACATTATGGTCTTCTGAAATTTCAGCATACAAAAGAATAAATTCAGCATAAGAATCTTCGAATTGCTTCCAGTCTTCTTCAGTTTCAAATTTAAGATCCCCCGTGAATGAACCATTCCTAATCCAGATCTGTGGCTTAACCATGATCTTTAACTTACGTTCTTTTAATTTTGAGACAGTATGCTCAATACCTTCCTTGCGTTCTCCAAACCACTGCCGATTAATGTTAAATTTTAGTTGAGGTTCCTGGCTGTCCGGTAGAAAACCAAAGGGCATGAGGGCAATGTAATTGGCTTCAGTTTCAACAACATAGTTAACTTCAGTATCAAGAATAGAGTCTCGTGAAGCCACCAGGCTAATACCATTCATTTTGGGTGATACTTTTTGTGTTTGACAGGATGCCGTAAGTAAACCGACCATTAGAAAGACCTGAATTACGATGAGTGCCGATTTCCACTGCATGATTGAGAGATTATTGAGGAGTAAAATTGGGTTTGTAGTTATTTTCAGTTTACTTTACTAAGTGCCTTCTGGCCTGTAGCAAATTATAAAAATATATGGAGCATATCGTCATCATTGGTAATGGAATTGCAGGCATCACTGCTGCCCGACATATTAGAAAAGCTTCAGACTGTAAGATCACCGTAATTTCCGGGGAATCTGACTATTTTTTCTCACGTACCGCTTTAATGTATGTTTATATGGGACATATGAAATGGGACCATCTAAAACCTTATGAAGACTGGTTCTGGGAAAAGAACCGGATAGAACTTAAGAATGCCTGGGTTGATCACATAGATTTTCAACATAAAGAACTTAAGTTTTCTTCCGAAGAAACATTGCACTACGACAAGCTTATTCTGGCTACCGGTTCCTTACCAAATCGCTTTGGCTGGCCCGGAAAAAATCTCAATGGCGTACAGGGATTGGTTACCAAACAGGACCTGGAAAAACTGGAAGAAATGACCTCCAGTATTAAACAAGCGGTAGTTATTGGTGGCGGACTCATTGGCGTGGAACTGGCAGAAATGTTGCATACACGCAAGATTCCGGTTACTTTATTAGTGAGAGAAAAAGGCTTTTGGAGCAGCGTATTACCAGAACAGGATGCAAAGATGATATCTGAGCATATCCTGGCGCATGGAATAGACCTTCGTCACGAAACAGAACTTGAGGAGATTCTTGGAGATGAACAGGGCAACGTTCGTGCTGTTAGGACCAAATCCGGGGAAGAGATCACTTGCGAATTTGTTGGTCTTTGCGCGGGTGTAAAACCTAATATCAGCTTTCTTGAGAACCTGGAAATCGAAACCGAAAAAGGCATTCTCGTGAACGAATTCCTTGAAACCAGTATTCCAGATGTCTATGCGATTGGCGATTGTGCACAACAGAGAAAGGCTATAGGAGAAAGAAAACCGGTAGAAGCAGTATGGTACACCGGCAGGCTCATGGGCGAAACTTTAGCCAGAACGATTACTGGAAACCGAACTCCCTACCAACCGGGAAATTGGTTTAATTCAGCTAAATTCTTCGATATCGAATATCAAACTTACGGCTGGGTATTCAATAAACCCAGGCCAAATGAGCAGCATTTTCACTGGCAGCACGAAAGTGGAGAAAAGGCAATTACGATCGCTTTTGATACTGAAACAGGAAAGTTTAAGGGCATCAATACCTTCGGAATAAGAATGCAACAGGAAGTATTCGATCATTGGCTGAATGAAGGAAAGACCATAAATCACGTATTATCAAACCTAAAAGCAGCCAATTTTGATCCCGAATTTTATGAACATCACGAAGCTGAGATCTTTAAAAGTTTTAAAAACAATTTACAAAGCACCTAATGAGTAGAATTGAACAAAATATGTCGGTAACCGGCGAAGCTGCAGCATCTCTCAATACAGGACAAAAATTATCGACTTTGCTTGGGATGTCTGGACTCATCATTCTGTGTCTTGCTGCTTTCAATCTAAGTTTCCCTAACAAGGTTCTTTGGCTAAGTATTGCTCTAGGATCGATCACTGCAGGAATTGTGTGGTTTGCTCAGGCTACCTATTCGAGCACTCATGCAGGCATTAAGAACGACGGAGTCTGGTTTAAAAGTATGACCAGCCGCGGTTACGTGGCTTATCTTACCGGTGTTGGATTGACCGGGTTCTATATATTGCTCTATTTCTATCCCCAATATCTTGGTTTAAGGGCAGAAGGGGATAACATAGGATTGATCGCTCTTTTCGATCCTCTGAGTTATTTTTTAAGCGGAAATCCAGCGAGTCAGTGGTTCGTATATGGAACTTTGTATACCATCGCTATTCTGGCCTTTGGAGTGAAATTCCTATGGAAATACCGGCATAATCGCTATGAGAAATTAAGAACTTTTAGTGTGATGTTCTTTCAGCTGGCATTCGCATTTCTTATTCCTGAATTTATGTCCAGGCTTAATGATGATGGGATGAACCTTCCGTACTACGATCTTAAGAATATCTGGCCGCTTAATTATTATAATTTCGAACAATACCGGGTAGATGGTTTTCTTTCATCAGGTAATATAGGACTGGCTTTGCTTATTTTCGGTGTAGTTTCAATTTTCGTGATCACCCCGATTCTGACTTATAAATACGGAAAAAGATGGTACTGTAGCTGGGTTTGTGGTTGTGGAGGTCTCGCTGAAACTGCAGGTGATCCTTACCGTCAACTTTCAGATAAGAGTCTTTTCGCCTGGAAAGTTGAGCGATGGGTGGTGCATAGCGTGCTTGTTTTTGTGGTTTTGATGACTACCGCTGTCATCTACAGTTACCTTGGTTATGATTCTTCAAAATACTGGCTTACACGGGATGTCTTCCTTATTGGTGTTGGGACATTTCTCACCTTGCTTTTTGCAGCGATCTGGTATTTTAAAAGAGAAGAATTGCAGAAGGACGCACGATACGGTGCAATTGGATACCTCGTAATCATCCTGGGATTAATAGCTTTTCACTATTTCAGCGGGCAGGACTTATTCTTATTTAATGCAGAAAGCCTTCGCCAGGCTTATGGTTTCCTGATAGGTGCAATCTTTAGCGGAGTCATTGGAACCGGCTTTTATCCCATTTTCGGAAATCGCGTATGGTGCAGATTTGGTTGCCCAATGGCGGCAGTTTTAGGAATGCAACAACGTCTATTCTCAAAATTCAGAATTACGACCAACGGCGGCCAGTGTATTTCCTGCGGAAACTGTTCTACTTATTGTGAAATGGGGATAGATGTACGAGCATACGCACAAAAAGGTGAGAATATCGTTCGATCCAGTTGTGTTGGCTGCGGAATCTGCTCAGCGGTTTGTCCAAGAGGTGTACTCAAACTGGAGAATGGTTCCACCAATAACCGGATCACGGCAGAAGATGGAGTTGTTGGGGATAATGTAGATCTTTTGGATCTTCTGAAGCAGAAAAGCTTATAATTTGTAAGGAGTTCGCTTATTTTCGCACTTCTTAAGCTGAACTGAATAACTGCCCATGCATTCTTCCATAAAAGTGATCATTCCGGCCTATAATGAAGCCGATTCGATTGGTTTGGTGATCGCTGCTATTCCTGATATTGTGGAAGAAGTCATTGTGGTTAGCAATAATTCTACAGATGCTACTGAAGCAAA
>NZ_JBLWIM010000012.1:734003-758468 GCF_048381525.1 Christiangramia qingdaonensis
AGGAGAATCGAAAAGGTTATGGCTATGCTTGTCTAAAGGGAATGCAATACATCTCTGAACAGTCTAATAAACCAGATATCATAGTTTTTCTGGATGGAGATTATTCAGATTATCCTTCAGAGTTGGTCAGGATCGTTCAGCCGATCATTGAAGATAACAAGGATTTCGTTGTAGGAGCTAGGGTAAAGGAATGGCGGGAAACTGGTTCGATGACCTTTCCGCAGATCTTTGGAAACTGGCTGGCTACAAGTTTGATGAAATTATTTTTCAACTCCACTTTTACAGATTTGGGACCTTTTCGAGCGATCAAGTATGAAAAATTACTTCAGCTGGAGATGCAGGATAAAACTTATGGCTGGACGGTAGAAATGCAATTAAAAGCACTTCGGAAAAACTTAAAATATGCAGAGATCCCGGTGCATTATCGAAACCGGATAGGGGTTTCTAAAGTTTCAGGAACCCTTAAAGGTGCTATCTTTGCAGGTGTGAAAATATTAGGATGGATCTTCAAATACAGTTTTAAATGATAGACCTGCTGGTGATCATACTATACATGCTTGCGTTAGTGGTTATCTTCATCTACAGCCTCTCGCAGCTACATCTTTTAATGAATTACTTCAAAGCTTTAAAAACCACCGATACTGCGGAAAAATTTAACTTCGAAGCGAACGATGATTATCCATTTGTCACCATACAATTGCCGCTCTATAACGAGGAATATGTTGTTGAGCGTTTGCTGAAAAATATTGCCAGAATAGCTTATCCCAGGGAAAAACTTGAGATCCAGGTCCTGGATGATTCTACAGATGATTCTGTAAATATTACTTCTAAACTTATTAAATGCCTGAGGCTGGAAGGATTGGATATACAGCACATTTGCAGAGAAACACGGACTGGTTATAAGGCTGGGGCTTTAAAAGAAGGTCTGAAGATCGCTCGAGGAGAGTATATCGCTGTATTTGATTCAGATTTTGTGCCCGGCAAAAATTGGCTGAAACAAACATTACCCTATTTTAAAAATTCCAGGATTGGTGTGGTACAAACCCGGTGGGGACATCTAAATCGTGATTATTCGCTACTTACCAGGATACAGGCCTTTGCACTTGATTTTCATTTTATACTGGAACAAACTGGAAGAAATTTTGGCCGCAATTTTATTAATTTCAATGGGACAGCGGGAATCTGGAGAAAGGAATGTATCCTGGATGCCGGGAACTGGAGTGGCGATACGCTAACTGAGGACCTTGATCTCAGTTATCGTGCCCAGATGAAAAAATGGGAATTCAAATACCTTGAAAATGTAGAAACCCCAGCCGAGTTACCCGTAGTGATTAGTGCAGCAAGGAGTCAGCAGTTTCGATGGAACAAAGGCGCTGCAGAAAATTTCAGGAAGAATTACGGAAAACTATTAAGAGATAAATCGGCATCTTTCAGTACAAAATTTCATGGGTTCTTTCATCTTTTGAACTCCAGTATGTTTTTGATCGTTTTGTTTCTGGCGGTGCTAAGTTTGCCGGTACTTTACATCAAGAATTCCAATCCGGCTTTCGACTGGTATTTTAATCTGGTAGCAGTATTTGCTCTAAGTACACTCATCTTTTTCCTGTGTTACTATGTCGCCTGGGCAAAAATTCATGGAAAAGGACTCAAATCCTTTCTCAAGTTTGTAGGGATGTTCCTAACCTTCTTTTCTATAGCGATGGGATTTTCAGTTCATAACTCACTCGCTGTTCTGGAAGGCCATCTCGGGAAACGCTCAGAATTTATAAGAACACCAAAATTCAATATTAATGAGAGTGGTGACAAATGGAAGGGTAATAAATATCTATCTGGCAAGTTTTCAAGAAATATCATCATTGAAGGGATACTATTTCTTTATTTTGGCTTTGCCATTTTTAGCGCTTTCCGACTTCAGGAATTTGGACTCATCATTTTCCACCTTATGTTATTCGCCGGATTTGGTTTCGTTTTCGTGCAAAGCTTAAAGTCTGAAGTTTAATTAACTTAGTCGGAAATCCTTATACCGGAATGGATCTAAAACTGCTCAGACTTTACAAATTCCCAATTCTCATAGCGCTCTCCTGTGTGGCCTTCTACTGGAATTTTGCATATGGATTAGCCCGGGAAGATTTTGGTCGGCTGGTGATGCTTTATACGGCTTTATTCTTCCTGAGTTACAAGCTTTATGAGTTACTACGTCACAATTTCAAAATCCTGGTCATACTTGCGATCATATTTAGATTGATCTTCCTGTTCGCACTTCCAGAACTTTCACAAGATTACTTTAGATTTATTTGGGATGGCCAGCTCATTAATGCTGGTATTAATCCTTATCAATTTATCCCTACTGAAATTTCCAATGAGCTCGATTTTTCTAATACCAAAGTTTTATTAAAAGGAATGGGAAGCCTGAGCGCAGGACATTATTCAAACTATCCACCGGTTAATCAGCTGCTATTCGCTGTTTCGTCGTTTCTAGCAAATTCCAGCCAATTGCTGAATGTGATGTTTCTAAGAGCGATAATTATACTGGCCGATCTCGGGACACTCTTTTTTGGTGCTAGTTTGCTTTCAAATCTTGGACTATCCAGAGACAGGATCTTTCTCTATATCCTCAATCCTTTCATCATCATAGAAATGATAGGAAATCTGCATTTTGAGTCGGTCATGGTGTTTTTCCTGGTTTGGTCTCTTTATTTATTAGAACAAAAACGCTGGTTTGCTTCTGCAATAGTACTTGGCTTATCCATATCTGTCAAACTTTTACCTCTGCTATTCCTGCCATTATTTTTTGGTTTTTTTCTGAATAGTCCAAAGCTTTCTTTCATGAAATTGCTCGGTTTTCACTGCCTGGTAATCCTAACATTAGTGATTTCTTTTGTACCATTTTATTCCGAAGAGGTGCTGGCGAATTTTATGGCAAGTGTTGGATTATGGTTTGGCAAGTTTGAATTCAATGCCTCGGTATATTACCTGGTGAGGTGGGTAGGTTTTCAGGTGAAAGGATACAACATCATTGAGACCGCTGGCAAGATCTTACCCGTAATCACATTTGTTGCGGTTCTACTTCTGACTTTTCTACGGAAAAATGCGACAATGCAAAGCTTAATAAAGAGTATGCTATTTGGTATTTCTGTATATCTACTTCTGTCCACAACTGTGCATCCCTGGTATCTGGCAATTCCACTCCTGTTAAGTGTATTTACACAATTCAGATTTATGCTTGCCTGGTGTTTACTGGTCATCCTGAGTTATTCGGCTTATTCCAATGCTCAATATGATGAAAATCTATGGCTGGTAGCCTTAGAATACACTGTGGTAATTGGATATTTCCTGTATGAATTGTTCCTTCCGAAAAATTCTAAGCCTTTGGATCGGGTTTATTAGAATTTTTCAGAAGATATATATCACGCATATAGATGAGTGCACCAAAGAAATGTGCAGCCATTAGAACTGGGTCTTCACGAAATATTCCGTAGGTAAAAAGCAAGCTGGAGCCAATTAAACTAAGGATCCAGAAACCCAGCGGTAATGAAGATTCTTGATTTACTTCAGAATAATACCACTGGTAAAAAAATCTTGAGGTATATACAATTTGAGCCACCAGACCTAATGCGATGATCCAGCCCGCAATATTTTCAGACCTAAGTACATCATCCCAGGTTTGTGTTCCAAAAAAGGTGATATAGGCTGCAATAGCAAAAGGAAAAATAATGACCAGAGTTTTAAAAAGTATATTTCGGTTTCTCCATTCGTTCATTAAAGAAAGATTACGCCAGTATACTCCGTAGATCAGGAATTGTCCTAACATGATAGCGAAATCATCCCGCAAATAACCATAGGTAAACAACAAGATAGAGGCCAGTAAACTGAGTTTCCAGAATAGTACCGGAGTTTCAACTTCCTTGGATTTTTCGGAAAGAAACCATTGACTTATCAATCTAGCACTAAATAATAGCTGCGCTAAGAAACCTATTGCGAATATTGGCCAGTTCTCCATCTTAGTTATTCATTCTTTTGAGGATCTTCTTTAGACTGTTTTTCATCATAGATTGCGCACTTACAGAGAATGCAAAATCCTTACTATCATCAGGAACTTTCAATTCAGATCTTACATGGCTGTAATAAACGCTGACTTTATCATGTAAATTAATGATCTCCAGAGATACCTTAGTCACATTTGCCTCATTGGGATCGATATTCCCTATCTGTATAGATCCAAGGTCGTCTGCAGGTTTTTCAGCTTTGATATTAATGAAATAGTCGTAGCCTTTTGCTCTTGAAGCCAATTGCTCAAGATCTTCAGCTGAACTATTGAAACCAGGCTGTGAGTTTATTAAGGTTACCGGCGTATCCTGTATGCTCACAAGTTTTCCATTGAGAATACGATCTTCTAATTTGTCAAAAACCATCTCTCGCAACTCAAGCCGAACGCTTTCAGGGGCATCAATAATATTCAGTAAATAGGTGCCTTCAGGAAAGCTATATGTTTTTTGCGATACACTGGAAAACATATAACTGGGTGTATTGCAAGATTGGATTGAAATAGCGATGAGGAGAAAGAGTAAAAGTTTCTTCATGGATGATAAAAACAAAAAAGCTGCTCAATATTAGGCAATTTCGCCTGTTGAGCAGCTTCAATGTAAGGTAATTATTTGTTAATTACATATCCAGGAGATAAGCAAAGATCAGCGGTGCAACAATGGTGGCATCACTTTCAATAATATGTTTAGGAGTGTTTATATCCAATTTCCCCCAGGTGATCTTTTCATTTGGAACAGCTCCTGAGTAAGAACCGTAACTGGTTGTAGAATCTGATATCTGACAAAAATAGCTCCAGAAAGGAGTATCTGTACGCTCCATATCCTGATAAAGCATTGGTACTACACAAATTGGGAAATCCCCGGCAATACCACCACCAATCTGGAAAAATCCAATTCCGTTATCCGAATTTTCAGTATACCAGTCGGCAAGGAAGGTCATATATTCAATTCCAGATTTCATTGTACTGGCCTTCAGTTCACCTTTAAGCACGTATGAAGCGAAGATATTCCCCAAGGTAGAATCTTCCCATCCAGGTACCACCATTGGCAGGTTCTTTTCCGCAGCGGCATACATCCAGGAATCCTTTAAGTCGATCTCGTAATGCTCCTCCATAACTCCGCTAAGCAATAATTTGTGCAGAAATTCATGCGGGAAATAGCGTTCTCCTTTTTCTTCGGCATCCTTCCAGATCTTGAAAATATGATCCTGAATTCTACGGAAAGCCTCTTCTTCAGGAATACAGGTATCTGTAACCCGGTTTAAACCTTTCTCCAATAGATCCCACTCATCCTGAGCGGTAAGATCCCGATAATTTGGAACTCGTTTGTAATGTGAATGCGCTACAAGATTCATCACGTCCTCTTCCAGGTTTGCCCCAGTACAGGAAACGATATGCACCTTATCCTGGCGAATCATCTCGGCAAAGATCTTTCCTATCTCTGCAGTACTCATCGCGCCGGCAAGAGAAACAAGCATTTTAGAACCGCCTTGCAGCTGCTTTTCGTAATCTTTTGCAGCGTCAACTAGTGCAGCAGCATTAAAATGTAAATAATATTTTTCTATAAATTGTGAAATATGTCCTTTACTCATCTTCGTCTTCTTCAATAAAATTTTGGTATTTAAATTTGTAGCTCAGCATTTTGTAATAAAGTTTTGCTGCCAGGAAGTCTGAAGATTTTTCATTCTTATCCGGGCAGAGCTCCACAATATCAAAGCCAACTACATTCTTTTTCTTGAACATCATTTTGAGAAATTCCAGTGTCTCGTACCAGAATAGTCCCCCTGGCTCCGGAGTACCAGTTGAAGGCATGATGCTAGGGTCAAAAGCGTCAAGATCTATGGTGATAAATACGTTTGGAGTCATTTGTCCAATCGCATCTTCCTGCCAGTCTTCGTAAAGATCATGGGCGAAATACACCTGGTTTTCATCCATATGATCTTTTTCTGAAATGTCCATAGAGCGTATTCCTACCTGAATAAGATTCGTGGTCTTACTGGCTTCATGAAGCGCACAGGCATGATTACAGGTTGATCCTTCGTATTCAGGTCTTAGATCTGCATGAGCATCCAGTTGTACTACCGTAAGGTCTGAGAAAGATTCATTAAAAGCTTTGATGCTACCAATAGAAACTGAATGTTCACCTCCAAACAGGGTTACAAATTTCTCCTGTTTAATATAGTTTTTTGTGGTTTTGTAAACCGCTTCAACCATTTTTTCGGGAGAAGAATCCTCGGTCACTGGTGGTGCGAGGTAAATTCCTTTTTTGTAAACCTCAGTATTTGTTTCGATATCATACAGCTCCATATTTTCTGAAGCGTCTAAAAATGCATCCGGACCTTTATCGGCACCTTTCTGCCAGGTACTGGTTCCATCATACGGCACAGGAATCAATACCACTTTTGCTTCGTCTATACGAGCATATTTATCGGGTATCCCGGCGTAATTCTTTTTGCTCATGGCTAATTGAATTGTTTAGTTAGTTGTTTATTAGTTGGTTAAAGGTATCGTTTTAATTATTTCTATCATAGCCAAGAATACTTAGCATGTCTTCAGAGTTCTGTTGTTCGCTGAAAAGTTTCGTTGTGATCTTATCATCTTCATCCCGATCTATTAAAATATGCTTTGGCTGCGGAATAAGACAATGCTGTAATCCGCCAAAACCTCCAATGGTATCCTGATAAGCACCGGTATTAAAGAACCCAATATATAAAGGCTTTTCCTTTTTAAACTTCGGAAGATAGATCGCGTTGGTATGTTGCTCAGAATTATAATAATCATCACTGTCGCAGGTTAGACCTCCCAGCAAAACTCTTTCATACTCATCATTCCACCTGTTTATTGCCAGCATTACGAATTTTTTACTGATCGCCCAGGTATCTGGCAATGTAGTAATGAACGAAGAGTTGATCATATTCCATTTTTCACGATCATTCTGCTGTTTCTGGTATAAAACCTCGTAGATCGCACCACCACTTTCACCAACTGTAAAACTTCCAAACTCCGTAAAGATATTTGGAACATCTACTCCGGCTTCTTCACAGGTTAGTTTGATCTGGTTGATGATCTCATCTACCATGTAAGCGTAATCATAATCGAATGCCAGTGAGTTTTTGATAGGGAATCCACCACCAATATTCAAACTATCCAGGCTAGGACATAATTTCTTTAAACTGGTGTATACTTTCAAACACTTGTTCAATTCGTTCCAGTAGTAGGCTGTATCGCGAATCCCGGTATTAATGAAAAAATGCAGCATCTTAAGGTCTACCTGCTCATTATCCTTCAATTGTTTGTGAAAAAACGGAACGATGTTCTGGTATCCAATCCCCAACCTTGAAGTATAAAATTCGAATTTTGGCTCTTCTTCCGAAGCTATTCGAATTCCTACCTGGAATTTCCCGTCCACTTTTTCTGAAAGGAGATCCAGTTCTTCATAATTATCCATCACAGGAATACACTTTTCGTGTCCGCTATTGATAAGTCTGCTTATATTTTCTACGTATTGATCTCTTTTGAAGCCGTTACAAATTACCCAATGATCATTGGAGATTTTTCCTGCAGCTTTAAGCTTTTCTACAATATTAATATCAAAGGCTGAAGAAGTTTCAATGTGAATGTCATTCCTTAAAGCTTCCTTGAGCACATGCTCAAAATGGGAACTTTTGGTGCAGTAACAGTAATTATAGGAACCTTTATAATCATGTTTTTCCAAAGCGGCCTGAAACCAGCCTTTAGCCCTGTTGATATTCTGTGATATTTTAGGTAAGTATGTAAACTTGAGGGGAGCGCCATACTGCTCCACAAGCTTCATAAGGTCAATATCATGAAATTTTAATTGAGTTCCTTCCAGTGAAAATTCTTCCTGTGGAAAGTAATAAGTCTGGTCTATGAGATCGCTGTACTTTGTATTCAATTTGCGTAAATGATTTTAAGGCTAAAAATTAGATAATAATTGATAGGGTCAAAAAGATCGACTAATAAATTAATGTTAAGAAAAGAGTTTGACTCGCTCCATTGCGTAACGATAGTTGTCTGATCGTCATGGAGTTGCAATGCTGAAGGCTTTTCAGCTAATAAAAAGATGTTTCTATTCAATTACCTATAGATCGACAGGAAGCCAGGGAAAATACTCCGACTTTTGACGCGGTAAATGTATTTAAAAAATTAAAATGGAAAAGCTAAAAAATGAATTAGTGCATCCCAAGGTTGATAACCTCCTGTTCGGTAAGGTTTCTGGTGCGTCCGCGAGACAGATCTTTCTTGGTTAGACCTCCAAATACAACGCGATCCAGGCTTTCTACATCGTAGCCCATGCTCTTAAAGATCCTGGTTACAATATGTTCCTTGATACTGTAAAGTTCAATCCCAACTTCAGTATGAGGTTTGTCGTCAATAAAGCTTATGCTCGTCACGATCACTTTAGAAACTTCAAGGAAAACACCTTTTTCAATAGATTCAAGATCTTCCTTAGAAAGAGCTTTACTTAGCGTTACATGGTAGATCTGGCGGATTCCGTTCTTAGGTTTGGCCAGTTTTTTAGCGAGAGTCCCGTCATTAGTGAATAGCAACAGACCCTTTGCCTGGTTGTCTAGTTTACCTACCGGACTAACTCTGGCATCGGTAACTTTTGAAACAAGCTCCATCACAGTTTTACCACCTTTTTCAGGATTTCCAGTTACAAAAAATCCAGCTGGTTTATTCAGAAGTATATATTGTGGTTTCTCAGGGTTGATTCGGCGACCATCAAAACGAACATCGTCTTCAAGTTTTACCCTATAACCCATTTCTGTAACAGACTTCCCGTTTACAGTAACATTACCAGCAGCAATGTACATATCTGCATCTCTACGGGAACAAATTCCAGAGTTTGCGATATACTTATTAAGACGAATACCTTCGGTATTAGAAAGCGGACTCTTCTCCATTTTCGGCTTTACCGGTGCATTTCCACGTGCGTGAGATTTTTTCCTGGTACCACCACCTTGTCTGCCACTATTCTTACCACCTGAAGATCTATCGTTTCTGCTCATTGCCAAAATTTTTGCAAAGATACGTTATCCCGCATGAGGATGCTAAGTATTTGAGAAAACTTTTAAGATGAGGGGATTACCTAAAAAACCCGGTTGAGCACTTCCTGAAGATCAATAAGTAGAATGCTGAATACGCCTACGACAATTATCAGTTTCAAAATATTATGCAGTAAGAGATATTGCCATTTGGCTTTGCTGAAGTATAAGAGTAGAAGAAAAACACCGAGCAAAAGCAGTGAAGTGTAGAAATAATAATTCATGTAACCTGTCTGAAATCGAGTGATCAATAAGTAAATGGGCATGATGGCAACTACGGCACATACAGCAAGACAGAATTTACTCCACCCCTCACCGAAAACAAGTGGTATGGTTCTATAATTCTGAGCGAGGTCACCCTGCATATTTTCCAGGTCCTTGACAAGTTCCCGCATAAGGATCATCAAATAGAGAAATACAGCATGAATAAATATGACCGTCTCAAAATTTCTATAATAAACGAAGATCACGAAAAAAGGAGTGATCGCAAGAACGGAAGCGACAAGATTACCTAGAAACAAAATCTTTTTAAGGCGATGTGAGTATAGCCAGATTACGAAAATATATATACTGAAAAACACTACTGCTTTAAATGATACATAGCTGGCAAAAAAGATAGCGGCAAAATTCAGAATAAAATAAACTGACAATTTTGTACGCTGACTAACCACGCGGTCGAGCATGGTTTTCTTAGGACGATTGATAAGATCTTTTTCGCTATCGTAAAAGTTGTTGATAATATAACCTGAAGCGATTACGGTAGAGGAAGCAAGGATCAAAAAAAACAGGTTCGCATCAAAGAATACTTCCCGCAATGGTTTATCTGGGGCAAGTATAAAAGCTGAAGTTAAATACTGCGCTAGGACGACCACCAATATATTGTATCCCCTAACTACAGAAAATAAACTGAGTATTTTCAGTAGCAGGCGCTTTTTCGCGATCCCTGGCATAAAATTGAGTTTAGAAGTTGTAAACTACTTCCAAATTATATCCTTTAAGTGATTTCCTTGCTTTTTCGATATCTTCAGTAAAACCAAGGATGTAACCTCCACCACCAGACCCACAAAGTTTCAGGTAGTAATCATTGGTTTCGATCCCTTTCTGCCACAATTTATGAAACTGCGCAGGAATCATTGGTTTGAAGTTATCCAGAACGGTATGAGAGAGTTTCTTTACATTCTTGAAAAGCGATTTTACATCTCCCTTCAAAAAGTCATCCACACAAGCATCGGTCTGAGTAACGAACTGGTCCTTCAGCATTTTTCTGAAAGGCTCCTGTTTCATATTTTCCATAAAAATACTAACCATTGGGGCAGTATCCCCAGTAATTCCGCTGTCAAGTAAAAACACTGCACCGGTTCCATTTTCGGTTTGAGAAGGAATTCCTGCAGGTTCAATATTTTCTTTGGAATTAATTAAAATAGGAATGCTCAAATATGAGTTAAGCGGATCCAGTCCTGAAGATTTTCCGTGGAAAAATGATTCCATTTCTCCGAAGATCTTTTTCAGCTTTAATAATTTGTCCCGGGTAAGGTTCTCAAGAACGGTGATCTTATCATTTGCATATTTATCGTAAATTGCGGCAACTAATGCACCACTACTACCAACACCATAACCTTGAGGAATACTTGAGTCAAAATACATTCCGCTGGAAATATCTGCCTTAAGAGCTTCGATATCAAACTTTACAAGTTCTGGATTGTTTTCCTGAAGTGCTTCAAGGTAAGCAGCAAATTTACGCAGGTTGGTATTCGATTTTTTCGCCTGTTCAGTGTCATTATCAGACAACTTCAAAGCACCATTATAAAAGTTATATGGAATCGATAAACCCTTGGAATCTTTAATGATCCCGTATTCTCCAAAGAGAAGAATTTTTGAGTAAAATAAAGGTCCTTTCATAAGCGTTCAGGTTCAATAGGCAGAAATGTAGCTGCAAACTTGTTAAAATTACAATTTTTTTGCGCCATTCCCAACCTGGTCGCAAATATAGTGTCCATTCTCACAATACGCAACTAACTCATTCTTAATGAACTCTAAAACTTTAGGAGCGTGATCTTCAGGATATAGCAGATGTACGTTGGCGCCAGCATCCAGTGTGAAACAAGCGGGTATACCAGTATCTTCTCTAAACTTCCAGATCTTGTTGATGATTTCAAGCGTGTTCGGTTTCATAAGAATAAAATATGGCTGACTACTCATCATCATGGCGTGAAGTGTCAATGCCTCACTTTCCACAATTTTTATGAATTCTGAATAATCACCAGATTTTAATGCGGGAATAAGCTTGCTAAGATTGTCATGAGCTTGTTTAAAACGCTCCTCAGCAAAAGGATGCCCATGCATTAGATCATGGCCCACCGTGCTGCTAACCTGCTTTTCACCTTTATCTACAAGTAGAATAGTATCTTGAAAATTTTGAAAGTTCTCATGTAATTTATCTTCATACCTGATGGCAAAATGATCTGATGAACTCTCAAAATCATTATGTTTACCCCAGATCATAAGATCGCCCTGAATACTTCTGGAGGCACTCCCGGAACCAAGTCTTGCGAGGAATGATGCTTTTCTCTGGAAGTGTTCTTCGCTTATTTCAGGATTTAGCTGACGTTCAAGATCCATAATACAAAGGGCAAGTGCGCTCATCCCTGAAGCAGAAGACGCGATGCCGCTACTGTGAGGAAAGCTGTTTTCACTTCTTATAATAAACTTGTAATCAATTAGATAGGGGCAATATTCCTGAATGCGCTCAAAAAACTTCTGAATCTTGGGTTTGAAATCTTCTTTAGGTTTATCCTCGAAATAGAAATCGAACTCAAAACTGTCAGATTTATCCTCTTTTTTCTGAAATTCAAGACTAGTAGTTGACCTGCAATGATTTAGCGTAAAACTAATAGACGGATTTGCAGGGATTTGATGTTCCTTCTTACCCCAGTATTTAACCAGTGCTATATTACTTGGGGATTGCCAGCTTACCTTGCCAGACTTTATTTCATTGGAATACATGGAGGGAACAAATTCCTGATGCGTCATTCTGAAAAATTTTTGTCAAAGTTAAACTTTATGTAAAGATCTGTAGATGTTTCCTTTTAAATAAATTGCTATTTTAGTGAGAGTAACCAACCAGATATGACCACAAAACTTCTCATAAGAAGCACTTTTGCGGTAGGCATTTGTCTTGTCTTCGGTCTTCTTGGTGCGATCGCTATTCAAACAGGAATGGCAGATTGGTATACAGGCCTGCAAAAACCATGGTTCTACATAAAGGATGATATTTTAAGCTCCATCTGGCTTTTTATGTACGTGTTACTTGGAGTCGCTGCTGGTATCGTTTGGAGTAAAGGTTTCTATCACAAATGGGTAAAAACAGCACTTTACCACTTTGGTTTCCAGTTATTCCTGAATGGTTTCTGGTTCCTGCTATTCTTTGCTCTTGAAAAACCGATCCTGGCTTTAATTGATCTGGCACTGCTGTTCGTCATTACTCTTTTCACCATAAAATGGTTTAAGATTGTAAGTAACACAGCTGCTTATATGCTAATTCCTTATGCTGTATGGATTCTTCTGGCCTTCGCTTTTAATTTTGAGATCTGGCGTCTTAACTCATAGCTTTCGCAGCAAGAAATCCACCTGTCCACGCATTTTGAAAATTAAATCCTCCTGTTATAGCGTCAATATTCAAAATCTCTCCAGCAAAATAAAGATTTGGGTGTAGTTTGCTTTCAAATGTTTGAAAATCTACTTCTTTTAGATCAATTCCTCCAGCGGTTACAAATTCTTCTTTAAAAGTACTTTTTCCGTTTACCTTAAACTCGGCCGCTGTAAGCTGTACACCCAAATTCGACAATTGCTGTTTGTTGAGGTCTGCCCATTTACTATCCTGAGAAATGCCAGAAGCAAGAACAAGGCTGTGCCATAGTCTTTTTGGTAGATCGAACTGAGCTCTTTTGTAAACCTGTTGTTTGGAATGTTCCTGTTTCAGATCTTTCAAAGTCTCGATGATCGACAGTTCATTTTCACCAGGAGTCCAGTTCACTTTTATGCTGAATTTATACTGAAGTTCATTTAAAGCCCTGGCTCCCCATGCTGAAAGCTTCAAGATGGCAGGGCCGCTAAAACCCCAATGGGTTATTAGCAATGGACCATCGCTGCTAAGTTTAGCTCCAGGAATCTCTACTTCTGCATCCATCGCGATGCCGGGAAGATCCTTGATCCTGTCATCTTCAATATTAAACGTGAAAAGGGATGGTACAGCATCTACGATGGAATGTCCGCTATTTTTCAAAAGATTCCAGATCTTCGAATTGCTGCCGGTTGCAAGCATCAGTTTCTCACAGGAATATTCTTTGGAGCCTACTTCAATTTTCCAGTAATCACCTTCAGAAGAAAAATTTTTTAAACTTTCACCAGTGCGGACTTCAATTTTCAAGTTATCGCATTCCTTTCTGAAGCAATCAATAATAGTTTCCGAAGAATCTGTAACCGGGAACATGCGTCCGTCATCTTCAGTTTTAAGAGAAACTCCTCTGTCTTCAAACCAGCCAATGGTATCACCGGTCATAAATTTGTGAAAGGGTCCTCGAAGTTCTTTGCTTCCGCGGGGGTATTTCCGAACCAGTTCAGCGGGAATAAATTCGGCATGAGTAACATTACATCGACCACCGCCTGATATTCGAACCTTATTCAAAACTTCCTTTCCTCTTTCCAGGATAAGGACTTTCAGGGATCTGTTATTTTCAGCAATATTGATCGCCGTAAAAAATCCTGCTGCACCGCCACCTACTATGATCCTGTCGAAATGTTCCAAAATTGAGCTCTTTGATGGCAAAAGTAAACAACTAAGAGCTAGTATCTAGTTTTGCAACAATTTAACAGGATTCTGTAATCGATCCGGGTAATCTGAGATTATGCCATCAACCCCGAAATCGATCATTCTCAGGATATCATTCACTTCATTCACGGTCCAGACGTTTACTTTAAAATCATGATCGTGGCAGAGTTTTGTGTTATCTCTCGTAATAATTCCTACGGAAGGGTGAATCGCTACCGCATCCAGTTTCTTGCCAAGTTCTATCGCTTCAGGTACACTCGCTTTACTTAGGACTGCCAGCGGGATCCTGGAATTGATCTTTTTGACTTCGAACAATTCGTTCTTCTGAAAACTGGAAACCAGAAAGTTGCCATATTCCCAATTTTCCTTTTCAACTTTATGTTGAATGATTTCTGAAACCGCTTTAGCGGTATTCCGACCTTTAAGCTCAATATTGATTTGGCATTTATTCTCGATAAGTTCAAGCACCTCGTTTAGCGTAGGAATTTTGAACTGCTCTTCGATCAAAAATAACTGCATTTCTGCATTGCTTTTTTTAGCGATTTCTCCGCTGCCATTTGTAGTTCTGTCCAGGGTAAAATCATGAATCACGAACAATTCGCTAGTGGCACATCGATGCACATCAATCTCGATCATATCCACTCCAAGACTGATAGCTTTTTCAATACTTTCCAGTGTATTTTCAGCGAGATGAGCTTTAGCACCACGGTGGCCAATTTTATTGATCTTTTCCATTTTTCAAATTTAGAAATTAATGACTTTCCCTGAAAGTTTAACGGTTTCACTACAAAACTCGGGAATTTAGAAATGATTATGACAGCTTAACATTTAATTAATTAAAAGCCTGGGTAAATTGAATTTCAACCAAAAATCGGGTGTATTCCAAGGTAATTATCTTGGTTGTAATTTATTCATCGGGTTTAAAAATCTAAATTAAATGGACAAGTGGTTCGCATTTGACATTCCGTCCTTTGTTGCAATTATACTAACAGCAATAGGGATCTATATCGCAATTATCATCTTTACCCGAATCGCCGGGAAAAGAAGTTTTTCTAAAATGTCCAGTTTTGACTTTGCCATGACCGTTGCTCTTGGGTCCATGGTAGCAACTACCGTTCTAAGTAAAAGCGTGAGTTTATGGGAAGGTGTAGTTGGGGTCGCAGCAATCTATGTACTACAGATCTTTGTTGCGATCCTGCGGAGGTTTAAGATCGTTCAGAATGCTGTAGATAATGGTCCTTTGATGCTTATGGATGGACAAACAATTCTACATGAAAATTTGAAGAAGGCCCGGGTGACTGAAGCAGATCTTCGTTCTAAGTTAAGAGAAGCAAATGTGATCAGGCTGAAAGAAGTTAGAGCTGTGGTTTTTGAAGCAACTGGTGATATTTCGGTTTTACATACCGATAAGGACGACGAGGAACTGGAAGATTATTTATATAAAGACGTTTCAAAATAGAAAGAAGATGCAGGTAAAGGAAAGAACAAAACGGAAGAGCTTAAAAGCTGTTTCAGATGAACAGATAAAGGCAGAATATGCCGAATTTATTCTTGAGAATGAACATCCGTGTATTATGGCTAAGACAATTTTTGCCATGGACCAGTTTACTCTCAAAACTTATGAAGACTTTGGTAGTATGGAGGCTTCTGCCAGATTATTGAAGGATCTTAAAGACTATATCCAAGCTTACGATTTTGAGTCCAATGATTTCAAAACATTCCTGGCAGTATTTCCAAATTCTCCGGAATATTCTGAAATTAGCTTCGAAGAATTATTATGGAAGCAATTAGGCAATATTCATAAACTGGATAGTGAGCAATGGGATCCCGCGGTGAGTGATGATCCCAAGGATGAAAATTTTAGTTTTAGTATTGCAGGAAAGGCTTTCTATGTAGTGGGTTTACATCCAAATTCTTCGAGGAAGGCGAGACAGAGTCCATATACTACCCTGACCTTCAACTTGCACTGGCAGTTCGAAAAACTCAGGGAAATGGGGACCTATCAAAAAGTTCGTGATAGAATTCGTGATCGTGACGTAGCTTTGCAGGGTTCGATCAACCCTATGCTGGAAGATTTTGGAAATAATAGCGAAGCCAAACAATACAGTGGGCGTAAGGTTGATAAAGAATGGAAATGCCCATTCCACTAGGAAAATAATAAATGTACAGACCAAAAAAATACCGGAAAGATGAGGATGAATTTATTCTTCCATTTCTTCGGAAATTTCCATTTGCGACATTTGTTCTCAAGGGGGATCATCTTTTAGCTACGCATATTCCTGTGCTTATCGATGAATCTGAAGATGGTAAGTGGAGATTATTTTCTCATATCGCAAACCATAACGAACAGAAAGAGTTTCTGAAGGAAGATGTTGAGGTATTAGTGACATTTCAGGGTGCTCATTCTTATATTTCCTCTTCCTGGTACGAAGAAGCAGACATTAGCACCTGGGATTATTCTGCGGTGCATGTAAATGGAAAAATTAAACTTCAGTCGGAGTCAGAACTAAGAGAATCTCTTTCAAAATTGGTAGCTAATTTCGAGAAGGAGCAGGAAAATCCTCTTTATTACGATAATATTCCGAAGAAAATGCTGGAAGATCACCTTCCACAGATCACGGGTTTCTGGATCGAACCGGTGAAAGTTGAAGGCATCGCAAAATTGCATCAGTCTTACCGTTCTAAAGATGTGAAAAGGGTAGTAAGCAAATTAGATGCTTCAGAAGATCCCATAAAAAATCAAATTTCAGAAGACATTAAAAACGAACATAATCTACAATGATCGAAGTAATTAAAAGACAAACGGGTGCTGCATTCAGACTGAAAAAAGGTCAGAAATTGAAAGTGATCGATCCAAATGGCGAACAGGTAAGTGATATGGTTCTTTTTAATGCGAAAGATACCCGGGAAAAGATCTCTTCCGGCAAAACCCTGGATTTTGAGGAGAGTATTTTGATTAGTCAGGGTGACCATCTCTGGAGTAACAGAAGCAATCAAATGATGGAGATCCTGGAAGATACGAACGGTCGAAATGATTTTTTACTTGCACCGTGCAGTCCTGAAACGTTCCAGATCATGTATAATAATAACGAGTATCACCCGAGTTGTTTCGAGAATCTTTATACCAACCTGGAAAAGTTCGAAATTCAGCCAGATGAAATTCCTACCGCATTTAATATTTTTATGAACGTACAGTTCGATACTAATGGAAAACTTAGTGTAGATCCGCCTTTAAGCAAAGCCGGTGATTATGTTCTGTTCGAAGCTAAAATGGACCTTTTAGTTGGTTTAACAGCATGCTCTGCCGAAGACAGCAATGGTGGAAGCTTTAAGCCAATTCACTACGAAATTATCGATTAAGTATTCTTTCTACGGTAACGCATATTCAACATTTCTATCGCTAAAGAGAAGAATACTGCAAAATAGACGTAGCCTTTTGGAACATGGTAATGTGCACCTTCAACGATAAGCATCACTCCAATTAGTATCAGGAATGATAAAGCCAGAATCTGAATTGTTGGATGATTATTTACAAATTCTCCTACAGGTTTGGCGAAGATCATCATCACTATGATGGAAACAATTACCGCTATCACCATTAGAATGATTTGATCTGTTAAACCTACAGCAGTTAATATGGAATCAAAGGAGAAAACGATGTCCAGAAGTACGATCTGTACGATCGCGGAGCTAAAACTTATCGTTGGCTTTTTACCTTTTTCGGTCGTACTATTTTCCTCCTGTCCTTCTACCTTATGATGAATTTCAAGTGTGCTTTTTATAAGTAGAAATATACCACCGGCGATCAGAATAATATCCCTCCAACTCAGTTCGAAATCTGCAACAGTAAGTACTGGTTCGGTAAGCCCAATGATCCAGGTGATACTCAAAAGCAATAAAATACGCATGATCAAGGCAATGGATAAACCGCCTATTCTAGCTTTTTTCTGACTCTCTTCGGGAACTTTTCCCGCTACTATAGAAATAAATATAATATTGTCTATTCCCAGGACGATTTCCAGAAAAGTAAGAGTTAGAAGAGCTACCCAGGTATCTGGTTGCAAAAATATTTCCATGATCAATTGGTTGGTACAGCGTCAAAATTAGATAAAAATGAATTACTCATAGTTAATATTATGAGAAACTGACTGAGCCTGTTAATATTCGAAACCGAATTTAAAATTAATACCTCCGTAGACAGAAATCTGGAAAAAATCATAATCTGTTCGCCAGCGGGATTCACCTCTTACATAAATAAAGAACCTGGAAAAGTGAAATTCCAGTCGGTTATTAATTGCGAGGGAAGGAAAGGATTTCCAGGGTCTTTGAATTAGAGAGAGGGAGAGATCTGTTACCGGGATCAGCTTTTTTCCGGGCCGGTAAACATAGCCAAGATTAATACCAGATGAATCATAACTAATGGCTTGAAAAGTTTCGTAATAAGCTTCGAAGCTAAAATGTTCATTTCTGTATCCCAAAGAAAATATACCGTCGTAAGCAGATGGGTTCACTGTGCCTCCAAATACTGCATTTCGAACATCCAGTCCTGTACCAGCATAAAAATAAGTTTCTTCACTACTTATCCAGCTTTGAGCAGAAATTTGCGTTGCTAATAGTAGGAGCCAGAATACGATATATTTTTTCATCAAAATATTTCATAGAAAACCACTCAGCCTGAATGCTGATTATTCGGGTCGCCTTGAATTTCTTTTGATGTTTGGTTGAAGATCAAGATAAAACTTTCTTTCCGATTAAGTGATTTAGATTATTTAAAACTAAATTTCAAATGGATATGCAACGAAATCGGTAATTATTATTGCTAAATAGCTTTAATCTGTTTATAGTTGGGTCAGTTTATTTAATAATTCTTAAATTCTCCACCTAATTTTAAATAATTCATGGTGCGGTTATGAAATCTGACGGACTATGATATCCAATTTTATTTAATTACGATTATGAATAAAATTTTCTTCTATTCCATAAGTGCGGCCCTTGCCGGGTTTCTTTTTGGATTTGATACAGTAGTAATTTCTGGGGCAGACAAACAATTGCAGGCATTATGGGGGACTTCAGATGCCTTCCATGGTTCTGTTGTGATGGCCATGGCCTTATGGGGTACTGTGGTTGGAGCTATCTTCGGAGGTTTCCCCACGAATAAATTTGGTAGAAAAAATACACTTATCGTTATTGGAATCCTTTATTTCGTATCTGCTTTAGGCTCCTCCCTTGTAGACGATCCGTATACCTTTGCATTTTTTAGATTTCTTGGAGGACTTGGGGTAGGAGCTTCTACCATTACAGCACCAGCCTACGTCTCAGAGATCGCACCGGCCAATAAACGTGGTAAATTAGTAGCCCTGTACCAGTTCAATATTGTTCTGGGGATTCTTATCGCCTTTCTTTCAAATTACCTGTTGAGAAATACAGGAGAAGAACCGTGGCGATGGATGGTTGGTGTAGAGGCTATTCCTGCTTTCCTATATATTCTTTTTGTTATCGGGATTCCTAAGAGTCCGCGATGGTTGGTCTCTAAAGGAAGAATGGCCGAAGCTAAACGCATCCTGGAAAGGATCAATCCAGGATTGGATGTTAGTGCCAAAGTTCATGAGATAAAAACACAATCTGATTCTGAAGTTACCGGTGAGAACATCTTTATGAAAAAGTACCGTTTCCCCCTTATTCTCGCATTTTTAATCGCATTTTTCAACCAGTTATCCGGTATCAATGCATTCCTGTATTATGCTCCCAGAATTTTTGAAGCTGCCGGACTTGGAGAAAGTACAGCCTTGCTAAGCAGTATTGGAATTGGAGTTGTAAACCTGTTATTCACACTGTTAGGAGTGTTTCTTATTGACAAGCTCGGTCGAAAACAACTGCTGCTGTTTGGGTCGATAGGCTATATTATATCTCTTTCACTGGTTGCAGCTGCATTCTTTTTGAATTGGGGAGGTTTATGGGTACCAATATTTTTATTCCTGTTTATAGCTTCACACGCCATAGGACAGGGAGCGGTTATCTGGGTATTTATTTCTGAAATATTTCCGAACAGATTACGAGCTTCGGGACAGGCGTTCGGAAGTTCAACTCACTGGGTGCTAGCGGCGATTATTCCTTCCAGTATTCCGTATTTATTCAGTACGATTGGAGCGGGTTGGGTATTCGCCTTCTTTGCATTCATGATGGTGCTACAACTGTTTTTCGTTATTTTTATGATGCCAGAAACCAAAGGTAAATCCCTGGAAGAACTGGCGGAAGAATTATCCATTAAAGAAATTTCAACTACAACCTGATATTATGAACAAGATTAAATTCAGTTTAACCTCACTGGCTGTTTGCTGCCTGTTTTTCAATTCGTGTAAGGATCAAAATTCTGAAGCTTCCGAAGAAATTACTCAAACAGAAGCTGAGGTAAACAGTGACGAAGTCTATAGGCCTAATTTCCACTTTACTCCGGAAAAGAACTGGATGAACGATCCAAACGGGATGTTTTACCTTGATGGCACTTATCATTTGTATTTTCAATACTATCCAGACGATAATGTTTGGGGACCAATGCACTGGGGCCATGCCACGAGTAAGGACATGATCACTTGGGAAGAACAGGAGATCGCGTTGTTTCCAGATGAAAAGGGCTATATATTCTCCGGTAGTGCTGTAGTAGATAAGGACAATACTTCAGGTTTTGGTGAGGATGGAAAGACTCCCGTGGTGGCTATTTTCACTTATCATGAACCAAAAGGAGCAGAGAAGGGTGAAAAGGATTATCAGTCCCAGGCAATTGCTTATAGTCTTGATAAAGGTATGACCTGGACAAAATATGAAGGAAATCCAGTATTGCCTAATCCAGGAATTGAAAATTTCAGGGATCCAAAAGTAACCTGGGATGAGGAACACAAGCAGTGGCTAATGGCCCTGGCAACAACCGAAAAGACTTTGTTCTATACCTCACAGGATCTGAAAGAATGGAAAAAAGTATCTGAGTTTGGGCAGGGAAATGGAGCACATGACGGAGTCTGGGAATGTCCGGATTTCTTTCCAATGCAGGTTGAAGGTACCGGTGAAACTAAATGGGTGCTGATTCAAAGTTTAAATCCTGGAGGCTATAATGGTGGATCTGGGACTCAGTATTTTGTAGGAGATTTTGATGGGACAACCTTTACGCCGGAAGAAAATATGAGCAATCTGGAAGAAAAGCATGACTACTGGATAGACTTTGGTAGAGACAATTACGCTGGGGTGACCTGGTCTAATGTGCCAGAGGAAGATGGCAGGAAATTGTTTCTGGGCTGGATGTCTAACTGGTTATATGCACAGGAAGTGCCAACCGAAACCTGGAGAAGTGCGATGACCATTGCAAGAGAACTGAAGCTTATCAAAGAAGATGGACAATACCTGGTTACTTCCCAGCCGGTAGAGGAATTAGAAAAATTTAGAAGTGAACCAGTTAAAAAAAGCGCACTTTCAGCTAAGGAAGACCTGGTGTTAATCGATACATCAGCGATCGATCTTTCTAAAGCTGAGGTGAAATTCAGTATTTCCGGATTAGAAGAAGATGGAAACTATCATTTTACACTTTCTAATGAACAGGGAGAAAAATTCGTGGTAAATTATGATCATTCAGAACAAAAGTTCAGTATGGATAGAAGTGAAGCAGGAAAAAATGATTTTTCAGATAAGTTTTCCGGGACACCTTCAACGGCGCCAAGAATAACAGCGGCCGATTCTATGGAAGTTCATATGATTCTTGATAAAACCAGTATGGAATTATTCATTGATAATGGAAAGACTGTTATTACAGAGATATTCTTTTCTGAGCAGCCATGGGATACTTTCTCGGTTGGTTCCGAAGAAAAAGATTTTACGGTGGATAGTTTTGAAGCTTATGAACTAAATTTTAATAATCAATAAAAATATATGTCAAAAAGGATAAAGGCGGTTTGTTTTGGTGAGGTTTTGTATGACGTTTTTCCAGATATGGAACGAATTGGTGGTGCACCGCTTAATGTCGCAGTAAGGTTAAGCAGTCTTGGAATAGATGCTGAAATGATCAGTAAGGTTGGAGTTGATTCCAGGGGAGAAGAATTGCTGAACTACCTAAGAACCCAGGGTGTTGAAACCGGTAATATCTTAAAGGATGAAAACCGGGAGACCGGAGCGGTGGATGTAAAACTTTCAGAAAGTGGTTCAGCCAGCTATACAATTAAATATCCGGCAGCATGGGATGGTATTGTTGCTACAGAAACTATAGAACAATCGGTTTCCCGTAGTGATGCATTTATCTTCGGAAGTTTGATCTGCCGTGATGATATAAGCAGAAAGACTTTGTTCAATCTTATACCAAAAGCGTCTTACAGAGTTTTAGACTTCAATTTGAGACCTCCACATTATTCAAAAGATCTCCTGGCTGAATTGATCCAGCATGCAGAATTTATCAAATTTAATGATGATGAATTATTTGAGATCGCAAAAATGTTGGGTTCAGAATACAATTCACTGGAACAGAACCTGTTGTTTATGGCGGTGAAATCCAATGCTGAAACTATTTGCGTCACCAAAGGCAGACATGGCGCAGTTTTGATGCATGACAAAAAGCTTTACTATAATTCTGGTTACCAGGTAAAAGTCAAGGATACAGTAGGAGCCGGCGATTCATTCCTTGGTACGCTTCTGGCGAAAATGCTTCAGGGTGAAAAACCTCAGCTAGCATTGGACACGGCTTGTGCGATGGGCGCATTAGTAGCGGCAAAAGAAGGTGCAAATCCGGTGATTTCAGAAGAATTATTGCACCGGTTCATGAATCCAATGGATGCTAAAAAAGGTAAATAATTATTGAGCATGACATATATAGACTGGATAGGTTCGGTAGGAGTGTTTTTAATACTTCTGGCGTATGTACTTAACGCTGCAGGAAAACTTGGAACTAAAGATCTTATCTATATTTTACTGAATTTAATTGGAGCCTCTTTAGCCTGTTATGCTTCGGTTTTAATGGATTATATTCCATTTATAATTCTGGAAGCAGTCTGGGCTACGGTTTCACTCTTCAGCCTCATTCGGTACAAAATGTAGTACCAAATCATAAAAAAAGCGATCTTGAATAGGATCGCTTTTCTTTTCTTAGTTGTTGGGGTTTAGTATTATTTCTTTACACTTAATTCTCTGGTTAACCATCCACTTCTGCTTGCTGTTGCAATTGCGTACGGGGTGATCCAGAATAGTCCAAAAGTATGTAAAATACTGTATGAGTAAGCCCACAATGATTCTGAAAGCTTATATCTCTTGGCATAGAACAATACCGGGAAACTTGAATAAACCATAATTCCCAGAAATGTTGAGCTAAGGAATAAAAGTGGGTGAGAGATCACGAAAAATAGCATGATCATGATCAATGGGTAACTCATAATGATCTTCAGGAACTGGTTGATGAACAATAGTCTTGAACCAAGGGTTGAACCTTCTCTAAACTGAGTAAATACATATTTAGACATGGCAATATTCTCACGCACATTACTTCGTCCCCATCTAATAAACATCTTATAAAGACCTTTATATTGCTCGGGTACATTGGTGTATGCATACGCGTTTCTCTGGAAAAGCACGTGTTGTCCCTGTTTAAGGATCATATTGGTCATAGCTCTGTCCTCACCAATATCTGAAGGTTTCCCCATAAAAGTCTGGTTAATCCACTCCGGAAGACATTCGAATACAGCGCTAGCACGATATGCTGCCAAGGCACCAGGAGTACAAAGTACAGATTCCAGTGTACTTTCTGCAGAACGCATAAACTCGAAACTTAGTACGAAATTCACGTTCAACATCTTTGGAAGTAAGGCTTTCTCGTTATTCAGAACTCTGATGTTACCTGCAACGGCACCACATTTCTCATTAACAACGAACGGACTTACCAGGTTTCTCAAAGTATCTGCGTTTACTACAGAATCACTGTCTACGGTTACAAATACTTCCCCGGTACCAAGGTTAAAACCTCTGTACAATGCATGTCTTTTTCCTTTATTTTCAGGCTGCTGATAGATCGCTACACGATCACCCAGAACTTTTTTAGCTTCCTGCATCCAGCTCCAGGTATCATCCTTACTACCATCATCGATCGCAAGTAACTGTAGTTTTTCTGTAGGATATTCACTTTCAGCCAGGCTCATAAGCGTAGCATATACCTGTTTGCCTTCGTTGTAAGCTGGAACGATCACGGTACAGGTTGGTAGTTCTTCGTTAGAAACTGATTCTATTGGTTTGTATTTGAAATACAACACTAGGTTATAGATAAAAAACGCTCCCCGATATAGGAAGAGGGCAGATGCAAGGATAAAGAAAGCATAACCCCATGTAGTGTTCATTCGGGCAGTATTGATCTCTGTAAAATCACTCTGCAGAAAATATACAAGGTATGCTGATCCTAACATGAGAATGAAGGTGCTAATAAGCACAACGATTCCCCATGTATTAAGCGGATTTTTGGTTGGTAAGAATTTATTTATTCCTGAAGCGTGTTCTTCTTCAGCAATAGA
>NZ_JBLWIM010000012.1:758503-852920 GCF_048381525.1 Christiangramia qingdaonensis
TTGTTCGTATTGGTTTCCATATAGGCAACTCTTGTGCCATTAGAAAAGCCCTGATAATCAGGGCTTAATTTGATCTTGTTTTAAAATCATGGGTGACAATTCCACACTTTTGCCGTGTAATCTGAATTATTCCTCAATAGTGGAGCTTATTCTGAAGGGACTTCTTCAGTCTTTTCCACAACTTCAGATTTCTCTGTCTCTTCAATTTCTTCTGTTACTTCAGAAGTTACCGTTGATTCTTCTTCATCTGAAAAATATGGGAAAACATCCAGGATTGGTGATTCAGTAATAGCAGGAATGCTATAATCGCCCATTGTTTCCTGTAGAGCCTGCTCCGTATTTTCATAAGCTTCCTTTACATCGTTCGCCTGGATAAGCATGTATAGATTAGACTTTCTCTCCTTTCCACTCTCATCATCATAACTAATTAACGAGACTTTGGACTTGAACCATCTATCTGAATTTTCAAATGGATGAACTTCAGAAAGATTTGCAACCTTTATATTGGTGATCATGAACTCCTCACTTGTGTAAGTCTTCATCTCTTCTGTGATTCTTGCTTCAGCTTCCGTATAAGAAACAGCGTCAAGAAGATAGGTTTCAGTAGTTACTTTACTTTCCCCGGTTTCATGGGTCTTTCTATACTTTACTTTGCACTCGTACCATACTACGCTCATAATGAAAATCTTTTTTTGGGTCGGCAAATATAGATTTTAAAAGCAAAGTGTTTGTAGCAAGTTTGAGAAATTTATAGAAGTTATAAATGTGAAAGTGGAAATGGTTGAAAACCGGTAGATTACCAGTTAGTTTTCTGTAGGTGTGATCCTTTGGTCCGTATTCATTTGAAATGATTTACAGCAATAAGTACAGGTTATTAAAGAAGATTCAGCTGGATCATGCTGTGCTTGCAGTTCCTGGAAATCGTTAAAAAAACCAAGTTTGGTTCTTCCAGTTTTCTCGGGCAGGAGATCACAGCTTTTAAGGTGAACCACATGTTGATTACCAAAGCGTTTTCTGTTCTCAAGATAAAAGCAAAACATTCCCTTCCTTTTGGGCAAAGATAGCGAAAAATGCTCCCTGAATAATCTCAACCTCATAGCTCAAATTTGAGGGCAAATGTATGTTTGCATCTAGAGCTTAAGGTTCAGAAATTATTAATATCTTTTCTGCAGTATTATCTTATGGTTAATTGATTTTTAGATTAGTAAGTTTGAATTCTATTCTATTGAGAATACGCTGTTTATTAAATTAGTATGCAAAAGAAGAAAGTGTTATTTCACAAAATCCACGGTAGATCCAGCAAGATCTTTATTTCCCTGGCATTAGTATGTCTCGTGCTGTATGGTGTGGATTATTTTAATGACATGTTTGGAAGATTCGATAGTGTTCTGTTGTTCAGTGCTCACTTAATTCTTTTATTATTTTGGAGCCGAATGATTTTTTACAAGTCGGTAGTTTCCTGGAACAAGCTTGGAATAAATATCAAAATGAAGGGAATATGGGGGAAGCAGTTTAGTTTTGAAAAAATTCGTTCGGTAGAAATTACAGATAGTGAACTTATTATTATTGGGCGCTACGGAAAAACTTCAATTTTTGATATTAAGCATGTTTCGTTGGTAGATAGAGAGCGAATTGCAAACATTTTTAATCGGTATTGCACGTCTTGTTATTATGAATTGAAGAAGGCCAGCTGAATATTTGAGAATTAAAATATTAGTGTATACAGAAAAAGTAGTGGAGTTGATTGAAGTTTTCATAGACTTCGGGATCGATAAAACTTTATGTAGTGTGATAGCGAAACTTACTTATTGCAAAATCATTTTTATTCTTTTACCAATTGGGGCTATCATCTTAAAAATAATATACAAATCGTGGGTCTAAGGCGATACCAATGGTAATTGAACCTGAATTCCGATCCATTTATTTAATTTAGTTGCCAGACACTGGAACAATGAATGAAATCATCACTACTATCTTCTTTTTTATTGCCGTGATCGATCCGCTTGGGTCAGTACCGGTCTACCTGGAAGCAACTAAGAACATTCCCGAGAAGAAACGTAAGACAGTGGCAATCAGAGCTTCTATCATCGCTTTTCTAATACTCCTTTTCTTTATTATCGTAGGACAGCTTGTTCTTGATGGAATGGATGTTTCCCTGGATGCATTTCAGATCTCGGGTGGTGTGATCCTTTTCCTGTTCGCACTTACGATGATCTTTGGCGATGGTAAACCTGAATCTGAAAAAGGACTTATCAAAGATTACAAGCATGTGGTGATCTTTCCGGTTGCCATCCCGTCTATTGCTTCTCCAGGTGCCATCATGGCGGTGGTGCTAATGACAGATAATAATCTATATACAATACAGCAGCAGGCTGTGACCACAGCATTGGTGCTCGTGGTTATTGCTATTACCTGCATATTGCTATTAACGGCCAATCGTGTGAAAGATCATGTGGGGGAATATGGGATCACCGTGGTAAGTAAGATCATGGGTCTTATACTGGCAGCCTATGCAACCCAATCCATACTGGCAGGATTAAGAGACTTTTTCGTGGTTTTAAAATAGCCTAAGGGCCTAATTGATATGACTAAAAAAAAACATCTACATAAACATTTCTTCGGCTTTTTGATAGTTTTTCTCGTGCTGCAAGCCTGCGAGGATAAGAAGGAGATCAGTTCTATAGATCCTATTAGTTGGGAGTCGAGACAAATTGCTATTCCGGAGAATGATTCCTTAGCTTCCGGGGAAACTTATCTCTCTATCTATTCTGAAATCTATAGTCAGACGGAGCATATTACTCACGATCTAACTGCGACTATTAGCATGAGGAACACCAGTCGTGAGGATACAATTTATGTTGAAAGAGCCGACTATTACGCTACTAATGGAAAGCTCATCCGAACTTATTTTGATGCTCCCATTTTTATCGCACCACTGGAAACGATCGAAATTGTGATCGATGAAACCGATAGATCTGGTGGAACCGGAGCCAATTTTGTTTTTGACTGGCAAGCAAATTTAAACGCTACCGAGCCGGTATTTGATGCTGTGATGATTTCCACTTCCGGACAGCAAGGCCTTTCTTTTACTACACAGGGAATTCGTACTAAATAGTTATTATTCTTAGAAGATAGAACTTCTAGCGTTAACTTGATCGTTGAATACTAGTATTTTAACCAATTTTCTTTTTATTTCTCAGGATTTAATTCTTAAATTTACCATCCAAATCAGGTCTAAACCTACAAATGCCAGCCCTAATCCGCATTTATTAAGACCATAATAAATTGCGTCATGAACAAAGTGAGGTTGTTGGGATTGGGGATGATCATCTTTGGAATCCTCATTGGCTACCTAAGTACAAGTACTAATTTTCATTTAGTGTCAGGAATCATGTTGGGTCTCGGTATAGGATGGACTATAACCGGTAGATTCGGTCGAAAACATGATAATACCATCTCTGGAATTAAAACTACTACTTCAGAAGAGCAAACCGTCTGATACAATATTCATGGTTTAATAACCTTTATCCTCTAAAAATACTTCTTATCAATTTTATTTTATTAACTCAGGTCAATCAACCAGGTTAAACTATTTACAAACCTACTAGCCAAATTTATACAGCTCCTTATCCTCTTGTATTTTTGTCTCCGAATTTAAGTGAAATCTAAAACTCACAATTATGGAAGATAATATTAAAGGAAAAGTAGTAATTATAACAGGTGGTAGTAGTGGACTTGGTGAAAATACAGCCCGTCATTTAGCTTCACGTGGAGCAAAGGTAGTAATTGCTGCTCGACGTAAGGAAAAACTGGAGGCCATTGCAGATGATATCAGGAAAGATGGAGGTGAAGCGCTTGTAGTGGAGACTGACGTTACTAAAAGAGACGACCTGAAAAATCTCATTGAACTTAGTAAAAAAGAATATGGTAAAATTGATGTTCTTATCAATAATGCCGGATTGATGGCTATTGCACCTCTTGCCGAAGATAAAGTGGAGGAGTGGGATAAAATGATTGATATTAATGTTAAAGGTGTTCTTTACGGAATTTCCGCAGCGCTACCAGTATTCCAGGAACAGGGATTTGGTCATTTTATAAACCTTTCTTCAGTTGCCGGAATCAAAGTATTTAGTCCTGGAGGAACCGTTTATAGCGGAACTAAATATGCAGTAAGAGCAATTTCTGATGGTTTACGTCACGAGGTTGGTGGAAACATTAGAACAACGACCATAGAGCCTGGAGCTATAGATTCTGAATTAAAATATGGATCAAGCCATGATGAAAGTTCAGAAAATGTAAAAGAATTTTACAAACAGGCTATTCCTGGAGATTCTATCGCCAGAGCTATAGCGTATGCGATTGAGCAACCAAAAGAGGTAGACGTGAATGAGATCGTAATCAGACCTACGGTTCAGGAATTCTAATTTATCTGTTTATACCGAAGCAAAAAAAAGTCCTTCAGAAACTTCTGAAGGACTTTTTTATAGTATTAAACTTCAGGTTTTTTACTGAAGCATTGCAGCTCTTTCTGTTTTAACCTCATAGTCGGTATAACCTTTTGCTCCTCCCGAGTAAAATGTATCCTCATTCCAGGAATCCAGTTCAACGCTCTGTTCAAATCTTTCAACAAGATCTGGATTAGAAATAAATGGTTTTCCGAAGGCAACAAGATCTGCATCACCATCTTCAAGCACTGCATTCCCTTTTTTCTGATCAAAATTCGTATTGATCATCAATGTTCCCTTGTAGATAGGTCGATAACGTTTCGCGATATCTGTTTCAGCAAAAGAAATTTCAGAAACGTCTGTAAAAGGTTCAGAGAGGTGGAGGTAAGAAAGATCGTATTCGTTCAGCTTCTTGATGATATAATCGAAAGTAGGGATCGTTTCTTCATCCATAGTCATCCCGAATAGGCCGTGCATGGAAGGATTTAAGCGAATCCCGATTCGATTTTCCGGCATTACTTCCTTCACCGCATCCAGAACATCAAAAAGTATTCTTGACCTTTTTTCTATAGAACCGCCATAATCATCGTTTCTATGATTGGAAGTTGCATTGAAAAACTGGTGAAAAAGATACCCGTTGCTGGAATGTATTTCTACTCCGTCAAATCCTGCTTCCATAGAATTTTGAGCCGCCTGCTTAAAATCTTCAATGGTTTGCTTGATATCTTCAGTAGTCATTTCCCTGGGTACAACCGTATCCTTAAAACCTTCTGGTGTGAACGATTTTGAATTCGGATTGATGGGAGATGGCGCCAATGGCAATTCACCGCCATGAAAATCTGGATGTGACATTCTACCCACATGCCATAGCTGAATAAAGATCTTTCCATCGGCATTATGAACTGCTGAGGTCACGTCTTTCCAGGCTTCAACCTGTTCCTTTGTATGAATTCCGGGAGTATTAATATATCCAACGGCATCTTTAGAAACCTGGGAACCTTCAGAAATTATAAGACCAGCGCTCGCTCTTTGTCGGTAATATTCTGAATGGAGTTCAGGAATAGCTTTCTTCTCTGGATTATCTGCACGACCACGGGTCATTGGAGCCATGATGACACGATTTTTTAATTCCAGATCGCCTAATTTATATGTTTTTAATAATGCTTGTGTACTCATGATTTGATTCTTAAAAATTGAATACAAAAATATGGCCTGTGGAAGGGAAAATAATTGACATGGAATAACAGGACTTGTTAAAGCATGTTAAGCTGTAGAAGATTTTCTAAAAGCAATTGGCAAAATTTATGGATTCAGGAATTCAGACAGCCTAAAAAGATATATCAGGTTAGGTCTGATTGTAAAATTTTTCTTCGGAAGAGGGAATAAAAAAAAGCTTCAGATTTCTCTGAAGCTTTTTCGTTGTGCGGGCGAGAGGACTCGAACCTCCACACCTTGCGGCACTAGATCCTAAGTCTAGCGTGTCTACCAATTCCACCACGCCCGCAATTTAAAGTTTCACAACACTTAGGACTCGTTGTGATTCCCTGCTTAATTACTTAAGCGGGTGCAAATATAAAGATAAGTTTCAATTTTCAAACAGTCTTCCAGAAAAAAATTAAAAAAATTTCAGCTAAAATTTAGTGACTACAACTAAGGTTCTGATTTTCAGCATGGATCAATTTTCATGAACTTGAACATAATTTATTTTCTTATGAAAACACTAAGAGCTTTGAGACCAACTTTCCGCCGACTTCTTTATAACTTTACGCAAACCTGAAAATTAGTACATGGATTCTATAAAATCATACCTCGAAGAACATAAAGACAGATTTGTCGATGAATTAAAGGAATTATTAAAGATTCCTTCGATCTCTGCAGATGCAAACTACAAGGACGACATGCTGAAGGCTGCGGAAGCTGTGAAGCAAAGTCTACTGGATGCTGGTTGTGATACTGCAGAGGTTGCACCAACTCCAGGTCATCCTGTCGTATATGCTGAAAAGATCATTAACAAAGATCTTCCAACGGTGCTTGTATATGGGCATTACGATGTGCAGCCACCAGATCCATTGGATCTATGGAATTCTCCGCCTTTTGAACCTGTTGTGCAAAAAACCGATATTCATCCTGAAGGGGCAATTTTCGCCCGGGGAGCCTGTGATGATAAAGGACAGATGTATATGCATGTAAAAGCCATGGAATACATGACCAAAAATGATGAATTGCCATGTAATGTGAAATTCATGATCGAAGGTGAGGAGGAAGTAGGAAGTGAGCACCTGGATTGGTTTATTAAGGAGAACAAGGAGAAACTTCAGAATGATGTTATCCTGATCTCGGATACTGGAATGATCTCCAAAGACACCCCATCTATCACAACCGGTCTACGCGGACTCTCTTACGTAGAAGTGGAAGTGACCGGAGCGAATAGGGACCTGCATTCAGGTCTTTACGGTGGTGCGGTAGCAAATCCTCTGAACGTCTTAAGTGAAATGATCTCCAAACTTACAGATGATAACAATCATATAAGCATTCCTGGATTTTATGATAACGTGGAAAATCTTAGTGATGAGGAACGCTCTAAAATGGCAGAAGCACCTTTCAGCATTGAAGAATATAAAGAAAAATTGGATATCAGGGATGTTCATGGAGAGGAAGGATATTCTACGCTGGAGAGGGGTTCTATCAGACCAACGCTGGACGTAAATGGAATGTGGGGTGGTTATATAGGTGAAGGAGCCAAAACAGTGCTTCCATCAAAGGCTTATGCAAAAATATCCATGCGACTGGTTCCTAATCAGGATCACAAAGAAATTACCGAATTGTTCACAAAACACTTTGAAAGTCTGGCACCAGATAGTGTTCGAGTGAAAGTGAAACCTCACCATGGCGGCTATCCATATGTAACTCCAATAGACACGATAGGTTACCAGGCGGCCAGTGCAGCCTATGAGGAGACTTTCGGAAAAACGCCGATCCCGCAGAGAAGTGGGGGAAGTATTCCCATTGTATCCCTGTTTGAAAAAGAACTGGATAGTAAGATCATCCTGATGGGCTTTGGTCTGGATACCGATGCGATCCATTCTCCTAACGAGCATTTCGGAATATGGAATTATCTAAAAGGTATTGAAACCATCCCATGGTTTTACAAACATTTTACTGAAACGAGTAAAAAATAGAGAATATATCAATATTTCTATATAACGGGGGATCAGGTTCACAGAATTTGATTCCCCGTTTTAGTATATTTGCCGCACTAAAATTATTTTCATGAATAAAATATTAAGTACCTGCCTTCTTGCATCGGCATTGGCTTTCGTTTCCTGTAATGAGGACAAGGAAAATGCAGATAAGGATGAGCAGCAGGAGATCGCGATGAACTCAGATTTTGAGGTAAACGTAGATGAATTTGCAGATATTAAAGTACTTCGCTACCAGATTCCGGGATGGGAAAACTTAAGTCTGAAAGAGCAGAAGTTAGTCTATTATCTAACCCAGGCAGGACTTGCGGGGAGAGATATTATGTGGGACCAGAATTACCGTCATAACCTGGAAATTCGTGAAGCCCTAGAAAATATTTATACAAACTATGAAGGCGACCAGTCTTCAGAAGAGTGGAATTCATTCGAAACTTACTTGAAAAGAGTTTGGTTCTCGAACGGGATTCACCATCATTATTCCAATGCTAAAATCAAACCTGAATTCAGCAAAGAATATTTTGATACGCTCTTAAAAGAAAGCAATACCGAACTTACAGGTGAAGCTTACGAAGTAATCTTCAATGATAAGGATGCGAAAAAGGTAAATCTTAATGAAGCTGATGGTTTACTGGAAGGTTCTGCCATCAATTTCTATGGTCCTGATGTAACTGCTGCGGAAGTGGATGCATTCTACGCGAAAAAGAAATCTCCAAATCCTGAAAGACCACTTTCTTACGGACTTAATTCCAAGCTGGTAAAGGAGAATGGAAAACTGGTAGAGAAAGTTTATAAGAGTGGAGGACTTTACGGTGAAGCGATCGATGAGATCATCAAATGGCTGGAAAAAGCAAAAGGTGTTGCTGAAAACGAAAAGCAGGCGAATGCTTTAGGTCTTTTGATCGATTACTATACTACAGGAGACCTGAAAACCTGGGATGATTACAACGTTGCCTGGGTTGAAGCTACTGAAGGTAATATTGATTATATCAACAGTTTTATAGAAGTTTATAATGATCCAAAAGGTTACAGAGGATCTTATGAAAATATCGTTCAGATAAAGGATTTTGATATGTCTAAAAAGATGAGCGTTCTTGAGAATGAAGTGCAGTGGTTCGAGGATAACTCGCCAATTATGGATGAGCATAAAAAAGATTCTGTAGTAGGGGTAACTTACAAAACCGTGATCGTTGCTGGTGAAGCAGGTGATGCATCTCCAAGTACGCCAATTGGTGTAAACCTTCCAAATGCGAACTGGATTCGTAAAGAGCATGGAAGTAAATCTGTTTCTTTAGGAAACATCATTTCTGCTTACGAAAGCGCAGGTGGATCTGATAAACTGAAGGAATTTGCACATGATGAAGAAGAAGTACAACTTTCTGAACAATACGGGAAAGAGGCAGATAAGCTACATACTGCATTGCACGAAGTAGTTGGTCACGCTTCAGGACAAATGAATGCTGGTGTTGGAGAAACCAAGGAAACTCTAAAGAACTATGCATCTACACTTGAAGAAGGTCGTGCAGATCTCGTAGGTCTATATTACCTGATGGATCCAAAACTGGAAGAACTTGGACTTACAGATGATTCTGAAAAACTGGGGAAAGCTGCTTACAACGATTATATTCGTAATGGATTGATGACGCAGTTAGTAAGAATTGAGCCGGGTCAGGATATTGAAGAAGCTCATATGCGTAACAGGCAATGGGTGAGTAAATGGGTTTACGAAAGAGGTCAGGAAGAAGGAGTTATTGAAAAAGTTGAAAAAGATGGTAAGATCTATTTCAATATCAAGGACTACCAGAAGCTACGTTCCCTTTTCGGAGACCTGCTTAAGGAAACTCAGAGAATCAAGTCTGAAGGTGATTTCCAGGCGGCAAAAGACCTGGTAGAAAACTACGGTGTAAAGGTAGATCAGGATATTCACAAACAGGTATTGGACAGAAACTCCAAATTCAAATCGGCTCCATATAGCGGATTCGTGAATCCTGTTTTGGTTGCTGAAATGGATGAGAATGATGAAATCATTTCGATCAAAGTAACCCAGCCGAGATCTTTCGAAGAGCAGATGCTGGATTATTCTGAAAACTATAGTTTCTTAACTGAAAAGAAAGAAAAAGAAGAAAAAGAAGTTGCTAAAACTGAAGAGTAGTCAGTAGCAGAATTATAGAAAAAAAGCGGCCAGTTGGCCGCTTTTTTTTGTGAGTATATTTCTATTTGAAGTTTGTCTTAAGATACAAACGCTCCACTTTTTCTCTTGCCCAGAGTTCCTTCCGAAGAAATTTTAAGCTAGACTTTTTTGTTGGATTGGATTTAAAGCAATTGATGTTGATCCTTTCAGCAAGCCCTTCCCATCCATAATGATCATGTAAAGAATCAAGGATATCAGCAAGTTTGACACCGTGTAAAGGATTGTTTGGCTGAGTGTTCTTTTTATTTTCCATAAGCGTGATTAGGTTTTTTTCACAAACTTGGTGAGCAATACGATCTGCTGGCCTTCAACTTTACCCTCAATTTGCTCGGCATTATCATGAACCAGCGATATTCTTCTAACTGCGGTTCCTCTTTTTGCTGTAAGACTGCTGCCCTTTACATTCAGATCTTTGATCAAAACAACACTGTCTCCTGCTTCCAGCACGACACCATTACTATCTTTATGAACGAGCTGAGGTTCGGTTTCCTCAGTCTGTATACCTGCTTTAGCCCAGTGTTTTAACTCATCTTCCATATACATCATATCGAGTAAGTCCTGCGGCCAGCCTTCAGATTTAAGTCTGTTCAACATTCTCCACGAAATAACCTGTACGGCAGGTATCGTACTCCACATACTGTCGTTAAGACAACGCCAGTGATTTGGTTCTACTTTTTCAGGATCTTCTATTTGAGACTCACAGTTCTGGCAGATCAAAATCTCTGCTTCCTGGTCCTCTGGAGCTTCAGAAACTATATATACATTCAGGTGTTCGGTTTGACCGCACAATTCACAGGTGGAATCACTGCGTTCTCTTAATTTATCTTCAGAAATCATTTATTTGAACATTTTGAGAAGCAAAGGTAGCTTAAAGCCATGCTTTTTTACGACTTTCTGGCTTTTTCAATAATTTGATTCAATTGCCAAGGATTCTGCTCCACAATTCAGGGAGCAAACTTTCTGCATCTTCCATAGAACGTTCGGTTTCAGTGGCGGTTAATTCTCCATTCTCATCCTGTAATAAAAAGCTGAAAATAAATGGCGCTTCGGGATCATTCATATCCAGTTTTCCGAAGCGAAGATCATTGAAATAAAGTTGCTCGTTCTTCTCGCTGAAAGTATACCAGCCTTCGCTGATATCAATTAAACGCTTTAAGTTGGGGTCACCTGCAAGACTGTCGGCAAACGTATGATTCTTAGGTACTTCTTGAAAACTTATGGGTTTGGTGTCAAAAATGGAATAGTCGGCGATCAAAAAATGATCCTTAGCCTCAATATTTGCACTCCATAAGATACTATTCATAGGCGCAGGCCGTGTATCCATTCTTTGATAGGAAACCGACTGTTCTTCAAGCGCATTTTCGAACTTGTTATAAGTGATCCATTTGAGTGCAGGAGTGATCAACAGCAGGTAAACGCTACTAATGATCAAACCAAGTCGATTGTATTTCGTTCGTTTTGGATCATCCCGCTTTAAGCGCATCGCCATGATAAGCAGGACTAAAAACGGCAATGTATAAAGTGGATCAATAACAAATATATTCTTATAAGCCAGTCTTAGATCGAATGGCCAGAATAGCTGTGTGCCCCAGGTGGTATGTGCATCGAGCAGGGGATGAGTGAAAAGTCCCCAGAACATGAGCCATGACCAGTTCTTCCAGGTTGCTGCAGATTTTGATTCGATCTTTGAGATAAGCCATCCAAAAACCGGCGCAAACAGGACTGAAAATACTATAGAATGAGAAAATCCCCGGTGGATCTCGGTGGCAGTGATCGTATCGTATGCATAACCTACAAAAGTGTCCAGATCTGGAATAGTTCCGGCGATCGCTCCATACAACATCGCTTTATTTCCAACTTTTTTACCCAGAACAGCTTCTCCAACAGCTGCGCCTAATACAATTTGTGTCAATGAATCCATAAGCGATGTAGTCTAATTGTCTTGTGAAAACTTACCTGTAGATCAATCTTTCACGATCTGCATTTTTCTAAGTAAGAATGAAGCATTCATATTCTGGCAAATTCCTTTTTTGAATCGGTAATCAAAATGAAGTTCATTATTCTCAATTTCGGCATCGAAATAGTAATTCTTTACCTGTTCGAACTGGTTGGCAGTTTCGCATAAACTAAGGTCATGTGTAGCAATGATCCCAGTTGAGTTGGATTTCACTAGGCGTTCAATGAACTTTTTAGAGCCTATCGCCTTATCTGTACTGTTGGTGCCTTTCAGGATCTCATCGAGAATGATAAAGTATTTCTCGGTCTGAATTTTATCCACGATATACTTTAGTCTTTTCAATTCAGAAAAGAAATAAGACTCATCATCACCCAGCGAGTCACTGGTACGCATGCTGCTTATCAATTTGATAGGTGAATAGGTACAGGAATCGGCACATACCGGAAGTCCCATGTTCGACATTACGATTTGCAACGCGACCGTTCTTAAAAAAGTACTTTTTCCAGCCATATTTGCACCGGTAATGATAAAAAACTGGTCACTTTCTATTCTGAAATCGTTATCTACACGTTTAGTTTGCTTTAGAAGTGGATGCCCTAGTTCTTTTGCTTCTATACCAGTAGGTACTTCAGAAATTTTCGGAAAGGTATATTGTTGATGATTAAAGGCGAAATTACCGAGGCTGTTGTACGCATCAAAGTTTTCTACTGCCTTAAACCAGTTGCTAACTTCCGTTCGATGCTGAAGTATCCATTTTTCGAGTCGGTAAGATTGTTTTAGATCCCAGAGCATAAATCCATTCGCAAGAAATCCAAATAGAAAATTATTCCGTTGATCCAGCGCATCAATTCCTTTACTGAATTCCTTTAATATTTCTGAAGCTTTCCGTTTTTCCGAAGCAATGGAAGTTTGAAGATCATGGAGAATAACCGACTCAAATTTTTCGTCTTCAATAAAGCCGAGTAGCTGGTAATATTGCTGAAAAGTATCCTGTACCTTTCCGATTGCAGAGGATAATTGATTGATCCTGCCAACGTAAATGGCGGTGATCATGATTCCTATAAGCAACCATAATAACAACTGGTAAAATCCAATAAAACTGAAATAATAGGCGAGGATGACTCCCACAGAAATAGTCGTAAAAACTAATGGTAACCAGCGCATTACTGAAGGGACAAAAGCTTTATAATTTGCAATCCATTTGAGAATGGTCTTCGAAGAATTTTCGGTTCTTACCAGCGTAGCGGTAGCACTGAATTCCTGTCGCCAGTCGGCTTTGTTAGCGAGCTCTTTTATTGCTTCCTGTTTTTCAGTAATTCGGGCAGTGTCATTACTCAGTAGAAAAGATGAAAGTTTGCTGGCTCCTTCAGCTAAAGCAGTTCTATTGAGATACTGAAAAAAGCTTTTTCTTCCGAAGAGATCGATATCACGACTAAAATCATGATCTTCAACATCAAATTCCTTTCCCTCTGGTAAATTCAGAAAATCTCCTGTTTCGAGAACGTGGATCTCAGTTTCGTTTATAGAGATCAAAGCTTCCATTTTATCCTTTTCGCGTTTAAGACCTGAATGTCTTGAGATAAGGAAGATAAATAGTGCCAGGCAGCCGATGACCGCAGGAATAACGATTTGTACCTGATCGTAGAAAAAATAAATTGCGGCACATAAAGCAAGAAACACCAGTAATCTCAGGATACTCGAAACCGCCAGTTTTCCTGATAACTTCTTTCTATCCTGCTCGTATTTGTTCTTTCTATCCTTATAAAAAGCTAAAGGTTCTTTCATTCTAAACTATCTAATTCCTGCTTAAGTTTTCTGGTTAATCCTGCAACTACCAGTTCATAACTATGATCTATGAGTTTCCTGGTCAATTCCGGATCTACTCCACCATCCGTTATTAACGTATTCCAGTGACGTTTATTCATGTGATAACCCGGTAAAATTGTATCCGGGTATTCTTCCCTTAGCTGAACAGCACAATCGGGATCACATTTTAAATTCACTCTAAGTGGAACTTCATCGAGGCTGGCAATGCTAAACATCTTGCCCATGACCTTAAAAACAAGATTATCAGGGCCAAATGGCAAATGCTCTGAAACACCTCTCTTTATTAAGCAATAATCCCTGAACTGGTCTATATTCATAAAAATTAGTGTTTAATAGAGCGAGACATTCTATTTTTCCAGTTTAGGAGCTTCTGTATTTTCAATGGTAAGTGCGGTGTAATCCAACTTCCAGCCAATGGTTTCCACGATCTTTTCCATAAGCGCAATCGTACCCAAAGCTTCTTTTTGTGCCTGCTCCATGAGTCCGCTTTGAGGAATCTTGTCTACGATGGTTTTTTTGGCGTCACGATTAATGTCTGTAAGGTCTGAGGTTGTAAAAGGATTCGCCCAGCCTTCGCGCTTATCGTAATATTTAAAATCTGTTTCGATCGTTAATAATTCCGGTTGCGGGAAATTGGTAAGAATGATCTTCTTATTCTCATTATCGCTTTGCATTCTCACCTTGCTCAAATCAAATCCGACGTGGGCTTTCGCCTGTACCAGCACAATGGCTTTCTTCTTTCCAAAGACCAGGCTAATGTATTTTTCTTTTAGATTCTCGTAATGATAGATCTCAGAAAAATCACCTTCTACAGTGATGAATTTGCAAACGCTTCTAATCTTATCCATAAGAACAACAGATTGTTCATTGGTCTTCTCCATAGAACGATTCTTATTGAAGATCGAAAAAATAAAGTATGCAGCAACCGCACCGGCGGCAAGTCCTATAAATAGTAATTCCATATTATGTACCTATTTCACCTAAATGAGTGAATTTAAATCCTTTTTCATATTTAAGACCATATTCAAAACAACGATCAAAACTGGAATGTGCAAAAAGCATGATTCCCGCAAGCTGTAAATATGCGTTATCGAGCATGATTCCCGTCAGGTAGATCGCAACGGCAATTCCTTTGTGATGAAAAATATTATAGGAATATGCACCAGTCTTATCACTTGCAAGATAACCCAACATGCCAATATCGGGAACTAAAAATAAGCCTGCAAACCACCACCAGCTATAATCCAGTGTTGTGAAGAGAAAAATACCTAGAATAAGCATGGCAAATTCTTCGATTTTCAAACTTAGCTTCATCTGTCGAGAATTTTATACAAGACCGGTTTTGATGGTGCTGCGTCATTTTCGAAAGATGCCGGCTGCAAACTTAAAAAGTAGGAACCATCCTCGATCTTATTTGGAACATAGATCAATTCTGTGATCGTCGCATGGTAGCGAATCTCCTTCGGGTAGTTCCAGAAGGCTTTGTGAGCCAGAAGTTTTCCTTCATCCTTCTCTTTATCTACAGAAGGCTGATCTATAAGCAGGTGGTCAATTCCCTGTTCTCTCAAAAAATTAGCCGCCGCTTCCTCGAGATATGGCCAGTTTGTATGAGAATGATGTTTGGAGATCTTACCAATATGATTTGGTAGTGTCCTGATAATGATCGCTTCAGCTGTAGAATCCTTTAAAGCTTTTTCGAATTGTGCTCTTCTGAAAATACGGTCTTCACCAGTAATTGCCGGTTCTAAAGAGATGACTTCTGCCTTAAAGAAGAAACGTTTTAAATGCTGCTGAATAAAATTCGGTTCTTTGGTGATATGACCAACACATTCGGTATGCGTGGCGTGAGCATGAGGATTGAAGCTGATATTATTAAAATTCACTGAAGCGCCCGCACTTACTTTTCCAATAAAATTACCATCAATCACCGGCTTGATCTCGGGGTGTTCCAGATACCAGGCGATTGGATTTTTTTCATCACCACGCAGACTAATGGAAATATCCAGAGGTTTGGAAAGATCCAAACGAAAATCTGAATTCTGGTAATGTATGCTGGCGATCATAAGAGATGAATATGCTCAACAAATGTAAGATTGTAAACCGATAATCGGCTAGCGCTGAACTTGATATTTTCAAGGCTAGCCAAAATTTTAGTCATCGAGGTAAAAAAGCTCGGCAGCAATTCCATCGCTTAGAAATTTACCTTTTTCAGAAATATGAAATCCGGAATCAAGCTTTTCAATTTGTCCGTTTTCAAGAAAAATTTGTGATTCCTTTATAAAGTGTTGTTCGTAAAGCTTTCCAAAGTTGTGGTGAATATCTTCTGAATTTACGCCGAATTTTGTGCGTAACCTCGTCATAATATATTCGTTATAGGAATCTGTTAGCGATAAAACTTCCTGCTGTTGCGGAATTTTATTTTCTGCTAATGCCGAAATATATAATGAATTATTCGCCACGTTCCAGCTTCTGGTCTTACCGTCATAAGAATGGGCAGATGGTCCAATTCCCAGGTAAGGTTTTCCCAGCCAGTATGCCATGTTATTTTGCGAGTGAAAGCCTTGTTTTCCATAATTTGAAAACTCATAATGCTCAAATCCGGCGATTGTAAGTTTTTGCACCAGGATATCGAAATGCTTCCTGAACTTCTCGTCTGTAACCGGTTGGATCTTTCCTTTCTTGATAAAAGTTTCCAGTGCTGTTTTTGGTTCTACGGTAAGCGCATAACTGGAAATATGAGGAATGTCTAATTCCAGAGCGATTTCCAGATTCTCGATCCATTGCTCATCAGATTGTCCGGGAATTCCGTAAATAAGATCAATACTGATATTATCGAAATATCGCTTCGCAAGTTTCAGGCATTCTAATGCTTCCGTTGCGTTGTGAGCGCGATTCATCAATTTCAGATCAGCTTCAAAAAAGGACTGCACACCAATACTTAGTCGGTTTATTGGCGAATCATTCAGCATTTTCAAAACCTCTTCCGAAAGATCATCGGGATTTGCCTCGAGAGTGATCTCGGCACTGTCTGAAACTTTGAAATTCTGGTTGATGTTTAGAAAGATCGATTCTAGTTCTTCCGAAGAGAGTAGAGAAGGAGTTCCGCCTCCAAAGTAGATGGTTTGTATAGGTCCGTGAATTTCATTTTTTCGCATTTCCAGTTCCCTGCCAAGCATTTCAACAAGTTGCCCCTTCTTCTTTGTAGAGGTGGAAAAGTGGAAATCACAATAGTGACAGGCCTGTTTGCAAAAAGGAATATGAATATAGATTCCACTCATGATCTATTTGATCTTACCCGGGTTTTGCTTAACAAATGCGCTCCAGCCTGTGTAGCTTTTGCCAATTTCGGTTTTTCCAGAATTATAAAAGTGACAAACCGCTGCAGCCAGACCATCTGTAGCATCAAGGTTTTTTGGAAGTTCCCCGATCTTCAGCATACTTTGCAGCATTTTTGCAACCTGCTCTTTACTGGCATTTCCATTCCCGGTGATAGCCATTTTAATTTTCTTCGGAAGGTATTCTGTAATCGGAACTTCGCGCGATAATCCCGCGGCCATGGCTACTCCCTGCGCCCGCCCCAGTTTTAACATGGACTGCACATTCTTGCCGAAGAACGGTGCTTCAATGGCAATTTCATCGGGATGATAGGTATCTATAAGTTCTATGGTTCTCTCAAAAATAAGTTTCAGCTTTACATAATGATCGCTGTACTTGTTGAGCTGTAGTTCATTCATTTGAATAAAGCTCATGTTCTTATTAACTACCTTGATCAAGCCAAAACCCATGATCGTAGTTCCGGGGTCAATTCCCAGGATGATCCTTTCCCCTTGTATAGTTCTTTTCTCTGTCGTGCTACTCACTAAAATTGCCTAATTTGGACTACTGCAAAACTAATCATTTAAAATCTGGCGATCGCAATTTATGGCCATGCTTCCTGTCTACATCCTAGCCGGCATTTGTCTGTGTTATATAATTTTACTCTTATCACTTTTATATGGATGGAGAAATTTAAAATACAATCCTGCTTCTGTCCCTTCTTCTGAAACTGCTTTTTCCATCATCATTCCGTTTAGAAATGAGCAATTGCATTTGCCCGGTTTATTTGACTCTCTGAAGCATTTGAAGTATCCGAAGAATAAATTTGAGATCCTTTTGATCAATGATTCTTCTGAAGATGATTCAGAAAAAATGGTACAGGAATTTCGCAAAATGCATCCTGAACTTTCGATCGAGCTCCTGCAAAACCAGAGAGAATCTATTTCAGCAAAAAAAGATGCTATAAAGGTCGGTATAGAAAAATCCAGATTTGAATATATAGCGACTACAGATGCCGATTGTAAAGTTCCCGAAAACTGGTTACAGGGATTTGATGCTCAGATTGAGTCCGAGGATTCAGATCTTATTGCTGCTCCGGTAATACTGGACCAAGTTCATCCTAAAGATCCACTATTCCGAAAATTTGATCGTATTGACTTTATGAGTTTGCAAGCTACGACTATTGGGGCTTTTGGATTAGGAAGACCGTTTATATGTAATGCGGCTAATCTATGCTTTAAGAAAAAAGCGTTCCAGGAAGTTGGAGGGTATAGGCAGTCCAGCAACTATGCAGGTGGTGATGATGTTTTTTTACTTCAGAAGTTTAAAGAACACGAAAGAAAGATCGATTTTATAAGATGCACTAACATGATCGTAACAACCGCAGCGCAGAAAGATCTTCGTAGCTTTTTACAGCAACGTTTACGCTGGGCAGCAAAATCTGCCGGCTACAAAGATAGTTTTGCCAGGTTTGCTGCTTTGACCGTCTTTCTAATGAATGCTGCAATGATCATAGGATTGGTACTTTGCCTGTTCGACGCCAGCTATCTTCAGTGGCTTATGATTACATTCCTTATAAAATTTAATCTGGATTTTATGTTGATCTATAAAGCTGCGGTTTTCTTTGATAGGAAGGCAAGCATGCGAAGTTACGCCTGGAGTAGTATCGCCTACCCATTGTTTTCTTCAGGAATTGCGCTGACTTCCATATTCGTAGGTTTTAAGTGGAAAGGAAGAGACTACCGAAAATAGATTTATTCGGCTTTTACAACTACTGGCATTTTAAACACAGTAGATACAGGAATTCCTCTTTTACTGGCGGGATAAATTTTAGGTAAAGAATCGATACTTTGCCTGATCCAGTTCTTAATATCTGGTAATTGGTTGGTCACCGTGGTATCAACTTCTATGGATTCAACTTGCGGTTTCCCGTTCTTGTCGATTTCCAGGTATATAAAAAGCGTATCATCAATGCTTTTGGTCACTACAGGTTGCTGACTTGCCAGGTGGCTATAAATTGTCGTGGAGACCTGGCGGGCGAAGCAATCTTTAGCTTCGGCAAGATCGGTGAGATTCTGGCAATCTTCGAAAGCGGGATACTCATCCACTTCTTTCCAGTTTAACGTGCGTGATTCCTGCTCCAGAACCTCTTCAGAAGAAATTTTCCTGGTTTCGAAATTACAGGAGCACAGAACTGAAATTGCAACTGCAAATAATATCTTCTTCATTAAAAGTTAGCTTTCGGATTCCAAAAATAGTGAAATCTAGCAGGTTAGGAAAATTATCTGCTATTCCGAAAAATGCTCCTCTTTTTTAAGCTCACTCAACCTGTATTTTGCAATTTCGATCATATTGGAATTCCCACTACCGGCATACCTGTCCAGGTAACGCTGGTAATGTTCAGCAACAGATTTTTTATCTTCAAAATACCTGTCGGCAGTAAGAGCCAGTTCCAGTAACGCCCTTTCGTTTTCTTTATTTTCTTCGATCGCAAATTTAAAGAACCGGTAGGCCTCTTTGAAATCTTCGAGTTCCTTTGAAGCAAGTCCAAGATTTAGAAATTCTTTGTCAACTCTGGGATTTTTTATAAAAAGTGCATTGTAGAAATGTTCTCTCGCCTCTTTATGACTGTCCATTTCCATCAGGATGACACCTATATTAGAATGCGCAGCGCTATTCATATCATTTATTTCCAGCATTTGCTTATAAGTTTCCAAAGCTTTTGGTAACTGGTTGGTCATACGATAGGCTTTAGCGAGCTTTTCAAGTACAAATTCTGAAGCTTCACCTTTTTCTACTATCGTATTAAACGCCGGGATTGCCTGGTCAAACTGAAAAGTGGACATATAGGCCTGGCCCAAAATGGATAAAAGACTTACATTTTTTGGACGTTTTTTTAAACCAGCCTTTGCAAGCAAAATCGCTTCATGCTTTCTACCGCGGGCCAATTGATATTTACTGGTTTTGTAAAGGGCTCCCTGGTGTGTAGGATCATAACTAATGGTTTCAAAAAATAAACGATTAGCCAGGGTGTCCAGCTTGCGTTTCTCTTTGGTAAGCCCAAGTCTATAGGTGAAGCCAGCATTTTCAGGATACCTTTCTTTTAAATTACCGAAGATACTATCTGCCAGATCTAAATGTCCATTCTCAAGTAAAAGTTCTCCATAGTCCTGCATCGTTAGAACCTTTTCAGGATGATGTTGTGTTACCTGTTTATAATTCTCAAGTGCGGCTTTGATATTACCTTCCGACTGCTGGAATTTCGCCAGTTTCAATAGAACTTTAGCATCTTTATCAGGCAGGTCTGATAGTAATTTAATGGCTTCTTCACGATTACCAACGGCTGCAAGGCTATCAGCATTATTTAAAATATCCTGCTGCGCATAGGCTGGCAGCAGGACAATTACAGAAAGAATTAGGGTTATTAAAAATTTCAAATCATTGAATATTATCCGTTCTTATTTTCTTTTTCAGGAGTAGCGAATTCTATGGGTAAAGCATAGGCGATCGCGACTTTTTCTCCTTCAAATTCACCCGCTTGCATTTTAGGTAATGATTTGATCACGCGAGTAGCTTCAGCCTGCAGGCTGGCTCTTACTTCAGCTTCTTTTGCCAGGGATCTTGATTCCACATCTCTAATTTTACCGTCTTTTCCTATCACAAATTTCACGACAATACGTTGGCGACCGCTAAGATTCAATTCCTTTCCTAAAGCGGTATTGAAATTTTTATTCACATGATTGGTGATTCGCTCCACCGTGCAATCTTTCTGTTCACTGCCTGTTAGCGATTCACATCCAGGATAAACCGGTGTTTTATCTGCCACCGCAAAGGGAGTAGCCATCTCCTGGCTAAATCCTGAAAGAGAAATTAGCAACACAAAAAGGCTTAGCAGATTTTTAAATCTTTTGTTTTTCATAATCTTGTTTTTGAATTTATTATTGGACCTTAAATGCGATTGGTAGACTATACATTACGCTTACAGGTTTTCCATTCTGTTCACCTGGAATAAATGATGGAAGCTCAGAAATTACTCTTTTCGCTTCCTCTTCTAATCTTGGATGCGGAGCTCTCGATTTAATATCCTGAACCTGTCCGTTTTCATCAATTCTGAATTGGACGATAACTCGATTAATACCTTCAAGTCCTAATTCTTTTCCCAGGGAAGTATTGAAATTCTTGTTGACGAATTTTGAAATTTCAGAAGAAGTACAGTTTTTTCTGGCGTCATCCACCCACTGGTCACATTCCTGAAAGGCAGGAACTTTATCGATTAAGGCAAATGGTACTTCGGAAGCATTATCGTATGCACTATTATCTTCTACTACTTCAATTTCTACCGGCTGACTTTTTCTGTAGGCGACATATTCATCATAGGTTTGATTCATTCGATTCTGCCATTCCTTATCTTCTTCTTTATTATATGTGCCATCTCTCATTGATCTTTCCATGGCATTCTGGTGTATTATCTCTAGGTAAACCTGAAATCGATAAAATGCTTCCTTGGACTTAACGTGTTTTTCCTTTTCTATCATAAATGCATCAGCAATTTCGAAAAATTCAACACCTTCTTCCTGCATAATTTTAAGTTCATCCCGTAGAGATTGTTTTAATTCTTCATCAGAAGCGCCCTTTACGTCTGCAGTTGTCAATTGTTCTGGTGAATTATCATCGGAGCATGCTACATAAGTGAGCATAAGCATTAACATGGGAATGATGAGTAAAAACTTGAATTTTGAAATATTCGATGATTGATTTTTCTGTAACATAATGATTCGTTTTTTGATTAATGAATGACTAAAAAATTGATTGGTGAATGAAAAGTTTTCCGTTCCGAAGGCGTTATTGAGCAACTGTTCAAAATATTGCTTTTTTCCCGATTTCTGAACGGTGGTGCTATCAGCAATATACTCATGAAGCGTGGCCAGACGTGACTGGAAAATATAGATAAGCGGATTGAACCAGAACAGGATTTTCAATAACTCGAAAACCATCAAATCAAAACCGTGATGATCGTGCAGGTGCACCAGTTCATGAGTGATGATATGCTGTCGATCTTTTTCTGAAATCTGGTCGCCTATGTATAATTTGTTGAAATAGGTGAAAGCAGTATCAGAATTTGGAACCTCTCTTAGCTCGTAATAGCGAGCATGAAGAATTTTACTTTTTCGAGCGATCTTCTGAAGTTTAATGAGCTTGAAAATAAATATGCTTAAACTAATGACTACCCCTGCAAGATATAACCAGGACAACCAGTTGAACGAAGGATCTGCCTGAACAGGATTCGTATATGCGACGTTCGAGGTTCCACCAATCATAATCTCGGGCATTAAGATCATTGTTTGATCACTGAATTGTTGCATGACGCGTGCTGGTGCACTTTGCTGTAAGCTCCCAATTTTAATAAATGGTATTAGAAACGACAGAATAGGAGTGGCAATTAAGTACGCACGGTTAAGTTTAAAAAAGGTTTCTTTTTCCAGCAATACTTCGTAGATCACGAAAAATGCCAGCTGGAATAAAATTACCTGGATGATATAATGTTCCATCACTAATTATCTTTATTGATTTCTTTTAAAATTGCTTCGAGATCTGTTGATTTCATCTCGTTCTTTTTCATAAAAAAGCTAACCATACTTTGAAATGAACCGTTAAAATAATTGTTCATCAACTGGTTGATGCTCTGGTTGCTATAGGTCTCTTTTTCAACTTTTGGAAAATAGATGTAACCTTTTCCTTTTTTTCTATGATCTACAAATTCCTTATTCTCCAGGATTCTTACGATCGTCGAAACCGTGTTGTAAGCCGGTTTGGGCTCGGGCATTTCATCAATGATTCCGTTTACGTTAGATTCTTTTAAACGCCAGAGAATCTGCATGATCTCTTCCTCTGCTTTGGTCAATTGTTTCATGGTAAATGAATAAGTTAAAGCTAATATAGAACTAATCTTTTAGTTTGAACTAATTATTTAGTTAAAAAATGAAATTAAGTTGATTATCTTCGTTCAGAAAAAGAAATAGTATGGAGATAGTATTGTTAAGTGTGGCAGCGATTTTTATGATCCTGGGAATCCTGGGAAGTTTTCTGCCGGTCTTGCCCGGAGTACCTTTGAGCTGGATTGGGCTGCTTATATTTTTCCTTATTCCAGGAGTAGGAGTGAATTACGTGTTCCTTGGAATAACACTTTTTGTTGCCATCCTTTTTTATATTCTGAACTTTGCCATTCCAGCAATGGGAACCAAGAAATTTGGAGGAAGCCGCAAAGGAATGATCGGTGCAACCATAGGTTTGATCATAGGGATTTTTGCTCCATTTCCATTCGCAATTCTTATTTGTCCGTTCATAGGTGCTTTTGTTGGAGAAATTCTAAATAAATCTGATTCCAGGACCGCTGGAAAGGCTGCTTTCGGTTCTTTTCTTGGTCTGCTGGCTTCAAGCTTTATGGAATTCATCGTCACCTTTGCATTTCTTATCCTGTTCCTTTACCAATTCTGGAGTTATAAGGAGCTTATATTCTGAAAGATCTGATTTTCAGAAACCTTTAAATAAGCGTACTTTTGCAAAAAAGTTAAATGATGTTGGATTTTATCGTGGTAGGAGCGGCACAGGCAGGTTTGGCCATGGCGTATTATCTAAAACAACAGGGTCATAACTTCCAGGTAGTGGATAAAGAAACCGAAATTGGTGCTTCCTGGATGAATCGCTGGGATTCTCTTACTCTTTTTACTCCTTCTGAATTTAATAATATGCCGGGGATGGAATTTCCCGCTGAAAAAGGACATTATCCATCTAAAACTGAAGTAGCTGGGTACTTTAAAGAATACGTGCAGAATTTTGATATTCCGGTTCAGTTAGAAACTTATATCCAAAAGGTCACGCGAGTAAATGATCATTTTCTGCTGAAGTCGCCGCAAGGTGATCTAAAAGCCAGAAATGTAGTGATTGCTACCGGGCCATTTCATATTCCCTATACACCAGCTTTCTCTAAAAAGATATCTTCTGAAGTTTTTCAGATTCATAGCAACTATTATAAGAATCCAGACCAGTTACAGGCAGGTCCTGCGATGGTGGTGGGAGCCGGAGATAGCGGATTTCAGATCCTCGATGAAATCTCTGAAAGTAATCGTAAAACCTATTTTTCAGGAACTACAGATGTAAAAGTACTTCCGCAGGAAATATTGGGTAAAACATTATGGTGGTGGTTTACAAAATCTGGTTTTTTAAGCTTCAGCAGAGATACATGGCTGGGAAAAAAGATCAGTAATTCGCGGCAACCCGTAATTGGAACAGATGTAAAAGGAATCCTGGCCAGGAAAAATGTAACCGCTGTGGGAAAAACAAAAGATGCTGAAAACGAACGTATTCTTACCGAGAAGGAAGAACTTCGGGATATAAAGAATATCGTCTGGGCTACTGGTTACCGACCAAATTTTGAATGGATCGAAGGGCTGGAACTGGCAAAAAACGGCTATCCTGAACATTATCGCGGAGTAAGTAATATGGAAGGTCTTTATTTTATAGGTCTGCCCTGGCTTCATACCAGAGGTTCTGCAACCCTGGGCGGAATCAAGAAAGATGCTGCTTATCTCGCCGGGAAGATCGCTGAAAAGCATTCGGTTTCAGTATAAAAACCTTTCGGTAACAAGAACTTCAGCTAAATTGGTTTTATGATTGTGTTGCATATCTTACTTTTGCGATATGACAGTTACAGATACGCACACTCATTTATATAGTGACTCATTTGATGGCGATCGGCAACAACTTATTCAGGATGCCATCGCTCAGAATGTGACCCGTTTTTTCATTCCGGCGATAGATTCAGAAACAACCCAAAGAATGTATGAGCTGGAAAAAGCATTTCCAGAGAATATTTTTTTGATGATGGGATTACATCCTACTCATGTACAGGAGAATTATGAAGATGAATTAAAGCATGTAGAAGAGGAACTTGCAAAGCGTGAATTTTATGCAGTAGGTGAAATTGGGATCGATCTGTATTGGGATAAATCTACACTGGAAATTCAGCAGGACGCTTTCAGAAGACAGATACAGCTTGCGAAAAAGTATAAACTTCCAATAGTTATTCATTGTCGTAATGCCTTTGATGAGGTATTTTCAGTATTAGAAGAAGAAAAAGATGATGATCTTTTTGGAATCTTTCATTGCTTCACTGGGAATTTTGAGCAGGCGCAACAGGCACTTTCTTATAATATGAAACTCGGCATTGGAGGAGTGGTCACTTTCAAAAACGGTGGAATCGATAAATTCATGGCTCAAATTCCGCTAGAGCAGATCGTTCTTGAGACAGATGCTCCATACCTGGCTCCTAAACCTTTCCGCGGAAAAAGAAATGATCCTGTCTATATAATAAAGGTTGCCGAGAAATTAGCCGAATTATATGAACTCCCAGTGGAGACTATTGCTGAGGTAACTACCAAAAACTCAAAGGAAGTCTTTGGAATCTAAAGCTGTTAAACATAAATTTTGTTCATTTGTTGAACTAATATTAGAGATAGGTGCAAAATTTTGATGATATACGTTTTTACGACGATGAAGAGGTAAATCCTGCTTTGCAGCAGTATGTGAAACACCCTATGGTAAAAGCGCTTCTGCAATTTACCTTTCCCGATCTGGAATATGACGAGATCAGGACCATACTCGCAGATTGTTATTCTATTAGGGATTTTCAAAGCAAGGTGATTTACTATAGTGTAGAGAAAGTTCTGGAGAAAACCAGTGAGGGTCTTAGTGACCGTGGTTTCGACAAACTTGATCAGGATGAATCATACTTCTATATTTCCAATCACAGGGATATTCTTTTAGATACTTCATTACTTAATTATACGCTGTATAATCATGACCTGGTCATGACTGCTTCAGCTATTGGTGATAACCTGGTACAGAAACCTTTCCTGGCTGCCCTGGCAAAGTTGAATCGTAATTTTTTGGTCCTTCGAAATCAGAGTCCGCGTGAGATGCTAAAAAGTTCCATGCGCCTTTCAGAATATACAAGAGGATTACTCGAAGATTCAAGATCGATCTGGATGGCGCAAAGAGAAGGGCGAACCAAAGACGGTAATGATGTAACCCAGCAGGGCGTTCTCAAGATGATCGGGATGGCCAAGGGTGACCTGGACCTTCTCGAATACCTTGCCAAGATCAAAATAGTACCGGTTTCCATTTCTTATGAATTTGATCCTACAGATATGCTTAAAATGCCGGAAGTATTGGCAAAAAGGATGCAGGAAGAATATAAGAAAAGCGCAAATGAAGACTTTAACAGTATCATGCAGGGCGCGATGGGACAGAAAGGTAGAATACGCTTGAATGCGGGCAATGTGATCACTACGGAAGACCTCGATTATATTCGTGAGCAGAATCTTTCAGTCAATGATCAGCTTCAGGCAGTTTCCAAACTCATTGATAAAGCGATCCATAAAAATTATAAGTTATGGCCATCGAACTATATAGCCTGTGATCTGCTAAGAAACGAAGAGCGATTTACAGATAAATACACAGAAAAGGAAAAAAGACAGTTTGATCGCAGAGTGAGCAGGCGGGTGGATATCAAAAATCCGCTGGCTTTGAATAGTTACCTGTTAATGTACGCGAATCCTGTAATCAATAAACTGGGACTTAATGAAGGATAATTCCAAGATACTACTTGTTTATACCGGTGGTACCATTGGGATGATCAAAGATTATGAGACTGGTGCGTTAAAAGCTTTCAATTTTGATGAGCTTTTGCATAATATTCCGGAATTGAAGATCCTTGAGCATGAGATCGAAACCATGACATTTGGTGATCCTATCGACTCTTCTAATATGAATCCCGAATACTGGGTCAAGATCGCGAATGTGATCCATGAACGATTCGATGATTATGATGGATTTGTGGTTCTGCATGGTAGCGATACGATGTCGTATACAGCTTCCGCCCTTAGTTTTATGTTCGAAAATCTAACGAAACCAATCATTTTTACTGGTTCGCAGTTACCTATTGGAGATCTGCGAACAGATGCAAAGGAAAACCTTATTACAAGTATTCAGGTTGCAGGTCTAAGAAAAAATGGAAAACCAGTTATTTCTGAAGTTGGGCTTTATTTTGAGTACAAATTATACCGGGCGAACAGGACTACAAAGATTAATGCCGAGCATTTTCAGGCTTTTTCTTCTATGAATCATCCTGCTCTGGCAGAGTCTGGTGTTTATCTTTCGGTCAATTACAAGGCGCTTTGGGCTCCTAATAGAAAGCAGAAAACAAAATTACATACAGGTTTTGACGATAATATACTCGTATTAAAAATGTTCCCGGGAATAAGCGAGAGTACGGTGGAGCATATTCTGGCTAAACCTGGACTAAAAGGAGTGGTGTTAGAGACTTATGGTAGTGGGAATGCACCAAATACATTCTGGTTTCTCGAACTTCTTCGGAAGAAGATAAAAGAAGGGCTTTTTGTGGTCAATGTAACGCAATGCGTAGCTGGAAGTGTTAACATGGGGCAGTATGAAACCAGTGTAGGTCTTAAGAAAGTAGGGGTAGTTTCCGGAAAGGATATCACTACCGAGGCTGCGGTAAGTAAACTAATGTACCTGATAGGTAAAGACTTATCTCCAAAAGTTTTCAAAACGATCTTCGAAACCTCCCTTCGAGGTGAAATGTCTTAAAATTAATGGCGGGTTTCTTGACGGGTAATTTTTTTTTTCGTTATTTGCCGAGCCTAACAAATACAGAGAGGTGGCCGAGTGGTCGAAGGCGCACGCCTGGAAAGTGTGTATACGTCACAAGCGTATCGAGGGTTCGAATCCCTTCCTCTCTGCTAAGTGTTTATTAAAAATAATTTATATCTTTAACCTTTAACTAATTAAATTAAGACAAACAGTAATGAAAAGATTATTTTCTATTTTGGTAATCGCCGCGATTACGGTTCTTGGAACCTATAATCTACAGGCGGCTAACGGTACGAATAATTTGCCAGGAACGATTGTGAGCTTTGTACAGGATGACGAAGAAGCAATGGCCGGTGATGATCTGGAAGAAGAAGAACTTGGTTTTCACCAGGAGCTTAAGAAACGTTTCATCGAAGGTGGTCCAGGTTTTATGGGAATCGTACTTTTGTGTTTAATTCTTGGTCTGGCAATTGCCATTGAGAGAATTATCTTTTTAAACCTATCTACAACGAATACTAAGAAGTTGGCTCAAAATGTTGAGGATGCACTTCATAGTGGTGGAGTAGAAGCAGCTAAGGAAGTTTGTAGAAATACAAAGGGACCTGTTGCCTCAATTTACTACCAGGGTCTTGATAGAGCAGACGAAAGTATCGAAGCTGCTGAGAAGGCAGTAGTTGCTTACGGTGGTGTTCAAATGGGACAACTTGAGAAGAATGTTTCTTGGGTATCTTTATTTATTGCACTTGCACCAATGCTTGGTTTCATGGGTACTGTAATCGGGATGATTCAGGCGTTTGACCGTATTGAAGCAGCTGGAGATATGCAGCCTTCACTTGTAGCAGGTGGTATTAAAGTAGCACTTCTTACAACTGTATTTGGTTTGATCGTTGCGATTATTCTTCAAATTTTCTACAACTACATCATTGCTAAGATTGATAGCATTGTAAACGATATGGAAGATGCATCTATTCTTCTTATCGATATGTTGGTAGCTTACAAGAATAAAAAACGAATCTAAGACAACGTAAATTATGACCTTACATAAAGTATTAAAATATCTGGCACTCGTGATCGGTGTGGTTGGGTTAATTCTTCTGGGAAGAATTATCGCGACCGGTGACGATGCTATAAAAGCCTCGGCAGACCTACAGGGAAGTCATTTAGACCCTTTCATGTGGATTGCATACATTGTTCTTGCAGCAGTTGTAGTATTGGTTGCTATCTTTGTGATCGTAGGTTTATTCAGAGGAAATATCAAGAACACCATTATTGCCGTAGGATCCTTTGCAGTGATCATTATTGTCGCTTATGTACTAAGCGACGGTGAGGCAACTCAATTGAAGGATGGTACTATGCTGTCTGCATCTGCAGATCATTGGGTAGGCGCAGGATTAATTACCTTCTATATACTTGCAGCAGTTGCGATTGCAGCAATGGTATTCTCTGGAATAAAAAAATTAGCTAAATAATATGGCAAAGAGATCAGCACCGGAAGTGAATGCCGGGTCTATGGCAGATATCGCCTTCTTACTTCTAATCTTCTTTCTGGTAACTACTACCATTGAGACAGATAGTGGGATAAGCAGGAAATTACCGCCATGGCAACCTGAAGAGCAGGATCCTCCAAATATAAAACAACGAAACATCTTTATGGTGCTTGTGAACAGTAATAACGAGCTGCTGGTTGAAGATGAAAGCATGGAAATTGGAGAACTGCGTGAAGCAGCTGTCGAGTTTCTTGACAATGGCGCGGGAACGGGCGATGAAGCTTGTAGTTTCTGCCAGGGAGCTAAAGATCCTGCATCTTCAGTAAATCCACAGAAAGCTATTATTTCACTGGTAAATAACCGTGGAACGGAATATGGAACTTATATCGCTGTACAGAACGAACTTGTTGCTGCATATAATCAGTTAAGAGATCGTGAAGCAGAGAGAATGTATGGTACCACTTTCACTAAAATGGAAAGTAACTATAATGATCCAAGGTATACCGGTGATAAAGATGCTTTAAAGGAGAAGATCGATATAATTTCAGATATGATTCCTCAGAAATTATCTGAAGCGGAACCAACGACTTCGAACTAGAAACGAAAAAACGACTTAAATTATGTCAAAATTTAAAAAGAAAAAATCTGGAGATTTGCCTGCAATTAGTACGGCATCTTTACCTGATATCGTTTTTATGCTATTGTTCTTCTTTATGGTGGCAACGGTAATGCGTGATAATACATTAATGATTCAGAACAATTTGCCATTTGCAGACCAGGTGGAGAAATTAGACAAGAAGGATTTGATCATGTATATTTATGCTGGTAAACCAAGCCAGAGATACCAGGCAAAATATGGAACTGAAGCCAGAATTCAGTTAAATGATAAATTTGCAAGTGTTGAAGAAGTGCAGCAGTTTATCTACGCCGAAAGAGAATCCAAGCGAGAAGAACTTGTTCCATATCTTACAACTGCTTTGAAAGTGGATGAAGAAACCAATATGGGACTAGTATCTGATATCAAACAGGAACTTCGAAAAGCTGAAGCGTTAAAAATCAACTATACTACCAAAAAGGGAGAAGCTGGTAATAATATCGACTAAAATCTTTTCAATTTAATTACAGAAAGCATCCTGTCCGGGTAATACCAGGCAGGATGTTTTTTATATTTATAGCATATTTGAAACCATGAGGATCAACCTGATCATTCTTAGCTTAATACTACTATTTCCTGCAGTTTCATTTGCGCAGGAAGATGAGCGACAGTACAAGATCCCGGATTCAGTACCTTTCACAATTGACAGTCTTTATAGAGAAGATCAATTCTACGTTGGTTTTAGTTTCAACCTTATCACTAATAAACCTGAAGCTATTTCCCAGGAAAGTTTCTCCGGAGGTATAAACCTTGGAGTGATACGAGATATGCCTTTAAATGAACGTAGAAACGTAGCTCTAGGTCTAGGGTTTGGATGGGGAATTGATAGTTATGGTCAGAATTTGCGTATCACGAAGTCTGCATTTGGACTTACAGAATTTCAATCATTGCAGGGCATAGATTACGAAACCAATCGTTATACGACGCAGCAGTTCGAAATGCCGCTGGAGTTTAGATGGCGTACTTCAACAGCAGAATCTTATAAGTTCTGGAGGATATATTCCGGAGTCCGTTTAGGGTATATTTATAACTTCAGAAGTAACTATAAAGATGACGCAGAACAGAGTGTTATCAATGATCTTTCAGAATTAAATAAATTCAGGGCTGGAGCAACTTTTACCTTTGGTTACAATACTTTCAACTTTCATTTCTACTATTCATTGATCCCTTTTTTGAAGGATGCATCACTTCAGAATGAATCTTTAGATGTGTCTACCTTAAAAATAGGTCTGACATTCTATATTCTGTAAACCACAGGTTGAAGAGGAGCAATTGCGGACCTAGACCCAACAGACTTCCAAACCATAACTCTGAGCTTGTATGAGCTTGGAAATAAAGCCTCGATGATGCTGTGAGTCCGCAGGCGATGATAAGAAAAGCCAAGGTATAGATATAGTAAAGGTGAAAGTAAATACAAAAGCCTGTAACGAACATTAAAAGTCCTGTAATCCCCATCATATGCAAACTGACTTTAAGCCTGAACCAGCTTAAAGTATATGCTAATAATGTTGAAATTAGTATCCCTGCGAAGTAATAATACAGCCCGGGATAATTATAGAAGTTTAAGATTTGATGTAATACCATCAGGATTAACAGGCAAAAGAAGAATAGCGGCCATCGTCTTTCTTCAACCTTCTCAAGAAAAACCGACTCCGCCTTTCCAAGATTCTTCAGTAAAAAATAGAACACTACCGGGATGAATATGGTAATAATTGCTATAGCCATTAATTTGGCCTTCACAATCTCGTCTGGAAAATACCTTGGTATAAAAATAAAGTAAAACAGACTTCCAAAAAATGGCATCCACAAAGGATGGAATACGTAGGAGGAGAGTCTAAGTAGAATTTTCATTAGATCTCTTTTCGCAGTCTTGCTACAGGAATATCCAGTTGTTCGCGATATTTCGCAACCGTTCTTCTGGCGATAGGATATCCTTTACTTTTTAAGACCTTTGCGAGGTTCTCGTCTGTAAGAGGCTTCCTTTTATCTTCTTCCTCAATAGACATTTCCAGGATCTTCTTAATTTCTCTAGTGGACACTTCTTCACCCTGATCGTTGGTCATCGATTCAGAGAAGAACTCTTTAATGAGTTTGGTTCCATAAGGAGTATCAACATATTTGGAATTCGCCACTCTTGAAACTGTAGATACATCCATCTCAATTTCATCGGCAATATCTTTAAGAATCATGGGTCTTAGATTTCGCTCATCACCGGTGAGGAAATATTCTTTCTGGTAATTCATGATCGAACTCATGGTAACCATAAGCGTTTGCTGCCTTTGCTTAATCGCTTCAATAAACCATTTTGCGGCATCAAGTTTTTGCTTTATGAACATGACGGCATCCTTCTGAGCCTTTGTCTTTTCTTTTGATTCCTTATAACCTTTAAGCATGTTACTGTAATCCCTTGAGATATGCATTTCAGGAGCGTTTCTTCCATTAAGGCTCAACTGTAGATCACCATCTTCTATTTTGATGGTAAAATCTGGTATCACATGCTCTACCATTCTCGTATTTCCAGAATAGGCACCTCCAGGCTTAGGATTTAAATGTTCAATCACATCTATAGCTTCACGAAGGTCGTCTTCGCTTATATCGTGACGGGTAAGAAGTTTGTTGTAGTGTTTTTTGCTAAAATGATCAAAAGAGCGTTCCAATAGATCTTTGGCTAGTTCCACCTGTCTTGTAGATTCTCTGCGGTTTAGCTGAATGATCAAACATTCTTCAAGACTACGCGCACCAACACCAGCCGGATCTAGACGTTGAACTTTTTTAAGTACTTTTTCAACCGTTTCCTCGTCTGTATAAATATTCTGGGTAAATGCAAGATCATCTACAATATCCTGAATGCTTCTTCTTATATATCCGCTTTCGTCCACACTTCCCACCAGGAATTCTGCGATATCCTGCTCAATATCATCCAGTCTTATCGTGCTTAACTGAGTTTTCAAATGTTGTGTAAATGAAGTTCCAGCGGCATAAGGCACCTGCTTGTCTTCATCATCTGCACTGTAATTATTAGCATTTAGGCGATAACTTGGAATTTCATCATCACTCAGATATTCATCAACGTCTATTTCAGTCTCAATACTTTCACTATCGGTATCGTATTCATCGTCTGAATTATCATTTCCTATATCATCATATTCGTCGACACGATCTTCCTTTCCATCCTCCAGCGCAGGGTTCTCTTCCATTTCCTGCTTGATTCGCTGCTCAAAAGCCTGGGTAGGCAATTGAATAAGCTTCATCAACTGGATTTGTTGCGGAGAGAGCTTCTGAGATAGTTTAAAATTTAATTGTTGTTTTAGCATAAAAGAGTGCTTGTCTAACAAAAATAAGGAAAAATCGATCCAAGTTGGCTTTGGCACGAACTATGTTCGTGGTAAATTTTTGTTAAGACAGCTTATGACGGTATAGGTTTCTAAACCTCTTCGGAAGCTTTAACTCAAACTTCATTTCTTCCGAAGTAATAGGGTGCTCAAAACCAATTCCGGAGCTAAATAGATACAAATTCTTGTTCTTAAAATAGCTTTCTTCTATTCCATAAATTGGATCTCCCGCTATGGGCAAAGACATGTTACTTAGATGGATACGAATCTGGTGTGTACGACCAGTAATGGGTTTAGCTTTCAGCAGAGAAAATATTTCATCCTCAATTTTAAAATTATCAATTGGTTCTAAAATAGTCGTAGCAGCTTTACTGTCTATGCTTGCATTCTGTGTTAAAGCGTTTTGTAGCTGCCCGTGCACCACAACATAATAAGTTTTATGGATGGATTTATTTTCGAAAGAGCTGTGTAATGCTTGCTGTACTTTCCTGGTTTTGGCAACGAGAATAATACCGGCGGTAGGATTATCCAGTCTGTGAACAGGAACCGGATATCTTAAAGCATCCTCTAAATTTGATACAGATAAATTATACGGAAGCGCATTTTCCAATGTTCGAAAATAATTGCCGTTGGTAGGAATACCTGAAGGTTTGTGAACTACAGCAAGATATTCATCTTCATATAGTACTTCAAGTATAAATTTGAAGATCTTTCTTTGCTGAAATTTATCTTCGAGAAGTTCGATCTTCTGTCCCGGTTGGATCCAGTCTGCAGTGGTTGCTTTTTCTCCATCCAGTAAGACAAGTTTCTTTGCGATCGCTTTTTTTAGTGCCGACCGGCTATTTACTTGTGGGAAAATAGAAATCGCATACTCCTGCAACCGTATCTTATGTTCAATTGCAGGAACTGTATGCGATGCTATAATATTCAATCTTAAAATTCTGCGTTTTGCGGTGTCCTTGGAAAAGGGATCACATCTCTAATATTACCCATTCCTGTAGTGAACTGAACAAGTCTTTCAAAACCAAGTCCAAATCCACTATGAACACAGGTTCCGAACTTACGGGTGTCAAGATACCACCATAGTTCTTCTTCCGGAATGTTCAATTCTTTCATTTTCTCTTTAAGCACATCCAAACGTTCTTCACGCTGGCTTCCTCCCACGATCTCCCCAATTCCAGGGAATAGAATGTCCATCGCTCTTACTGTCTTTCCGTCTTCGTTCAAACGCATGTAGAATGCTTTGATCTTCGCCGGATAATCGAAAAGTATTACCGGTGTTTTAAAATGTTTCTCAACAAGATAACGTTCATGTTCACTTTGAAGATCTGCACCCCATTCCTCGATGATATAATTGAATTTCTTCTTCTTGTTTGGCTTAGAGTTCTTCAGGATCTCGATAGCTTCGGTATAACTAACTCTTTTGAAATTGTTTTCCAGCACAAAGTTGAGCTTCTCCATAAGACCCATGTCGCTTCTTTCAGCTTTTGGCTTCAGCTGATCTTCTTTTTCCTGTCTTTCAGCAAGAAATTCCAGGTCATCTTTAGAGTGTTCCATCACGTATCTAAGTACGTATTTAATGAAATCTTCAGCCAGATCCATATTTTGATCCAGATCACAAAAAGCTACTTCTGGCTCGATCATCCAGAATTCAGCTAAATGTCGGGAAGTATTCGAGTTTTCGGCTCTAAAAGTTGGGCCAAAAGTATAAACCTGCCCCAAACCAAGTGCAAAGGTCTCAGCTTCGAGTTGTCCGGAAACCGTCAGGTTAGTTTCTTTTCCGAAGAAGTCTTCCTTATAATTAATGCTGCCATCCTCATTTTTTGGAGGATTTTTCATATCCAGCGAAGACACGCGAAACATTTCTCCAGCACCTTCAGCATCACTACCCGTAATGATTGGGGTGTGAACGTGGTAGAAGTTCTTTTCCTGGAAATATTTGTGTACTGCGAAAGACAGTTTGCTTCGCACACGCATGATCGCGCCAAAAGTATTCGTACGTACGCGTAAATGCGCCTGTTCACGTAGTTTCTCCATACTATGCTTCTTCGGCGATAGAATGGTAAGTTTCACTTCTTCAGGATTCGCATCCCCCAGAATTTGAATTTCTGAAACTTCAATTTCAACACGTTGCTGACTGCCAAGACTCTCCTTCAAAGTTCCTTTAACAGATATAGCTGCACCTACGTTTATACGATTGATGGTTTCCTCATCGGTATTTTCAAAATCGATAACGCATTGCAGATTTTTCAAAGTAGAACCATCGTTAAGCGCAATAAAACGATTACTGCGGAAAGAGCGTACCCATCCCTTGACATGGTGTTCCTGTAAAAACTGATCGCTTTCAAGTATTTCAGCGACTTTTGCTTGTATCATTTAGTTGAAATTTAGAAAAAACAAAGATAGTTTTTCGCCTGAAGCTTAGCAAGCAGGCTGTTTTATATATTATTTTAATTGTTTTGCTGATCTCGATTGGCCTCCTCTTCTTCCGTCTCAAAAATACGCATCGCTGGTTCCTTTAAAGTTTCTTTGTTGGCGATACTTCTTTCCAGTGAAAGCAGAAGTGACGGTAGAAGGAGTAAGTTCGCTAGCATCGCAAACAATAAAGTGGCCGAAACCAGTCCGCCAAGGGCCACCGTTCCTCCAAAACTACTGATCATGAATACTGAAAATCCAAAGAAAAGAACGATCGAAGTATAGAACATACTTACCCCGGTTTCTCTTAGTGCGGCATAAACGGAGCGCTTGATCTTCCAGTCATTGGCTTTTAATTCCTGCCTGTATTTCGCCAGAAAATGAATGGTATCATCTACGGAGATCCCGAAAGCAATACTAAAAACCAGGATCGTTGAAGGTTTTATAGGAACTCCAAGAAAGCCCATCACTCCAGCAGTAACGATCAAAGGAAGTAAGTTTGGTACAAGAGAGATCAAAATCATCCTGAAACTTCTAAACATCCAGGCCATTAAACCAGCAATAAGAAGTATAGCGAGTCCTAACGAAATTATTAGATTTCGAACCAGGTAACTCGTTCCTTTCTGAAAAAGCAGCGCCTTTCCGGTAAGTGACACCTCATATCTTTCAGATGGAAAGATCTTTTCTATTTCTGGTAAAAGGTCATTTTCGATCTCTTCCATCTTCTCGGTACCTACATCCTTCATGAATGTTGTAATACGAGCATATTGTCCAGTAGAATCCACGTAGCTCTGCATAATTCCTTCCGAAGAAGAAAGACCTTTAGCATAGGGCATAATGAAGTTTCGCTCCTGTGATGTTGGCAACTGGTAATATTTAGGGTTCCCGTTGTAATACGCCTGCTTACTGTATTTTACGAGTCGGTTGATCGATAATGGCTTGCTTAATTCAGGGATCTCTTCGATCTTACTTTCAAGATCATTCATGCGTTTTAAAGTAGAAAGCTTCAATACGCCTTTCGGTCTTTTAGTGTCGATCATGATCTCCAAAGGCATCACTCCATCAAATTCCCGTTCAAAGAATTTTACATCCTTATAGAATTGAGTTTCCTGAGGCATATCTTCAAGAATACTTCCTGAAACCTTAATAGTATAAATTCCAATGATACTAAGAATAAGTAGAGCCAATGAAGATATATAAATAGCAATTCTATGGTTTCTTACCATATTTTCCATCCAGTCAACAAAGCCGCCAATCCATCGTGTGTTTAGATGTTTCAGGTGTCTGTCCCGCGGTGGTTTTAAGTAGGAGTATATAACCGGAATTATCAATAGACTCAAAACAAAGATTGCCAGGATGTTGATAGATGCCACCACACCAAACTCTCTTAAAAGCTGACTATCGGTCAAAATGAAAGTTGCAAAACCAGATGCGGTAGTTACATTGGTCATTAATGTAGCATTACCAACTTTGGTGATCACTCTTTGCAGTGATTTCGCCTGGTTTCCATGCTTTTTGATCTCCTGCTGATACTTGTTGATTAAGAAAATACAGTTTGGAATTCCTATTACAATAATTAGAGGCGGAATTAGTGCCGTAAGAATCGTGATCTCATAATGCAGAAGACCAATAAATCCGAAGGCCCACATAACTCCAATACAAACAGTAACCATGGAAATAATGGTGGCTCGTATGGATCTAAAGAAAAAGAAGAATATTATGGAAGTGACCAATAAAGCTGCGACAATAAAAAGTCCAATTTCATCGACTATGTTTTGTGCATTCAGTGTTCGTATATAAGGCATTCCCGAAACCCTAATCTCGATACCCTGTTGTTCTTCAAATTCAGCAATAAGAGGTTCAAGTTCTTCCAGTACAAAAATCTTTCTCGCTTTAGTGTTTACCAGTTCTTTATTAAGATACAAGGCAGATTGTATAGTATTGGAATGTGAGCTATATACCAGGTTCTCATAGAAAGGCAGGGCCGTAAAAAGTTTGTTTTCGAAAGCTGCGAGAATATCACTATCCAGATCTGTTTCCGGTAGAACCGGTACCATTTCAAATCTTTTGGGATCTTCAAACTTTTTAAGTTCCTGAAGGCTTGCCGGAGAAATGATCTGGTCAACTTCAGGATATGTAAGTAGCGTATCTGTAAGTTTATTCCAGGCTTTGAACTTTTCAGGAGTAAATAAAGCAGAATCCTGTACTCCTAGAAGAATAAGATTTCCCTCTTCACCAAACTTTTCCAAAAAGCCGTTATAACTCACGTTTACCTCGTGATCGTCTGGCATTAAATTAGCCTCGGTATACGAAAATTGCATGTTTTTCCATTGTGTGGAAAGCAGGTAGGTTGCGATCAGTATGAGAACGATGATCACAATTCGGTTTCGTAAAATAAGGCGGGCGATGGAATTCCAGAATCCAAAGCTAAAGATCTTTTGCATGGCTTTCTATTAGCGGCGCAAAGGTAAAAAAACCCTATTTAAATACTTTGTTATTAATATATTAATCGAGCTTTTAGCTATAACTGCACCTGTAAGGTGAATTTGAGAGAGAAATTTTCTTTAAAAGTAGTTAAATGATATGCGCCATATCTATAGGCTGTGCTAAGTCCAAAGCCGCCAAATAATTTATTTAACTCCAGTCCTGCTTCAGAAAAACCATTTTCAAGAGTATTGAAAGTTATGCCCTCATGCTTAGCAATATGAGAGAAATCACCAATAGCATGCCTTGAAATGAATACAAGCTCTGGTCGGAAGCCTTTACTTATATTGAACGGTCTTAACTGGTGCCTCATGTGAAGCATCACCTGCCTGTCTGAATAGAATTCATTAAAATACATGGTTTCAAAACTGTTACGACCAGCAACCGAAATTCTTTGTGAAATCCTGGATCTGTTAGGATTATTAGGGTAGGAGTGGAAAGCATGTGTTAGAGGTAGATCTCCCACGGCATAATTACCTTCCAAGATAAATTCGGTTCTGGATTGATCAAGCCTTAAGATCTCATGCTCTGCTTTGATTCCAATTCTGGTGAAGTTAAAATCGCCATCCAGGATTTTCATTGCCTGTTCTAACTGACCGGTAAATTGCGGGAATTTTTTTTCCAGTAAAACATCACCTTGCGGAGTTCTTAGATATTTTGAAAATGGCTGCCATAGGAATCCCGCTTTAATAAAATGAAGATCATAATCACTGTACAACTGGTTGTTATCGTTATAATTGTAATTTTTGATCTGCCATATTTCCTCTCTTGAAAATCGCAACTGCGTATCAAGCCTTGGTGTGATCTTATGCTCAAGCCCAACCGCAAAAGTTCTGATGTTGTAATAATTATTAGTGTTTACGAATCTAGGTTCCAGAATAGAAAATGTATTTCTCCCTTTCAGGTAATCTACGGAAGCAATTTCATCAATATCTCTTGAAAAACCGAAGTTCACGTACGTATGATTTACCTTATTAAGATAGATCTGGCTCCCCAAACCATATTTAAAGACTTCATCTTTAAAACCGTAAGTCAGGTAAGAGTTGAGATTAAAATTCTCTGAGAATTGATCGTTTGTCTTTCCTCCAAACCCAAGCCTTATACCTTCGTAATTACTAAACTTAAAAATCTTACCAAGATCTATATCCCAGAAGCCTAAAGGGTAAGAGCCAGAAGCGATGGCTTTTTTTACCTGAATTTTACGCTCTATATTCTGAGACTTTATAAGACTGTCTACTTTCTGTTCAGTAGCTTCATCGCGATCATCGTATTCCACTTTTCTGTTCTCTTCCCAGAAACTATGTGTCCTGTCTATCGCGTCTGGATCGATCTTGATCTCGGCATCACTAGTTTTTACCTGGGCCTGTGGCTGCAGGTCGAAATCATAATGTATTACGGTAGAATTTAAGTAAAGATCACGGCTAATTTCATCTGCACCCAGGAGTCTGCTAAGAATCCCTGGGTTTTGCTGAATAGTTCCAATTCCAACCGTACCTCCAAAAACAGCTATTTCTTTACCTCCCGAGCCTGGTTTTATAGTGGTGGTTTGTAGCTTCGGAAACCAGACGGCATGATCAGGGAAATATTGATATTCGTAGTCAACTTCCAGTTTCACCGATCCCAGAAGTTGTGCTTTTGCCTTCTGAATCGCGAGGGTTTCTGTGTCTAAATATAGTATTCCTTCCAGGCCAGCTACAACCTCTTCACGCTTTGGACTAAAGTAGATCACATATGCAGGTCTTGAAGTTTGAGTCGTATCCAGGATCTTATAATCATAATTCCTGAATGCTGCTTTTCCCAGCGGTCCGGCATAATCTGTTTTGTAGAGACTGTAATCATTTTTATATAATGAAAACGGATTGACCTCCATGGTGAGAACGTTATAAACCGGTTTCTCAAATCCGGCAGTTCTTACACCAAGCACTTCTTCTGAAGTGTCACCATTTCCATCAAAACTATGACTAGCAACCTTTTCTGAAAGATATCCACGTCCCTCGTTTACGATAGTCTTCATTGCTGCTGAAGTACTATCGGCATAAAGCTGGATTCCACCACCTTCATTGTCTACAATAAACTTGGAGTAACTTTTATATTTAAAACCAGGTAAGACTTCCTCAGGATCATTTAGTTCTTTTCGCGAAATCGCTTCAGAAATAAGACTGTCGGCAGGATTAGGAGCATTGGAAAGTTCTACGGTTTGCAGTTTTTCCCGAACCGCGCTTAGTTTGATCTGAAGATACTTTGTATCTTGATTTATACGGGTACTTATTGTTTTATAGCCAACATAACTAATTCTTACTTCAACGACTTCTTTTCCAACTTGCAATTCAAAACTACCGTCAATATTGGTTAATACTGAGCCATTTTTAAGATTGATCCTGGCGTAGGCTAGTGGTTCATTAGTTTCTGAATCGATGACCCGGCCGTTCACCTTAGACTGGGCGAAGCTAAAAGTAGTGATCAGTAAAAACAAGTATACTAGCTTCGACATTATCTCAAAATGAATTTGTTCAAAAATAAAAATGCCGGTTCAAATCTGTTTATCTCCAGACCCGAACCGGCATAAAATTTTGAAAGTGTGATCATTAAACGGTCATGATCTCTTTTTCCTTCACCACCAGAATACTTTCTATCTTGGCGATATATTCATTGGTAAGTTCCTGAACTTCATCTTCAGAAGATTTTAAAGCATCTTCAGAGATATCGAGTTTTTTTAATTCCTGCATCGCATGCTTACGATCATTTCTAACACCAATCTTAGAATCTTCCGCTTCAGCTTTTGCCTGCTTGGACAATTGAATACGACGCTCCTCGGTAAGTGGCGGTACGTTAATGATCACGCTCTCACCATTGTTCATTGGATTAAACCCAAGATTCGCTACCATGATCCCTTTTTCAATTTCCTGGATCATGCTCTTTTCGAAAGGCTGAATTGATAATGTTCGCGCATCTGGTGTGTTTACATTAGCCACCTGTTGCAAAGGTGTTTTTGCTCCGTAATAATCAACCATTACACTTCCAAGCATGCTTGGAGTAGCTTTACCGGCGCGTATATTTGAAAGTTGTTTTTTAAGATGCACAATGGCGTTCTCCATTGCTTCTTTTGCTTCTTCTAAAATAAATTCAACCTCGTCCATTTCTAATATCGTTTTCTATTTAATTATAAATTTACTTTTGTTCCTACAGGTTCTCCAGTGGTCACTCTTAGCAAGTTCCCGGGTTTGTTCATATCAAATACAATAATAGGTAATTCGTTTTCCTGGCTCAAAGTAAATGCCGTTGTATCCATTACTTTTAATCCTTTCTTCAAAACATCTTCGAAAGAAATAAAATCAAATTTTGTAGCGCTTTTGTCCTTTTCAGGGTCTGAAGTATAAATTCCATCTACTCTGGTGCCCTTAAGAATCACATCAGCTTTTATTTCAATCGCTCTTAATACTGCTGCAGAATCTGTAGTGAAGTATGGGTTACCAGTTCCACCACCAAAAATTACAACACGACCTTTTTCCAGGTGCCTAATAGCTTTTCTTCTTATAAAAGGTTCTGCAACTTCATTGATCTTGATAGCCGACTGCAACCTGGTTTGAATATCGGCATCTTCAAGCGCACTCTGTAAAGCCAGTCCATTTATTACAGTAGCCAGCATTCCCATATGATCACCCTGTACTCTATCCATTCCTTTACTGGCACCGGCAACACCTCTAAAAATATTTCCACCGCCAATTACTATAGCAAGCTCAACACCTTGTTCTACTACCGATTTGATTTCCGCAGCATATTCTGCCAGGCGTTCGGGATCGATGCCATATTGGCGCTTTCCCATTAAAGCTTCTCCAGATAGTTTTAAAAGTATTCTCTTGTATTGCATAGCTGTTTTTTATGAACCGTTGCAAATATAGCTAATATCTGAATTTGTGAAATATAAAGAGCCCTTTTTGAAAATGATTGGGAAGCATTTAGAATAAATTAACTCATCAGCCTTGTAATAATCGACTGACAGCCAATTCTGCTGGCGGGGTTTTTGATATATTTGGATCATTACTAAAACTTAAAATATTAGGACCTATGATGGGATATTATATAATTGCCGGGCTCATTTTCTTAGTGAGCATGTTTGTGAGCAACAAACTAAAAAGCAAATTTAAGGAGTACTCCAAAGTGCACCTTCAAAACGGAATGAGTGGTAAAGAGATCGCTGAAAAAATGTTGCGGGACAACGGGATCAATGATGTAAAAGTGATTTCTACCCCGGGAATGCTTTCAGATCATTACAATCCATCCAAGAAAACCGTGAACCTTAGCGAGGGAGTTTACTCTCAACATAATGCTGCGGCAGCGGCTGTTGCTGCTCACGAGTGTGGTCACGCAGTACAACATGCAAAAGCTTACAGCTGGTTGCAAATGAGAAGTAAATTAGTGCCGGTAGTAAGTATCGCTTCCAAGTTTTCCCAATGGGCGATTTTTGGTGGGCTTATATTAATGAGTATGGTGAGCGTAGGAGTAGGACAAACTGTTCTACTTATAGGGATCATAATGTTTGCAATGGGAACTTTATTCAGCTTTATCACCTTGCCGGTAGAATATGATGCCAGCAAAAGAGCTTTGGTATGGCTGGAAACTGAAAACATGCTGACTCCAGCAGAACATGATGCAGCAGAAGATTCGCTGAAATGGGCGGCTAGAACTTATGTGGTAGCTGCAGTAGGATCACTGGCTACACTATTATACTTCGTTGGAATATTTATGGGTAGAGATTAAGATAAATTTTAAATTTTAGAGAAAAGGCTGTTAGAATTCTAACAGCCTTTTTTCGTTATATCTTGATCTGCCGGTCTATTTGTTGATTGAGACTTATAAATGTTTCTGTCCGGGAGACACCGTCTATTGCCTGGATGTTCTTATTAAGTACAACCATTAAATGTTCGTTGTCACGACATAAGATCTTTAAAAATATAGACCAGTTTCCCGTGGTGTAGTGACATTCGATCACCTCAGGAATTTCACTAAGTTGTTTAACTGCCTGTGGGTTACTTACAGCCTTATCCAGGTAAACCCCGACAAAAGCCATGGTTTTATAACCCAGCAATCTCGCATCTAGCATCATTTTAGAGCCTTCGATCAAACCAGATTTCTCCAGTTTTCGCAAGCGCTGGTGAACGGCTGCTCCGGTAATTCCGATATTCTTGGCGATCTCTAAAATCGGTTTTTTGGCATCTTTCATTAGATAATTAAGAATGGTCTTATCAATCCCATCTAGCTCAACACTATCGTTTACAATCTTCATAAGGATAATTTTTGGTCGTTAAGCGAAAATAGCAAAAATGCTTTTCAATTCTAATTACCTACCTCACCAAATGGGTTGTATCCTAGATATTCTGTCTCTTTTTCTTTAAAAATGATATCGTGAGTCTCAAGTTCCTTCAGAATAGGCTCATAGACCTCTTTGCGAATTGGTAATTGAACACCTGGAGTTTTGATCTCTCCGCTCAGAATCATCAATGCTGAAATGGCTACTGGTAATCCCACAGTTTTAGACATAGCTGTTTTGGACTGATCCTCACCAATATGAACCATTGTAGAATCAATTTGCTTCTTTTCACCATCTAGCTCGTAACCGAATTTATGATACATAACGATCATATCCTTGTCGTCTTCAGCCAGTGTCCATTTATCCATTAAGATCTTCTGAAGCGCTTGCGCCGGAGTAGCATTTTTGATCCCGATCTTTTTTTCTGAATTAAAAAGATCAAGTTCTATAAGCTTGTCCCACATAATATCATCCTGATCGATCTTAAGACTATGTCTGGTTTTAAGTTCTACGGAATCGCTAGGGGAATAAGGCAGAAAAGAATTGATGAAATCGCGGTAACTCATTTCTTCTGAATTAGTCATCTCAAAACTATCATCGGTCATTCCAAGTTGCACGAACATATTCCATGCTCTACTGAAACCTACTTTTCTAATGGTTCCTCTATATAAGGTTAGAGCGTTTTCGAGTCCGTAAACACTTTGGTATTTCAGCGAATTCCTGTTGGCGTAACCTTCAAATTTTCCGTAGCCTTCTACTTCCAGAAATTCAGTCCTGCGGAATAGTCTATGGTAAGGTATATACTTGTATTTCCCTTCCTGGATAAATTCAGCAACACCACCCTGTCCGGCAACAACTACGTTTCTGGGATTCCAGGTAAATTTATAGTTCCATAGGTTGTTGTCGCTTTCCGGAGCAACAAGTCCACCGGTAAAGGATTCAAAAAGTAAGATCTTTCCGCCTTTATCTCTTATTCTGTCGATAACCTGCATGGCACTCATATGGTCAATTCCCGGATCCACGCCGATCTCATTCATAAATACCAGGTTCTTTTTCTTAACCTCCTCATCCAGAGCACGCATCTCATCGCTAATATAGGAAGCCGTTACCATGTGCTTGTTGAATTTTACGCAATCACGGGCGACCTCAATATGATATCTTGCGGGCAACATGGAAATCACCAGGTCTGCCTGTTTAATTGCTGGTTCCCTGCTTTTCTTATTGAAAACATCCAGTTCGATGGCTTCGCAATGTTTGCGGTTTCTGCAAGCATTTACGGCATTCTCGAGCTCCTTGTCGGCAATTTTTAATTTTAGATTTTGCTCTACCGCTCGGTCGAGCAGGTAGTCTATAAGTGCAGCGGTAGATTTTCCTGCACCTACGATTAATATTTCTCGCATAAATTAAGTTAGTTTTGTGTAGTGCAAACGAATGTATTAAAAAGCTGACTCATATAAAACTATGCAGACAAACAGGAAATTCTTAGTAACCGGAGCCATTTTTGGATTAATTGCCGTGATTCTTGGAGCTTTTGCAGCACATGGTTTGAAAGAAACACTTTCAGAAGCTTCTTTAAATAGCTTTGAAACGGGCGTTAGATTCCAAATGTATCATGCTTTTTTAATGTTGATCCTCGGGATTATTATTACTGAAAAAGATAACAAGCTATTGTTTTACCTTTTCCTTCTTGGTACAATATTATTCTCAGGATCTATCTATTTATTATCTACAACGGCGGTTACAGGAGTAGACTTTTCAGCAATAGCATTAGTTACCCCAATTGGTGGAGGGCTTTTAATTGTAGGTTGGTTCTTATTAGTGCTGAAATTCATAAAGTTAAAAAACAAATAAATTGATTACCGATATCGTTATATCTGCATAAGATTTTTACTTTTGTACGCCTAAACAAACAACAGAATTGATTTTTTTATGGTCGATAACACCCAAATTACGAAAACGATTTCGTTAGAGGATTACGGGATCAAAAATGCCAGAGTACATTATCAACTATCTCCAGAGGAACTTCAGAAGAAAACTATCGAACTAGGACAGGGAGTAGAGAGCTCATTTGGAGCACTTGCTGTTAATACTGGTGAGTTTACAGGAAGATCTCCAAAGGACAGATTCATTGTAAAAGATGAGATCACAGAGGATAAAGTATGGTGGGGAGATATTAATATCCCTTTTGATCCGGAAAAATTTGATTCTCTTTATAATAAGGTAACAAATTACCTTGGAGATAAAGAGATCTTTGCTCGCGATGCCTACGCTTGTGCAGACGATAATTATCGTTTAAACATTAGGGTGATTAATGAGTATCCATGGTCAAACCAATTTGCTTTCAATATGTTCTTGAGAGTAAATGATTCAGAACTTGAAAACTTTCAGGAAGACTGGCTAGTGGTAAATGCACCAGGATTCAAAGCAGATCCTTCAGTAGATGGAACCAGACAGGAAAATTTTGCCATTCTTAATTTTAAGAAAAAGATCGCGCTAATTGGAGGAACCGGTTATACCGGGGAGATCAAAAAGGGGATCTTTTCTGCGCTTAATTTTGTTTTACCCGTTTATAAAAACACGTTACCAATGCACTGTTCTGCAAATGTAGGAGAAGACGGCGATACCGCTATATTCTTCGGACTTTCAGGAACAGGGAAGACAACACTTTCAGCAGATCCGGAAAGAAAACTTATTGGAGATGATGAGCATGGTTGGACAAAGGAGAACACTATTTTCAATTTTGAAGGTGGATGTTATGCGAAGGTAATTAACCTTTCCGAAGAAAATGAACCAGATATTTACCATGCGATCAAGCCTGGAGCTATCCTGGAAAATGTCGTTCTTAATGAAAAGGGCGATGTGGATTTTAGTGATACTTCAATCACACAGAACACACGGGTAAGCTATCCTATATATCATATTGATAATATCCAGGAACCTTCAATTGGAGAAAATCCTAAAAATATATTTTTCCTTACAGCAGATGCATTTGGAGTATTGCCTCCAATTAGTAAGCTTACACCAGGACAGGCGGCTTATCACTTTATAAGCGGATATACTGCAAAGGTTGCTGGTACTGAAGCCGGGGTAGATGAGCCTGTACCAAGTTTTTCTGCTTGTTTTGGCGCACCATTCATGCCGTTACATCCTACTAAATATGCAGAAATGCTAAGTCGCAAGATGAAAGATGCTGGGGTTAATGTATGGCTTGTGAATACAGGTTGGACCGGTGGACCATATGGAGTGGGAAATCGAATGAAATTAAAATATACTCGTGAAATGATAAGTTCTGCGCTTGAAGGGAAACTTGATGGAGTAGAATTTGAAAATCACCAGATCTTTGGATTGAGTATGCCTAAAACCTGTGAAGGAGTACCGGCAGAAGTCTTAAATCCAAAAAATACATGGGCAGATAAAGAAGCTTATGATAAAAAGGCAAAAGAGCTTTCAAGTTTCTTTAAGCAAAATTTCTCCAAGTTCGAGGAATATGCAAATGAAGAAATTATGAAGGGAGCTCCTGTAGATTAGTTTTAAATTGTTAGTTGAAATCAAAAAATCCGGTCGCAAGACCGGATTTTTTATTTATTGTATCAAAGTAAAAGCAAATCTACTTCTTATTCACTTCGTTGATGTATTTGCTAATTGCCATGGTCATACTCGGAGTTTCCGGAGTAGGAGCTTTAATATCTGCTGTTAGACCATGTTCCTTAGCTGCCTTTATAGTTGTATTTCCAAATACGGCTATACGTGTATTGTTCTGTTTAAAGTCTGGGAAGTTCTCAAAAAGAGATTTAATTCCGCTAGGACTAAAGAATACAAGTATATCGTATGTTACATCTTTCAGGTCTGAAAGATCACTGACCACAGTTCGGTAAAAAACTGCTTTTTTCCATTCTACTCCAAGTTTGTTTAACGTCTTAGGAACATCTGGCTTCAGCATATCTGAAGAAGGGAGTAAGAACTTCTCGTTCTTATATTTCTTGATAAGCGGAGCAAGCTCTGCGAATGTTCTTTTACCTACGTAGATCTTACGTTTACGATAGACTACGTATTTCTGCAGGTAATAAGCAACAGCTTCACTAAGACAGAAGTATTTTAAGGAGTCTGGCACCTTGAATCTCATTTCCTCGGCAATCCTGAAGAAGTGATCTACAGCATTACGGCTGGTCAAAATGATCGCGGTATAGTTGGCAAGATCAATTTTTTGTTGTCTAACTTCCTTACTGGGAACGCCTTCAACATGAATAAAGGGGATGAAATCAATTTTAACTTTCTGCTTTTCTTCCAGCTCAAAATAAGGAGAGTTTTCTACCTTAGGTTCAGGCTGGGAAACCAAAATTGTTTTCACTTTCATATGCAATACTTTAAAGTTCCTTCTAGATCGTAATTAACTTGTACAAAATAATATAAGGGGCGATTTCGAGAGCGCAAATGTACAAAATAAAATAGAACCAATTAACGCTAAGCACACTTTGATTCCTTCTATAGATTATTAACATAGAAAATGCATTTGCCAGGACCGCCGTAAATGCGATGATCCTAAGGCTGAGGCCTGTAGCTTCCATGCTATATACCAGAAAAAGACATGCGAAAAGAAGAAAAATCGAAATGAAATTGCGATAGCTTAATTTCTGAAAAATATAGTAATCTATTCGCTCATCGATGTCGAAGATATTACCAATGATCTTTTCAACTCCGGCTTTCAATAAAATAAGACAGGTGTATCCAGTAAGAATGCGAATGAACAATACAATAGAGTGAAGATCTGTTTCAAAAAAGTACCTGTAACCCAGAAAGATAAATAAAGAGACTGCGATCGCCTGTACAGAGAATAATATAATGTTAAAACCATGAAAAGCCTTATTCTCCTTTCCTTTAAAGGCTATAAATTTACCAGAGTTGAGAAGCGTTATAAATTCTTCAAAACGTTGTGGAAAGGTAACACGGGCCAATACCAGCAAGCCAAAGCATAGAAGGAAAGTGATCGTGATCCAATCCTGATATTCGCTTAATCTTGCCGTCGCCTGCATTTAAATCTTTTTTACAAATGTAAAATTTTGACCCTATTTGCGGTTGCTTTCCATGAAGATTTGAAGTTTTAATTTGCATACATTTGTGCAAAAGTTTTAGGAATGGGAAATGGGATAATTATTATACCCACCTTTAATGAAATTGAGAACATTGAGCGTATTGTGAGGAACGTTTTTTCACAGAGGCGCAAGTTTCATGTTCTCGTTGTGGATGATAATTCTCCAGATGGCACAGCAACCAGGGTTCGGACTTTGATGGCTGAATTTCCTGAAACATTGTTCCTTGAAGAAAGATTAGGTAAGCAGGGTTTAGGAACTGCTTACATTCACGGATTTAAGTGGGCACTTAAGAGAGGTTATGATTTCATTTTTGAAATGGATGCAGATTTCTCACATAATCCCAACGATCTTATACGACTGTACAACGCTTGCAAGAGAGATGGAGCCGATGTTGCCATTGGTTCACGCTATATAACCGGTGTCAATGTTATCAACTGGCCTATGAACCGTGTACTCATGTCCTGGTTGGCGTCGAGATATGTTCGGTTCATAACTGGTATGGATATACAAGACACCACGGCGGGGTACGTTTGCTATAAAAGTGAAGTGTTAAAAGCAATAAACCTGGATCGCATACAGTTTGTAGGTTATGCTTTCCAGATAGAAATGAAATTCAAATCCTATTTAAAAGGATTTAAGATTATAGAGGTTCCTGTGATCTTTACAGATAGAACACGGGGAACATCAAAAATGAGCGGCTCCATTATTTCTGAAGCCGTTTTTGGGGTAATAAAAATGAAGCTGAAAAGTCTGTTTAACAGGAAAAAATTTTGATGAAAAAGGTTTTAATCAAGAACGCTAAGATTGTAAACGAGAATAAGATCACTGAAGGGGATGTGTTCATCGAGAATGGAATCATCGTTGAAATTGCAGAAAGTATAAGTGCAAAATCACCTGATGTAAATATTTATGATGCTGAAGGGACCTATTTGATACCTGGACTAATTGATGACCAGGTGCATTTCAGAGAACCAGGTCTTACTCATAAAGAAAATATAGAAACAGGTTCTAAGGCAGCGGTAGCCGGTGGTATTACCACGTTTATAGAAATGCCAAACACCTTGCCGCAGGCTACAACAGAGGAGTTGCTAGAAGATAAATTCAGTATTGCTGGAGAAACTTCCTATGCGAACTATTCGTTTATGTTTGGCGGGACGAACGATAATCTTGCGGAGATCGAAAAAATCGATCCTAAGAAAGTTGCTGCTTTAAAACTTTTCCTGGGCTCCTCTACAGGGAACATGCTGGTGGATAATGAAAAGGTATTAGAACAGATCTTCAAAAAGTCACCTGTACTTATCGCCGTACATTGTGAAGATGAGGAAACCATTCAGAAAAACCTGGAAGAAGCCAAGGCAAAATTTGGTGATGATATTCCTATTGAAATGCATCCGAAAATTAGAAGTGAAGAAGCTTGTTACAAGTCCTCTTCCAAAGCTGTGGCTCTCGCGAAAAAAACCGGCGCTAGATTACATGTCTTTCATGTTTCTACTGCCAAGGAATTATCTCTGTTTAATAGTAAGAAGCCATTAAAGGATAAAAAGATAACGGCTGAGGTTTGTATACACCATTTATGGTTCAACGATCAGGATTATGCCACAAAGGGAACATTAATCAAATGGAATCCGGCAGTAAAAACCAAAAAGGATCAGGAAGCATTGCTTCAGGGGCTTTTGGATAATCACCTGGATGTACTTGCAACAGATCATGCTCCTCATACCAAAGAAGAAAAGAAGAATGTTTATACCAAAGCTCCAAGTGGCGGACCATTAGTTCAACATGCTTTACCTGCCTTGCTACAAATGCATCATCAGGGGAAGATATCTCTTGAGAAGATCGTGGAGAAAGCCTGTCATAATCCGGCAATTCTTTTTCAGATTGAAAAAAGAGGTTTTATACGTGAAGGATACAAAGCAGATCTTGTTCTTGTAGATCTTAACTCACCATGGGCTGTGCAACCAGATAATATCTATTCGAAATGCCAGTGGTCTCCGTTTGAAGGAACAACCTTCAAATCACGTATCACTCATACTTTTGTGAATGGTAACCTGGTTTATAAGAACTTCAAACATCAACCATTTACGAAAGTCGCTGAAAGACTAACATTTGATCGCTAGAAAGCCCTACATATTATTACTTGCACTGTCCATCTTTCTGATTGCCTGTCAGGATCTGGATAAGACTGAGAAGCCAGACAACCTCATTCCGGAAGAGAAGATGGTAGATGTGCTTACCGAGTTATCTTTGGTTCACGCAGCAAAGAATTATAATAAATTCAAGCTTGAACAAACTGGTATACAACCAGACAAGTTCGTGTTTGAAAAATATGATATTGATAGTCTTCAATTTGAACAGAGCAGTAATTATTACTCAGATCAATACGTGATCTATGAAAGAATTTACGATTCTGTAAGAGGTCGAATTAAAGTATTGAAATCAAAATATGATTCTTTGCGTGAAGTGGAGATCAAAAGAGAAGATAGTCTTAAGCGCTTGCAAAAAGATTCTTTACAGATGATGGATTCTATCATGGCCATTCCAAGATTAAGAGATTCTGTGCAACGAAGCAGGTTGAAACTGAAAGATGATATTAAAGGAAAAGAAGAAAAACGGGACAGCTTGATTGCTCCTGTGAGCATGAAGGAGGATAGGAACTAGTTCTTATAATTACTGGCAGTTCGTTTGACAACACTTTCCATAGGCTCGAATTGATAATTCATTTCCTGGGTGATCTTTGAATTATCGTAGTAGCTTTCTTCGTGCAAACTATTGATAGTTTCGTAAGTGATAGATCTTTTTCTTCCGAAAATACTTCCAATCTTTTGAAAGAACCATCCTGATGCGATCATCCATTTCTGAAGTTTTCGCTTAGGTTTCGTCTTATTCAGTGCTTCTGCAGCCCAATCAAAAACTTGCTTAAATGAAATATTTTCTGAAACCAGAACATATTGTTCGTTCACCTTTTCAGAATTCATTAGAATAACCATGGATTTCGCAACATCCTGTACTCCTGCAAACCCTGTGACTTTTGGAAAGTAATAGGATAAACCGGAATCTATCTTTTTAAAGATTTTGCCAGATCCCGAATTCCAGAAACCAGGACCAATGATCACCCCTGGATTCACAATAATGGCATTGACACCTTCCTGTGTTCCACGCCATACTTCGATCTCTGCACCATATTTGGAAATTGCATAATCGTTGTGCTTTCCTTCCGGATTCCATTTACCTGTTTCATCTATTTTGTCTGCATTTGTGATGTTGCCTAAAGCAGCGATACTACTTACAAAACATAATTTATGTACTTTACAGGAAATGCAAAGGTTAACGATATTTGCCGTGCCTTCAATATTGACTTTTCGTAATTCTTGCTCATCGGCGGGATCAAAAGATACCAGGGCTGCCGAATGATATACTTGCTGTACCTCTACAAATGCTGCGGTAAGTTGTGGAATATTGTTAAGATCTGCTACTTTCCATTCAATTTGATGGAACAGTTTCTCTGCTTCTTCAGCTTCAGAATAAAAAGAAAATACTTCGAGAACCTTATTCAAATCGCTGTTCTCACGATGAATAGCACGAATTTTTTCACCAGCACGCACCAGCTCATATAATAAATGAGCGCCTACCAATCCCGTACCACCAGTCACAAGTATCATGGGGTAAATATAGTTATTGCACTTAGGAAAAATAAGAGTAAATGGTATCTTTACGGCTATTTTTACCTGAATTAGCATATTATGGAGAAGAATTTCGTAAAAGAACTTACCTGGAGAGGGATGTTGCATGACACCATGCCTGGAACCGAGGAACATTTAATGGAAGAAATGCGTGCGGCTTACGTAGGGATAGATCCAACGGCAGATTCGCTGCATATTGGTCATCTTGTGGGAGTCATGATGTTACGCCATTTTCAACTTGCGGGGCACAAGCCTTATGCGTTGGTTGGCGGTGCTACTGGAATGATCGGGGATCCATCGGGGAAGTCGGCTGAACGTAATCTGCTTGATGAAAAAACTTTACGTCACAACCAGAATTCGCTAAAAGAACAACTTTCGAGATTCCTTGATTTTGATTCTGACCATGATAACGCGGCAGTTCTGGTAAACAATTACGACTGGATGAAAAACTTCTCTTTCCTTGAATTCATCAGGGATGTAGGGAAGCATATCACCGTGAACTATATGATGTCCAAAGATTCAGTCAAGAAAAGATTGTCTTCTGAATCTTCTGTAGGAATGTCTTTTACTGAATTTACTTACCAGTTGGTACAGGGTTATGATTTCCTGCATTTATACAGAGAAAATAACTGTACGCTGCAAATGGGTGGAAGTGATCAATGGGGGAATATCACTACGGGAACGGAACTTATTCGCAGAATTGGAGAGGGGAAAGGTTATGCTTTGACCTGTCCTTTGATCACCAAGGCTGATGGAACTAAATTCGGGAAGACAGAAGGTGGAAATATCTGGCTTGATAAAGAGAGAACTTCTCCTTACAAATTCTACCAGTACTGGTTAAATACCAGTGATGAAGATGCTGAAAAATACATCAAGATCTTCACTTTTTTGTCCAAGGAGGAGATCGATTCTTTAATTGCTGAACATAAGGAAGCGCCACACAAACGTGAACTACAGAAGGAACTTGGAAAACAGGTTACGACAATGGTACATTCAGAAGAAGATTATAACAATGCTCTTGCTGCTTCTGAAGTTCTCTTCGGAAAAAGTACGGCAGCGGACTTCAGGAAGCTTGATGAAGCGACCTTTCTCGATATTTTCGAAGGCGTGCCGCAAGCTGATATCGCAATGACCGAAATTGAGAATGGACTCGACATGATCGCTGCGCTGGCTGCTCAAACCAATTTTCTAAAATCGAATGGCGAAGCCAGACGGGCTTTAAAAGAAAACTCGGTAGCAGTTAATAAAGAGAAAGTAAAAGAAGATTATACGATTACTAAAGATGATCTTATCAATAACAAATATGTTATTTTAAATAAAGGAAAGAAGAATACTTATATCATTAGAGCGATTTAAAACCTTAGAATGCCCGACTTCGTACATAGAAGTATATGGGTAAATTCAAGGGAGAAGATATAATAAGGGCGATCATTTTCATAATTTCAATGGGAATGATCGTCTTTTTTGCATTTTACAGCTAATCATACCGCCGCTTGGAAAGCTTAAATACAAAAGCCTTCAGGAAGAACCTGAAGGCTTTGTAACTAACTAACCAATCTAATATGAAAATTCACTTAGCGCAAAATGAAGATATGAACCTTCTCCATCTTACAACTATTGAGTCGCACTCAACTTCAGTAAATTACAGCTTGAAAAGTTAAAATTTCGATTATAGAACAAGAAGGTTGCAACCTCTAATATCGCTGTTGTCAAAACGCCCCATGATCTCTATTTGGTCACCTGAAATTTTTCCAAGATCCTGGGTGGCAATGAATGAACAGGAGTTCAAATTAGCCAGGTCTATTACGTTAATACCACCGGTTTTACCATCCTGTACGTAACTAAGCGCATCTTCCGGATCCCGTATAAGTATATTCATCCAGTTGGGAGTTTCAAAAACTCCATTCCCACTAGAGTATGCCTGAGATAAAAGTTCAGTCATTCCATATTCACTATGTATATGATTAACCCCAAAACCGGACCTTAGGATTTGGTGCAGTTCTTCACGTATCATTTCCTTGCGTCTGCCTTTCATTCCTCCGGTTTCCATTATGATGGTATGCTGTAGATCAAAAGTTTCATTTTCTACAAGGTCAAGTAGGGCAAAAGAAACACCAATCAGAAATACTTTCTTTCCAGACTGGTCCAGTTTCTTTAATTTTTCAGAAAGATCTTCAAGATCATCAAGGTAGAATCCGCTATCGGCCTTGTTTGATCTTTTAATGAGCGCATCTGCCATATAAATAAGAGAACTTCCTGTGCGTTCAAGGTAACTTGGTAGAAGTGCCAGAAAAGTATAATCCTCTGGAGAACCGTAGAATGCTTCAAAAGCTTTTAAAAAACTCTCTTCATAGATGCCAAGATCGGCAACATGATGTTTGCTGGTCGCAGATCCGGTAGTTCCACTACTGGTAAAAGTAATCTCTGCTTTCTGTTCTTCAGTAATGATATTTTCTTTTTTGAAAAACTCTATAGGTAGAAACGGAATCTCCCTGATAGATAAAACGTTTTCAGGTGATTTCTTCAAAAGTTTACAGAATTTCTGATAAACAGGATTATGCTGATACTGATATTTGTAAACTTCAAGGCTTAGCTTTTCAAATTCTTCCGAAGAGGAAATATTGAAGATTTTATTTTTCAGCATAAATAAACATTGGAGCTTCAAAATTAAGCAATAAAAAAGCCTCTTTAAAAAGAAGCTTACAAATTAAGATTTACCGTGTTTTATTTTACCACCAGTTTGCGGGTAGCTTTAGATCTTCCTTCTTCGATCTTAATAATATAAATTCCAGGAGTAAGTGTTGAAACGTCTAGCTCTCTACCTCTTAATCTGGATTTAAGAACTGGCTTGCCTAAAACATTATAGATCTCGATCTTCTTTTCCTGGTTTTTGGTGGAAGAAATAAAGACTCTTCCTCCAGTAATTGGGTTGGGATATATAGATAAACCATCTATAGAAATTTCTGTTCGAGCTGAAGCAGATAAAGAATCCTGAGCGTTCGCAGGGATTGCCAACATCAGGAAACTAAACAATAAAAAGCTAAATAGGTACTTTTGCTTCATTCTCTTTGGTACAGATTAGACAAACTTACAAATAAAATTTCAAAAATCCTGCCACAAAATGCTGGGTTGCCGGAATTTATAGATAATAAAAAAGGGTTACCAGATGGCAACCCTTAATTTTGGCTAATTAGTGAATTTCAATATTTTAAACTAAATTTTGATCTTAGTTTACCCAATCAAAATCTGCAGCATCTACAGTTGCATCTGCATCATAAGCTGCTTCAACGTCTGCATCCTCACCGTCGATCTGGATTCCAGAAAGATCTGTTCTTGTATCATCTGCGATATCAATATTAGTTTCAAAACCAGATAAAGAAAGACCAGTGATCGTTGCTCCAGAAAGTTTCTTGAACTGTAATGCTGTTCCTCCAGCAGTTGAAACTGCAGTGATCTGGTTAAGAGCTGGCATATTGTTCTCTCCGTCTGCTTCTACAACAGTTGAAAAGTTATCGATAGTCAGATTGATATAAGCATTTGTAACAGAACCATTCCAACCTTCAGTCCAGTCGATCTGGTCATCTTCATTATTTTCGAAATATGCATTTGTTACAGAAACAGAACCTCCAAAGAATTCAACTCCGTCATCTGCTCCATTAATAATTGCGATGTTGTCAATTGTAGTTCCAGATCCAACAGCGTAAAGGGATAGCCCGTTATACTGAGATTCAGAATTGATCTGTGCTCCGGCATCTCTTAAAATCAAATAAGCGATAGAACCTGAATTGTCTTCAGCATCAGAACCTCCGTAGACGATTCCACCAACTTCAGCAGTAGCATTTAAACCTTCAGTAGTTGCTGCATTTCCAGCGATCACAAGACCACCCCAGCTTCCGGCTTCACCAGAAGTTGAAGACATTACCACAGGATTTGAATCGGTTCCCTGAATATCGATCATTGCTCCTTGTTGTACTACGATATAAATGCTTGTTGCATCAGTATCGGCATCACTTCTTGCAGTGATCTTTGTTCCAGCAGGAATAGTAAGTGTGGCACCAGCATTTACAGATACTACGTCACTTATTACATATTCACTATCACCGTCTAAAGTAAGATCGCTATCAATGTTACTTGGCAGTACAGATACCTGTCCACGATTAGAGATCCAATCAAAAGTAGATTCCATTACTGTTGGAGTAAGAGAGTAGGAGTTATCCAATTCAGCAACAGCTCCATTCAGGTTTATTCCTGATAGATCTGTTCTGGTGTCATCTGCGATATCTACCGACGTATCATAACCATTCAAAGATAATCCAGTGATGATCGCACCAGAGTCTTTCTTAAATTGTAGCGCAGTTCCACCTTTTGTAGAAACAGCGGTAAAATTGTTGATTCTTGGTTCCTTATTCTCACCATCGGCTTCGATCGCTGTGGAGAAGTTTTCGATAGTATGAAGAACATATACATTATCGATTGTTCCATTCCAACCTTCAGTCCAGTCTACTGCATCATCTTCGTTGTTTTCAAGATACAGATTCGTAGCATTTACAGAACCTCCGAAGAATTCAACTCCATCATCTGCTCCATTGATTAGAGCAACGTTCATGATGGAAGTTCCTGAACCTACTCCGTATAGAGAAAGTCCGTTAAATTGAGATTCAGAATTGATCTGAGCTCCGGCATCAGAAAGTACAAGGTAGTTGATAGAACCAGAATCATCTGCAGCATCACTACCACCGTAAAGAATTCCACCAACTTCAGCAGTTGCATCAGTACCTTCAGTAGTTGCAGCATTACCAGCGATGATTAGTCCACCCCAGCTACCTGACTGTCCATTAGAAGAACGCATGATCACAGGAGCAGATGCAGTACCGTTAATTTCGATATCTCCACCTTTTTGAACTACGATATAAACGTTAGTTGCATCACTATCATCAAGATCTGGATCTGCAACGATCTCTGTTCCTGCAGGAATTGTAAGGGTTACTCCACTTTCTACGGAAAGAATTCCGGATAATTGGTATGAAGTATTAGCATCAAGAGTCATGTCTTCATCAACGCTTCCATTCAGGATGTTATCTGAAGGTGCTGGATTTGGTGTCCCAGTGTCATCTGTAGGATTAATGATATCAATATCATTGTCATCACTACTACAACTTGTGATAAGCAAACCGCCAAAAAGCGCGCTCATTAACAAAAAGTGTCTTGCTGTTTTTTTCATAATTTAAGTTTTGATTGTAATAGGTTGTGTATATAATTTGTGGTTAAAAAATTAGAAGTTGTAGCTCAAGCCAAGGCTTAATACGGCTCCTCTGGTGTAAGAACGAACGGTTTGCTCTGCCTCTGCAGCATTACCAGATAATGGTCTAATTGCCTGATATCTTTCAATTTCAGGGTTAAGTAGGTTCTGTCCTTTGAATTCAAGTTCAAAATTATTTCCGAACTCTTTAGACAGGATCAAATCCAGGGTTACAAAACCTTTTTCAATGATTTCGTCGTTATACTGGATATCGATAAAATCAAGGTTTTGAGTATCTGGTGATCCAAGCGCGTAGATTTTATCTGAAGCATAGTTTGCTACAATTGTTCCACGGAATGGATTCTCTGTTTCTGTACTGAAGTTTGCCGATGCATTCACGATCCAGTCTGATGCACCCTGAAGTCCGATTTCATCATTTCCATTATATCTGAATGTTCTTACAAAGGATCCATCTTCAGCAAAAACATCTTTAAGATCCTGGCTGTGCCACATTCTAGTAATATTTCCAGATACACTTAGATCAAGACCATTGTCATTGTCATTTTCGATCACGTCCATTCTCGCTTCAAGCTCCAGACCATAAATGTTGGCTTCGTCACTGGCATTGAAATAAGAAAATACCCCTGAAGCACCACGTGCCTGAGTTCGGTTGATTGGGTCAAGGATCTTTTTATAAAAACCTGTAAGAGATAGTAACTCACCTGAGCTTGGGAAAACTTCATATTTAAGATCCAGGTTATAGTTATTTGAAGCTTCTAAATTTGGGTTACCACGAGTGATCTGTCCAATCTGTGAAACATATTCGAAAGGAGCGATCTCTTTAAATTCAGGTAGAGAAATCGTTTTGCTGGCTGCGAGTCTAATATTCGAATCTTCGTTTGGAGAAAACTTGATATTTAAGCTTGGATAAATGTTATCGTATTCCTTGAAGGTGAAATTCGGAAGATTCTGAGGGTAATTGTTCACATCAAAGATCACATCTACCTGATCCTTCTGGTATCTCGCACCTGCATTAATATTCCATTGTTTGTTTCCAATATTGAAAACTGCAAAACCACCGTAAGATTCCAGCGTTCCATTATAGATATCTGGGGTAAGACGATTGAATTGTAATAACCTGTTATTGAAGTTTTCTGTAGTAAAGCTCGCTCCAAGATTATCGATAGATGGAGGGTTTACGGTATTGAAGTCGGTTTCTTCAGCTCCAAAGAATTGGGAAAAGAAATCACGCTCTTTATTTCTATAGTTACCACCTAGAATAAGGGAAGCATTCTTAGAATCTTCGTTATCCATGCTCAGGAAATTATAGGTGTTCTCAATTCTGGCATTGAACTCAGTATCATCGATCTCCTGCGTTGACTTTCTTTGCTGAAAACCTCCAGTTCTGGCCAATTGCACGAAGTTATTGTCTCCTATATTCACTTCATTTCGAATACGGTTTGGCTCATCTGCATTTACCAGGTTAAATCCTGCAGACCATTCCAGTTCGTTCTTCCCATCAAGAAAATCGTGGAAACCATGTAACTGATTTACCCAAAGCCTGGTTTGTTTGATATTTTGATCACGTATAAACTGGTTCAGGTTTTCACCTCTGTTTGTTTCTTCGAAGACAAAACCTTCGCCGTTTCTACCAGCTTCATAAACCTCATCGGTTACTTTGTTGATGAATAAACTGGTTGCTTTCAAGCGATGATCATCATTGATCTTAAAACCAAGATCTGCCATCAAAGTATTATTATCTGTCTTTTTGAAGTTTTCAGCATCTGTAAACTGATCTTCAAGAACGTTCGTTCTGTAGTTTCTGAAAAGACCTTCGTTATATTCGAAAGCAACCGAATTAGATGCGGTTACAAATGCTCTAAGCGGTCCAAATTCCTTTCCGGCGGTTATGCTAACTTTTCTATTTACCGGAACTGAAGTCTGTGGATTCCAACTCTGGTTGTTTAAAGTAAATTCTGTTGGAATGCTCTGGTCGTATACGCCAAAATAAGTGTCTTCCTGATTTGGAGAAACTTTAAAATTGCTGAATTCTCCAATAGCATTCGTATTCACTCCGCCCTGCACACTAATTCCTAATTCATCCTTTCCTCTTAATTCACGAGAAGAAATATCTACATTTCCAGAAGCCTGATCTGCAGAACTAATTGCAGAATATGCTTTGCTGATCGATACGTTCTGAATCACTCGAGTTGGAAACAATCCCAGATCGATATTCTTTCTTTCCACATCATCTGATGGTATAGGAAGACCATTCATGGTACTATATAGATAACGATCACCAAGGCCACGTACAAAAAGATCGCCGGAAGCCTCACTGGTGGTTACACCAGAAATCTTGGTAGTAGCAGTAGCCGCATCAGATACCCCTAATTTTGCCAGTTCCTGTGCCCCTATACTTTCCTTTATTTCTACTGAATTCTTTTGCTCTACCAATAAAGCAACTTCAGAATCTCTTCGAGAGACCGTAGTAATGACTACTTCATCCAAAGATGCTGCACTGGATCCTAGTTCTGTATTGACTTCAGTCACTTTTCCAGCTTCTACAACCACACCTGGAACTTCAAGAGTTTCATATCCTACAAAACTAAATACGACTGTATAGGTTCCTGGTTGTAGTTTGTCTAAAAGATATATCCCGTCGTAATCTGAAGTGGTTCCTTTGGAGGAATCTTTAAGGAGTACATTAGCGAAAGGCAGAGGTTCACCACCCATTTCCTTGTCAGTTAACTTACCTCCAATTGCACCAGTTGTAGTTTCTTGTGCTTGCACAACACCAGCTAAAATAAGTAGTGTTAGTAAAAAGAATTTTTTCATTTTTTTCTTGCTATAAAATCTCGCTGCAAATAAACGGCAAGAAAGCCGCGACGATGTTACCCCAGATTTAACCCTTTGTCATTAAAGAGTTAGTTTAATGTTACCAATAGATTAACCTCAATGCTAATCCAAATTAATCCTTAATTTTATGGACTGTTAACCATAGTTATACACCATGAAGAAAAAAGACATTCAGATTTTACTAGTAGATGATGAGCCGGATATCCTGGAAATAGTAGGGTATAATCTCTCTTCGGAAGGTTACCAGGTGATCACTGCAGATAATGGTGCGAAAGCTGTTAAGCTTGCTCAAAAACATAAACCGCATCTTATTATTCTGGATGTCATGATGCCTGAAATGGATGGTATCGAAGCCTGTGAGCAAATAAGAAAGATTACAGATCTTGAGCACACAATTATTACATTCCTAACTGCAAGAGGAGAAGACTATTCGCAAATGGCAGGTTTTGATGCAGGAGCAGATGACTATATCACTAAACCTATCAAGCCAAAAGTTTTAGTTAGTAAAGTAAAGGCACTGTTAAGACGCTACCGTGATGAGGAAGCCGGTTCCAATATTGTAAAACTTTCCGGGATCACTATTAATCGTGATGAATATAAGATCGAACAGAATGGTGAAGAACGCAGTCTGCCCAGAAAAGAATTTGAGTTGTTATCTTTGTTAGCATCCAAACCGGGGAAAGTCTTTAAAAGAGAAGATATCCTTGACAAAGTATGGGGTAATGATATCGTAGTGGGAGGAAGAACTATAGACGTTCATATTCGTAAACTACGTGAAAAGATCGGTGACGATAAGATCAAAACCATCAAAGGTGTTGGGTACAAGTTTGTAGTTTAATGGCGCAACAATTTAAGAGGTCTTATAGATTTGCAATAAGGACTGCTTTATTTATAAGTCTCTTCCTTACCGCGATACTGGCGATATTCATCTTTCTGGGTTTGCAGAACTGGTGGATCGCACTTCTTATTTTTGCAGGCTTGTGCTACCTGTTCTCATTTTTGATCATTCAGTATAGAGTAGAGCGTTTTATTTATCGCCGTATCAAGAAAGTGTATGATAATGTTTCACTTCTCGATTCCAAAACTTTAAGCCCTAACCAGATCACCACAGATATGTCCAGTCTTACTCGCGAGGTTAAGAAATTCGCCGAGGACAAAAAGCTGGAGATCGAAACCTTAAAAGTAAGAGAAGCTTATCGTAAGGAATTCATGGGGAATGTATCGCACGAGCTAAAAACTCCTCTTTTCACTGTTCAGGGTTATATCTTAACTCTAATAGATGGAGCCCATAAGGATAAGGTGATTCGTAAAAAATATCTTGCCCGTGCTAATAAAGGAGTAGAGCGACTTATTTATATCGTGAAGGATCTTGACATGATCACCAAGCTAGAAACCGGTGATCTACATCTCAAGTACGAGACTTTTGATATAATCGAATTAATACAGGCGTCTTTTGATCTACTGGAAATGAAAGCTGCCAAAAAAGATATAACACTCACATTTGATCTGGATTACTCAGAACCTATTCTTGTGAGAGCAGACAGAGAAAGAATTCAGCAGGTTTTAACCAACCTGATCGTTAATTCCATCAAGTATGGAAAGAATGGTGGAACTACAGAGATTAGTATTGAGAATCTTATCAAAAATAAGGTTATCGTGAGGGTGACAGATAACGGGGAAGGTATTGCGAAAGAGAATATTCCACGGTTATTTGAAAGGTTCTATCGAGTGGACAAAAGTGGTTCAAGAAGAGAAGGAGGTTCAGGCCTCGGACTTTCAATTGTAAAGCACATTCTGGAAGCGCATGAGGAGAAGATCTATGTAGAAAGCGTCTTTGGTGTGGGAAGTGAATTTTCATTCACTCTCGAAAAACGCAAAGAGATCCCGGAGAACTCGGCCATCACCGAAATTACTTAGGCCGGTATAATTCTCAACTTCCTTCAGTTTTTCTAAGCTGAATTGATTTTGCGTGCAGAAAGGAGCAATGCCCTGCCGTTCCAGTCTTTTTGCAAGATATTCCTGTTCTTCCTGTCCAGGTGTAGGAATAAAAAATGCTCTTTTTTCTAATTTTGCCAGATCCATCAGTGTAGTATAACCTGATCTTGCGACGATGGTTTCACTACTGTTTATAGCTTCTTCCAGCTCTCTTCCGAAGAGATAATTACGAATATGCAGGTTCGGATTACTCGAACTAAGCTGTTTTTCTTCGGAAATTACTGCGCGTACCAACAATATACTGTCATTAGTATTACTGAAGCATTCGAGCAATTTTTCTTCAAGCAAGCTGCGCTGAGGTTCCGGACCGCTAAGCAGCAGCAGGTATTTGTATTTTGTTTCCAATGCACGCTTTTCGAATCTGCTCAAAGCACCGATATATTGGCATTGCTCGGGCAGATCTTTTACATGGCTCAGTTTCCCGCTTAAATTCCTTTCACTGGAAGCATAATCCGGAATCCAGATCTGGTCGAAATTCTTCAAATGTTGCCTATTTATATAAGTAGACAGGAGGGTTGTGATGCCACTTAGAACATGGATTTGGTGAGTGATAAAAACGTTTGTCTTCAGTTCATCGCTATAAACCCCAAAACGATTGTCGGAAATGATTCCTTCAATTTCATAATCTTTTATAATCTCACTGGTCTTTTCTCTTTCCGCAGCGATCGTCTTTCGAATATGGCTGGTTTGGGCAATGATCTTCCAGTTAAGAAGCCAGCCTTTTTTAGCATACTGAATATTATAACCGGGTAATTCGAGATGTGTAAGCTCAGGAAATTCCTTTTTCAGTAATTGCAGTGCATCACCATCTGAAGCAAGAATAGGTTCGTAATGTGCATTTTGAAGAGCATTAACAACAGGAATACTGCGGGTGGCATGTCCCAATCCCCAGTTCATCACAGCCACTAAAATTCGTTTCTTAGACATATTCAAAACTATTCTTAGCCGCTCCTAAGCTAATTTCTTTAATTTTGCCAAAATATCAATTTTAAGTGGGAAGCAAGAATAAACTTAAACGTTTCAGAGAGAACGAGCAGTTTGAAAATGTAATTCAGCCGTCAAGAGAAGAACTTACGGAGAATGAATTTGCGTTAAAAGGAAACTGGAGCAAGGATTTTTTTAAGAATAACAATCCAATAGTTCTGGAACTCGGCTGTGGAAAAGGGGAATATACCGTAGAGCTGGCCAGGCAGAATCCAGATAAGAACTTTATAGGGGTGGATATAAAAGGAGCACGTTTCTGGCGCGGTGCTAAAACTGCCATCGAAGAAGGAATGAAGAATGTCGCTTTTATAAGAACGCAGATTGAACTGATAGAATATGTTTTTGCTTCCGCAGAAGTTAGTGAGATCTGGATTACATTTCCAGATCCACAAATAAAATATAAGCGTACAAAACATCGTTTGACTAACGCAGAGTTTTTAATACGCTACAAGAATATTCTCAAAGTCGACGGACTCATGCACTTAAAAACAGATTCTGAATTCATGCATGGTTATACTCTAGGCTTATTACACGGGCAGGGTCAGGAGATTCTTTATGCTCATCACGATATTTACAGTAATGAATATTCTCCAAAAGCAGTAACCGGAATTCAAACTTTCTACGAAAAACAGTACCTTGAAAAAGGTAAACCTATTACCTATATTCAATTCCGGATTAAATAAGCATTATTGGAAGAAACGAAGATTTTCCTAATTACCTATTTTGCCGCCTTTATTGGTGTGGTGCCTCCAGGTTTGGTGAACATGACCGTGGCAAAGACCTGTGTGGAAAAAGGTAAAAAAAACGGACTTTACGTTGCCGTTGGGGCAGGTATCGTAGTATTTATACAGGCACTCATTGCGGTACTGCTTGCAGGTTATATTTTTGACCATCCTTTTGTGAAAAAGATGTTGCTGCGGGCGGGATTAGTGGTCTTCTGTATTCTGGCAGTGTATTTCTTCATTCAGGCACAGAAGAAGAAAAGAATTGACCCAAGTAAGCGAAAGGCGAATGCCAATAGTATCTATAAAGGAATGTTTATCGCTGCCTTAAACGTTTTTCCCATTCCTTATTTTGTTGCAATTGCAGGGGCAATGAATCTTAGCGGTGGTCTGGAATATGACTGGTCCTTAAATTCATCCTTTTCTATCGCCGCGTGTTTAGGAAGTTTTACAGCTTTGTATCTCTACGTAGTACTCTTTGATAAGATCGAAAAGAAAGCAGAGTCATTTGCTAAGTATTCCAATTATTTCATGGCAGCATTAATGGCAGTGCTTATCGTCATTGCGCTAGTAAGAATTCTGAATAATTAAAACTTGAAAGATAATTCCGGATTTTTTGATAAGGTTTATGAAGTCTGCCGGCAGATTCCTGAAGGGCGGGTGACCTCTTACGGAGCTATTGCAAAATCTCTTGGTGCAGCCCGAAGTGCAAGAATGGTAGGCTGGGCAATGAATAACTCTCATGATAAAAATGTTCCGGCGCATAGAGTAGTGAATCGAAATGGAATGCTTTCCGGGAAACATCACTTCTCTGGAACCAACGCCATGCAACAACTTCTGGAAGCTGAAGGTGTTGAGGTAAAAGAGCTGCAGGTAGTCAATTTCAAGGAACTCTTCTGGGATCCTATGAAAGAGCTTTAACTGAATACAAATTACCATAAATTACTGCTATCCAGCTATCGATCTAATATTCGTAAATTCTTCGTATTCTTAGCTTTTACCTTTATATTTGCGTTTAGAATCAGTCTAATTAAGCTGTAAAAAATCTGATTAAAATCAGTCTATGAAATTGAACAGAAAAGAAATTTTATCCGCATTAGAAACTATTTCCGTAGCCGGCGAAGGCGCTAATATGGTTGAGAGTGGTGCGGTTCAAAATGTAATGACCTTTGGCGATGAAGTGGTAGTGGATCTTGTATTGAGTACACCGGCTCTTCATATCAAAAAACGAGCAGAGGTTGATGTAATGAAAGCCATTCATGAAAAAGTTTATGAGAAGGCGAAAATTAAAGTAAATATCAAGATCGAAGCTGCTGAAAAGAAGCCGGAGATCAAAGGGAAACAAATTCCTGGAATCAAAAATATAATCGCCGTGGCTTCTGGAAAAGGAGGCGTTGGTAAGTCTACGGTAACTGCGAATCTTGCAGTGACCTTGGCAAAAATGGGATTTAAGGTTGGTATTCTGGATGCAGATATCTATGGTCCATCTACCCCAATCATGTTTGATGTGGAAGCTGAAAGACCCTTATCTGTTACAGTAGACGGGAAATCCAGAATGAAACCGGTAGAAAATCACGGAGTGAAGATTCTGTCTATAGGATTTTTTACCAAACCTAATCAGGCTGTAGTCTGGAGAGGACCTATGGCCGCGAAGGCATTGAATCAAATGATCTTTGATGCAGCATGGGGAGAACTGGATTTCATGTTGATCGATTTACCTCCGGGAACTGGAGATATTCATTTATCGATAATGCAATCGTTACCAATCACCGGTTCTGTTATTGTAAGTACACCGCAAAACGTTGCTTTAGCCGATGCTAAAAAAGGAGTTGCGATGTTCCAGCAGGAAAGTATCAATGTTCCGGTTCTTGGAATTGTTGAGAATATGGCTTATTTCACCCCGGAAGAACTTCCTGAAAATAAATACTATATCTTCGGAAAAGAAGGTGCTAAAAATCTGGCAGCAGATCTGGAAGTACCATTCTTAGGAGAGATTCCATTACTGCAAAGTCTTAGAGAATCTGGAGATATTGGAAGACCGGCGGCTTTACAAACTGCCACTCCGTTGGAAAGCGCATTCGAGGAGATCACTCGTAATATGGTGCAGGAAACGGTGAACAGAAATAAAAATTTACCTCCTACAGAAGCTATCAAGATCACAACGATGGCTGGATGTAGCGCGGTTAAGAAAAAATAAATGACAAGCGAAGAAGTTAAAATAAATGTTGAAAAGGCACTTGCCGAAATTCGTCCATTTCTTGAAAGCGATGGAGGGAACATTTCCCTTGTATCTATCGAAGAAAATGACCGTTTGGTAAAAGTACAGCTTGAAGGAGCTTGCGTTGGCTGTTCTGTTAATCAAATGACCCTGAAGAGTGGTGTGGAAATGACGATTAAGAAATATGTGCCCCAAATAGAAAAAGTGGTAAATATTGATCGATCTACCCTTTAAAATTTTGCTGAAGAATGATTAAAACTGATATGCTCATTATCGGTGCAGGTCCAACAGGATTATTTGCCGTTTTTGAAGCCGGACTCTTGAAGATGAAATGTCACCTGATCGATGCTCTTCCACAACCCGGGGGACAATGTTCAGAAATATACCCGAAAAAACCAATCTATGATATTCCTGGTTTCCCTGAAGTACTTGCAGGAGACCTGGTTGATAATCTTATGGAACAGATCAAACCTTTCGAACCTGGATTTACTTTAGGCGAGAGAGCGGAGACTATAGACAAACAGGAAGATGGAAGTTTTATCGTTACAACCAGTAAGGGTACTAAACATCATGCTCCGGTAGTAGTGATAGCTGGTGGTCTGGGGAGTTTTGAGCCTAGAAAACCACCAATTCCTTCTATCAAAGATTTTGAAGATAAAGGTGTTGCTTATATTATTCGTGATCCTGAAGTATATCGCGATCGCAAGGTAGTGATCGCCGGTGGTGGAGATTCAGCTTTGGACTGGAGTATCTTTTTATCGAATGTTGCATCGGAAGTTTCTCTGGTACATAGAAGAAAAGATTTCCGGGGAGCTTTAGATTCCGTAGAAAAAGTTGAAGAGCTTTCGAAAATTGGAAAGATAAATCTGATTACAGATGCTGAAGTTGTAGATCTTCAAGGAAAAGATGAACTTAATGCTGTAGTTATAAGGCATAAAGATGAAGCGAGAGGAGAAGAGATCAAAGAAGTAGATGATTTTATTCCACTTTTTGGACTATCACCTAAGCTGGGTCCAATTGGAGACTGGGGCTTGGAAATAGAAAAAAATGCGATCAAGGTTGATAATACGTATGATTATCAAACGAACATTCCCGGGGTTTATGCCATCGGTGATGTAAATACCTATAAAGGAAAATTAAAGCTTATTCTGTGTGGTTTCCATGAAGCTGCGATCATGTGCCAGAGTGCTTACCAGCTTATTAACCCAGATAAGAAGTATGTGATGAAGTACACTACTGTAAGTGGAGTTAGTGGTTTTGATGGAAGTAAGAAGGAAGCTAAAAGAGAAGTCGTAAAAAGTATAAATTAGAAGCAATTAAATGTCTGACGTTAAGATCACCATAATAGACCGTGAAGGCGAGGCTCATGTTATCGATGCCCCAACAGATATGAATATGAACCTTATGGAGGTTATTCGCTCTTACGAGCTAGCTCCTGAAGGTACCATTGGGATATGTGGTGGTATGGCGATGTGTGCTTCTTGCCAGTGTTATATGCTCAATTATCAGCATATGTTGCCGGAGATGAGTTACGAGGAAGAAGATATGTTAGATCAGGCATTTCATGTGGAAGATAATAGCAGGCTTAGTTGCCAGATACCTATAACAGATGAACTTGAAGGATTGGAGATTCGAATAGCGCCAACGACCGAATAACAAAAAAGCCTGAAGTTTTAACTTCAGGCTTTTTTTAATATATATTCTAAACCTAAATGGTTTGTAACACTTTACGCTCTTCAATTTCAGCTTCGATACCGTCCCAGAATTCAAGTCTGCTTTTTAAAGACTTTTCAGCAACAGCTTTTACCTCCTGCCACTTTTTATCATCATTCCCGCACAATTGTTCAACCATTCTAAAGGCCATTGGACCATGCTCATCTTCATCCAGTTCGATATGACGATCAAAATAGTATTTGAACAGACTAAGATCTTCTTCAGGGAACTTTTGCTGTACTTTGCTAATGATTGAGGTAAACATATCTGGAATCAGACCTTCGCGTCCAAAGGTGAAAGCAGAAGCGATCTTATGTGGTTCCTGGCTATAAACTACTTCGAAAGTATGCTTCAGGAATTGTTTGATGCTTACTGGTAATTTGCTAGTCGCAATGATCAGGAAAATATCAGTGCCATGAGTTACCTGCATTAAAAGATCTTCGATTTTGGACTTATTTGCACCCGCAGCACTCATCGCATCCAGATACATTTCAAAATGGCTCTGTCGTTCTCCCTGTAAGTTGATATCGGTTTCCTCGGCGAGAACGATCTCGTTGATCAGGTACCTTGTCACCGGATCTCCTACCGGCAGCCACGGATTGGTGGTTTTAGTAAGTTTTTCCTGAAGAGCAGTTAGTAAAGACATGAAGTCCCATACCGCAAAAACATGATGTTCCATAAACAATTGCAGATGTTCAGGACTATCGATCTTCTGGTAAAGTGAATGATTAATTAACTGGTTGGTTAGAGGTTTTAAACTTTCGTTTATCTCTTTAATCATCATAAGGTAATTTTCGTGCAAAGTTAAGAGCTAGCTCACATATTATAAAAACATTAGCCAGTTTTTACAGCTTGTTTAACTAAATCCTGTGCTTAAATCTGTACTTTGAAATATGCTATTAAATGCAGTGCTAATCTTCTATTCTGAAAAATCTGTAGAGTATTTACAGGTGGACGGAGTGGTGGCTAAAAAGCCGAAACCTCTAAAATCAAAATGCTGCGAGAAATATAGAAAGGGCAAACGTTGCAAACGCTGCCCTTGTTTTGATTTGTTATAGGATTTTATTTTTTTCAGCTTACCGGTATAGAATGTCACTTATATCCGGACTGAGCCTGTCGAAGGCCGGTTCAAGTTCAATGCGCTTCGACAAGCTCAGCGTAGCAATTCAAAGAAGAATACTTTAAAGCAAAAGCGCTTTGTATGTTTATATTGCCAGTTTAAAATGCAGCGTGTCCCGTAATATCCAGTCCGGTAATTAATAGATGAATATCGTGAGTTCCTTCATAAGTAATTACACTTTCCAGGTTCATCATATGTCGCATAATGCTGTATTCACCGGTAATTCCCATACCACCTAGGATTTGTCTGGATTCACGGGCTATTTTGATAGCCATTTCAACATTATTCCTTTTTGCCATGGAGATCTGTGCTGAGGTAGCCTTGCCTTCATTTTTCAGAGTTCCGAGTCTCCAGGCAATTAGCTGTGCTTTGGTGATCTCAGTGATCATTTCAGCTAGCTTTTTTTGTTGTAATTGCTTTGCAGCAATAGGCACTCCAAACTGTTCTCTTTCCTTGGCATAACGCAATGCAGTATCGTAACAATCCATGGCAGCGCCAATAGCACCCCAGGCGATACCGTATCTGGCCGAATCAAGACAGCCAAGCGGAGCTCCCAATCCAGATTTATTTGGTAATAAATTTTCCTTGGGCACCTTTACGTTATCAAATATCAATTCTCCGGTAGCACTGGCTCTTAAAGACCATTTATTATGAGTTTCAGGAGTACTGAATCCTTCCATTCCACGCTCTACGATCAGCCCGTGTATACGTCCTTCTTCATTTTTAGCCCAGACTACGCCAATATCAGCAAATGGTGAGTTTGAGATCCACATTTTGGCACCATTTAATAAATAATGATCCCCCATATCCTTAAAGTTCGTGGTCATTCCTCCAGGATTTGAACCATGATCCGGTTCTGTAAGACCAAAACAGCCTACCATTTCTCCGGAAGCTAATTTTGGAAGATACTTTTTTCGTTGTTCTTCAGTTCCATATTGAAAAATTGGATACATCACCAGGGAAGATTGTACTGAAGCTGTAGATCTAATTCCGCTGTCTCCACGCTCAATTTCCTGCATGATCAATCCGTAGGAAATCTGGTCAAGTCCTGCACCGCCGTATTCTTCAGGAATGTAAGGTCCAAATGCGCCAATTTCAGCCAGGCCTTTTAAAATCTGTTTCGGGAATGTGGCAGTTTGTGCTGCTTCCTCTATAATTGGGGAGACTTCTCTTTTTACAAATTCACGGGTAGCGTCGCGAACCATTTTATGTTCACTTGAGAGCAACTCGTCAATCTGGTAATAATCAGGAGCCTGGAATAGATCTGGTTTCATTGTGTAGTGTTTCTAACAAATGTAACCAAGTCTTTAATGAGAAGCAATTATAATTTGAGGTAGAAATCTTTGACTAGATTAGTGTATTCCGGAGTATAATTATGTCTGGAAATTTCAATGATGAGATCTTCAAATTCAGCTGAAGTTTCCTCAAAACAGAAGCTCATAAGACTTCTTTTTACGGGTGCTTCAGCAGTTCCCTTTACCCTGGTGATTCTGGTAGGATATAAATTATGACTTTGGGCAATTTTAATCGCAGTCTCCTCGTCAGAAAAAGGAATGATCATATCAAAGCGTCCGTTTTTGGATAGCAGGAGGGAAGCACCTTCTAGTAATTCGTCTAGAGGCAAAGCTTCAGCAAAACGAGCCTGATCACGATGATCATCACCTGTTTTATAATCTTCAGTATAAAAGGGAGGGTTGGAAAGTATTAGATCGTAATGCTCTTCATCCTGCATCTCTTCCACAAACTCATCAAAAGCTGCATGGTAGCAGAATAAGCGGTCACCCCAGTCACTATTTTCAAAATTATCTACAGCCTGTTCATAAGCATTTTCTTCGATTTCTAGCGCGTCAATAAGTTCCGCACCAGATCTTTGAGCCATCATCAAGGCAATAAGTCCGGTTCCGGTGCCAATATCCAGGATGCTTTCCGGTTCATGTGCAACCGAAGACCAGGCGCCAAGCAGCACACCGTCTGTTCCAATTTTCATGGCACAACGATCCTGTTCTATGGTAAAATGTTTGAATTTAAATGGCCTTGCAGACATGGATGGTGATTTTTAATCAGTTGAATTCTTCAGCTATGATTACATTTCAGCTGAGCTGGCAAAAATATAAGTACAAAAAAAGAGGTTTTAAATACATAAAACCTCTTTTGATATATTATTCAGAATAAATTATCCTAGAGCAACTCTTTCGAAAGCAACTACTTCAAGTTCGCTGTCTACAGACTTCACGTACTCAGCAACGCTCTGCTTGTTCTCTTTGATATAAGCCTGATGAACCAAAGTGTTATCTTTAAAGAAACGCTGAAGTTTTCCCTGAGCGATCTTGTCAAGCATATTTTCTGGCTTTCCTTCCTGTCTCAAAGTATCTTTAGCGATCTCGATCTCTTTATCGATAGTTTCCTGATCAACTCCAGTTTCATTAAGAGCAACCGGGTTCATAGCAGCAGCCTGCATAGAAACGTTCTTCGCAGCCTCATCAGCTCCATCAACACTTTTAGAAAGACCTGTAAGAACAGCAATCTTATTTCCAGCGTGGATGTAAGATCCTACGAAAGGAGCTTCAAGAGTTTTGAAAGCGCCAATTTCGATCTTCTCACCAATTACACCAGTTTGTTCAGTAAGTTTTTCCTCTACAGTGATCCCTTTGTAATCAGCTTTAAGAAATTCCTCTTTAGAAGAATAGTTAAGAGCGATTGCAGCGAAATCGTTAGCCATTTTGATGAAATCATCATTCTTAGCAACGAAATCGGTCTCACAGTTCAGGGAAATGATAACACCTCTGGTATTTTCAGTATTCACCTGAGCAATTGCAGCACCTTCAGAAGAATCTCTGTCGGCTCTCTTTGCAGCTACTTTCTGACCTTTTTTACGAAGCAATTCGATTGCAGCGTCAAAATCACCATCAGCTTCCACTAATGCTTTCTTGCAGTCCATCATTCCTGCACCAGTAGCTTTTCTTAATTTATTTACTTCAGCGGCGGATATCTTAGCCATAATATTGTTTTTTTATTGAAAAAAGTCGTTTAGAAACTCACTGTAAAGAAAGAAGCTAAACGACTTTTAGATTTTATGTAAACGTTATTTTATTCTTCTTCGTTAGATGATTTAGCTTTGTCTAAAGTTTCACTTTTAGATTCAAGCTTCACATCATTCTTAGCCTCTTTCATTGCCTTTTTGTCTTCGGCATCTTTAGAAGGAACTTCAGCTTTCTCTGCTTTTGGAGCAGCAGGTTTTGCTTTTTTCTCTTCTGAAGCATTAGAATCCTCTTTTTTCTTAGCTGGTTTCTCAGATTTTCTTTCTGAAAGACCTTCTACGATAGCGTCTGCAACGTAAGAAACAACTTTGCTAATAGATTTGGAAGCATCGTCATTAGATGGAATTAGATAATCAACCTCACGTGGATCTGAGTTGGTATCAACCATCGCAAAAATTGGAATGTTTAGTTTTTGTGCTTCTTTGATCGCAATGTGCTCACGTGTAGTATCTACAACGAAAAGCGCAGCTGGAAGTCTAGACATGTCTGAGATTGAACCTAAGTTCTTTTCTAGCTTAGCTCTAAGACGATCTACCTGTAAACGTTCTTTTTTAGAAAGAGAGTTAAAGGTTCCGTCTTTCTTCATTCTATCGATAGAAGCCATTTTCTTTACAGCTTTACGAATAGTAACGAAGTTTGTAAGCATACCACCAGGCCAACGCTCAGTGATATAAGGCATGTTAGCCTTTTCCGCCTGCTCAGCAACAATCTCTTTCGCTTGTTTCTTTGTAGCTACGAAAAGGATCTTTCTTCCGCTTGCTGCGATCTTTGCAAGAGCATCACCTGCTTCCTGCATTTTAGCAGCACTTTTATATAGGTTGATGATGTGGATCCCGTTACGTTCCATATAGATATATGGAGCCATATTTGGATTCCAACGTCTGGTTAAGTGTCCAAAATGAACACCAGCATCAAGTAATTCTTTTACTTCTACTTTGTTTGCCATTTTTGTAATAGTTTACGTTCTGTTGAGATAGCAACAACCAGGTGGCTACTTAAAAGTATGGCCCTGACTGTTTAGATGCTAAACTAACTTCTGCCCGGCATGAACAGAATAACAACAAAAAATTAATTTTTTTATGAACTCCCCGGAAAATATTCCGGTAATAATATTAACGTTTAGAGAACTGAAATTTCTTACGGGCTTTCTTCTGTCCGTATTTCTTACGTTCTACCATACGTGGATCTCTAGTAAGAAGACCTTCTGGCTTAAGTGCGCCATGATTTTCCTGGTCTAGCGCCACCATAGCTCTGGATAGTGCCAGACGGATTGCTTCAGCCTGTCCAGTGATACCTCCACCGTAAACGTTAATTTTAACGTCGAAGTTTCCTTCATTTTCGGTAAGCATCATTGGCTGGTTCACTTTATAAAGAAGTGGTCCAGTTGTGAAGTAATCTTTAAGGTCTTTCTTGTTTACGGTAATGTTTCCCTGTCCTTCTGAAACATATACACGGGCCACAGCAGTTTTTCTACGGCCAATTTTGTGAATTACCTCCATTACTTAACGTCGTTTAAGTTAATAGTTTTAGGTTTTTGAGCTTCGTGATCATGTTCAGATCCTACATAAACCTTTAAATTTCTGAATAGTTCTGCTCCAAGTTTGTTTTTTGGAAGCATCCCTTTAATAGACTTTTCTACTAGTCTCTCAGGACTTTTTTCGAAAAGTTCTGAAGCTGTCAGACTCTTTTGACCACCTGGATAACCTGTGTGACGGATGTACTCTTTCGCGTCCCATTTCTTTCCAGTTAAGTTGATTCCCTGCGCATTCAATACAATTACATTGTCTCCGCAATCAACATGTGGGGTGAAGTTAGGCTTGTGCTTTCCTCTAAGTAGATATGCTACTCTTGAAGCAAGACGACCTAAATTTTGTCCGTCAGCATCTACCACAACCCATTCTTTGGTTCTGGTGGCTTTGTTAGCCGATACTGTTTTGTAACTTAATGTGTCCACACCAATTGATTTTACTAATTATTAAACATTCCAATCCCATTTACCCGAATCTCAATCGGGAAAACAGGGGTGCAAATGTACAATTATAAATTCATATAGCAAACAGCACTATCAAAATTTAATCTGACTTAAATCAGCTGGTTTTCAGTATGATAAATTCTAAGAATTTTAAGGCTTGATTCTTTTAATAGATAGAGGAAAACGTAAGTAAAAGACTTCAAAACGGAACATAAAGGGGTATTTAAATCGATAAAGTGCTTTTTCGTGCGTTTAAAGTTAATTTTTGATGTTAAGGATTCCTTAATTTTTAGCCTTCTGCTGTATGTTTGTAATCCCTAAATCTATATCATGATACGAATAATGAATGTTACAGTGTATTGCTGCCTCCTACTGGTGGGATTTGCATTTCAAAGTTGTAGTAAAGAAGATATTTCTAAGGAATCTCAATTAAAGATTAGTAACGCAACCACGGTTACTACCGCAGATATGGTTGGTAGCTGGGATCTAACGAAAATGATGGCAGATGTAGAAGTAGATCTCGACTCTACTCCGGGTGGTAGTAAAAATCTTCTGGATGAAACTGATTGTTTTAACACAAGGAGTATAACATTTATGTCTGATAGTACGTTTGTAAGTAATAATGCCATGATGACCTTCGAGGATGGTGACGGTGATGATTTTACTTGCCTTTCCGATAGGATGGATTCAGGCAGCTGGTATGTAAGCGATAATAAGCTTGTTTTGGAGCTCACAATTAATGGAGAAACCTTTATTCATGAAAAAGCGATCGATCTTGGATCTGGTACTTTCGCTTTTGATGTTACCAAAATCGAATCAGACCAATATGTAAATGATCCAGGTAATACGAGAGCTTCTGAAATCAGAATTTTAATGCTGGAGTATACCAGAGCTAAATAATAGTAAGAAGTAGTTTATAGTGTTAGTCAAAAAACCTCGTTAGTACTGCTAACGAGGTTTTTTAGTCTATGATTTTTATTGTTTTTTAATGGGCTTCCAGCCAGTTCTGTCCAATTCCAATTTCTACATCTAAAGGCACTTGCAGTTTGTAGGCGTTTTCCATTTCCGTTCGTATCATGGTTTTCATCTCTTCCAGTTCCTCCTTGTGAGCGTCGAACACCAGTTCATCATGTACCTGTAACAGCATGCGCGTTTTATAGTTTCCAGCCTTCAGTTTGTTATGAATATTGATCATGGCTAATTTGATGATATCCGCTGCACTACCCTGGATTGGTGCATTCACCGCGTTTCTTTCCGCAGCACCACGTACCACCTGGTTTCTTGAATTGATATCTTTTAGATAGCGTCGGCGGCCTAGTACTGTACTTACATACCCATTCTGTCTTGCAAATTCTACCTGGTCTGCAATATAACTACTCAGTTTAGGATAGGTTTTATAATAGGTGTCGATCAAATCTTTTGCTTCACTACGAGAGAGAGAAGTTTGATTACTCAACCCAAAAGCTGAAACCCCATAAATGATCCCAAAATTTACCGTTTTGGCGTTGCTTCGTTGTTCACGGGTAACTTCTTCCAATGGCACATTGAAAACCTTTGCAGCTGTGGAAGCGTGAATATCTTCACCTTCTTTAAAGGCCTTGATCATATTCTCTTCATCACTTAAAGCGGCGATAATACGCAATTCGATCTGGGAATAATCGGCGGCCAGCAGTACGAAGTTTTCATCTCTGGGAACGAATGCTTTTCTAACCTGTCTGCCCCGTTCTGTTCTTATAGGGATGTTCTGTAAATTCGGGTTGTTGGAACTTAATCTTCCGGTAGCCGCAATGGTTTGTACATATTCGGTATGCACACGACCGGTCGTTTTTTCTACCTGATTTGGTAGCGCATCCACGTAGGTGTTCTGTAGTTTTACGAGTCCGCGGTAATCCAGTACATGTTGAACGATCGGGTTCTCTTCAGCTAAAACAGAAAGTACGTCTTCACTGGTGCTGTACTGACCCGTTTTTGTTTTCTTAGGTTTCTTGGAAAGTTCCAGTTTCTCAAAAAGAATGATTCCCAGTTGTTTTGGTGAACTTATAAGGAATTCTTCTCCTGCTTCCTGGTAGATCTTCGTCTCCAGATCTTTAATATCATTGGTCAATGCTTCGGAAAGGGATTGCAGGTAATTTTCGTCCAGTTTGATTCCTTCCAGTTCCATATCTGCCAGTACTTCTACCAGCGGAATTTCAATTTCATTGAATAATTTTCTCGTGTTTGCGTCTTCCAGTTCTTTCTCGAAAAGTGTTTTTAACTGAAAGGTAATATCAGCATCTTCTACTCCGTATTCAGTTTGAGATCTCAGATCCACATCACGCATACTTTTTTGGTTCTTACCTTTCTTCCCAATAAGTTCAGTAATTGGCTGTGGAGTATAATTAAGGTAAGTTTCGGCAAGAACATCCATATTGTGACGCATATCTGGATTGATAAGATAATGCGCGATCATAGTATCAAAGATCGGAGATTTCACCTCAATTTTATATTTGTCCAGAACCTTGATATCATATTTAAGATTCTGACCTATCTTCTCTATAGATTCATTTTCAAAAAACGGACGTATTTTCTCGATCAACTCCTGTGCTTTCTCTCGCTCCTCCGGAAATGGAAGATAGTAGCCTTTCCCGGCTTCCCAGGAAAAAGCGATTCCTACTAATTCTGCATCCAGTGGATTCAATCCCGTGGTTTCAGTATCGAAACAAACACTTTTCTGCATAAGCAGTCGTTCGAAAAATAGCCTTTGTGCCATTTCTGTTTCAAGTAACTGGTAAAAATGCGGAGTATCAGCCAGATTTGTTCTGGAAGAAGTTCGTTCGATCTCTTCACCATCACCTCCAAATAATGAGAACTGACCAGCGCCAGCGGTTTGCGCATTTTGGTTTGCTGAAGGCGAATTACTCACCTGTGTAGGGGTGGTCTCTTCCTCTCCTGAAAATAATTTCAGAAACTGATCTTTCAATCTTCTGAATTCAAGGTCTTCAAAGATCTCCTGTACCTTTTCACCATCGGGCATGGAAAGTTCGTAATCTTCAGCGTGAAATTTTACATCACAGTCAACAAATATGGTAGCCAGCTTTTTAGACAATCTCCCTAATTCAGCGTTCTCGATGACCTTCTCCTTCATCTTTCCTTTAAGGTCATCGGTATTTGCCAGTAAACCTTCCATGCTTCCGTATTTCTTCAGAAACTTCTTGGCGGTCTTTTCACCAACTCCTGGAAGTCCCGGAATATTATCTACAGAGTCGCCCATCATTCCGAGGAAATCGATCACCTGCTCCGGGCGTTCCACCTCAAATTTCTTCTGAACTTCAGGTATTCCCCAGATCTCTATCCCATTACCCATTCTGGCAGGACGATACATGAAAATATTTTCTGAAACCAGCTGAGCGAAATCTTTGTCTGGCGTCACCATATATACCTTATAGTTCTCCTTTTCTGCCTGCTTGGCGAGAGTTCCAATGATATCATCTGCTTCCATTCCGGCACATTCCACTACTGGAATATGCATGGCGCGAAGAATTTCCTGTATTACGGGGATGGATTCACGTATAGGTTCAGGAGTTTCATCCCGGTTCGCTTTATAGTCTGAAAACATTTCAGTTCTGGCTTCGCTACCATCCTTATCGAAACAAACCGCTAAATGATCTGGTTTTTCTCTTCTTATAACATCGAAAAGAGAATTTGTGAATCCCATGATCGCCGAAGTATTGAAACCTTTGGAATTGATCCGCGGGTTTTTGATAAAAGCATAATATCCTCGGAAAATTAATGCGTATGCGTCCAGTAAAAAGAGGCGTTTTTGATCGGCCATTAGAAATGTTTAATAAAATTCGTGATTAGCTCAAAATTACAAAGATTATATCGTTCCGCAGAAAGATATAAAACTAAGAATCCAAATAAGAAGGGCTCAGGTTGTCGCTGCTAATTCCTTCATGAAACTTAGCATAACTGAAGCCTTTATGGATACAGTAAGATCCAATTTCCCCGGCCTTGTTGAGTGCTACATAAGCGATCTGGAAATCCTTGTAATTAGGTGCCTTGCGAACGGTTCTCATGACCGCTTCCTTACAGGCATCCTGTGGAGATACTCCCTGTCGCATTAATTCCACGATCAGGAAACTCCCTACACTTTTCATAATTGCTTCGCCCATTCCGGTACCCACAGCTCCACCAATTTCGTTATCCAGGAAAAGACCTGCACCAATAATAGGAGAATCACCAACACGGCCATTCACTTTATAGGAAAGCCCGGAAGTTGTACAGGCTCCGGCGATATCACCCTTGTCGTCCATACATAGCATCCCGATGGTATCATGATTTTCAATATTTATAATAGGTCTGTACTCCTTGTGTTCCAGCCAGTCTTTCCAGGCTTTTTCAGAGCTTTCGGTAAGTAGGTTCTTCTTTTTAAACCCTTGCTGAATGGCAAATTGTAAGGCACCTTCACCGGCTAGCATGACATGCGGAGTTTCTTCCATCACTTTCCTGGCAACCTGCACCGGGTGTGCGATCTCCTTCAGGTAAACCACTGCGCCGGCGTCTCCATCTGGTGACATGATGCAGGCGTCTAAAGTAACATTGCCGTCCCGGTCTGGTGCTCCGCCATCACCAACCGTGGTATTCTTTAAATTTGCTTCTTCTACCATCACTCCCTGCTCCACAGCATCTAATGCGCTGGATCCATTTTCCAGCATTGCCCCAGCTTTTTTGGTTGCGTTTTGAAAATTCCAGGTTGCGACCGCAACAGGTTTTGGCTTGATGTTCATAGGTTCTAATATATTTTGAGGCAACAAGCTGGAACTTACACTAAGTGCTCCTACGCTGATTCCGGTTTTCTGAAGAAATTGTCGACGTTTCATCATAAATGAATTAATGCTGCCCTAAATGTATCAAAAAGCCTGATCAAAACCTTTATTATAGAAGTCGCACTTTGATGAAGTCCTTATCAGTAATGGCTTATGAGTAAAATTCTTTTATTGTGACTTAAGTCTTACTTTTTATTTCATAAATTCATGTTAATCTGTTCATGTAGAATCCTACATTCACATTTTGTAATCAATTATATATGTTCGCTTCAGAAACCTGGTCACTTTACGTCACTATTCTTCTAGTTGTCTATGCTCTAATCATCCTCTTCTTCGTGATAAGAGGAAATCTGAAGACCAAGAATATGGATGACTTTGCAATTGGAAGTAATGGCTTTCCCGCATGGGCTGTGGGCCTAAGTCTTGCTGCTTCCATGACCAGTGCTGCAACGTTCATAATTAATCCTGGTTTTATAGCTTTATATGGTTTCTCCGGGATTATATCTTTTGGAATTGTAATGCCCGTTGCAATTTTCACTTCTCTAATATTCTTTACCAAAGCATTTCAAAAACATGGTTCTACTGTCAAAGCCTTAACCATGGCACAATGGATAGGTAAGCGTTATGATTCCAAAGCACTCACAATTTTCTTTGCAATACTGTCTTTATTATTGATCACATTTATTGTACTCATTTGCGTGGGACTTACCCAGATCATTTCAAAATCCTTAAACCTTGAGCCTTTCTATGTTCTAATGGGGTTGATCACCTTTGTCTTTGGATATACCATGTTTGGTGGAGCTAATTCCATGGTGTATACCAATACCGTACAGGCGATTATCATGTTTGTGGTAGCAGTGATCCTGTTAGCTTCAGGATCAGAGTATTTTTCTAATGGTTTCGAAGGGTTTAACAGTCTGCTAAGTGAGATCGATCCTAATTTGACGAAAACCACAAACCCTGAAAGTTTTCTTTTCCGGGATTATTTTGAGATCATCGTCTGTCAGATCATCATTGGGATCGCCATCGTTTGTCAGCCACATATAATTACAAAGACATTATTTCTTAGAAGTGAGAAGTCCATCAATCAATATCTTACAGTAGCAATTGGTTGTATGAGTATCTTCTTCCTGGTAGTAGTGGTTGGTCTTTATGCAAGACTCACTTTTCCAGATCTAAGCCTTGATGGAACTGCCTTGAAGATGGACGAATTGGTTTCGGCTTATGTAGTGAAAACTTTTACAGCGGGAATCGGAGTAATAATCGTTGCTGGTTTGATTTCAGCGGGGCTATCTACTTTAGAAGCATTGATACAGTCCCTTTCGACCACAATCACGACAGATCTAATAGCACCATTAAGTAAAAAGGAGATTTTTAATCAAGTAGGATTAAATAAAATTGTGATCATTATACTGGCAATCGTGAGCTTCTTTCTAAGTTATGACCAGATCTTAGATCCAAATGTAAGTGTAGCGATTTTTGCTCAGAATGGGGTCTATGCCTATTTCGCTGCTGCCTTCGTGCCGGTGCTTTTTGGGATCTATTTCAAGAAAGTTAGCAAGAATGCTGTATTCATCGCAAGTTTTTCAGCAGTAGCACTTCATTTTATTATTTACTACGGAAGAATTACCCCGTATATGCAGGAGCCGGTGAACAACCCGGGAGTTTCAGTAGCAATCGCTGTTGTCGCATCTTTTATTATTGGTAATTCTCTATATTTAATTAGTAGAAAGAAAACATGAATTATTTTGATTGGATAGGAAAATGGTCTGTCTATACTCCAGATAAGAAAGCGGTAGCATCTGTAGACACGGGTACAGCTTATACTTACAGGGAGCTGAATGATCTTTCGGTTCAGCTCGAGAATCACTTGAGAACTGAATATTCTATCGAAAAAGAAGATAGAATTGCAGTGCTTGCTTCACATTGCCCAGAATACCTCATACTATTTATTGCTGCTCAAAGATTGGGAGCAATACTTGTTCCGCTTAATTACAGAGCTTCAGTTTCAGAACTCGAATACTGCATTAAGGACGTGGAACCATCGCTGGTCATTTTTGAAAAGGCATATCAGCCGAAAACAGTTCAACTAAGAGAAAAAGTCTATTTCAATCAGGTCGAAATAAGCCAAATCTTCGAAGCGGCATCCAGAGAAAATTCAGAAGTAATACCTGCTGAAATTGAACCCGAGCAACCGATCTTTATCTTTTATACTTCAGGAACAACCGGAAAACCAAAAGGTGTTTTGTATACCAACCGAATGCTCTTCTGGAATAGTTTAAATACTTCGGTACAATTAGAGATCACTTCCGCAGATTTTACACTGAATGCGTTACCGCCTTATCATACTTCCGGTTGGAATGTATTGCTGTTACCAATGTTGCATCGCGGTGCAAGGGTAGATTTTCTGAAAGCTTTTAAGCCTAAAAAAGTGCTGGATTATATTCAGAATAATTCCATAAGTCTGTTTCTTGCTATTCCCACCATGCTTAGAATGATGGTTATACACCAGGCTTTTCAGCATTTTAAAGCACCAGAGCTAAAATATATTGTGGTAGGAGGAGAAGATCTCTCCATTTCAATTATTGATAAATGGGCAGAAAAAGGAATTCTTTTACGGCAGGGCTACGGACTTACCGAAGCGGGGCCTTGTATCACCTCCCTGCATCATCATGATGCTCTATGGAAAAAAGGTTCGATTGGGAAACCAAATTTTTACGTGGACTATAAAATTATAAATGATGAAGATCGGGAAGTGCTGGCTGGTGAAGCCGGAGAGCTATATCTGCGTGGAAATATTGTTACTCCCGGCTACTGGAACAATTCAGCTTATACACTTGAAAAAATAAAAGATGGCTGGTTTCAAACCGGTGATATTGTAAGAATAGATTCCGAAGGTTTTCTATATATGGTGGGAAGAAAGAACCAGATGTTTATCTCGGGAGGAGAGAATATTTATCCTTTGGAGATCGAAAATGTATTGCTGAAGAAGAATCTCGTTAAAGAGGCGGCAGTTATAGGTGTTGAAGATGAAAACTGGGGGGAAGCTGGAGTAGCTTTTCTGGTTGGAAATATTCAGAATTTAAACGAAGAAGAACTGCAGGAAAAGCTTAAAGACTATCTAGCATCTTACAAGATTCCGAGGCATATTGTATTTCTCAATTCCTTACCTAAGTCCGGGATCGGGAAAATTGACCGTAAACAATTAAAGAAAATGTATAAGTTTCTACAAGATGAAAAAAAGAATATTATTTAGTCTGTTTAGTATTGTTCTCAGCTCCTTAAGTGCACAGCAAACTATTAGTGAATTAGCAACCTACGAACTTCCAGTGAAAACTATCAAAATCAATCAGGAAACAATTGCCTATGCCGACGAAGGTAATGGAGACAAAACTCTAGTTTTCGTTCATGGTTTGTCCAGTAATCTGGATTCGTGGAAGAAGAACCTTCAGGGGCTAACCAGAGATTATCGCTGCATAGCAATAGATCTACCGGGATATGGTAAATCTTCCCGTAGCAAAACTGATTATAGCTTAGCTGAATATGCTAAGGTTCTAAATGATCTGGTTGATAAGATGGAATTATCGAATGTTGTGCTTATTGGTCATTCCATGGGCGGGCAGATCGCGATGCATTCAGTATTGGAATATCCACAGACTTATGAAAAATTGATACTTATCGCACCAGCCGGAATAGAAACTTTTACCGAGCAGGAGGCTGCAGTTATGAAATCTGCATATACACCAGCGATGGTTGTAAATACTTCAGATGAGCAGATTCTGGCAAATTATAAGCTTAATTTTTACAGTTTTCCTGATGAAGCTCAATCTATGGTAGATGATAGGATCGCCATGAAAGAGGCAGAAGATTTTCCTGATTATGCTGAAACAGTAGTCAATAACATTCATGCAATGCTGGAAGAGCCGGTGATCGATGAGATTCAAAACATTAAGATTCCTGTGCTAATGATCTTCGGAAAGGATGATATGCTCATTCCAAACAAATATTTTCATCCTTCAGAAAGTATAGAAGGTTTGATAGAAACTTCCGAAGAAAAATTCCAGCATCTGGAAGTTGAGGTGATCGATGAAGCGGGACATTTTGTGAATTTTGAAAAAGCTGAAGCTGTTAACGCACAAATAAAGATTTTTCTTGATTAATGAAGTCTAAGCTTAAAATATTCACTGACTTTTCTGAAGGGGTATTACCTCATGAAGCTTCTTTTCTTCAGAAGGCGAACAGGATACGGGATGATGAGAAAGAGGAAATTTTAAATAAAGTATGTAGGAATGCTGAACGCTTTTTTACTTCAGAAGAATTTAATGAAGAGATTGATAAACGCAAATATGCTTATATCAAAAAGTGGATAGCACATAAACTCGAGAGAGCCGATGTCGATGCACATCTCGAATACCTAAGTTTTATAGAAAAACAGGTATTAACAGATACTATTACTTCTGCGGAAGAAAAGGAACTGCTGGAGAATATCAAAGTGTACGATCAAACTTCGTTCTATTTCCAGAAATTCTATGAACTGGTTCGAGAATACCAGGACTATTTACTAGTAAGATTCAGATATCAGGATTGTGTGCTTACTGAAGCCTTTTTAAAACAAAATCTGGAAGCGTATCAACATTCCCTGGCTGTAAAAGATGAGATTTTTCATGCAACCAAGGATCTAACCCGGCAATACACCTCACAAAAGATCAATACAAAGCATTGGGAGTCCAGATTACTGGAGTATCTCTATGATGATAAGCTAGATGGTCGCAATAAATATCATGCCTTTATCAGGCTGGTTTTTCTCTATTTTAATTACAAGGAATATGAGAAAGCACGCAAGGTTTTCGATTATATCGATGATTGCTTTAAACATGGATTGATGTATTCCAGGCGTGTGCTTTTTAATTATTATGCAAACCGGGTGATCCTGCATTCGAATTTAAAGGATTTGGATCAGGCTGAGTATTATGCCCATCTGTCGGTGAAACAGGATAATAGTGACAAGCTGTTTTATCTGAATAATCTCATTGCGATCCTGCTTAAAAAAAATAAGGACAAGGAAGCGCTGGATCTACTGACTGAAAATTATAAACTTTTTAAAAGTTCCTTTAACCATCATCAAAAACTTGGATTCGCCACACATTACGTTCGTACCCTGGTGAGGAATAAACGGTTGAATATTGCAGAAACCTTTGCGGGTAACTTCCTGTATGAGAATCGCAAGCACGTTTTTGAACATCGTTGGGGCAGATTTTTCTCAAACTACCTAATGTTGCTAACTACGGCAGAGAAGCCTGCTGAAGTGATCAAGATCACCAAAAAGTATAATCTTCTTGAGCGTGAAACAGAGGAAATGGGTCGGGAAAATCTTGTACCCAAGATTCACTGGTACTATTATCTGGCTAACTACCTCAATGGTCAGTATTCTGAGGATAAATTATTCGAAAGGCTGGTGGAAAGCATTGAGGCTTCAAATCTCAATACAGAAGGATTAGAAAGGCTAAATGATTTTATAGATCGACTGGCTTTTTCTCTTCCCGGGTTCTTTTCAAATCTAAAGTCGCACTTTGAGGAGAAGTCCCTTAATTACTAAGATTCTGCTATATTTTAGTAAAGGTGTTGGCTAGAATTTTTTGCGGTCATACTTCACAATCTTGACTCTGCCCACCCAGTACCGCATACTCTTGTTAATTTCGTCTTAAAACAATCAAAAACTATCTTTTATGAAGATCAGACTTTTCACCATTATGAGCATGCTATTCGGCGTTTTTGCATACGCTCAAACGGGAAGTATTAGCGGGACAGTTACAGATGCCGCTACCGGGGAACCATTACTGGGAACCAATATTGTAGTAAGAGGAACCAACACCGGTGCTACTACCAACGAGAATGGAAATTATAAACTGGATCTTGAGCCAGATGATTATACCATTGAGGTTTTCTTTATGGGTTACGAAACTCTTACCCGGGATATTACGATTGCTGATGGGCAGAACATGACCATGGATTTTAGTTTAAATCCATCATCCTCAGTAATGGATGAAGTTGTGATTTCAGCAAATAGAAGACCACAGAAGATCACTAAAGCACCGGCTACGGTCAATGTGATCTCTGCAAAGCAGATTGCCGACTTTCCTGGTCCCAATCCGGGTGAATTAGCCGCCAGACAAAAAGGAGTGGATTTTATTAGAACAGGAGTGCAGGGAACCGGAATCAATATTCGCGGATTCAATTCGGCTTTCAACTCTAAAAACCTTCAGGTAGAAGATGGTAGAATTTCTTCGCTGGTAGCTACAGGTTTGCCACTGGGCTCGTTTACGACGATCACTAAGGAAGATATTGAAAGAGTCGAGATCATTTTGGGCCCTAACGCGGCTCTTTATGGTCCTAATGCGCATAACGGACTCGTAAATACACTAACCAAAGACCCAAGAACTTCTGAAGGTCTGGACCTTGTGGTTGGAGCTGGTAACCAGAAGCAGTTCACAGTTCGTGGGCGCTATGCCATGGAGGTGAGCGATAAATTTGCTTTTAAAGTCTGGGCAGAAAGAACTCAGGGAGAGGAATTTGATTATGTAGATTCAGTTTATGTGGGAACTACAGCATACAATGAATTAGATCTGGACAGAGACTTTTCTACAACAAAATATGGTGCGGCTACTTATTTCAGTCTTAATGAAACCAGTGATTTGATCGCTTCTTACGGGCACAGTAATAACTCAAACCTTGGAGTTACGAATGCTGGTAGAAACCAGATTAAGGACTGGTCTATAGATTATTTACAGTTAAAATATGTTTCTCCACATTTCTACGGAAACTTATATCACACTTGGAGTAAAACTGAAGATACCTACGCGATCAACCAGCGTACACAAAACTATGTTTCTTTTATCAATAATGGATTTACAGATGAGGAAGCCAGAGCAAGATCATTTACTGAGCAGTGGTTCCCGATTGAAGGAGCTCCAAATGGCGGAATTAGCCTTCCAAGAGGATCTGTGTTCGAGGATGCTTCTACAAGGTTGAATGCAGAAGCGCAGTATAATAATAACTTCGGAAACCTAACTTACGTAGTTGGTGCTCAATACCAGAAAGATAATGCCGATTCTAATGGTACTTATCTTTTAGATGAAGAAGGAACCATTGAAATTGACCAGGTTGGCGTTTACGGCCAGTTGGAATATAGTTTTGAGAATGCAGGAGTGGATCTTTTATTCGTAGGTAGATATGATGATCATGAACTATATGGAGGAAACTTTATTCCGAAAGCAGCGATCGTAAAGAACTTTGACTTTGGTAGTTTCAGGCTAACTTATGGAAAAGGTATTGCAGCTCCATCGATATTAAACCTTAGCGGAAACCTTTTTGGGGGTCTTGTGCTGGGTAATGGAGAAGGTTTCACGTTACAGGATGGCACAGAAATTCCTGAGCTAAAAGTTGAAACTATAAAATCCTGGGAAATTGGATATAAAGGAAAATTGTTTGGAGAAAAGACATTTTTCGAAGCGAATGCATACTACAATAAATCTGAAGATTTCTTAAGTCCGCTTATCAACATTTCAGCGACTTCTCCGGTTGCGACCAGGGGAGAGACTCCAATTGGAGATGTGATCGCAGGTTCAGATGGTTCTTTTGTACTTACGTACCTCAACTTCGGACAAGTGGATACTTATGGTGCAGATCTTGGGATCAACTACTTCCTAAATGATAAAAACCGACTCTCCTTCAACTACTCATATTTTGGATATGAACTGGATGAGAATGATCCGGCGAACGATGCAAACAGAGATGGACAGGTACTGGAGACAGATCTTCCAATCAATACTCCAGAAAATAAATTTGGGATTGGATATTACTATACCGGAGCTAAATTCTTTGGATCTCTATATAGCCGTTATGTACAGGAATATGACTTCTTTTCAGGGATCAATATCGCTGCTGAAACTCAGGACCTGAATGGTGATGGAGTAAATGACGTGATCGAAAATGCGAGAAACGGTAGAACCTGGAATTATGGTCCACTAGGAGGATTCTTTAATATGGATCTTAACGCTGGTTACCACGTGAACGATAACTGGACCGTTGGAGTTTCTGTAACCAATCTTTTTGATTCTGAAGTAAGACAATTTGTGGCTTCTCCGGAAATTGGAAGACTGTTTATGGTAGAGCTGAAATATCACCTGCCAATAGGAAAGAATTAAGATTAAATCCTGTATAACAGATGATCTGTAAAGCAGAATTAGAAAATGGGATTAGCCTTGAATATCTTGATCGGGGAGAAGGAGAAGTAATTCTTCTTCTTCACGGATTGGGATCTACAAAGGCAGATTGGGATCTTCAGAAGGAATTGTTTTCAGAAGAATTTAGGATCATAGCGCCAGATCTTCGGGGACACGGGAACTCTTCAAAACCTAAGCTAAAAGAGGATTACGGAGTTCAAAAGTGTGCAGAAGACATGAAGCTGTTGTTGGATAAATTGAAGATAGCAGATTGCATCGTAGTAGGTTTTTCAATGGGTGGCGCGATCGCATTTGAGATGGCTACCAGGTTCAGTGAAAGAATCTCGAAAATGGTCATTGTGAATACCGCGCCAGATTTTAATGCGCTAGGAGAGATGGGAGAGCAAATGGTCGCAGAACGAACTGAAATGTTGAGGTCCCAGGGGATGGATGCCATGGCAAAAAAAGTAGCTGAAGGAATGTTTCCTGAAAAGGATCAGGAAGATCTGAGAACAGCTTTTTATTCGAGAGCAAAAGAGAACGATCTGGAGGCTTATTACAATTCTTTTATCACACTTATGGAGTGGGGAATTGGAGATAAGATTAAAACTATAAAGACACCAACTCTGGTAGTTGCATCAGAACTGGATTATACACCGGTGACTTTAAAGCAATCTTACACTTCAGAAATGATAAATGCAAAATTGGAAGTAATTAATGATTCCAGGCATGGCGTAACCATGGATCAGCCAGAAAAATTTAATAAAGCACTTCTAAAATTTTTTAGATCATGAACAGAGTAGCTTTGATAACCGGAAGTACCAGTGGAATTGGTAAGTCTATTGCGATTGCATTTGCTGATGCCGGATACGATATTATGTTTCATGGACTGGAAAAGAATGGCGCAGAGATCGCCAGTAAAATTCGTGAAAAACATTCAGTACGAACAAATTTTTCCAATGCTAACCTGAAGGATCAGGAGGCTATTAAAGAACTTATTGCAACAACAATAAATGAATTTGGAAAGATCGATATACTCGTAAATAATGCCGGAATTCAATATGTCTCCAAAGTAGAAGAATTTCCACTGGATAAATGGAATGATATCATAGCCATCAACCTGAGTTCTGTTTTTGTTGCTTCCAGAGCCGTCTGGCCTTCTATGAAAAGTAATGGATTTGGCAGGATCATCAATATTTCCTCTGTACACGGCATCCGGGCTTCAGAATATAAGTCGGCTTATGTATCTGCAAAACACGGAGTCATAGGTTTAACGAAAGTACTGGGTCTGGAAGGTGCAGGTTATAACATTACCTGTAATGCTATTTGCCCTGGTTATGTAAAAACTCCTTTGGTGGAAGGACAGATCCAGGACCAGGCGAAAGCTCATGGTCTTACCGAAGATGAGGTAGTAAAACAGGTGATGCTTAAGAAGCAGGCCGTCAAAGAATTCATCCCGGAAAGAAAGATCGCAGAATTAGCTCTTTTCTTAGCGAAGGAAGATGCTTCAGCAATTACAGGATCAGCCTACGTGTTGGACGGCGGCTGGAGCGCACAGTAAATTTAATAGTTTGTTGGACAGAGGTAGGATATTTATTTATTCTGCCTTTGTCTTTATTAGTTAAAATGAACTAAAAATCTGTGGCAACCGCAGGATTCCCAATATCTTCGCAAAAAACTACTTAATGCGCTGGTTGATTCTTGCCGTTATCTACATCATCGTAGATCTTTACGCTTTTCAGGCTTTACGGGTATTTTCAAAGAATGTTTGGGTAACCTCGTTCTATTTCCTGATTTCGATCATCGTAATTGCTAATCTTTTCTATCAATTTAATCAGCCCAATCCTAATGATGGTTTTGGAGGTGGTAGAGGCTACGCGATAGGTGTTTTTCTTGCATTCTTTGTAGCGAAAATTGTACTTGCTTTAGTTCTGCTAGGGGAGGATTTTCTAAGGCTTCCATTTGCAGGTCTTCAAAAATTATTCGGCTCTTCGGAAAGTTTTTCTATTCCATCAAGAAGAAAATTTATAAGTACCGTTGCCTTGGGTCTTGCTGCAATTCCATTTGCTGGTTTGTTATACGGAATGGTAAAAGGTCGGTACAACTTCAGGGTGTTGCGATATACACTTTATTTCGATGACCTTCCCGAGGCTTTTGATGGTTATACCATCAGCCAGATTAGTGATGTGCATAGTGGAAGTTTCGATAATAAAGAAAAGATACAGTATGGGGTTGATCTCTTAAAAGACCAGGAAAGTGATCTGGTGGTTTTTACCGGAGACCTTGTGAATAATAAAGCTTCGGAAATGGAGAACTGGAAAGATATATTCTCGCAGGTAAATGCCAGGGACGGTGTATATTCTATCCTCGGAAATCATGATTATGGGGATTATACGCAGTGGGAAAGTCCGGAAGCAAAAAAGCAGAATTTACAACGCCTGAAGGATACTCATGCAGAAATGGGCTGGAAGCTAATGCTGAATGAACACAGTCTTATTGAGAGAAACGGAGAAAAGATAGCGCTGGTGGGAGTAGAGAATTGGGGAATTGGCGGCTTTAAAAAGGCCGGTGATCTTCAAAAAGCCGGAAACGGACTCTCCAGTAAAGATTTTAAAGTACTACTTAGCCACGATCCTTCTCACTGGGAAGAAGAGGTTAAAAAAGATGAAAAACATTATCATTTGACGCTTAGCGGCCATACACATGGGATGCAATTTGGAATTGAGATTCCGGGTTGGTTAAAATGGAGCCCTGTGCAGTATCGTTATAAGCACTGGGCTGGAATTTACGAGGAAGCAGGACGCTATATTAATGTAAATAGAGGCTTCGGATTTCTGGCATATCCTGGTAGAATAGGAATATGGCCCGAAATTAGCGTCATCGAACTGAAAAAAGGACCTAAACCAGCTTAATACAAAGAATTTCCTATATTTGATTATAGCTGGCGAACACGGTAAATAACCGAATAAATAAATACTGAATTATGTCAAAATTTGGTGAACTAGTAGATCTGAACATTCCGGTACTTCTGGATTTTTATGCTGAATGGAGCGAAGCTTCCGAAGCTATGCACCCGGTATTACGTGATGTCGCGGCCGCCTTAGGTGATAAAGCCAAGGTTATAAAGATCGATGTAGACAAGAACTCACAGCTTGCTGAAGCCTTGAGAGTAAAGGGTTTGCCAACGCTTATGATCTACAGGGATGGTGAAATGAAATGGCGCCAAAGCGGTGAGCAGAATGCAAATACGCTTATTGGTCTTTTAAAGGAGCATCAGTAAGACTTTTGAAAGCAATGCCTTTCTCAGCATAGTAACTCATCACTCTGGGTAATACTTCCCTGAGTTTTTTAAATGCCTTTTCTGAATCATGGAAGACGATCGTACTTCCAGCGGCAGCATTTTTTATGACATTCCGGTAGCACGTTTCTGCTGAAATATTGAGGTCATAATCACCACTTATTACATCCCACATCACTATTTTATAATCTTGTTCCACAAGTTCACGCGCCTGAGCGTTCATGATCTTGCCATAAGGCGGTCTAAAAAATTTTGTCTCTGGAAAAAATTTGTTAGTAGTAAATACTTGCTGAGTTTTCTGGGTATTCGCGATATAAGCAGCTTTGCAGGTTTTCCAGCCGTTTAGATGATTGTACGTGTGATTTCCTACCGTGTGTTTTTTCTCTAAAATACTTCGGAAGATTTCCGGGTGCTTTTCAACATTCTCCCCAATACAAAAGAAGGTAGCTTTAGCAGAATAGTCTTCGAGCAAATCCAGTACCCATGGCGTGATCTCTGGGATTGGGCCGTCATCGAAGGTTAAAAAGATAGCATTATTATCCTCTATCCTGGAAATGCGTTTTGGATAAAGAAGTTTCAGGACTGAAGGATATTTAGGTAGGAATATACTCATCGATATTCAAAAATAAAAAACCCGGCGCAATTGGCCGGGTTTAATTTTATTGCTGATCACTTTGCAGCGAAACCGAATCGTCCGGTTGCTCTATGGGAGTTGCGCCATCCAGCGCTTCCAGTATCTCCTGTTGCGGTGATTTTGCTTCAGCATCTATTTCTTCATCCTCACGGTAGAAATGCCTGAACTTTTTTAGATAGGTATTGAATTCTTCGGCTTTTTCTCTGGCTGTCTCGCGATCCTCATAAACCATCATAATGTCAACCAGACCGCGGTAACGTTCCATATCTGTAATGATCTCATCTGCATATCTGTATTGACGTTCTACTTCCCAGTTACTATAGAATTCCAGGTTCTCCTGATATTTCTTAGTCACTTTTTCCCAGATCTCACGGGCTTTCTGAGGTTTATTAACTTCGTAATAACCGGTAATAAATGGTTCTAGTAACGTGTAATATTCATAATGCTCTACCGGCATATGTTCCATTCCCAGGTCAAGGATCTCTTCAGCATGTATAGTATCGCCTTCATTAAGGAGGTTTTCTGTCAGTCTTGCCAGGTTGCTTCTATAGGTAATAGAGTTTTTGCGGGTTTCAGGATCATGATAAATTTCTGAAGATCCCATATTTCCCCAATTCCAGTTCTTCACGATATTGTACATCTTCTCGGTATTCACGCGACCCATATCGAATGGATTTCGGGGATCAAGAGGAGTTTGAATAGGAACCAGTTTATAAGTGACTCCTTCCAACTGAAGATAATCTTTCATCCATAGGTAATCATCATCACCAAAACTTCCGCCGGTAAAATATATAGGGCGTTTCCAATCATTATTGGCAATGATATCGAGCATCAACAACCTGTTCTTGTAAAGCACCTGATCACCAATCTCAATATCTATATGATCAACGATCTCATCTGCTTCAGAACGGTCTACGATATTATTGTCCAGTACATTCTGTTTATCCACTGGGATTCGGACATATTTAGAAGGGAAGGTGTTGATCATGGATCCGCTTTGTAATTCGGCCATAGTTCTTGGGTCTTCATTCTGAATATAATTCATCCAGGTTTTGATACCAATAGTATCCTGAGTTACTTCGCGCAGGAAGATAGCATCGTTCTTTCCATTGTACCAGTCCTGTGGTAATTGCGACGGGATCGCATCACTATCAAAAGCTTTTCGCTTCATCTGATCAATATACCAGTCGGTTGCCAGTAAACTTGTATTGATTACGCGAACATCGGTACGGTATTTTTCAATTTGCTGTACATACCAGAGTGCAAAAGTATCATTATCACCAATAGTAAATATAATGGCGTTCTCATCGATGGAATCCAGGTACATCCGGGCCATGGTAAGCGCCGTGTCTCTGCCGGAGCGATCATGATCATCCCAGTTTTCCGAAGCAAGCAGCGTTGGTACAGCAAGTAAACTTGCGATCACCACTACCGGAGCCAGAATTTTAGGACCAATCTTTCCTTTAAGTTTATCGAAGATGGCATAGACTCCAAAGCCTATCCAGATAGCAAAAACATAGAAGGATCCAACAAGTGCATAGTCTCGTTCTCTGGGTTCAAAAGGCCTTTCATTCAGATAAACTTTAAGAGCAATCCCGGTAAAAAGGAAAAATACCATAAGCACCCAAAAATTCTTTTGATCTCTTTTCATCTGAAAAATGAGTCCGATTAGTCCGAGTAAAAGCGGTAGGAAATAATAGGTATTTCGAGCTTTATTATTTTTTACATCTGAAGGTAAATTCTCTTGCGAACCAATATGCCATTCATCAATAAAATCGATTCCGCTGATCCAGTTTCCATGCAGATCACCAAATTTTCCCTGGATATCATCCTGTCTTCCGGTGAAGTTCCACATAAAATAACGCCAATACATATAGCCAACCTGATACTCCAGGAAGTAGCTGATGTTAGACGAGAATGAAGGTTTTTCTACATTAATGTAATCGCTAAACTGTCTTAAGAAATTATGGTAGTCTTCCATATCCCTTTCACCACGGGAAAACTGAGAGCGAAATTCATTAATAGCACTTATAAGTCTTTCTTCACTTTGGAATTCTGGTTTGATCGTGAATTCCAGAGGACCGGTAAATTCCATGTAATTGGTAGCATGCTCGGTACTCCACATTCTTGGCAGCACAGCCTTATGATCATCGTCCAGGTTCTGGCGTGCGTTCTTATATTCATTAACGATCACATACTTTCCAAGTTCCTCGTCTTTTTCATATTGAGGTTTTCCATCACGATAAGGATTATCCTCATCAAGTCCGGAATACATCTCAGACCACTGAGGGCCATAAAATAAATGAGTTTCCCCATATTGTTCACGATTATAATAGGCGAGTAGCTCACGTGCATTGTCGGGACTATTTTCATTGATCACGGTTGGCGCATTACTACGTACCGGTAGCATTACCCAGCTGGAGAAACCAATTAAAACGAATAATACACAAAGCAGGAGTGTGTTGTACTGATAAAGCTTACGCTTGCGTGTTAGATTGATCAGGAAATAGAATACGGCGATGATCGCAAGTAGAGCGATAACCGTTCCCGTATTAAATGGCATTCCCAGGGAATTAGTAAAGAACAATTCTGAAGCAGAAAAGAAGGTAAGCGTATAAGGCAATAACAGTTTGAAAATAAACATAAGAACAGCGACCACGACCACGTTGGCGATGATAAAGTTCTTGACGGTAACCTTCCTGTAGTTTTTAAAGAAATAAAGGAATCCGATAGCCGGTAGTGTTAGCAAACCCATAAAGTGAACCCCGAATGAGAGTCCGATGACCAGGGAGATCAATATGATCCAGCGATTTCCACGCGGAGTAAACATATCCCGTTCCCAGAGTAGTCCTAAATAGAACATAACCGACATAAAACAGGCGGCCATGGCGTACACTTCGGCTTCCACGGCATTAAACCAGAAGCTGTCGGTAAAAGTAAATGCAAGTGAACCAACAAGGGCACTACCCAGAACGGCTATTTTCTTAGCATTGGTAAGAGTTTCTCGCGGTCCGGCGATCTTTAAAACCAGTAAGCTGATAGACCAGAACATGAACATGATGGCTACGGCACTGGCAAACCCAGACATAAAATTGATCATTAGGGCGACCTGAGTATTGTCTGCCGCAAAAGTGGCAAAAAACGCACCCATCATTTGATAGAAAGGAGCTCCTGGTGGGTGACCAACTTCCAGGTTGGCAGAGGTAGCAATATATTCACCGGCATCCCAGAAACTTGCCGTTGGTTCCAGAGTAAGTGTATAGGTGGTGAGGGCAATAAGAAATACCAGCCATCCCAGGATCTTATTCCACTTACTAAAGTTGAAATCTGTCATAAATACTCTTGTAATTCTACTGAAGTGGCGAATTTAATAATAATATGCTGAATGCTTTACAAACGCAATGGAAAAGCGAATATTTTGGAAGTGTCTGGAAATGAACAGAAAAAATATGCTTTCAGAAAAAAATTGAAATTTTAATGAAAATCTTTTTGAAAAAGTTTGCGCGATAGAAACTTTGTCTTAAATTTGCATCCGCATTTAAGCATT
>NZ_JBLWIM010000012.1:852989-861812 GCF_048381525.1 Christiangramia qingdaonensis
CAACAAGAAAAACCCTTAACTACTTGTAGTTGAGGGTTTTTTGTTTTAACAGGGGGTTAAATAGGGGGCGAAAATTATTATTATTTAATTATTCACGAATATTCATGACTAGTTTTCCCTGAATTTTCAATTGGTGTAGTAAGGACTCGTGGTTTCATCCATTTGAAATTTATATGGCTACAATATTTTTTGCACACCCTGTGCATGCCAATTTAATTATCTTTGTGATGTGAAAATAATGGCACTCATATTATCTCTTTACGTACTTGGGCTTAATTTATTAGCGTGTAATGATAATGATACTTCACAATTGACTTCTGATTCAGAAGTAACAGTAATTGTTAATCAGGATTTAGATTTCGACCATTCACATGAAAATGTAGTAGATTTATGCCCTCCATTTTGTAGTTGCCATTGCTGCCATGTTCACACAGTAGATTTTGGTTCCTCACACTTCGAGCCTTTAATTGTGGAAATTCCATCTAAAGCTTTTGCTCATTTTGACAGTTCAGCGGAAGAACCTATTCTTTCCTTTTTAGATCCTCCAAAAGTTTAATTCAGTTTTTTTAGAGGATAGTTATATCCTTTTTTTCAAAAGTCCCGGTTTTTCTGAAGACCAAGACGCTATCGATTTCTTCTACTTAGGGAATAACGAGATGTTTAACTGAATTAATTTTTTTATATGATCAATAGAATCATTTCATTTTCCATTAATAATAAATTTATTATTGGACTACTCACCTTAGCCCTTATAGGTACTGGTATTTGGTCCATGTCTACCGTTAACCTGGGATCGGTACCAGATATTACTAATAATCAGGTTCAGGTGATTACCCAGTCACCTAATCTTGCAACAGAAGATATTGAACAATTTGTAACCTATCCCGTAGAACTGTCGATGGGTAATTTACCTGGAGTTACAGAAATTCGCTCTATTTCACGCTTTGGACTTTCGGTAGTTACTATTGTTTTTAAAGATGATATGGGAACATACCTTCCTCGGCAACTGGTACAGGAAAAACTTAATGAATTGGGAGAAACCATTCCCGATAAATTTGGAAGTCCTGCTATGGGACCTATTTCAACCGGACTGGGTCAAATTTATGAATATACAATAAAACCAAAGGAGGGGTATGAAACCGAATATTCCCCCATGGATCTACGAACTATTCAGGACTGGATAGTCAAGCGACAGCTTACCTTATTGGAAGGTGTGGTGGAAGTAAACTCTTTTGGAGGCTCCATAAAACAATATGAGGTAGCAGTCAACCCGGAAAAATTAAACAGTATGGGTATAAGTATCTCTGAAGTTTATGAGGCACTGGCACGAAATAATGTGAATACCGGTGGGGCTTATATCGAGAAAAATAAAATGTCAAATTTTATCAGGGGTGAAGGCTTAATCCGTTCTCTGGAAGACATCAAGAAAATTGCAATTACTACAGAAAACGCAATCCCGATAACGATTGGTGATGTTGCAGAAAATGTTCAGTTTGGTAATCAGGTACGTTATGGAGCTTTTACCCAGGATGGGGAAGAAGCCGTTGGAGGAATTATCATGATGCTGAAAGGAGCTAATCCTAACGCGGTTATTCAGGATGTGAAAGATCGTATGGCTGAAGTTGAGAAGTCTCTACCTGAAGGTTTGACTATAGCACCAATCATTGATCGAAGTGAGTTGATAGCACGAACAACCGACACTGTTAAAACAAATTTACTGGAAGGTGCCTTAATTGTGATTTTTGCCTTAGTAATATTATTAGGTAGTCTAAGAGGCGGTCTTATAACTGCTACTACCATTCCATTATCACTTCTTTTTGCTTTTATATTGATGAAGCAATTCAATGTCTGGGCAAATTTAATGAGTTTGGGAGCAATCGACTTCGGAATTATTATAGACGGTGCAGTGATCATCATTGAGGGTACTGTATATGAAATACAAAAACGGATTAGATCTGGAAAAATAAAATTCAACCAGGCGAAAATGGATGAAGTAGCCTATGATGCTGGAAGTACGATGATGGGCTCTGCATTTTTTGGACAAATTATCATTCTTATCGTATTTACACCCATTCTTTTTCTTACCGGGGTAGAAGGTAAAATGTTTAAGCCGATGGCTTACACTTTCGGTTTTGCCATGATAGGTGCTATATTCTTGTGTCTTACCTATGTGCCTATGATGTCGGCTTTATTCATGAAACCAATTCAAAATAAAAAGAACTGGTTTGGAAAGTTTGAACGCTGGCTGGAAAAAATAAGTGACAAGATAATTGGCGGAATACAAAAGGTGTACATGCCTTTGTTGAAAGGAGCCTTAAAATTGAAGCTGATCGTTATTGGTTCTGCCGCTGTTTTACTTGTGATAGCCGGTTTTCTTTTTTCCCGAATGGGAGGAGAATTTGTGCCTCAACTTGATGAAGGAGATATCGCCATGCAGGCTCTAATAAGACCAGGTAGTTCACTAACAGAGTCTATTGAAGTTTCAAAAAAAATTGAAAATATACTTTTAGAAAACTTTCCTGAAATTAAAACGGTAACGGCCAGAATTGGAGTAGCTGACATTCCCACAGATCCCATGCCAATGGATATTGCCGATATGTACTTAATCCTTGAGAAGGACAAAGATAAATGGACAAGTTCTGAAACTAAAGAAGGGCTTATTGAACAGATTAAGGAAAAACTAAATGAAGATCTTACAGGTGTTAATCTAGTGTTTACTCAACCTGTAGAATTGAGATTTAATGAGTTATTAGAAGGGGTTAGAGAAGATATTGCGGTTAAGTTGTACGGTGAGGATTTAGAGGTATTGTCAGAAAAAGTGCAGGAAATGGCCAATATTATCCAAACTGTACCTGGAGCTGGTGATGTTAATGCTGAAAGAACCTCCGGTCTCCCACAAATGACAGTTAGATTTAACCGTGATAAAGTTGCCCAATATGGACTGGATATTCAGAAAGTCAATGATTATATAAGTACAGCATTTGCCGGAGGAACGGCAGGGGTCATTTTTGAAGGTGAAAAGCGATTCGATTTAGTTGTGAGATTTGATGAAGATCATAGAAAGAATATTGATGATTTGCGTGGTATGTATATCGATCTTCCAGACGGAACTCAGGTGCCTATAAAAGAAATAGCAGATATTGAGTATGTTCCGGGCCCTATGCAAATTTCAAGAGATGATACCTATAGAAGAACCTATGTAGGTGTAAATGCCCGGGGAAGGGATGTAGAGTCTGTGGTGAACGACATCCAGCAAAAATTAGATGAGGAATTAGAATTGCCACCAGGTTATTATATTACTTATGGAGGGGAGTTCGAAAACCTTCAGAGTGCCAAAGATCGATTAGTGATTGTGGTACCGATAGCCTTATTCCTGATTTTCGTGCTTCTATATTTTGCCTTAAAATCTTTTTCCCAATCTATCATGATCTATATGGCGATACCATTGGCTGCTATCGGAGGTGTATTTGCCCTTTGGATAAGAGGTATGCCATTTAGCATTTCAGCAGGTGTAGGCTTCATTGTACTGTTTGGTGTTGCAGTTTTGAACGGACTGGTACTAATAAACAGATTCAATTCTTTGAAAGAAGAGGGAGTAACCAGTATAAAAGATAGAATTTTTACAGGAACCAAAGAACGAATACGACCTATTATGTTAACAGCAACAACAGATATTTTCGGTTTTTTACCAATGGCATTCTCCACATCTGCCGGTGCAGAAGTTCAACAACCACTTGCTACAGTTGTAATAGGTGGTATGCTTACGGCTACCTTGCTTACGCTGGTTGTATTACCAGTGTTATATACCTTCGTAGAGAGAAGACGTGAGAAGAAGGAACAGAACAATCTAGGTTCTTCCAATACGCGATCTTTAGCTACGATTTTGATAATTGGTTTGATGTTAGGCGGAACCTTTTCCGTAAATGCACAATCTGATGCTGTTTCATCTGAATATCCACTACAGGATACTTTACAGACCATAAGTTTGAAAAAAGCCCGCGAAATAGCCATCAAAAACTTTCCTCAGCTAAAAGCTGCCCAGCTTGAAATTGAAAGCGAAGAAGTACTGCGTAAAACTGCCTATGATTTTGGGAATACCCAAATCTTTACAGGAAGAGAAGAGGTAGGAAATGGTTCTGATGGGATCTATACTCAAATTGGTGTTCAACAACAAGGCATAGATGTTTTTGGAATTGCCCCTCGGTTAAAATTGCAAAAAGAAAGGGTGGCACTTGCTGAAAATGCTTTAGAACTAAATACCTTAGAAGTGGAACGTGAAGTAAGCAGGGCCTGGGCTTCAGTTTATACAAGTAAAAAGAGGTATCGGGTATATAAGAAAATGGATTCAATTTTTGAAGACATTGAAAGAGCTGCACGAATCAGGTATGAAACAGAAGCTACCTCTAAACTGGAGTATCTTGCTACTTCAAATCAGGGGAATGAGGTGAAAATACAGTTAGAACAAGCTTATAGAGATTACCTGAGATCATTACAGCGTTTAAATTTATGGTTTGTTAGTGATACGATCTATGATGTGCCAGATTTACCTTCCCAAGCATTAGATGAACCTTTAAACTTTCTGATAGATTCGCTCAAATCGCATCCGGCTCTTGAAGTTTCAGGACAGAGAGTGAATGTTGCAAAAGCGGTTACCAGAGAACGAAAATCTGAATTTCTACCCAAATTTCAGGGTCAGTATGCCAGGCAGGAAATTAATGGACAATCGGGTTTCTTCCAATATCAAATCGGAATTCAAATTCCGTTATTCTTTGGACCTGAGTTAGGCCGTACTCAGGAAGCACAAGTAAATCGGAAGATTGCAGAGCAAAATTTTTACCAGGATAAACTCGAGCTCGAAACTGCCTATAAAAATATGCGAGAAGAATTCATAAAATGGAGAAACTCATGGAATTATTATAGGGATGAAGCGCTTCCCTTGGCTAAGGAGCAACAAGAAGGATCAGTATTGGCATTTAAGGAAGGTGCTATAGATTACGTAACCTTCCTTCAAAATATAAGAGATGCTATTAGAATCGAGGTAAACGCATGGAGTGCTTTTGATGATTATCTCGATAGTCGTTATCAGCTCGAATATTACCTCACAGAATCAAACTAAAACTAAGAAAGAAAAACGATATGAATAAAAGATCAATAAATATTCTAATGCTTGCCCTATCATTGAGTCTGTTCTTTGGGTGTAAAGAAAATTCTGAAACATCAGAAGCTGTTTCTCTAGAAACTGAAAATCCAACTATGAATGAAGACAAATCTCAAGGAGAAGAAGGTGGCATGCGTTCGGTTCATCTCTCAGAATTGAAATTTAATAGTCTGGGAATCAAAGTAGATACCTTACCTAAAAAAGCATTATCAGGAATAGTGGAAGCCAATGGGCAGTTGGAAGTGCCGCCGCAATATGAAGCTACGGTTACTGCCGTTTTAGGGGGGAATATTAATTCGATAAAAGTTATTGAAGGTGATAAGGTAAATAAAGGTCAGGTACTGGCGTATCTATCTCATCCCAATTTGACGAAAATACAAACGGAATATATTAACGCCTATAACCGTATGCAGTTTTTGGAAAAGGAATTTGAAAGACAGAAGCGATTATACGAGGCAGAAGTTGGTTCTGGAAAGTCATTTCAACAAACACAGGCAGATTTTCAGTCGGTAAAGGGAGAGGTAAGTGGTTACGAATCCCAGTTAAGACAGTTAAACTTGGGAGCCTCCCAGGTAAGAAATGGCACCCTGTATGAATATATCCCGGTAGTAAGCCCTATAGAAGGTTATATTGAAAAAGTAAAGGTGCAAATTGGCCAATATGTAGAACCACAAACCAGCATGTTCATGGTAGTTGATAATGAGCACGTTCATGCCGATCTAATGGTTTTTGAAAAAGATATTTATAAGGTTAAAGAAGGTCAAAAGATTTCTTTTACCCTGGAGTCAGTTCCCGGGAGCAATCTCACAGGAAAAATATATTCTGTAGGGAAGCAATTTGAACAAAATCCCAAAGCGGTGCATGTTCATGCAGAAATAGAAAACAAAGAAGATTATCTTATTCCGGGGATGTATATTAAAGGAAAAATTCGGACAGGAGAAGAAGCAGTGCCTGCTCTACCTGAAGAGGCAGTGATAGAAGAAGAGGGAAATCCTTACATCTTTACAGCTCAAAAACATCAGGAAGAAGGTAAAACAGAATGGGAATTAAAACCGATACAGGTAAGGACAGGGATAAATGAAGATGGATGGGTTGAAATTAAACTCCTGGAGCCACTTCCAGAAGGTACTTTAGTTGCTTATGATAATGCCTATTACCTGGTATCTGAAATGCAGAAAAGCCAAAATTCCCATGGTCATTAAATAGAATTTTAAAAATTTAGATGGATGGGCTCTCTGTAAAATGTTTGTCTTAATTAAAGTTCCAGAGGGTTCATCCTTAATAAAGAATTAATAAAACAGCGATGAAAGAAATAAAAGCATTTATAAAACCAAAACGGGTTCAAATAGTGATAGAATCCCTTAGCGAAAGCGGATTCAAAAGTATGACGCTGTCCCAGGGGGAAGGTACCGGGGCATTTAAAGCAAAAGGCGCGTCGCCTTCTTTGGATTTTCGTGTAACCGACAGCCCGGTGGTAAAGTTAGAATTGGTATGTCAAAATGAAGAAGCACAATCAGCAATCGATATTATACTTGAGAATGCAAAAACAACTGAACCCGGTGATGGAATTATTTATCTTTCAGATATTGAAGATGCCTTCCGAATAAAAACCGGAGAATCTTTGAATCGATCTGGATTAAATAATGATGGAAATGAGTGATATCGAAAAAAATTTAGAGGCACACGAAGTTCGGCCAACAGCCATGCGTATCCTGATCTATAAATTTATGGCCAAAAAAGACAGGGCCGTAACCCTTACCGAAATTGAAAATGCTTTTGGAAAAGCGGACCGGGCTACATTATCTCGAACAATACGCACATTTGAAACAAAGGACATTGTGCATCAAATAGATGATGGCACAGGCATACCAAAATATGCGCTCTGTGAAAGTGATTGTAATTGCGAAGTAGAACAGGACTTACATATCCACTTTCATTGCAATAATTGTGATGAAACTGTTTGTTTGACCGATCATAAGATTCCACATATTAACCTGCCAGAGGGATATATGGCAGAAAATGTAAACCTGGTAGTAAAGGGAATATGTGAGAAATGTAGTGGTGTTTAATTTTTGAAGGGGAAGGAAGCATTTAAAAAAAAGGTGAAAATGGAACTATATAGTATGGAGATTACCAAAATCAGCTTATGGAAACAAAAAGAAAAAACGATTTAAAAAAGGCAAGAACGCTTCAAATATGGAATGTCATTTATGATACCATTGAAGTAATAGTATCTCTAATTGCAGGAATAACTGCCAATAGTTCTGCTCTTATAGGATGGGCACTGGACAGTACAATAGAAGTGATAAGTGCGGCCACATTAGGCTGGCGGCTGCACGGCGAGCTCAAGGGCATTGACGAAGAAAAAGTCAAAAAACGCAAGAAGATCACGCTTTATGTAATTGCAGTATCATTTACGTTGGTCTGCATATTCATTTCTTATGATTCAATCACAAAACTCCTTAGTCAGGAAACTGCAAGTTGGAGTACCATGGGATTAATCATTTTAATTATTTCTCTAATCATCAATCCCATTCTTATCTATTTCAAAAGAAAATATGGACATAAGCTGGACAGCCCAGCTTTACTTGCCGATGCCAAAGATACCTTTATCTGCCTATACCAAACCGTAGTTGTTCTTGCCGGTTTACTATTGGTAAACTGGCTGGGCTGGTGGTGGGCAGATCCTGTCGCGGCACTGCTCATTGTACCTTATGCAGCAAAGGAAGGTTGGGAAGCCTATACCAAAGCAAGAGAAATCAAGTATAGTATCACTTAAAAGACAGAAATAACTATGATCCATATAACCAAAACGGAAAAAAGCAATTTGATATCCGCTACTATCAATGGTAAAATATCTAAGGAGGATATAGAGAAAATTCATCCCTTGATACATAATATTGTCGAAAATGGGGATAAGGTGGATTTCTTTTTTGAGCTGGTTGACTTTGAGGGCTATGATCTCAAGGGCATCTGGGCAGATTTAAAAGTTGATGCCGCCCATATTTCCGATTACGGAAAAATGGCTATTGTAGGTGAAAAAGAATGGCAGCAATGGGCGGCGAGAGCTACTGATGTTTTTACAAATTCGGAAGTTAAATATTTCGACCTTACCGAAAAGGAAGAGGCTAAAAGATGGATTTAAAACCAATAGGGATATGAAAAAATTACAACTCAAAATTCCGGTACTGCTACCTCAGGTGCCAAATGAAAAAGATACCTGTGTGCAAAGGCTCATTGAGGAATTAGAAGCCAAGGAAGGTCTTGATAAAGTGCATATAAAAGACGATCAGGAAGATACGGTGCCACAACTGTGTTTTCATTATGATCCCGACATTATTTCTATTGACCGCATTCAATCATTGGCAGAAAGAACCGGGGCTGAAATTACCGAGAAATATGGACATTTTCTTATAGAGGTTGAGGGGATTAGACATACCCGACATGCAAGAACTATAGAAAAGAGTCTGCTAAATACCAATGGTGTTTTGGAAGGTTCCGCCAATGCCGGAGGAATGATCCGTTTAGAATATGATAAACGAGAAACAAGTTTTGATGAGATAACTACAAAGCTTAAAAAAGAAAACCTACAAGTCAAGAAAAGTTCCTCTGGTCATGACAACGGCTTTAAATCTTCGGAAAAAACCTCTGATGAATTAAATAAA
>NZ_JBLWIM010000012.1:861871-888400 GCF_048381525.1 Christiangramia qingdaonensis
GGCTGATAGCCACGGGGCAGGTGAAGAACATTCCCACGCACACGGAGGTATTTTTGGGAAAAATACAGAGCTTATTTTTGCTATTATTTGTGGTGTTTTGTTAGGAATAGGTTTTGGATTATCCTTTGTAGAATCAGTTCCGCAATGGATTAGCCTTGCACTTTATATAGGAGCCTATTTCTTTGGAGGATTTTATACTGCTAAAGAAGCTGTGGAAACCGTAGCCAAAGGTGGATTTGAAATTGATTTTCTCATGCTGGTCGCAGCTATTGGAGCAGCTATTTTGGGAGAATGGGCAGAAGGGGCATTATTATTATTTCTCTTCAGCCTGGGGCATGCCCTGGAGTATTATGCAATGAACAAAGCACGCAAATCTATAGCCGCATTGGCAGAATTGGCACCAAAAACAGCTTTGGTTAAGAAAAATGGTAAAACGGAAGAAGTTGGTATCGAAAAACTCACTATTGGAGATATCATTGTCGTAAAACCAAATAGTAAAATATCAGCAGATGGCGTAGTGGTAGACGGGCAGAGTAGTGTAAACCAGGCTCCAATAACCGGGGAGAGTGTACCGGTAGATAAAGTTCCCGTAGAAAATGTTGAGAAGGATTACTCTGAGGTAGATGATATCAAAGATGAAAACCGCGTTTTTGCAGGAACGATCAATGGGAACAATACTTTGGAGATTAAAGTTATCAAAGCAGCCAAAGATTCAACGCTTTCCCGGTTGGTGAAACTGGTTAACGAAGCTCAGACTCAAAAATCGCCTACCCAGTTGCTCACCGATAAATTCGAAAAATATTTTGTGCCATCCGTTCTTATTTTGGTCGGAATTCTTTTGTTCGCTTTTTTAGTTATTGACGAACCCTTTAGCGCCAGCTTTTACAGGGCAATGGCGGTACTGGTAGCTGCAAGTCCCTGTGCGTTGGCAATCTCGACCCCGAGTGCTGTATTGAGTGGAGTGGCCAGAGCGGCCCGTGGTGGTGTATTAATTAAAGGAGGCCGACCACTAGAGGATTTGGGAGAATTGACCGCCCTCGCCTTTGATAAGACCGGCACTCTAACGGAAGGAAAGCCAAAACTTACGCAAGTAGTACAACTTGGGGATATTTCAGAAAATGAACTTCTCAAAATAGCAGTAGCCGTAGAAAGTTTAAGTGATCATCCCCTGGCCAAAGCAGTAGTTCGTGATGGAAAGGAGCGCCTGGAAGGCGAGGAAAGCCCGGATGCTTCCAATCTGGAAGCCGTGTTAGGAAAAGGTATTAAAGCAACTTTGGGAAATGATAAGATCTATGTTGGTAATTTGGATCTATATGAAGAACTAAATGATACTAATCCTTCGGAAGAAATAATTACAAAAGTACGCGATCTCGAAGGTGGTGGAAACACCACGATGCTTCTTCGTAAGAATGAAAAATATATAGGCATCATTGCATTAATGGACACCCCACGGGAGGCAGCAAAGAAGACCCTTTCTGAATTGAAGGAAATAGGAATTAAACGAATGATCATGCTTACCGGTGATAACCAGAAGGTAGCAGACGCTGTGGCAGAAGAAATAGGATTGACCGATGCCTGGGGTAGTTTATTGCCGGAAGAAAAGGTAGAAGCTATAAAAAAACTGAAAAAGAAAGAATCTAAAGTAGCAATGGTAGGCGATGGTGTTAACGATGCGCCTGCCATGGCAAATAGCACCGTAGGAATCGCTATGGGTGCTGCGGGAAGTGATGTTGCCTTAGAAACCGCTGATATTGCTCTTATGGCCGATAAATTGGAAACCCTTCCCTTTGCTATTGGATTAAGTAGAAAAGCTAAGGCAATTATTAAGCAGAATCTATGGGTAAGTCTTGGAATTGTGGCTTTGCTTATCCCCGCAACAATTTTTGGTTTCGCAAATATTGGAGTAGCGGTAGTTATACACGAAGGTTCCACACTTTTGGTAGTATTTAATGCATTAAGACTTTTAGCTTATAAAAAATGAACAAAAGTACCTTCATAGTCAGTCAAATGGACTGCCCCTCCGAGGAGCAGATGATCAGGATGAAACTAGAATCTTATGAACAGATAAAGTATCTTGATTTTGATATCCCCAATAGAAAACTTGAAGTATATCATCATGAAGGGATTCAAGACATTCATTCCTCGATTTCAGAATTAAAATTAGGTGATAAATTTATAGGATCAGAAGAGGCGGAAGTTCCAGTTATGGAAAACGAAACCAAACAAAAAAATATTCTTTGGTGGGTGTTGGGTATTAATTTTGGGTTTTTTCTTGTTGAAATGATTACGGGTTGGATATCTTCTTCGATGGGCCTTATCGCCGATTCTCTTGATATGCTGGCAGATTCGATAGTATATGCGCTGAGTTTATTTGCAGTAGGTGGTGCAGTTTCAAGAAAAAAGAAGGTCGCAAAATTTAGTGGGTACTTTCAAATGTTACTGGCGACTCTTGGATTTACAGAAGTCTTGCGCAGGTTTTTTATGAGTAGTGAAACTCCTTTATTCCAGTGGATGATTATTATTTCTTCTTTGGCACTTGCCGGAAACTTAATCTCATTATGGCTAATCAACAAAGCTAAAAGTAACGAAGTCCACATGCAAGCCAGTGCCATTTTTACTTCAAATGATATTATCGTGAACGGCGGAGTAATTTTGGCGGGTGTTTTGGTTTATTTTTTAGGAAGTAAATGGCCAGATTTGATCATTGGCGGTATTGTCTTCACATTTGTGATGCGTGGGGCAATTAAAATATTGAAATTATCAAGGTAAATCTGGAAAAAAATCATACATCAAAATGCCTATTACATAATGAAAAAAATGGGAACTATACAGACGAATTAAATATGGAGTCATTTGTAGATTGAGTAATATTACATCCGTTGCAGATAGCAATAGGTGAGTTTAGATGTTCATATAGTAGAGTCCTGCTATTGATAATAATCTCAAATTCCTGGTTGTGACATCGGTCTTTATAAATGGCGTAATATTTCGCAGTTCTTAAATCATTGAAAGGATAGCCGTTTTTAAACTTCTTTAAAAATTCCTCTTCCGAATAAACAAAGCCCTCAATATCATTAATGGTTTTAATTGTGAAATACATTTCAATCATCTTCTGAGATTCTAAATTGGGACTTGGGTCGATATAAATTTTTTTCTGTTTTAAGGTTGAATAGGTTTTATACTATAAAGCTTTAAAATATTAATCCATTAATATAATATTCAATAAATATTATATTATGGGGTTTTTTATATTAATAATATCTGGAACTAGACAAGTAAAATGTGTTGAATGATTGTTAAATGCATATCATCAAAATCAACAAAAAAAGACTCTTTCCTAGTAGAAAGAGCCTAGGCCTTCTATTTCAGATTGGGATGAAAAGTGTGTCTTAAAATACTTACGTTATTGTTCACAAATCCTAATTCATGATTTTTTTGGCTATGATCATCCTTATAAGAAGACTTGTAGGGTTTACCAGATGTATTTCTTTTCCATACGATCCAAACGGCCTTGTAGCCAATCTCTGCAGATACCTCCAGTTTTTTGTAATTGTATTGCTTATTAGAACTATCTAATTCAATCGCAATATCTTTCTCATCGGGGTTAATTATTATGAAATCTACTTTCCCAATGCAGGTCTTTCTTTTGTGGGCTATTCTTATATGTTCTGGCATTTTGATATCTACCTCTCGTACGACTCTCAAATCGAGTCTTTTACATGTTTCTAGTATTGAGTGTGTCATTGCTTTAGTAAAATCGGATTTATTTGGGATGTAGATATAATCAAATCTGCCGATATCAATTTTCTCTATATCATTCATAATATGCTCCATAATCTCTTGATTAGTTAAACATTTTTTAGAATTCTGATCTTTCATAATATTCAGGTTTTAATTAATTAAAATTTCAACATTTTTTTTTCGTGCATAACAGAAAAGCCAATTCATTATGATAAAAGCGTGTAAAAAGCATCGCGGCTTTAAGGCGCTTATCAAAATGAACTGGCTAGTTTTGCTAAAGAAAAAAGAGGTGAAGTCTCTAATTCAAAAGGAATTAATTAGGTTTAATGATCAATTGCTCTTGGTTAACCATTCATTATAAATGTGACTAGCATCTTTATTCTCGCTGAGAAATTTTTTAACATGAGTTAGAACCTGCTCCTGGCCTTTATCATATGCTGCCTTTTCTATATCTGGGATAGAACTGATTTTATAAATTGAATAGGATACAAAAAGCAAGGATAGCAGAGCAAGAGATAATTTAGAGATAATCATCCAGCGTGGTTGTTCTTGAGAATCTACAGTTTTTGTTACTACTTCTTGAAGATGACAAAGGCATCTTTCCTGTTTTTTATTCTGCTCCTCAAGGTTTTTAGTTAAAGTGTTTTTTACATCATCTAAATCTAGCTTTACTTTCATTTGAGATAGTTTTTTATTTATCTCAGCTAATTTTTCTACTGATGTTCTGAATTCAGCAATTTCTTCGGTCATTAAACCGACTATTTCTTCAATTTTTGCCATACTTATCTATTTATTCCTCTGTTATTTCCGTTATCGCGTTTTAACGCCTTTTCTAGACTAGGATGTAAACTATAAAGGTCAGACCCTATTTCAATTTTCCTGTTTTTAATAGTTTTCGAGTCAAGAAATAATTCTTTAATTAAATTAGAACCTGTCAATTTCCAATTTACTTCGCTGCCTTTGAATTCTGAGTTTTTGAATTTGTATCGGAATCCTTGCAACTGGTTTGATTTATTGATAATCGGTCTGACTTCAATTTCCTTTTGTTTTAAAAGTTTGAAATATTCATCTATAGTTTTCGGTTTTTTCTTTATTACCGATTGATGATTTTTAAGGATTTCATTTCGTACGGCTTTTGTTTTGTTTCTTTTCCTTATTTGAATTTCCTCGACAGTAGTAAGATTCAACTCTTTTGCTATTTCTTTTGCAATTCTCTGACATTCCTTGCTAATAAATGAATCATTATAAGCCTTACCTTGAAAATTGATGCGGTTACAGTAAAGGTGAATATGCAAATGTGCTTTGTCGTTGTGGGTGAATCCTATGGCTTGACGATCACCAAATTGAAGTTTCTCCATAAACCGTTCACAAATGTTTTTCAACAATCGCTTATTCAATTTTTCTTTATCTTCTATGCAGGGACTTATTACAATACTTATAGTATTTTTAATACAAACCGTATTCAATCGCTGAATCATTGCAAATTCCTTTGAGATCTCTGCAGGATTATCTCCTATTAAATTTTGATTAAACACAATTTCAGCGTCTTTTTCATTGTTCCATCCATATTTAATGGAAGCTTTAGTGTGGGATAAACAAGAGGCTTTACTTATCATTTATTTAATTTTTTTAATTGTTCTTTTATTTCATCAGCTAAATCATATACCGCCTTGGTTAGACCTGGATCTTTTTTCCTAAACATATTACCAATCCATTTGAAGTTGTTGTGGAATGTTACCAGATTCTGATATATTTCAATTTCCTCTTCGGTTAACCTTTGAACGACTTTTTTATCCATAGCTGATCTTCTGCAATATTCACTAACACTTAAAGAAGCATTTTTGGCTTTTATTCTTATAAGTTTTTTTTCAAAAATGGTACATCGAAATTTTGTAACTACTTGTTTCATTTTTTTTGTTTTCTTTTTGTGAATAGAATGAGCAAAACAAGAGTGTGTTTTGGCCTTTGGGCCACAAGCACACCTCTTGAAATGCCACTCTGTTTAATTAATTATTTATGAGGTTGAGAATTCATGATAAATTCATTTAAGTCCTTGAAATCTTTGTATTTCTGACTATTGTCTATGACGTTTGTTCTACAACTCTTTAGGAAATTGAAACCACGTCTACCGGCATCATCATTATCAAAGAATATCTCTATAGAGTTATAATTTTTTAGGAGGGGAGTTGCTTTTCGAACTAATGCTGTGGAATTACAAATGATAAAATCAGAAGCATTTGAATTGAAGGAAAAATAATCCTGATAAGTAAGGAAGTCTATAAAACCTTCGAAAATTTTTACTGTGTGTGAGTTGTTATTTATAGTGGTAATATCTTTTGCGCCTTTACAACCTTTAAAATATTTATTGCGAAGCTCTGTACCACCTGAATTGTTTCTGAATGCAATGGCGAAGTAATTCTTACCCTGGCACTTAAAGTAAACTTCAAAACAATAGGTTTTTGCTATAGTTTGAGATATACCTCTGGATTTCAGATAATTTAATAACGCTCTATTCTGTAAATTCTGTTCTTTAAGGACTTCATACTTAAATTCCTCTTTTCCTCTTGAAATTTTCTGCTGTTGAAAAGAAAAAGAACCCTCGCCCAAAAAGCTTAATGCACTGCTTACTGAGCAATTTTTTAAATGGGTAATCAAGTCAATAGGGTTTCCCCCGATTCCTTCCCCGTGATCATACCATTTATTTAATCTTTTTGAAACTTTAAAAGAGGGTTTAGTTTCGTTACGGAAAGGACTGAGAAACCAGGCTTCATTATTATTTTCTCTTTTACATACTGCATTCAATTGTTGCAGTAAATCAAGTAAGTCGATTTTTTTGGCTGACTCACAATTTATCGTTTTTTTCATATTTTAAAATTTTAAATTACCTTCTTACCTATGTATTGATAATCAATTATTTGTAGTTGGAATCAATGATTAATTAAGTCGCCTGTCTTACCTAAGGTCTCTAATTGAGGTAAGCTGAAGGTGACTTTAATTCATTAATCTTACCTATTTGAAATACTTGATATTTAGGGAACCACCTTTATCTAGGTAAATAGGTAAGATGATTTTAATATTTATTTATTTTCTAATTCCCAAGGGCTAACTTTGAATAGAGGTTTTGCCAAATAGCCATACAGTTGTCGCTTTGGATGTTTCACTCTCGGAAAATTTTGAGCGCTAAGTGCTCTTCCCATATTTATCTTACTTAAAGACAAATTGAGAGAATTAAGGTCATTGGTAATTTCTGTTGCAGTTAAGAAATCAGTCATTTCTTTTCCTGGGTAATAGTACTTTGTAAGAATTTCTTCTTCCTGAGATAATTCTCGGTATTTAGAATTTCGAATCTCATTTAATCGGATATCTTCCAGAGTTAAGGTTGGCTCAAAAGATTTATCCTTATAGGCTAAATAATAGGCCTGAGCCCAAATGCTATTTATATCTATTTCTGATTTATAAGTGAAATCTATTTTACCTTTCAATTCAAAACAAAGCCACCTAACAGAGCCAGTTTCATCTTTCAGAAATGTGAATTCGTTAGTAGATCCGAGAAATGAGCATATGCGTGGGAGTTTAGAATTTTTACGATCATAAGGTAGTCTCTCGTTGATTCTCATCTTGGACATCATAGCTTTCCGCGAACCCAAGTCTTTTTTATTTTCACCATCAAAATCATCAAAAACAATTAGGAAATTCCTGGTTAATTGAATGTTTGCATCTTTTCCCCGGCCAATTTCTTCAGTATAATATGCCTTCAATCCAGGTGGGCAAATGTCTCTACACCAGGAAGTTTTACCAGAATTCTGACCTGGATGTACCAAGACAAAGCATTGTTTATTTACATAATTAGGTTCTAATGCACATCTTACAGCACGTACTAAAAACTTTTTAAAGTGATATTGGAATTGGTCCGCAAATTCTACTGGGACAAATTCTGCATATTTTTTTATCCAATCAACTTTGTCCCACTCCGGTAAATTCTCAAAATAATCGCGCATAGGATTATAGGACTCTATAAAATCAGATTTGATAAAGATTTCGAGTTTAGCTATTGATATTTTTATGCCCTCACTTTCAAGTTCAATTAATAAAGACTGTAAATTCAATATTCGCCATTTAGTATTATTTAAAAGTCGTAATTCGTAATCATGGGAAATTTCATTGTAGCGCAATTTGTATTTGGAAAAGATGTAATCTGAAGTTTGATGGTAAACGGTTTTGTTCTTTGGGTTTTCAAATCCATAGAAAATATTTTTAGCTTTCATAAAATGAATTTTTTGTTGAAAAGCCGTATATTTGCATAGCTTTCAACTAGTTAAACGGTTGTAAAAAGAATTAGACGTGGAGTGACAGCTCCACGTTTTTTTGGTTATGATTTAACCAAGTCTGGATTTCTTCGAGCGGTTTCGAGAAGTTCTCTTTTAGAATAGAATACGGAACCTGCTATTTTATAGAATGGAATAAGTTTCTTTTTCCTCCATCCAATTAAGCATTGCTCAGTTTTACCAAATAATTTAGCTGCCTCTTTTTGGGAAAGTCGATCTTCTTCTGGATCTATAACGGTCTGATTTACTAACTCGGTTTTCCGAATCCTGTTTACGACCAATTCAACAGTATGTTCCAGGTCTTTTTTTGTGAAACCATAAAGAATGGGTTTGTACATAATTAATAGATTTAGTTAAACAATTCATTTCTGTTTTGTTTCGCTAAATTCTATTAATGCTATAAAAAAGTGCTATACCACATTTTTTTGTGGTATATAATCTCAGACTATGACTAGTCTAATGAGGAGTATTATTTCTTCTAGTGCAAATGATGTTTTATTCTTTTTACAGCTTCGTTTGGAAATTCTGTCTTTTTGTAATAATAATCTCGGAAGGTTTTTGGATTATTAATTTCTTGAAACAATTGAAGCTTTCTAAACAGGGGTAAAAGATTTTCTACCTTTTTAAACTTAACTATTTCTTCAGTAGGTGTTTTGTCCCTATTTTTATTTTTATGCCAATTGGATAGAAATTTTATTAAAGATAATAGTTCATATCTTGATTCTTTAAAAACGCTTAAATTAGGGATATTCATTTCCTCAAAATTGTTGCTTGAGGAATGAAACGTGTCTATGAACTCCTTTATTAATTCTCTTTTCTCTTTATTTTGTTTTTTTATATCGAGCCATATGAAAAATATTGTATAGATTTTCTTTTTATCATAATTAAAAGCAAGTAAATTTCTTAGTCTTTGTTTTTTGTTTCGTGTAACGAATCCTTCTAGATACAAATAGATGTTTTCTTTACCTAAATTCTGCTGAAAATCGAGATTTAAAATTAACCATGAAAGGTCTGTTTTGTACATTTTAAGGTATACCCAGGTAAAATTCTGTTTGTAATCTTTAATTGAATTCGTTCCAGTTCGAATTTCAATTTCATTGGGTAGTGAGCTTAATTTTCTTTTAAACGCTAATTTAGCCTGTTTACTTAAATCTCTATTATTAATAATCTTTTGTTCAGACTTTCCATAAATTTTTGAAAGATCGTTTTTTATTATTTTCATCCAATCTTTCAGAGTAAAAAGAAATGGTGAAATGGCTAGCAAATTAGGATCGTTCAGTAAAATAGGTTTTGGATTGGTCAATACCCAGTCAAGATCGGAGAGTCCATAGCTTATTTTTAGAGTATTTAATGAAGCTTTAATTTTGTTTACCAAATATTCATCTATATCGCTGATGAATTTCTCCCAAGTATATTCTTTCTTAATTCCTACAGGTCTAAAATCTTTTATTTCAATTTCAATAATACCTTCTTCATCAATCCATTCATCCTCACCTATATTATTTTTATTTATTCTATAAAATTTCTCCCTTAATTGAATAAAGTAGAATGATCTATCTATTGGATTTAGATGATTTATATCATCCAAGTACATGATTTTATGGAATAATACGGGATATCTATATTTAAGTTTTTTTAGGTGTCTCACCTTAGTTTTATTATTAAATCGCATTTTTTAAAGCTTATTCCAGGTATTATCCATTTCCTGCTTTTTAAAATCTTCAGCAATTTCTACATAACGCTTAAATGATTTTTCATCAATATTTCCAGTTATATTTCGAACAACCATTTCCTTCATTCCGAGGAATAGAGAATTTGTAATAAAGGTCTTTTTGGCGGTGTGACTAGTGATGAGCTCATGCTTTGGCTGTACTTTATCTACTCGTCTTTGACCAATATATCTTGTAGTATTAACTGGTGTATCTATTCCCACTTTTTTGCAACATTCCTTTATGTATTTATTAAATTTTTGTCCAGAAATTGAAGGAATAGGTTCGTAGATGGTGCCGGCATACTTTTTAAGTATCGCTTTAGAAAAATTATTGAGAGGTGTTACATGCCCTATGCTTTTAGTTTTCTGAATACTCAGCCGAATTTCATCAGGGTAAATATTAGATGGCTTTAGTTGGCTCAAATCACTGAAACGTAGCCCGGTGAACGCACCCATACAATAGAAATCTCTAACGTGCTCTAATCTTTTAGAATCGAACTTATAGTTATAAAGCGCCATCAGTTCATCCATCGTTAAGTAAATAACTTCGATAGTATTATGAATCGTTTTGAACTTTTTAAACTCAAGGTTCTCATGATAATTCCTTTCATAAGCCCAGTTCATAAAGGTTTTGATTCCAGCTATGAGTCTTCCAAAATAATTATTTAGAGTATTCCTTTCATTGAAAGCATAATCACGGAATTTTTCATAGAAATTCAAATCGATATTATTGAAGCTTAGATCGTAATTTGAATACTTTTGGAAGTCTTTTATAAAATTTATGGTTGATACATATTTTTTTATTGTACCCTCTGCTTTAGAGCTGCGATTAGTTTCTATAAATTCATCAAACGACTTAATGAATTTGGGAGCGATGGAGTTTTTGCCAAAGTTTTTGTTCTCTAACTGTTGCAGAATATAATTTTTGTCAGCTTCGATATCATTCAAAAGAGCATATCGAAATATTAGTTTAACCTTATTTTCCAGATCATCTAGCTGTTTATTATATTCTACATGAAAATTATAATCCTCAGATTTCAGGTTAGGTTTAATTCTTTGATTCTTCCAATACTTCTCTAGGGTTTTTACGTTGCGCACACTTTTTCGAATTCTCTCGCCATTAGAAGTAATCAACATTCTTACAGGCATCAGCCCACTTTTAGTGATTTTATCTTTTCGAAGGGTGAAGGATACCTGCATATATTTGAACTGAAATTAATAGAATGTAGTGGAATTCTTATTAAAACTAATTAAAATTGATTAAACAGGGGGCTCTATAGGGGGAAAAAAATTTTATAAAATTGATTAACATCGATTAAACAGGATTAAACCAATGGTAGTCACACGCTAATACACAGCGTTAATACTGGTTAAAAACTATTAAAAAAGTATAGTAGCCCTAGTAGGCCAACAAAAATGTTAAAAACCCAAACTGAAAAGTTTGGGTTTTTTTTGTTTTACATATTGTTAGGGCGAGAAACTTGTCCCGAGCTTGTCGAGGGAAGTCTGCCGAAGAAATTCTGGGAATAGGAAATCGAATAAGGTTCCAGCGACCTTATGTAAGACTTCTTATCAATGTTGCTATCCTGAGCCTGTCGAAGGGAGCTTGCCCCAGGAAACTCTCAAAGGCGTCTATTAAATAAATTTTCATCTCAGTAAATCTTAGTATATTTTCCTACTACATTTAAGATGCTTATGCGGCCATCCTGAGTCTGTCGAAGGAAGCCTGTCGGAGGGAGTCTGTCTAAGAAATCCTGTAAAATCAAATCCGACCGTCCAGAACCAAAAAGTAGCTTAACAGCATAATATCTTCGGAATTTTTTTTGCTCGCTCCGTGAAATCACAAGCATTTAATGAACCTCAGTTCCACAACTTCTAGCAATGTAAGAGGTGTTAATTTGAAGCTCGCAAAAAATTGTTCCCCTGCCAGAAATTTCCGAACTTCGCGAAAGCATAGTTTCTAGACCCTACTGTGAAACCGAACATTCATTAAAACCGTCGCAGTATGCCCTGGTACGTAGCAAGAACAAGATCGAAACACGAGATCAAAACTTCAGAATATCTATCCAGAATGGGAATAGAGGTGTTTTGTCCCACGATCGTGGAAGTCCGTCAGTGGAGCGACCGTAAGAAGAAAGTCACCGTTCCGTTATTCCGATCCTATATATTTGTAAATATTGCTGAAAGTGAGAGGTCAAGAGTTTTTGATGCCCCCGGAGTGGTAAATTTTTTACAATGGCTCAATAAGCCGGCGATCGCCAAGGATGCTGAGATCGAAGCTATACGGTCCTGGCTTAATAATGATAAGATATCAGATCTGGAGGTTACCCAGTTTAAAGCCGGAGATCAGGTTAAACTAAAGTCTGGTAAAATGGCGAATCAAACGGCAGTGATCAAAGAGGTTGGTGACAAAAAGCTAAAACTTATCCTCGAAGAACTTGGCTGGATACTCACCGCAAGCGTGCACGACGTAGTTTAGAAACACTTAGCTCCTTAAAATTATAATTTATCGGTTTAATCCAATATTTTAGCAGCGAACTGACAGGACACAGATTGTTTTCTGTAGTTTTTGATCGTTTGAGCTTATAATCTTTATGAAGATATTAGTTACCGGAGCAGCCGGATTTATTGGATTTCACCTGTGCAAAAAACTTCTGCAGGAAGGACATGTGGTAGTTGGTCTGGATAATCTCAATGATTATTACTGCCCATCCCTTAAAATAGCACGCCTCGCAGAACTAGGAATTATTACGACGGCAGATTCCGCTTATAATCAGCCGGTGAATAGTGAGCTGTATCCCGATTTTATATTCCATAAGATGGATCTTCAGGATCGCGAAAACTTACCTGGACTTTTTAAAATTTATAAATTTGACCTGGTATGCAATCTTGCTGCGCAGGCGGGAGTACGTTATAGCATTGAAAATCCTAAGGCTTATGTAGATAGTAATCTTGTGGGGTTTGCTAACATTCTGGACTGTTGCCGACTTTATAATATTAAAGATTTCGTTTATGCCAGTTCTTCCAGTGTATATGGACAGAATAAAAAAGTTCCATTTTCCGAAGAAGATAGGGTAGATGAGCCTATTAGTTTATATGCGGCAACGAAGCGCAGCAATGAACTGATGGCGTATACCTATAGTCATCTCTACGGAATTCGCTGTACAGGTCTACGATTTTTTACAGTATATGGACCCTGGGGGAGACCAGATATGGCGATGTTTCTATTTGTAAATGCTATCAAAAATGGAGAACCCATTCGGGTGTTTAACGAGGGGAACCTGGAGAGAGACTTTACCTTTGTAGATGACATTATTAATGGAGTGAATGCGGTGATCAATGATTCAGAAACTGATAAAAATGCACTAAACCGCATATTTAATATTGGAAATAGCCAACCGGTAAAATTACTGGATTTTATTGAGCAAATTGAAACACAGCTGGAGATTAAAGCTAAAAAGAATATGATGCCCATGCAGCAGGGGGATGTAAATAAAACCTGGGCAGACTCCCGGCCGCTTATGCAGCGTTACGTATATGAACCAAAGGTTAATATCGAAAATGGTATAAAAGAGTACCTGAAGTGGTTTTCTGAATACTATCATTAATATCAGGGATTAGTAGAGAAATCGATTATGAAAAAGAACTTGGAGATTGCGATCAAAGCATCATTAGAAGCGGGAAAGCGGATCATGGAAATTTATGAGCATGAAGACTTTGAAGTAGTATTGAAGAATGATGATTCTCCGCTTACAAAAGCCGATCTGGCTGCGCATGAAATTATCATGAACCATCTTGCAGCTACAGATATTCCGGTGCTTTCAGAAGAGGGAAGGGATCTTTCCTATGAAGAACGTAAGAACTGGTCCAGCTTATGGATCGTAGATCCTATCGATGGCACGAAAGAATTTATTAAGAAAAATGGTGAGTTTACCGTAAATATTGCGCTTATCAAGGATCAAAAACCCGTGATGGGAGTGATCTATGTTCCGGCGCTTAAGGAACTGTATTTTGCTGCCGAGAATATAGGTTCATTTAAGGTAGATGATATCGTGGATTTCGACGGAATGGAAAGTTTAGAATCTTCTGCAGTAAAACTTCCGAAGAAAAATTTGAATAAAAAATTTACCGTAGTAGCGAGTAAATCTCACCTTTCCGAAGAAACTAAAGATTATATCAGTCAGCTGGAAGTAAAGCACGGCGAAGTGGATAGTATTTCAAAGGGAAGTTCGTTAAAGCTTTGTATGGTAGCCGAAGGTAAGGCAGATGAGTATCCGCGTTTTGCTCCTACTATGGAGTGGGATACGGCTGCAGGACAGGCGATCTGTACTTTTGCAGGTATGACTGTGTATGATCATAATACAGGCGAAGAAATGTTGTATAATCGCGAAAACCTGCTGAATAACTGGTTTCTGGTGAAATAGCTAGATTTGCAGCAATGCCATATAAATTTTAGAAAATGAAAGGAATTATTCTTGCCGGAGGTTCAGGTACCCGATTATACCCCATTACTAAAGGAGTGTCCAAGCAATTACTAAATGTATATGACAAGCCCATGATCTATTATCCGCTTTCAGTATTAATGCTTGCCGGGATCAGGGAAATTCTAATTATTACAACACCACAGGACAGAAGTAACTTTGAAAAACTGCTAGGTGATGGAAGTGATCTTGGCATGAACTTTCAATATGCTGTACAGGAATCACCAGATGGTCTTGCGCAGGCTTTTATCATCGGGGAAGAATTTATAGATGGAGATGACGTTGCTCTAATTCTGGGGGATAATATTTTCTACGGACACGGATTTACAAGTCTACTTCGGAAATCGGTCGCTACGGTGGAACAGGAGCAGAAAGCCGGAGTTTTTGGGTACTACGTAAACGAGCCGTCCAGGTATGGGGTGGCAGAATTTGATGCTGAAGGGAACGTTCTAAGTGTGGAAGAGAAGCCGGAAATACCAAAATCCAATTATGCGATCGTAGGTCTGTACTTTTTCCCAAATTCGGTTGTGGAAGTCGCAAAAAATGTAAAGCCTAGCAAACGTGGGGAACTGGAGATCACTTCGGTGATCCAGTCATATCTTGATGATCGTAATCTGAAAATGGAGATCATGCACAGGGGATATGCCTGGCTGGATACAGGAACACATGAGTCTATGCTTGAGGCAGGGAATTTTATTCATACCCTGGAAAAAAGACAGGGACTCAAAGTAGCCTGCCTGGAAGAGATCGCTTATGAAAAAGGCTATATAAGCAAGCAGGATCTGGCGCAACTGGCAGAAAAACTGGGGAAATCATCCTATGGTGAATATTTATTAAAGAGAGCAGGACAATGAACGATCTAAACAAAACGATCCTGGTTACCGGTGGTGCAGGTTTTATAGGTTCCAATTTTATACCTTATTACCTGGAACAATTTCCGGAACAACATATTATTAATCTCGATGCGCTTACCTATGCCGGTGATCTGGAGAATCTTAGCGAAGTGGAATCCAATCCTCGGTATCAATTTATAGAAGGCGACATCCGCAACCGTGAGCTGCTGGAAAAGATCTTTCAGGATCATAATATCCACGGAGTTGTTCATTTTGCTGCGGAATCGCATGTAGATAATTCTATTAGCAATCCAGGTGTTTTTATCGAAACTAATGTGAACGGAACTTTTAATCTTCTGGATGTTGCATTTAAGACCTGGATGAAAGCGCCTTTTGAATACAGGGAAGAATTTAGAGATTGTAGGTTTCACCATATTTCTACAGATGAGGTATATGGAAGCCTTGGGGAAACCGGGTATTTTACTGAAGAAACCCCGTATGCTCCAAACTCTCCTTATTCGGCAAGCAAGGCCGCTTCAGATATGGTGGTGCGTAGTTACCATCATACTTATGGAATGAATACGGTTATTACGAACTGCTCCAATAATTACGGTCCAAAGCAGCATAAAGAAAAACTGATTCCAACTATTATTCGAAAGGCCATAAGCGGGGAGGATATTCCTATCTATGGCGATGGTAAAAATGTAAGGGATTGGTTGTTTGTTGACGACCATTGTGAAGCGATAGATCTTGTGTATAAGCATGGTAGAGCTGGGGAAGTATATAATATTGGAGGTGATGCGGAAATGCAGAATATAGAGCTTGCTTATAAGATCTGTAAATTGCTGGACGAACTTAAACCAAAGGGTTCCGGAAGTTATAGTGAGCAGATCACCTTTGTAAAGGATAGAGCCGGACATGATCAGCGGTATGCTATTGATGCTAATAAGATCAGGTCTCAATTAAACTGGAAAGCAGAATCAGAATTTGAAGATGCGTTGACGGAAACGATAAGCTGGTATTTAAGTAGTTAGCATAAATTCCCTATTATAAATGCTAGTCATGCAGGCATGAAATAGATTGTAAGTATTTGGAAGTGGTACTAACTTCCGAATACCTCATATTTCAGTTATTTTCCTTCACTTTTGACAATCTTCGAGCGAGCGTTTAATTACCTGAGTTTAATAACTTTGTTACAAAAAGGTAAAATAGAAAGCCTGTGTGTTACGAACAAAATAGTGATCTCACTCTTTAATTGTACCAGAAGTTCCATAATTAGCTTTTCGCTTATTTCATCCAGAGATGAAGTAGCTTCATCGAGCAGAAGTATCTGCGGCTGTCTTAATAGAACCCGGGCGAGTGCAAGACGTTGTCTTTCACCTCCTGAAAAATGAAATTGGTAATTCACGATCACTTCATCGAGTCCGCTTTCTAAGCGATCTAAAAGATGTGAACCTCGTACCTGTACTAAAGTATTCTTTATCTCTTCATCTGATATTTTCCCCGGATTGTCCCAAATTAGATTTTCACGTAAAGTTCCATCTATAAAAAAGGCATCCTGAGGTAGATATCCAATTTGATGTCTCCAACTCTGTAAGTTTTCATCTTCAAGTATCTCATCATCTACCAATATTTCGCCAGATTTTGGTTGTTGTAAACCAGCGATCAAATCTATTAAGGTCGTTTTTCCTTTACCTGATTCACCAATGATTCCTGTAAGAGAGAACGCGGGTATTCTGGCACTAAAATCGTGAAATAGTTCTTCATTATCATAGGAAAAATTCAGATTTGTAATTCGAAGTTCATTTTGTAACCGAATTACATTTTTGGGGGTAGAAAATTCTACGTTAGTAGCAGAAAAGTTTTCATCTAGTTGCATAACCATTCGTACGGAAGCGAAATTGCTTATAATAATATTGATATCGGTACTAATCGTTGTGAACTGCGGGTAAACCCTTGAAAATAATATAATCAATATAAAAAATGAGGTTAGAGGAATTAGATCAAATTTATAACCTACATAAACTACTAAAGTAAGAACTATGATTCCTGAAATTCGATAGAAAAAAGTAGGGTAAGCGCTGTTTTTCTGCATCTTCATATCCAGTTTTAAAAGGGATGAAGAAACTGATTCAAATTTGTTGTAATAAAAAGCTTCAGATCCATGGACCTTAGCCATCTTCACGGTGGTCCAGAAGTCATCAATATATTTGAGAAGATGATTATAGGAATCCAAAAATCTCCCACCCAGATCAAAAGCTCTGAACATAAATTTACGGAGCAAGATGAAAATTAGTATTCCAACACAGGAAATGAACAGCGTAAACTTACTTGAGACGAACATTGCCCAAACCAGGTAAGATCCTGCCATAATTAAACCGGTAAGTACCCGCATGATAAAAAAGAAATAATCAGCCAGATTGGGAATTTCGGTACTTAGAACCTGCAAATGACCAGTTTTGCTTCGATTGTTTAATAACTGCCAGTCGGCCTTAATGATCTTCCGGAATAATCTGTTTCGTATCTCGTATATAAACCTTTGTTGATATCTGGCATCTAGCAAGCTTTTCCATAATTGCAAAACTGCCATAAACGACAGTAGCAAGACGTAAGTTATAAGAATGGTTTCCAGGTTTAATTGAAAGTTGACCTGCTCTGCCAGCTCTTTAAAAAATTTTGCAATTGGATTCTGATTATCACTATTTTCAGGAGTTAATAATTGTAAGAGTGGTATCAGGAGAACAATCGAGAGTCCGGAAAATACTCCAAGAAAAAGCGTTAAAGTAAAAAGAAGTAGAATTTTTCCCGGACGAAAATTCAAAAGCATTTTCAGGCTTTTAGTAAAATAAGGATCAATCTTCATATAAAAACGAATGCTTGAGAAATGAATTCTTCCGAGGGAAATTACAAAAAGAATCAGTTGCGATAGAACTCGAACACTTTGGAATACTTTCCGTAGAATATTATTGCAATAGTACTTAATTTAAATCTGAAGCCTGGAAAGCATTTCAGTTCAAAAAAATATGTCTTAATTCGATCCAGAAATGATTTACTATAATAGTCTTCATATTCGATTTGTGTGATCGCAAAATCAGAAAGTTTTGCTATATCTCTTTCAGGTAAGCAGGGTACTAGAGAAGATTCAGGGAAGTATTTTTCCAGGGTTGAATTGCAGAGGGCTACCATGCGGGTCGCATTCAATTGGGTAGTCAGCTCCACAAATTTATGTTTGTCAAAAGTGATGTTTTCTAAAAAATATTTTACATCAACGAGCCACTTTAACCTAAACCAGGCATGCTTCCCGCCGTGAATAATTAAATACAATAGTTCCAATTCATTATCAAAAATCTGGAAGCTTCGATTTTGAAATATTAGGTTTCTGGTATTTGATTTAATTACTTCTGCAAGAGTTCGATCATCAGTAACTCTGGATTTAAATAATTTCCAGTGAATTTCAATGTTAATATTGTTCTCAGGATTTGAAAGCAATATTTGATTTGACAGTTTTATTAATCTTTTTCTTTTTTTTGAATTATCCGGCCAGGGGAAGAGGGCTGTTTTGTAGCCATGCAATTCGAGTATAGAAATACATCTTTCAATATCTTTAGTAGAAACCAATAGATCCAGGTCATTGGAGTACCTGTAACCAGCATCTTGGTGAAGCCGGTAAGATAGCATCGGACCTTTTAATGGAATGAATGGTATCGTAGACTTTCGGAAGGCATCTGTTATCTTGACAAATTCACCTACCTGAAAAAGCAGATGGTATTTTTCCTGAAGATACTCCTTACTGCGATTCTCATTTAGTAGCGCATCGATCTGCTGATGAGATAAGCGGTGACGTTGATGAAGAACTTCACGATTTAGAAAAGTAAGGTTTGCCAATTTTCTTTTATTTATCTATTGGAATCCAGATATTTCGAAAAAATCGTCCAGATGTTCACCTCCTAAAATATTAGTACCTTCTATAGATAACCAGGCATGGGCTCTAAACTTTTTGTGAGGAGTTGGTGCTACTCCTATGTGTAAGGTGTTGTCATAAGATCGTCGTTCAAGCATTTTTCGGGTTGCAAGTGCTTTAATCAAACAGGTGTTTTTCCAGGGTGTACGATTTTCCAGACCATTAATTACGGTAGCTATTAATAAGGCTTTTCCTATTTTAGCTTCACCTCTGCTGTGAGAAGTTTCTGAAACAGGTGCTGGCATCCATTTCCTTGAAGCCTGATAACTAACTTTTAAGCGGTATATGAAAAGAAGTAATATTGCTTCTGGAAGTAGAATGATCTCTGAAAATGATAACTTCCTCGCTGGTAAAAATGAACCTATCATGCTGCAATCGATTCATTGAGAATGAGCTTTCGCGAAATCATCTCATCAATAAAACTATGAACATCTCTACTACAGGTTTCTTGATCTACTTCATATTCCTGTAAAAGTACATCAATGATTTCCTCGACAGTTTTGGGTGACTCAGTTAATAACTCCCAGATTCTGCTCCCTACAGGATCAAGACCATAATAAGACTCGGCTTCCATACACATTAGAACAGCCTCATTGCCGATTTTGCTGGAAAGTACCTTATTATTCACCTTATTTATCATATATCAATCACTAAAAATTAGAAAATGTTTAATTAAGCATACAAGCCTATTTCACTGAGATTTTACAGCTTTTGACTAAACTATTGTAAAATATTTAACTGTTATGTGTAAATTCGGAAGTACTCGATAACCTAAATATATACTCGATGAAATACACAGGTTCTCCTTAATTGACCAAGCCGAGACAACTATACCATGCTTGAAGAAGCGTGAAATAAAAGAGTCGACATAGTAGGGTTTTTGAAAAATAAGTGGATAATTGCGGATATGCGTTAAACAAAAATTGAGCGATTGGATTTCAATTTAGTTCAAAACTGAAGTGCATTATATAGAGAAGATTGAACTATTGAATTATTTGCTAATAACTAACGTGGCAATCTATATATAGCAAAACCTCTAATGTTTGTCCAATCGAATTACTGAATTGAAACGGGTGACATAATTTTGTATGTGAGAGAATGTTCTAAATAAAACTAAATAAGTCTGGATTACGTAAAACGGAAGAAACCCTGAAAATTTATATTTTCAGGGTTTCTATTATGATGAGGTAAAAATTAAGATCTTGGATTATTTCCACCATTATTAGTATCCGCATTTCCAGACGCTTTAGCTCCTAAAGTTTCACTAATAGGTAGCTCGCTCTTAATTCCTGGTTTAGACCATTGTGCTTTATTCTCCATATTTTTTATTTAAATTCCAGATATCATATAGTATCCAGATGGCAATATATAAATTATTCCATTGATTAGCCAAGAATATTTCGGCGCTGGATTGTTCTGCAAGTTCTTTAAGATTAGATACTACTTTTTCAATGTCAAATCTTTTCTGCAATTCCGGATGTTTTTTATTTCCTTCTTCTATAGTATTGATAATTTCAGGAATATCCTTACGAATGATGCTGGTAAAACCTGGTGAATAATATCCTTTATCCTTTCTTTTCCGAATGATGGATGGGATATAATCCTGCATAGCTTCTCTAATTAAACCTCTTTGAAACCCACGTGCGTAAAAATGCTCAATAGGAACTTTCATCAATACTTCCAGTACCCTTCTATCCATTAATGGATAGGTATATTCAATTTGATAATGAGAGGAACCGGTATCGAAATCTTCTCTGAATGACTCAGTATCGGTGGGTAATATGTGATCTTCAATTCTAAAACTGTATTCCGAAATATAACGGTTTCGGCTTTTCATGTTCATTAATATTCTCTTATGCTCCGGGTGATCTAGGTGGACGGGTATTTCAAATTCATGATCTGGATCGGCAGCTTTTCTCATACTCCAGACTCTTTTGACAGAAGTTGGGCTTAATGGAGCAACTAAATGATATTTCAGTAATTCAAAATTAGAAAGACCCATTGTGTCTTTTATTTGTAAGCTAAGAGAAGTTAGCTTTCTAAGTTTGAAATCTTTTAGCAAATGAGGCAATGGTAATAGACTTCTATTTGAAACGGTCATATCACCAATAAAACCAGACAACAAACGACGCACATTCACTTTTTCAAATCGTTTGTAAAGTGCTTCATCCACATAATTAAATGGACTGTAAATAGCATAATGTCTATCAAATCTAGATGTAAGATTACTTAGGAACTGTAATTGCGAACTATCAAAGTAGTCTGGTTTGATATTCTTCTCCTTAGCAAGTATTGCGTTTATGAATTCGCTTTCGTCCTGCGTATCATTGTCTTTCTTTGCCGGATCCAACATGGAGGAAACTGAATAGATTTCTCTATTTTTATTCCTAGCTATCCTTGCAGCCACACAAGCGATAGAACTGGAATCAAGCCCTCCGCTTAAAGGAACTCCTACCTCCGAAGTAGTACGCATTCTATTCTTAATTGCTCGTTCCATGGCAATTTTAAGAGCTGTGCCACTTTCTTCAACAGTTTTATACTGTCCTCTTTCTAGATATTTCAGAGTCCAGTATTTCGAGAGCTCAAACTTTTCTGAAGTTGCTGAATAATAATGAGCTGCAGGAAGTCTTTTTATATTCTTCCAGATGGTAGTACCAAGTTTAGCCTGAGAATCAAAGTAGTCTTGCAGTATATTAGTATGATTAATTTCAGTGTAGACGATGCTTAATTCTACAAGCGATTTCAATTCAGTGGAAAAAATAAGACGATGGTCTTCGAAATAATAGACAAATGGTTTAATTCCAATTTGATCTCGTGCACAATAAATCTCTCTTTTATCCTTATTCCAGATGGCAAAGGCAAAATCCCCATAAATATCTTTGACAAAATCTTTTCCGAATTTGATATAAGACCGTAAAAGTAAGAGAGGGTCGGTGATAGTTTCTCGTTTCGATAGAGGCGTGCCAATTCTATCCATGATCGCCTCGCGTTCATCAAGACGCGCATAAGCTGTGATCACAAATCCATCTTCTTCATAAGGTGATTTATCATAGATGGATTCCGGAGTAACCTGTAATAACATGTGTCCGAAGAACATGGATTCTTCGCGGTATATAGCCTGCCGGTCTGGTCCTCGGTGAGCCAGATCTTTCTGCATGGAAGTTATCCATTCATCCTGAATAGGTCGACCCTCAAAATCTATAATTCCAAATATTGCACTCATGAAACTGGATTAATCTGTTTTATAAAATTTGTCCAGGTAGTCCGCGATTGCCTGTTGAGTTTGTTGAATTGGTATGTGCTTAGGTCTGGATAGTTTTGTGACTTTGGTGAAATTACACATAGCAGTCAGATTATTGAAAAAAGAGGGTTCGTTCTCGGGCATCCCAAACATATATTCCAGCCGATATATTTCCTTTCGGAAAGTCATAATTTTTTCTACACCATCCATCTCCTTTATGCTTATAGAAGGATTGTCGTGAATATCCAATAAAAAAATATGATCAAGGGTAAAATGACTTTTAGTATATGATGCTAAGGGAAAGTAAAATTTTTCGGTCTCAGGGTCAATTTTACGTAAACTTTCCTTGCTTTGACTAAGCTGCTTAAGACTATCTTCCCATAATTTAATACGGTCACTCATAGTCCAGATCAAAGCCTGATTATTCTTTATAATTATTGGAGTAATATCATCTGTCAAAAATTCATTATTATCCAGAACAAATGCTGCGGTAAGTGAAGATTTTCCGGCTCCGGAATCCCCGCAAAACATAATTCCCTTATTACCATAAACAAAACAACTCCCGTGCATGGGCATAATTTTCCGTTGATGCAAAATTGCTCCATAGGTTGAGCCGTTTAAGTAAAGTTCAATAGTCTCTCTTTTAGCTTGTTCATTAAGGCATATGGATATAAAATTCCCGTTAGCAGCATAGAATGTGCCTACATCATCAACTTCCATTAAAAATTCGTTCTGAGTTACACGATAGAAATCATCAACATATAGTGGATCCTCGACCTCTTTTATGTTGTTGCTTATTTCGATTTTTACATCGGTTAAGGGGAACTTATAATACTGTTGAGGGGCTGTAATAGAATCTTTCAATTTATAAGATAAGTTTTAGCTATAATTGTAGATAATTCACAAACATAGAAAATATAAATTTTACAAGGTATTCAATTTGAGCCGTGATTTACTGAATTTAGGAGTCCTGATATTCAGGTTTAATATTTATTGGGTATTTCAGATGTTTTGCTAATCAATTATAAAATAAACTAAATAATTGATAAAGTTGAAATGAAATTTACTCCCGGAATTAGAAATCTAGCTCTTGTGAACTATTTGAGGGAATAATTCCACCCGGAATTGAAATATCGGTTTTAACTTTAATGAAATGTCTAAATTTTCTTCAGTATTATGAATTTCAAAATTTAAGGAATTATCAATTAAATGGCAATAAATCATGTCCTTGATAATTAACTTAACTTCTTAAGTTTAAGATTGATATATTCTTAATAATAATTGATTATCAGTGATTTATGTGTTCTGTCTAAAAATGATTGAGTTCAAATAAAGTTAAAATTTTTAACGTTTTGAATTTGACGATATGGATTATCTGGATTAATTTCGCAAGTTCTAATCAACCTGATCCGCCTAACCCTACTTATGTGTCTTTGGTCTAACCAGATCAAAGAATTTCAATCAGGTTTTATCGAAAATTTTGTTACGAGAGTTTCAATATGTGACTCACGGAGGCGAAGCCCTGTTAAATTATGTCTAAGATCATTCATGTATTACTAACTGGAGGAGTTGGTAGCCGACTATGGCCGCTCTCTCGAAAGTCAAGACCAAAACAATATATAGACCTGTTTGGAGGGAAATCGCTCTTTGAGCTATCAGTTCTACGGAATCAAAAGTTTTGCGATAACCTAACTATCGTTGGAAATGTTGATAATGATCATTTATCGCAGGAAGCTTTAATTAAAACCAGGACGATAGATCATTCCAGTATTATTGAAGCAACCCCACGGAACACGGCGGCGGCAATAGCATTTGCAGCTTTTTCTGCATATCCTGAAGATATTCTACTCGTTACTCCGGCAGATCATATAATTGTTGAAGGCGCAGCTTATAATGAAGCAGTTGAAGAAGCAATAGCATTGGCGAAAGAAGATAATATTGTCACTTTTGGTATCACGCCGACAAAACCTGAAACGGGATATGGCTATATAGAATTCAATGGAGATGATGTAAAATCTTTTAGAGAAAAACCAGATTTGGAAACCGCTGAAACTTTTCTTGATAGCGGAAAATTTCTCTGGAATAGCGGAATGTTTTGTTTTAAGGCTGGAATGTTCTTAGAAGAATTAAAAACATATGAGCCGGAAGTTTTCACCAGATCCAGTGAAGCCTGGTTTAATAATAAGGAAGGTGCATTAGATCTGGAAGACTCCTTAAAAATTCCTTCAATCAGTGTGGACTATGCAGTTATGGAGAGGAGCGATAAAATAAAGGTTATGAAGTCAGGTTTTGAATGGAGTGATATGGGAAGCTTTGAAGCTATCTATGATTATCTAATTGAGCAAGGACATGAAAAAGATGCCTATGGCAATATGGTAATAGGTTCAGATAAGTATACTGCTTTTGTAGGTCTTGAAAATTCTATTTTGGTTTGTACAGAAGACGCTAATCTGGTGCTGAGTAAAAAATGTTCCCAGGATGTAAAAAAGGTTTATCAGGAATTGGAAGTAACTAACTCACCCCTTACTTAATACGAGAGTACTAGTTTTAAAGAGTATAATGAATAAAGTAGCATTGATTACCGGTGTGACCGGACAGGATGGAGCTTATTTAAGTGAATTCCTATTAAAAAAAGGATATATAGTTCACGGATTAAAGAGAAGATCATCTCTTTTTAATACCGATAGGATTGATCATTTATATCAGGATCCACATGAAGATAAAAGAAACTTTATCCTGCATTATGGTGATATGACCGATTCTACAAATCTTATACGTCTTATTCAGGAAATTCAACCAGATGAGATCTATAACCTGGCTGCGATGAGTCATGTTCAGGTATCATTTGAAGTTCCGGAATATACTGGAAATGCTGATGGATTGGGGACTTTACGTATCCTGGATGCAGTTCGCTTGTTAGGGCTGGAAAAGAAAACCCGTATCTACCAGGCTTCTACTTCTGAATTATATGGAAAAGTTCAGGAAGTACCACAAACTGAAACTACACCGTTTTATCCACGTTCGCCTTACGCAGTTGCAAAAATGTATGCATACTGGATCACGGTGAACTACCGTGAAGCTTATGACATGTATGCATGTAACGGAATATTGTTTAATCACGAATCTCCGCTAAGAGGTGAAACTTTTGTAACTCGTAAGATCACCAGGGCAGCTTCAAGGATCGCTTTAGGACTTCAGGATAAATTTTACTTAGGTAACCTGGATGCACAAAGAGACTGGGGACATGCCAAGGATTATGTAAGAATGATGTGGATGATCCTGCAAGCCGAAGAAGCAGAAGATTGGGTGATCGCAACCGGAAAAACTACTCCGGTTCGAGATTTTGTAAAAATGGCCTTTGCTGAAGTCGGAATAGAACTCGAATTTAGAGGTGAGGGTGCTGATGAAAAGGCTTATGTAAAATCTTGTAGCAACGATAAATTTCAATTAGAAACAGGCAAGGAAGTGCTGGCGGTAGATCCAAAATATTTCAGACCTACAGAAGTTGATCTATTAATAGGAGACGCTTCCAAAGCAAACAACAAACTAGGCTGGACACCCGAGTACGATCTAAAAGACCTGGTAAAAGATATGATGGCTAGTGATATAAAGCTAATGCAAAAAGACCAGTACTTAAAAGAAGGTGGGTTTAAGACTTTGAATTATTTCGAATAATTAGATCACACGGATTTTAGCTGATTTCACGAAAAGACATTCCACAGATTAAAGCGGATTACACGGATGAGCAAATTGCTTTTTGAAGAGGAAACATTTGGGATTATTGGTACGTGCATGAAAGTTCACAAAAACCTTGGCAGTGGATTCCTGGAGTCAGTTTATCAAGAAGTTTTAGTCAAAGAATTCAGGAAGGAAGAAATCCCCTTTGAAGAACAGAAAAAGCTAAATTTATATTACGAAGGTGAAAAACTGGAGAAATATTTCAAAGCTGACTTTCTTTGCTATGACAAAATTATAGTTGAATTAAAATCAGTGGCTTTTTTAAACAAGAGTCTAGAGAGCCAGGTGATCAACTATTTGAAAGCCACAAACAAGGAGGTTGGTTTACTAATTAACTTTGGAGAAAAGAGTTTAAAGTGGAAACGCATTATAAATACTACGCAGTCTTAGCAAGTATCCGTGAAATAGTTTTTAGAAATCATTGGAATTTTGTTTTAAAAGAATCCGCACTATCCGTAAAAATCCGTGAAATCAACTGAGAAATTGAAGCAGCGGTCC
>NZ_JBLWIM010000012.1:888450-965362 GCF_048381525.1 Christiangramia qingdaonensis
TATAGCCGGTCACCGTGGAATGGTGGGATCAGCGATCTGGAGAAAACTGGAGGCTGAAGGATATACAAATCTTATCGGTAAAACTTCTTCGGAACTGGATCTTCGTAACCAGGCAGCTGTGGCTGAATTTTTTGAAACTGAAAAACCGGAAGTAGTCATCGATGCGGCAGCGAGAGTAGGCGGTATTATGGCTAATAGTAAATATCCTTATCAGTTCTTGATGGAGAATATGCAGATTCAGAATAACCTTATCGACTTCTCTCATAAAACGGATGTTCAGAAATTTATATTCTTAGGGAGCTCTTGTATTTATCCAAAGCATGCTCCACAGCCATTAAAGGAAGAATATTTACTAACCGATAGCCTGGAGCCGACCAATGAATGGTATGCTATTGCTAAAATTGCCGGGGTTAAAGCCTGCGAAGCGATTAGGAAACAGTTTGGAAAAGATTATGTAAGTCTAATGCCTACCAATCTTTACGGTACTCATGATAATTTCGATTTAAAAACCTCACATGTATTACCTGCGATGATTCGCAAATTCCATGACGCAAAGATGAATGATAATGCGCCTGCCTGCGGTGAGCTTGACGAAACCCGTGATGAGCCTGTCGATGCCAGTAGTAAGCCTGTCGAACTATGGGGAAGCGGATCACCAATGCGGGAATTCCTTTTTGTAGATGATTTAGCAGATGCTGTTTGCTTTGCTTTAGAAAACAAACTACCAGAGAATCTTTATAATATTGGTACAGGAGAGGATCTTACCATAAATGAGCTCGCTGAATTGATCCAAAGAATAGTTGGTCATACCGGAAAGATCATCTGGGATACCTCAAAACCTGATGGTACTCCGCGTAAACTTATGGACGTTGAAAAATTAAAAAACGAAGGCTGGGAAGCCACTACTTCTTTGGAAGAGGGAATTAAAAAAACCTATGACTGGTTCTTAAACAACCAGCAAAAATTTAAAGAAGTCAAAATATAATATGAATAAAATAAAAATTGCAGTTATTGGCCTTGGTTACGTTGGACTTCCCTTAGCGCGATTATTTGCAACCAGGTATTCCGTTGTAGGTTTTGATATTAATCGATCAAGGATCGCTGAATTGAGAAGCGGTGTCGATTCAACTTTGGAAGTGGAACCAGAACTTCTAGAAGCATGTTTAGTTCCGCAAGCTACCAAAGAAGCTGGATTGTTTTGCACTGCTAATTTAGAGGACTTAAGTGAATGTAATCATTACATTATTACCGTTCCTACACCAATTGATAAAAATAACCGCCCCGATCTTACGCCACTTTACAAAAGCAGTGAAAGTGTAGCTAAAGTTTTAAAAAAAGGAGACATTGTTATTTATGAATCCACCGTTTACCCCGGAGTGACCGAAGACGAATGTGTGCCGGTTTTAGAAAGAGTAAGCGGACTAAAATTCAACGAGGATTTCTTCGTAGGATATTCACCGGAAAGGATTAATCCGGGTGATAAAGAACATACAGTTGAAAAAATTTTGAAAGTGACTGCTGGTTCAACCCCTGAAGTTGGAAAAAAAGTTGATAAGTTATATAAAAGTGTAATAACTGCAGGCACCCATTTAGCGCCTACTATTAAAGTGGCAGAAGCTGCAAAGGTAATTGAAAACTCACAACGTGATATCAATATAGCTTTTGTAAATGAACTCGCTAAGATCTTTAATATAATGAATATAGATACTAGCGATGTATTGGCCGCTGCGGGTACCAAATGGAACTTTTTACCTTTTAAACCTGGACTTGTAGGAGGTCATTGTATTGGAGTAGATCCTTATTACCTGGCGCAAAAAGCTCAGGAAATTGGTTACCATCCGGATATCATCCTTGCTGGAAGGCGTATGAATGATTCTATGGGTCAATATGCAGCTGCTGAAGTTATTAAGTTGATGCTTAAAAATGATTTGAAGGTTAAAGGAGCTAACATTTTATTGTTAGGAATTACCTTTAAGGAAAATTGTCCAGATGTAAGAAATACCAAAGTGGTAGATGTGATAAGACACCTGGGAGAGTATCAAACGAATGTCACTATTTATGACCCTTTAGCAAACCCGGCTGAAGTAAAGCATGAGTATAATCTTGACACCGTGAAAGAATTGCATGCGGCAAAATTTGATGCAATTGTTCTGGCTGTGGCTCATAAGGAATTTCTTCTACTGGATCTTGAAGAATTAAAGAGTGAAAAATCAATAGTTTACGATGTTAAAGGCATCCTTGGAGACAAAGCTGACGCTAAACTATAATATATAAATCCGCGTAATCCGCTTAAATCGATGGAATCCGCAATTTAAAAAAATCCGCGTAATCCGCCCAAATCAGTGGAATCCGCGTCATAATAAAATGAAGAACATAAAAAATATTTGTTGTATAGGTGCAGGCTATGTAGGAGGACCTACTATGTCTGTGATCGCCCAGAAATGTCCCGAGATCAACGTTACTGTTGTTGACCTGAACGAAAAAAGAATCGCAGCCTGGAATGATGACAACCTGGATAACCTTCCCATCTACGAACCGGGACTGGCTGAGGTGGTAGAAGAAGCAAGAGGAAGAAACCTTTTCTTTTCTACTGAAGTGGATGCTGCCATAGATAAAGCTGAAATGATCTTTATTTCGGTAAATACGCCTACAAAAACTTACGGAATAGGAAAAGGAATGGCTGCCGACTTAAAATATATTGAGCTTTGTGCGCGGCAAATCGCCAGGGTATCTACTACAGATAAGATCATTGTAGAAAAATCTACTTTACCAGTCCGCACTGCGGAAGCTTTAAAAAGTATCCTGGTAAATACAGGGAATGGGGTGAATTTTCAAATTCTTTCCAATCCTGAATTCCTTGCGGAAGGAACGGCAGTGGAAGATCTCCAAAATGCCGACAGGGTTTTAATTGGAGGTGATATTGATACAACTGAAGGAACTGAAGCTGTACAGGCTTTGGTAGATATTTATGCGCACTGGCTTCCAGAAGAAAGAATACTGATCACCAATGTGTGGTCATCTGAACTTTCGAAATTAACCGCCAATGCGTTTCTTGCACAAAGAGTATCCAGCATAAACGCCATGAGCGAACTTTGTGAGAAGACCGGCGCCGATGTGAATGAAGTAGCCCGGGCTATTGGTATGGATTCCAGGATAGGTCCGAAATTCCTAAAATCTTCGGTAGGTTTTGGAGGAAGCTGTTTCCAAAAAGATATCCTTAACTTGGTGTACATCGCCAAATCCCTTAGCCTGGATGAAGTAGCCGATTACTGGGAACAGGTGATCATCATGAACGATCATCAGAAAAGAAGGTTCGCGGCCAATATTGTCAAGACCTTGTTTAATACTGTTTCTGGAAAAAAAATAGCTCTTTTAGGCTGGGCATTTAAAAAAGATACTAACGATACCCGGGAATCTGCCGCTATATATGTAGCCGATTACCTTCTGAATGAACAGGCAGAGATCGTGGTGTACGATCCCAAAGTAACCGAAGAACAGATGTATGCCGACCTGGATTATTTAGGAACAAGAACAGAAGAAGAAAATCGTAAGCTACTAAAAGTAGTAAGCGATCCTTACCAAGCTTGCGAAGATGCCCATGCCATCGCCGTATTAACCGAGTGGGATGAATTTAAAACCTATGACTGGGAAAAAATTTACGAGCGTATGCTAAAACCTGCTTTTGTTTTTGATGGGAGGAATTTGCTCAATTTACATGAACTTACAAAAATAGGCTTTAAGCTTAGCAGTATAGGAAAACCTATAGTTGAAGAAGCAAGAAAAGAACCCGTACTGGCTGTATAACAGGTTTAAAAGGATTTAAAATTTTATGAAGTATATCAAAAAAATATTAGTTACAGGTGGTGCAGGGTTCATAGGATCTCACGTGCTTCGCCTGTTTGTAAACAAATACCCGGAATATCATATTTTCAACCTTGATGCCCTAACCTATGCAGGTAACCTGGAGAATTTAAAAGATATTCAGGATGCTCCGAACTATACTTTCTTAAAAGCAGATATTACTAATGCAGAACAAATAGATGAACTTTTTGGCAAGCATCAGTTTGATAGGGTGATTCACCTGGCTGCGGAGTCTCATGTAGACAGGTCTATTACAGATCCTATGGCTTTCGTGAAGACTAATGTAATGGGGACAGTAAACCTCCTGACTGCCGCAAAAGAGCATTGGAAAGATATTAACGGGAAACTATTTTACCATGTAAGTACCGATGAAGTATATGGTAGTTTAGGAGAAGAAGGCTTATTTACCGAAACCACGGCCTACGATCCAAATTCTCCATACTCTGCCAGTAAAGCAAGTTCAGATCATTTTGTGAGATCGTATGGAGAGACTTATAAGCTTCCTTATGTCATAAGCAACTGCTCCAACAATTACGGGCCTAATCATTTTCCGGAAAAACTAATTCCTCTGTTCATAAATAATATTATAAATAATAAATCCCTACCCGTTTACGGGGATGGGAATTATACCAGAGACTGGCTTTTTGTTAAAGATCATGCGGCCGCAATAGATTTGGTATTTCATAAAGGCAGCAATAATGAAACCTATAACATAGGCGGCTTTAATGAATGGAAAAACATAGACCTGGTAAAACTTCTTTGTCAACAAATGGACCAGAAGTTAGGTCGAAATGAAGGAGAAAGTGAAAAGCTGATCACTTACGTTAAAGACCGTCCGGGTCATGATCTACGGTATGCGATTGATGCAACCAAACTAAACAAGGAACTAGGCTGGAAACCCAGCGTAACTTTTGAAGAAGGACTATCTAAAACGATCGATTGGTATCTTGAAAATGAGGAGTGGCTTAAAAATGTCACTTCTGGAAGCTACCAGCAATACTACAATAAACAGTATAATTAAAAAGAATCCGTGGAATCGTTTTTAGAATCCGCGAAATCCGTATTTACATGAAAGGTATTATCCTCGCCGGCGGCTCCGGCACCCGTTTATATCCAATTACAAAAGGAGTATCCAAGCAGCTCCTGAGTATTTACGATAAACCTATGATCTATTATCCGCTATCAGTTTTGATGCTTGCGGGAATTAGAGAAGTGCTAATTATTTCCACCCCTAATGACCTTCCTCAATTCAAGATGTTACTGGGAGACGGTTCAGATCTTGGAATGAGATTCGAATATAAAGAACAACCAAGTCCGGACGGACTCGCACAGGCCTTTATCATTGGAGAAAAATTCATAGGCAGTGATGATGTTTGCCTGGTACTGGGAGATAATATTTTCTATGGGCAGGGACTAACCGGAATGCTGAAACAGTCACGGTTGAACGTAGAAGCAGTAGGGAAAGCTACTGTTTTTGGTTACTATGTCAACGACCCGGAAAGGTATGGAGTTGCCGAATTTGACAAGAACGGAAATGTCATTAGCATCGAAGAAAAACCTAAACAGCCAAAAAGCAATTATGCCGTTGCAGGATTGTATTTCTATCCCAACTCTGTTGTGAAAATTGCAAAAAATGTGAAGCCCAGTCATAGAGGAGAACTGGAAATTACTTCTGTAAACGAGGATTATTTAAAACAAGGGAATTTAAAAGTAGAACTAATGGGCCGTGGTTACGCCTGGTTGGATACCGGCACCCATGAATCTATGCTTGAGGCTTCTAATTTTATACACACTATAGAAAAAAGACAAGGGTTGAAAGTAGCCTGCCTTGAGGAAATTGCTTTTGATAAAAAATATATTAACAGAAAACAATTGGAGGATCTGGCTTTACCACTTAAAAAGAACGGCTATGGTCAATACCTTTTAAAAAAATTAGAGCAGTAGTAATTTTACTTCAAAATCTTAGAAGACGGTATAGCTAAAAGAATATAGCTGCTTATAAAATGGAGAACGCGCAACACTATTACGAAATTATAACGACTATTCTATGAAGATATTAGTCACAGGTTCTGCAGGATTTATTGGCTTTCATTTATGTAGAAGGCTGGTCGAGGATGGCAATGAAGTAGTAGGCTTAGATAATATCAATGATTATTATGATGTAAACCTAAAGTTTGCTCGTCTAGAACAGTTGGGTATTTCCCAAGAAGAGGCAGATTTATGGAATAATTGGACTACTTCCATCATATATGGAAATAATTTCCGCTTTATTCGAATGGATCTTGGGGATAGAAAAAATTTACCGGAAGTCTTAAAAAAGGAATCCTTTGATACTGTGGTCAATTTAGCAGCACAGGCCGGAGTAAGGTATAGCATCGAAAATCCATCAGCATATATGGATAGCAATATTGCAGGATTTTTGAATTTATTAGAATCCATGAGGTACTCGGGAACCAAAAATTTGGTTTATGCCAGTAGTTCAAGTGTATACGGAAAAAATGATAAGGTTCCGTTTTCAACAGATGATAATGTAGACAATCCCATCAGTCTTTATGCTGCTTCAAAAAAAAGTAATGAACTCATGGCGCATACCTACAGTCACCTATTTGGTATAAAAACTATTGGTTTACGTTTTTTTACTGTCTATGGTCCCTGGGGTAGACCCGATATGGCAATGTTTTTATTTACTGATGCTATTATTAATAACAAACCAATTAAGGTGTTTAATTCAGGAAATTTATCCCGAGACTTTACCTATATAGATGACATAATTGAGGGGATTCTTGCTACCATACTTAAGGTGGGTACTACTGAGACTTCTAACTATGAACTATTTAATATTGGAAATAGCAAACCTGAAAAATTGATGGATTTCATTTCTGAAATTGAAAAAGCCTTGGACAAAAATGCCTCGAAAGATTTTCTACCAATGCAACCTGGTGATGTAGAGAAAACCTGGGCTGATATTTCAGATTTTCGAAAACGGTACGATTACGATCCCCAAACCAGCATTAAAAAAGGGATAAACGAATTCGTGAAATGGTATGTTAAATACTACAAAAAGGAGTCAGCGCTGCTAAATGACTAAAGATCTTAAGATACAAGGTTATAGGCCTTTAATTATTAAAATTACCTGCTTCTTTTGAGAGATCTTAAAAGTACTACCCTTAATGCAGCAACCTGGAACTTTTCTAAGTTACTGGTAGGCCAATTGAGAACCTTTATTGTTTCTACCATCCTGGCAAGATTACTTATGCCAGAAGATTTTGGTCTTTTAGGAATGGCTATGGTATTTGCAAGTTTAACCGATTCGTTTGTTGATTTTGGCTTTGGTAACGCTGTAATTCAAAAGCAACGGGTGAACCGGGTACAGCTTTCAACGGTATTTTGGATCAACATGTTGATGGCGCTTGTTCTAGGTGTTTTGATGTATATAAGTGCTCCATTAATAGCTTCTTACTTTGAGATGCCAAAGCTCGAAGCCATTACCAGATTAATGTCACTAACTTTTTTAATAAAAGGTTTAACAACATTGCAAAATGCTCTTCTTAGAAAAAACCTTGACTATAAAACTCCGTTTAAAGTAGAAGTATCAGCAGGAATACTTTCAGGTGCTTTGGGGATTTATTTAGCTTACACAGGTTTTGGAGTATATAGCCTGATCTATTCCCAAATATTGGGATGGACCATCGGTACTATATTAATCTGGTATTTTTCAGTTTGGAAACCTTCATTTTTGTTCGATATCAAACAGATCAAGGGATTATGGTCATTTGGTTACAAATATTCTCTAAGTATTTTTATTGATTCTATCTTTTCGAGAATGGACACTCTGGTTATAGGTAAAGTTTTTTCAGCCTCAGTATTAGGTCTTTTTTATAAAGCACAATCCTTAAATAAGCTTGTAGTTCAATATGCCTTTTCCTCTTTTTCAGGCGTACTTTTCCCCTCTTTGTCCAAAATGGCTCAAGATGAAGAGAGACTCCGGGCGGCCATGATAAGAATCTTAAACCTGGTTTGTTTTACAACATTTTTATTTTCAGGCCTAATGTTCATAAATGCAGAGTCTATTATAGTTTTACTACTGACTGAAAAATGGATTGGAAGTGTACCTATTTTTAAGATCTTAGCCGTTTTTTCATTCATTTTTACAATACCAACAATTTTGAGCAACCCGGTTCTGAGCATTGGTAAATCGGGCGCTATTCTTAAAGTTGAAGTTTTTAAAAAATTATTATATCTCTTGGCTATACCTGTAGCAATCTACTATGGGCTTTTTGCGTATATATCTTCTACAATAATTGCCGCAATGGTCGGAATTACTTTTAACCTATTCCTGGTGAAGAAATTTTTTAATTTTAGATATTTCGATTTTTATAAAACTTTTTTAATTTATTTCGTGCCGTTTCTGATAATTATTGGGATAGACATTTTCACTCCGTCTTTTATAGATAACCTCATTCTCCGGATCATCTTCAAATCGATTGTCTTTATTCTAATATTTTTTACAACTAATGTGATTCTTAAAACTTCAGGTTTTATTGAATTTCTTGATATTTTAAAACCTTTAGTTATTAAAATTCAGAATATCAGAAAAAAAGTGATGCAGACGATAACAACTAAAGTTTTGAGAAGATTAAAACTACATCTAAAAAGTTTTGGCAACTATTTCTATAGAAAATACGCTAAACAAAATCTTAGAAATTCTGAATTTACACTTATTTCTAACAACTGTTATGCCGGGCATCTTTACGAAACTATTAACCGTCCCTATAATACTCCAACTGTAGGTCTCTATTTTTTTGCAGAAGACTATATTAAATTCATAGAAGACATCGATAAATATCTTAATGAGGAATTAAATTTTATCAACTCCAGTCGATTTCAGGAATCTTATCAGGAACATAAAAAGAAAAAGTATCCAATCGGTCTTCTTTCCAATAATCTTGAAATCCATTTCTTGCATTACAAAAATGAAGAAGAGGCAAAAGAAAAATGGAACAGACGAAAAAAAAGAGTTCTCTCAGACAAAATACTTGTTGTAATGAATGATCAAAATAGATTTCATGATGATCTAATGGAAAGATTTGATAATGTTAATTTTCCCAAAATTTTCTTTTCAGCTCGACCAAGGAAAGGTGAAAATGTAAAGGTTATAAAATATTATTACGGTAAAGATCATGTTGGAGATATGTACAATGATAAATTGAAGATTTTTCAAGAGTTTAATTTTATATCTTGGGTTAAATCTTTCTCGAGATGAATTTTGTCTTTATACTTCCCGATAAGGATGCTGGAGTTGCATCTGTAATTAGAAATTTAACCAGGTACAGATCTTCAAAATTCTATACTAAAGTGATTTTATTGCACAATCATCTGGAAGATCCTGCTAGAAGAATAAATGGGGAGTTTAACGTAGATGAAACCATAAGATTAAGTTACGATGGAAAATGGTCCTCAAGATTTGGGGTATTAAAAAATATAAAAGACCATCTGAATGAAAAATCAATAATTATTTCAAATGATGGGGGACTTGACTTGGAAGTGGTAAAGTACTTCAAATTGGAAATTCCTGTTGTTTACATAATGCACGGCGACTATAGACATTATTACAATGTAATCAGGGAAAAAGGAGATTTAATAAGTTCATTTATTACGGTAAGTGATTACTTGAAGGATCAGGTTTTAGCACTACAAAATAACAATCCAAGTAAGTCACGATTTAAGCTTTCTAGTATAAAATTCCCTGTTCCTGATATTAAGAAAAGTGTAAAAATTAAAAGCAAGGAATTAAGACTGGCTTTTGTGGGATCTCTAATTGAGGCCAAAGGAGTTTTGAAATTAAAAATTATTACAGAACTACTGGATAAAAGAAATATTAATTATCATCTCAATATAATTGGATCAGGCCCGGAAAAAGGAAAATTAAGAACACTTTTTCATAAAAATGATAAAGTAACTTTAGTTGGCAAATTGTCGAATGAAGAAGTAATAAAAAGACATGAAAAACACGATATCTTATTACTTCCTTCAAGTGGGGAGGGACTGCCGGTCGTGGTGGTAGAAGCAATGAAATGTGGAGTAGTACCAATGGCAACTTCATTAAAAAGTGGTATCCCCGAACTCATTGAACATAAAGTAAACGGTTATACGGTTGATCTAAACCATCCAAATCAATATGCAGATTATATTGAGGAACTTTCTAAAGAAAGAGAAAAACTGTCTGAAATGAGTGCAATCTGTAAAAAGAAGGCAAATCAAATGTTCAATCCCTGGAATCAAACACAAGCTTACGAAAATTGTATCGCTGCAACTTTGCCAGTTAAAGGAAATATCACAACCCTTGAAAAAATATTGGGGTTATTTCCATTGGCTTTGGAAAATCGTCTAAAAAAGATAATCTTTATATGAAAAGCTTAAATAATCCATTAGTCTCTGTATTGATGACGGTGTATAATCGGGAGAAATATATTGAACAAGCTATAAAAAGCGTTTTAGCTTCCACATATACAAATTTCGAATTAATAATTGTCGACGATAGATCTACTGATAATTCATTAAAAATTGCTCAACAATTTGAGAAAGAGGATCAGCGTATAAAAGTTTTTCAAAATGAACAAAATTTAGGAGACTATCCCAACCGAAACCAAGCCGCTTCTTATGCAACAGGTAAATATTTAAAGTATGTCGATGCAGATGATATGATCTATCCCTATGGTTTAGAACAACTTGTATATTATATGGAGAAATTTCCAGACGCAGGTTATGGGCTTTGTTCATTAGATCAAGATAAGCATAGCATTTATCCAATTCAATTATCTTCTAAAGAAGCATACCAATGGAATTATTTTAAGAGTTCTATTTTTCATAAAGCACCTCTGTCTTCTATTATAAAAAAAGATGCTTTTTCTGACGTAGGCGGATTTTCAAAAGTGCGGCACTATGGCGATTTTGAATTCTGGCACAAAATCTCCCTTAAGTACCCTGTAGTACTAATGCCCCATGGCATGGTTTGGTATCGAACCTCCGAAGGGCAAGAAGCATCTATTCGAAAGAAAAACACGATGAATCAGGTTAAAACTTTGAATGTTTCAAGACATTATGTAGCAAAATTCAATTTTTACAAAAACTCAAAGCAACAAGAAGTTTTAAATTATAAACATCTAAAGTCTTATCAGCGCTACTTAATGCAGCAATTCAAGAGATTCAACTTTAAGGATATATTTATGTCTTATAAGGTGTTTCATGCCAAAGAATTTTAATTTATGCTTTACCTAATTTGGAAAATCATACTGCTGTTTTTTAAAAGAATTGTCTACCATACTTACTGGTTTTATAATCTTTCTAGAGCAAAAATTTCGAAAAATTTAAGTATTCAATTTCCAGTAATTTTTGAGGGTGCTGGTAAATTGGAAATTGGAAATTCAGGGAGGTTAGATAGAGCGATATTCAAAATATCCAGAAATTCTGAGGTTGAAATCGCTGATTCTTGTAATTTGAGTAGGAATTCAGAAATAATTGTCACTAATAACTCGGTGATGAAAATTGGTGATAAATTTTCTCTTGGTGAATTTTCAAAGATGTATGCAAGCAATAAGTGGATAATTGAGGAAAATGTAACCTTCCAAACATACTGTTCTATATTTCCTCGTGAAAAGAATCACCATGGAAGAATAAAAATTGGCAAAGGAACTAACATAGGAGATTTTACAATAATGGATGTATGTCATGACATCGTCATTGGCCAGGAAGTGGCAATCGGTCCAAATTGTACCTTATATACTCACGATCATGATTATGCTGAAGAAAATAAACCCGCGTGGAAGGGACCTATTAAAACTTCACCTATAATAATAGAAAATGGAGCCTGGATTGGAGCAGGAGTAATAATTCTCCCAGGTGTGAAAATAGGAGAAAAGGCAGTTATTGCAGCCGGGTCAGTTGTAACAAAAGATGTTGAGACGCGTTCTTTAGTAGGTGGTATACCTGCAAAATTAATTAAGTTTATATGAGTTTGCCATTAGTTTCGGTATTAATACCAAATTTTAATTCTAATTTTTTAGTTGAAACTCTGCAATCGGTTTTGGATCAAACTTATGAAAATTTAGAAATCATAATAGTAGATGATGGTTCCACTAATAATAGTCTATCAGATATAAACTATCTGAAATCGAAAAAAATAAAAGTATTTTCTCAAACTAATAAAGGTGCCTGTGCTGCTAGAAACTATGCTTTTTCGGTCTGCACAGGAGATTATATTCAATATTTAGATGCCGATGATATACTATCTCTTAATAAAATTGAGATTCAGGTAGAAATGCTTAAAAAAAGTTCTCGGGATGCTATAGCATCTTGCTCGTGGGTAAAATTTAAGGATTCACCTAAAAACACTGAGTTTCAAAATTTCGAAATAAATAAGGACTATTCAGATCCAGTAAATTGGCTAATCGATTCCTGGAGTGGTAAAGGAGTGGGGCAAACTTCTATATGGCTAACCCCACGCCATATTATAGAAAAGGCAGGAGAATGGACTGAAGGCCTAAGCATTAATCAGGATGGTGAATTTTTTTCAAGAGTATTAATCAATGCATCTCAAATTAAATATTGTGAAAGTGCCAATGTTTATTACCGTTCAGGAAATCCTGAGAGTGTTAGTCAATCAAACAATAAAAATAAATTAAAAGCAGAAGCTCTTTTATCCTCTTACATGCTTTATGAAAAGAATATTCCTGAGTATTTGAAGAATGAGGAGGTTAAAAAAGCTCTCGCGAACAATTACATAAGTTTTATTTACCATTTTCATCCTCAATACCCTGAGTTGTTGTCATTGGCTAAAAATAAATTTCATGCTTTAGGTTTCTCGAAAATGTGGCCTCAGGGAGGGAAAACCTTTAAAAAAATAGCAAATGGAATTGGCTTCGAAAAAGCTCTAACTCTACGTGATAAAATAAAATTTTTAAATTAAGAAAGCTAGCAGAATATTATAGATAGCGGGTTATTTTAATTCCACTCAACACTTTACTAAAAATTTTAAAATGATAAATTTCGCGGTTATAGAACCTTCAGGAAATCTTTATGGATCTGAAATGGTTCTTTTAGATATCCTTACGAATATAGATAGAAAGAAATATTCTTTTACAGTATTTCTACCGAAAAACTCTTCTTTTTCCTCTCTACTTGAAGATAATGGTATTGCGTATGAGGAAACTTTAGAGCCTGCCTCAAATGGCTACTTGTCTAAATTATTAGCTTATTATCATACTACTAAAAGAATAAATTCTGGCAAGTTTGACTTAATTTTTATCAACCAGGCAGGTGTTTTGAGACCTATAAGTATATTGAATAATTTAATTAGTAAAAAACCCATCCTTTGTGAAGTTTCTACTTTAGAAGATGCGTATTGGGTAAATAGTCTTTCGACTAGAATCACTAATAGAGTTAAAAGTTTTATTAGTAATTCAGCTTTTATTGAAGATAAGCTAACAATAGAAAATTCTAAAAAAAGTACTCTTTATTATGGCTACCAACCTAAAGATCTAAAAAAGGTTGAGAAGAAGCAATCAAAGAATCCATTTAATATTATCCTGTTAGGTAGAATAAGTAAATCTAAGGGACATTTCCTACTAATAGAAGCTGCAAAAAACTTAAAAGACTATCCGTTTAAGTTTTATATAGTTGGAAATGCTCCTTCCGCAGAGATAGAAAAGGATTTTATTAATCGAATTGAAAAGGCAGATCTTCAATCTATGTTTGTACTACGCGGATTTCAAACAAATATTCAAAAAGAGCTGGAGAATATGCATATGATGGTTATTCCAAGTATCCAGGAACCATTCGGCAGAATTTTTTGTGAAGCTGCGGAAGCCGGTATTCCTTCTTTAGTTTCCAACAGTGGTGGATTAGGAGAGCTTTCAAAACATTTTGGGCTTGGGCAGCGATTTACCGCTGAAGATGCTAACGATCTATCCGATAAGTTGATTATGATGTATAACACTTATGAGAGCATCACCGGCGAGTATAAAGACAGAGCTGAAATAATGTTACAACGATTAAAAATGGAATCTTACATAGATAAGATGGAGCAACTTTTAAAAAGTACCGCTCATGGGAAAGAGGTTAGTATTAATTGGTTTGGAGATAATAATTAATAAGATATGATAAACGTAACAGAACCCTTTTTACCTCCTAAAGAGGAATATATCTCTTTTGTCAATGAAATATGGAATCGGAATTGGTTAACCAATAACGGCCCCTTGGTAAATGAGTTAGAGCTTCAGTTAAAAGACTATTTGAATCTTGATCATTTACTCTTTGTCACAAATGGCACAATTGCCTTGCAATTGGGAATTAAAGCACTTGGTTTACAAGGTGAAATAATTACTACCCCTTTTTCTTATGTAGCTACAACTTCCTCAATTGTTTGGGAGAATTGTAAGCCTGTATTCGTTGATATCGATAAAGACACTCTCAACCTTGATCCATTTCTGATCGAAAATGCTATAACGGAAAACACATCAGCCATATTAGCAACCCATGTTTACGGCAACCCTTGCGATGTGGAAGCTATTGAAGCAATAAGCAGAAAACACAATTTAAAAGTAATTTACGATGGCGCGCATAGCTTTGGTTCTGAGTATAACAAAAAATCTATTTTTGAATGGGGTGACATCAGCACTTGCAGCTTTCATGCTACTAAGTTATTCCACACGATTGAAGGAGGTTCAGTTATTACCAAAGATCCTGCGGTGCTAAAAAAACTTTCCTTTCTTCGCAACTTCGGTCATAATGGACCAACAATTTTTGAAGGAGTAGGAATAAACGGTAAAAACAGTGAATTTCACGCTGCAATGGGTTTAACTAATATTAAATATATTGATCAAATACTACAGAAACGTAAAGTAGATTCAGAGTATTACGACCATTTACTACTGGAAAAATTAAAAGTAAGAAGACCAAAAATAACTGAAGGCACAACAGTTTATAACCATTCTTATTATCCAATAATCTTTGAAAGTGAAGAGCTCCTTCTAAGAGCGGTAGACGAATTAGAAAAAAACAGAATAACTCCCAGGCGCTATTTCTACCCGTCTCTAACGGAATTAAATTACGTTGAAAAACGGGAAACACCAATTACCGATGATATTTCTAAAAGAGTTCTCTGTTTACCCCTATACTATAGTATTACAAAAGCTGAAATAGATATGATAGTAAGATTCATACTTAGATCACAAAAATATTTCTAAAATGCTTATACTTGGTGCAAAAGGTCATGCGAAGGAAATACTCTTGGTTTTAATTAATTTAGGATATGGAAAGGATTCCATGATGTTTTATGATGATGTAAGTCCTGACCTACCAGAAAAAATATATTCAGAGTATTCGCTTATACGTAATAGAACAGAAGCTTTAGAATATTTAACTTCTGTAAATCCCGCTTTCTGTCTTGGCACAGGTAATCCTTATGTTAGACTTAAATTGGCAAATTTTTTCAAAAGTAAAGGAAAGCTTACGTCAATAATTTCTAAATCTTCGATTTTAGGAACTTACGAGGTTTTTCTTGGAGATGGATTGAATATTATGGAGCATTGTTTCATAAGTAATGAAGTCTCAATTGGTGAAGGGACTCTCATCAATGCAGGCGCACAAATTCATCATGAGGTGAAAATTGGTAGATTTTGTGAAGTCGGTCCTGGTGCCAAAGTTTTAGGTCGGTCCTTAATAGGCAATTTAGTGTCAATAGGCGCAAATGCTACTATTCTACCTGACGTAAATATTAATGATGAGGCGGTAATAGGTGCAGGTGCTGTCGTAACAAGAAATGTAGCTTCAGGGACTACTGTCGTTGGAGTTCCAGCAAAAAATATATGAAAACGGAAAAACTATTACATATAGTTGATGACGAAAAATTTATTGATTTAGCCATCAAACAATTTGAAAAAGTTGCTCCCGGTGCTAATCTTTTCGCAGTCTTAGTAAACAGCAGTAGCCATGAACTTCAATATATTAATCAAAAGGGAAAAGTAAAACTTATCTGGGATTTAGAGAAACAGTTGAACTTATATAATTACGACGCAATATTCATACATTACATGACTGAAGAAAAATGTAAAATAATTAATGCTGCACCACTGAATCTTCCTGTGATCTGGTTATTCTGGGGGCAAGATGCCCAGAAATTATTTATGGACAGGAGTTATAAGGAGAAAACCCGGAAACTTATAAAAGATTTACTAGGGTGGAATGAATATCTATATCCCTATACAAATTGGATCAGACGATTATTTCTACCTTATAAAGAGAGGGGCCGAGCAATGAAGAGGATTAACTTTTGTGCCCCGGTCATATCCAATGAACTGGAATTGATGAATGACCGCCTTTCATTAAACCTAGAATTTATTGATTTTTCTTATGGTTCTCTAGATGACTTCGTTACCGAAGCTATCAGAGATTTAGAAATTTCGGGTCCTAATATTTTAGTGGGAAACAGTAGTACTGCTGCATGCAATCATATTGAATCATTTGATTTTATTAAAGAAAATCTTGACTGGAAACACAGAAAAATAATTGTTCCCTTAAGCTATGGAAGTAAAGATTACAGGAATGAGATATTAAAAATAGGTCAGGAATATTTTGGAGAAAATTTTATGCCCTTAACCGACTTTTTGCCTATTCAAAAATATAATGAATTTCTCGGTAGTTGTTCTCTTGCCATAATGAATCATAACAGGCAACAGGCTTTGGGTAACATCATTGGCTTGCTATGGTTAGGAACAAAAATTATTATGGATAAAAACAATCCATTATTTCAATTTTTAACCTCAAAGGGTTTTATAATTCAATCGGTTCAGGCACTGGCATCAGATAGAATAGATTCACATTCCGGTTCTTTAGGTATAAAGAAACGGAACCATAATAGAAAACTTTTGCAGCTTTACTATAGTGACGAAGTCGTACTAGAAAAAACAAAAAAATTAGTCGATGCCTTTGTTGTATGCGAGACCGCGTTTTCCCAATAGGTCAAAGAAAAGAAGGCTGGCTGTAATTCTACTGGAAATTTGTTTACCGTCATTTAAAACTACGTGCCCATGATCAAATTAACAGTTATACATTATTACCCAATTGAATATTATCCACCTGTTATTAATTTCCTTAATACTGTGGCTTCCGTGGAAAGTAAGATCCATACACATGTCTATACTACTCATAACAAGAAAAATCGAAAAGTTTATGATCTTGAAAAGATTGAGATAAAACGTTATGACGCTCCTGAACCAAAACAAACTGTGCTTAAGAAAAGTATTTTATATGCTGTTTATTTTTTAAAAACTTTATACGGGCTTATTAAAACCCGGCCCCATGCGATTTTCTATTACGAATCTATTTCCTCATGGCCTGTATATGTCTATTCTAGGCTCGTCAACCGTAAGTGCAAGATTTTTATTCATTATCATGAATATGCTTCTTCAGAATGGTATGAAAATTACATGAAAATAGTAAAGTATTTTCATAAATTAGAAAAGAGACAATTATACCCGCACGCAGATTGGATAAGTCAGACGAATTCGAATCGGCTTGATTTATTTTCCAAGGATCACCCTGGCGTTTCTCCAAACAAATTGCAGATTTTGCCAAACTATCCACCAAAGAACTGGCAAAGACAAAACGAAAACAAAACTGAGTTTCAAAGAAAAAAAATCGTATATATAGGTTCTTTAGCGTTTGAGTCTACCTATATAAGAGAACTGTGTGACTGGATAGTTTCTCAAGAGAAATACTCTCTAGATATATATTCATATAATTTACACAATGATGTAAAGCAATACTTTAAACAACTAAAAAGTGAAAAAGTCACGTTCCACGAAGGGGGAATAGAGTATGAAGAGGTACCAAACATTCTTAGTAATTATGGAATAGGTGTAATATTACATAAAGCTTTCAATGAAAATTATAAGTACAACGCAACTAATAAATTATTTGAATATCTCGCTTGTAACCTTAACATTTGGTTTCCAGAGGAACTGGAAGGCTGTTGGGAATATATTACTGAAGAAACTATTCCCCAGGTAACGAAAGTGGATTTTCTTAATATTTCTTCTACCGAATTAAACTCCCTGTCAGAAAAGAATCTTCCTTACCAAGCCAAACAATACTGGTTTGAAGATGCTTATTCCACCATATTGGAAAAAATACAATAATGAAAATTTTATATATAGGTCAATACAGTAAGGGAACCACGAGTCACATGAGGGCGGAAGAGATAAAAAAGATATTATCACCAGATCATTTTTATGTTATTGACACCCATTTTCCATTCTATAATACACCCAGAATCTGGAGAACTTTGGGTTTTAGATATAAAAGAGGTCCTTTAGTATCAAATACTAACCGATATTGCTTAACAGAATTGGAGGAAATGGAAACTTCTGCCAAGTTTGATTTAGTTTGGGTGGATAAAGGTATTTTTTTGACACCTAACTTGATGAAAAATTTAAAAGCCAGGAGTAAAAAGATTATTCATTACACTCCCGATATGGCTTTCTACGAAAATAAATCTGTTCATTTTAAGAAATCAATACCTTTTTATGACTTTTTGATTACAACAAAAAGAGCTGAAATTCCCGTATACACGGAGCATATTCCTAAAGAAAAGATTATTTTAACAACTCAAGGGTTTTCAAAAGATGTTCATTATTCAAAGCTGCCTTTTGAGAAAAAAGATAATTCTGTTGCCTTTATAGGATTAGCCGAAAAGTCGCGTTTTGAAATTATTGAACTTCTTTTGCAGAATAATATTAAAGTAAGAGTGGCGGGAATGGGATGGAATAAATTCGCTAATAAACATAAAGAAAATCCCAATCTTGATTATGTCGGTTCTGGTATTTTCAGCCACGAATACTCAGAATTTCTTTCTTCCTCGAAGTTTGCTCTTGGCCTTTTATCAAAAAATTTTCCGGAATTCCATACAACACGTACATTCGAAATACCTGCTTGTGGTACAGCATTATTAACTGAAAAAAATATAGAAACATCATCTTTTTTTTCTGAAGATGAAGCCATTTTCTATTCTTCGCCAGATGAGCTGGTAGAGAAAATTCAATTTTATCTCCAGAACGAGAAACAGCTGGAAACATTAATTCAGAAAGGACTTGATCGAGTGCATAATGATGCTAGAGATTACGAGAGCTTATTGAGCCAGATTTTACAACGAGCACTGCCTCCTCTAGGAATAAAAAACCATAAAGAAAATAATTAATCTATGAATTTTTGGAGTATTTTTGGCATCGGAATTCTTCTGGTTGTTTTTTGGAAATTTTTCCAGGAACTGGGGAGGAGTTTCCCCGTTCTAGAATTTCTCCTTCTTATTGCCGGTTTACAATGGATCGTAGGGCCAATTAACAGTTATGGTTCATCCGTTCAACATTACAAATATTATATGTATGTAGATGAGATGACCTATATGTCTTACGTCGTACCTGCGTACCTGTTTTTTGCAATTGCAGTATTTAGCCGAAAGAAAATCAAATTTCAGTTTGATGAAATTAATATTGAGAATTTGACTGTTTATGGTAAACCCATATTGTTTCTTGGAGTAATAGCCGATATAGGTGGATTTTTTGCTCCCCCTTCCCTGGCTTTTTTCCTGTTTCTGCTTGCTCAGTTCAAGTTTATAGGAGCAGGACTTTTATTGTTTTCTCCTTCCCGGAAGGATCGCATTATTTTTTATGCCGCTATAGGTTATTTATTTATGCGTTCACTTGACAGCGCTTTGTTTCATGACTTTTTACTATGGGGAGCATTCTTTTTTATGTTATGGGCTTTAAAATATAAACCTGATTTTAAGAAAAAGATGGTGATTTTTCTAAGCGCATTTCTATTAATTACCGGCATTCAAATTGTTAAAGGTGCATTTAGGCAACAGGTATGGAATGGATATCAGGGAAATAAGTTGAGTTTATTCATGAATGTTTTGAGCGAAGAACTAAATACCTCAGATCTTTCTTCAGATGCCGAACAGCAAGAATTAAATGTGCGTTTGAATCAAGGGTGGATCATTTCGGCTATTATAAAAGAAGTGCCGGAAGATCAACCATATGCCGATGGAGAAACTGTAAAGGAGGCAATTTCCGCCAGTCTTTTACCGCGTTTTCTTGCACCTGGAAAAACAATTGCCGGAGGTAGGGAAAATTTTCAAAAATATACAGGTATCGAATTGGGGAAAAACACTTCTATGGGAATGAGTATGATAGGTGAGGCTTATGCCAATTTTGGTGGTTATGGTGGAATAGCTTTTATGCTGGGTTGGGGATTTCTTCTTGTTCTTTATTGGAATAAGTTGTTAGACTTTAGTAAGAATCATCCACTATTAATTTTCTTTATTCCATTACTATTCTTGCAGGTAGTTAAAGCAGAAACCGAATTAGTAGTTGTCCTAAATCATTTGGTAAAGGCCAGTATAGTAGTTTTCCTTTTCTTTTGGTTTGCAAAAAAAACTCTTAAATGGGAAATATAACGCTCATTTTCAGAAAAAGACTTCCGCAATTCAATAGTATTGAAGGAGTTTTTGCAAGTATTTACAATCATCTGGAGAAAAGCTTATCAATAAAAAAACTAGAAGTCCCTTTTGATGGGGCACATCCAAAAAGTATTTTATCAAACCTCAAATATGTAAAAAAATCTAAGGGAGATATTAATCATATTACCGGTCATATAAATTATGTGGCCTTAGTCCTCGCCAAGAAATCCATTCTAACTATTCATGATCTGGAATCCGCATTTTACGGGAGCTTTTCTCACCGATTGTTTATTAAAATATTCTGGTTCTGGCTGCCTGCTCTAATGGTGAGCAAAATAACAGTAATATCAAATTTTTCTAAAGGTCAGGTAATAGGATTGATTCCATTTGCTAAAAAGAAAATAAAAGTTATTTATAATCCTGTCAACAGTTTATTAGAATACTCTCCAAAAAGTTTTAACCAAAAGAACCCCTTAATTCTTCATCTTGGCACAAAAACAAATAAAAACCTGGAAAGGACAATTAAAGCTCTCAATGGGCTAAAATGTACTCTATTAATTATTGGAGAGTTAACAGAGCTGCATGTGCAATTACTAAAACAAAATAAAATAAATTTCCGGAACAAGCAGTTTCTTCCTTTTAGCGAGATCAAGGCTGCTTATGAAGAATGTGACGTGCTCAGCTTCGTTTCCCTCTATGAAGGTTTTGGAATGCCGGTAATTGAAGCTCAGGCAGTAGGCCGTCCAGTACTTTCATCAAATGTAACTGCTATTCCTGAAGTTGCCGGAAATGGAGCTCTTTTAGTTGATCCTACAGATGTTACCGCAATCAGAGCAGGCATAATGAAGATTATTGAAGATGATCAATTCCGTACCAAATTGATCAACCGGGGGCGGGAAAATGTAAAGAGATTTCACATCGAAAATATTGCAGCTCAATACAAGGAGTTGTATAAAGAAGTAGCCAATGCCTAACCAAAAGAAAAGAATTCTTGTCTTTATTGATTGGTTTTTACCTGGCACGAATTCAGGTGGCCCGGTACGTTCAGTAGCGAATTTAGTGGATCATCTAGGAGAGGAATTCGAATTTCTAATTGTCACGAGGGACACCGATTATTGTGAAGAAAAGCCTTATAATGGGATTGAAGCAAATAAGTGGACCACTTTAGGTGAAAATTGTAAGGTATTCTATCTCTCAGAAAATAATATAAATGTAAAATACCTCAAGCAGCTCATTTCAAACACGGAATTTAAACTGGCCTATGTTAATGGAATCTATTCCAGATTTTTTTCCATTGTTCCGGTTCGAATTTTAAAGAGCTTGAATAAACCTGTAGTGGTTGCAGCCAGAGGAATGCTCAATCCACAGGCATTTTCTGTAAAGCCGTTAAAGAAAAAGATCTTTATAGAAGCAGCTAAGCTTGCAGGACTGCATAGCAAAACTATTTTTCATGCAACCAATGAAGAGGAAAAAGAATGTATCCATAAGATCTTTCCTTATTCAAAAGGGATATTGGTAGCACCAAACCTGCCAAGAAAAACAGAGGAAGGTGCAATCCCAATACGTGAAAAAACGAGCACAACAAAATTAATTTCAGTAGCACGGGTGGCCAAAGAAAAAGGAACTCTTACAGCATTAAAGGCGCTGTTTAAATCTCATTCTTCAGAAAACATCATATATGATATTTATGGTCCCATTTACGATCAAAAGTATTGGCAGGAATGTAAAGAGCTGATCCGGAGATTGCCTGATAATATCCAGGTGAACTATAAAGGTAGTATAGAGAGTGAAGAGGTGCCGGGAATTATGAAGGATTACCATTTTTTCCTGATGCCTTCAGAAGGTGAGAATTTCGGCCATGGGATCTTAGAGGCATTAACTGCTGCCTGCCCTGTGATAATTTCAGATAAAACACCCTGGACTAAATTGAGGAAACAAAAGATTGGTTGGGATTGCTCTTTGGATTCTGGAGACTTAGTCCCGGCTATAGAAAAAGCTGTATCAATGGATCAAAAAGAATATGATAAATGGTCCAAGGCCTCTTTTGAGTTTGCAAAAGAATATTGTAATGATCCTAAAGCCATAGAGGCAAGCAGAAGGCTATTTGAGCTGTAAGCTCTATACTGTAAGCTTAAAGTCTAAAGCTGTTGCGGAAAAGAAACAATTTTGTGTAGCTGCGTCCAAAGGAAAAAAATATTATAATAAATAGCTTGAGCCTAAAGCTTAAAGCATATAGTCAGAAAAGCCATGATAAAAATATTAATTACCGGCGGTGCTGGTTTTGTCGGTTCACACTTATGTAAAAGATTATTAGATGAAGGTAACGAAATCATCTGCCTGGATAATTATTTTACTGGGAGTAAAAAAAATGTTATCGAATTACTCGATAACCCTTACTTTGAATTGGTGCGACATGACATTACCGAACCTTATTATGCTGAAGTAGATGAGATCTATAATCTGGCCTGTCCCGCCTCTCCGGTACATTACCAGTATAACCCTATCAAGACGATCAAAACTTCAGTAATGGGAGCCATAAACACTCTTGGTCTTGCTAAACGGGTTAAAGCGAAGATCTTGCAGGCCAGTACCAGTGAAGTCTATGGAGATCCTGCCGTTCATCCACAGCCGGAATCTTATTGGGGAAATGTAAATCCAATTGGAACCAGGTCTTGTTATGATGAAGGCAAGCGTTGCGCAGAAACCTTGTTTATGGATTATTATCTGCAAAACCAGGTAAAAATTAAGATCATCAGGATCTTTAATACGTATGGCCCTAATATGAATCCGGAAGATGGGCGTGTAGTGTCCAATTTTATCGTTCAGGCTTTAAAAGGTGAGGATATTACCATTTTTGGAGACGGTACTCAAACCAGAAGTTTTCAATATGTAGATGATTTGGTGGAGGGAATGATTAGAATGATGAATAGTAGGGATGGTTTTATAGGTCCGGTAAACCTGGGTAATCCGGGAGAATTCACCATGATCGAGTTAGCAGAAAAAATCATAGAACTCACAGGTTCTTCTTCAAAGCTTATTCACTTAGAGCTTCCTAAAGATGATCCTACGCAAAGAAGACCGGTTATAGACCTGGCGAAAAAGGAATTAAATGGCTGGGAACCTAAGGTTCATTTAGAAGAGGGATTAGTGAAGACAATTTCTTATTTTGAGAAACTTCTAAGAAACAATGAGGTACAAAAAGGAAGCTTCATTCCCAATTAGGATGATACTATATGTTCTTTTTTGCATCGCCCAAAAAATAACCAAAAAAGTCTAGGCTTATGAAAGCTTTGCTGAATTTTTCACTTGAAGCTTAAATTTTAGGAACTTGCTTCCAAAAGTAATGAAAGCAGAAAAATCCGTTTAGCCCAAACAACCTAAAATTTTACGGCTTCTTTAAATCAAATTCTACGCAAAACTTTCAATAGGCCATTTTAAATTACGGTTAATAACAAAGTGAAAACAGATCTTTCTAAATACAATAATAGCTGGTACCAACCCGGTGGGAGACTAAAGATTCTGCTCTGGTATTTGACTAACGTACTCTTTTTTCAGAATTCCTTAAATCCTTCTTCAGAGTTAAAAGTGGCATTATTAAAGTTATTTGGAGCTAAAATAGGTGAAGGAGTCGTGATAAAGCCAGGGGTAAATATTAAATATCCCTGGAAACTGGAAATTGGGAACCACACATGGATAGGAGAGAAAGTCTGGATAGATAATTTAGGCGAAGTGAAGATTGGTAGTAATGTTTGTATTTCCCAGGGAGCTATGTTGCTTTGCGGGAACCACAACTATAAAAAACTAACTTTCGATCTGATAGTACAGAATATTACACTGGAAGATGGGGTATGGATCGGAGCGCAGTCTGTGGTTTGTCCCGGGGTAATTTGTAAGAGTCATAGCATTCTTTCTGTGAGTTCAGTGGCTAACAAAAATCTGGAGGCTTATAAAGTTTATCAGGGGAATCCTGCTGTTAAGGTTAGACCCCGAATAGTGGATGAGATTGCTACATCGGCTAATGCCTCTTAGTAATGGTACAAGGTATCAGAGATAGGATTAAGGACTTAACTTAGTCTGATAATTTTAAAATTACAGTAAAACTCTCAACAAAGACAGATAACAAATAAAGTGAAAGTTACAATCATCACCGCAACCTATAACAGCGCAGATAATATTTTTACTGCAATGAAATCTATCGCTACCCAATCCTATCTGAATATAGAATGGGTGGTGATCGATGGCGGTTCCAGCGATAACACTCTAAAACTAATCAAGGAAAATTACGGCAGGGAACTAAAAATAATATCAGAAAAAGATCAGGGCATTTATGATGCTCTAAATAAAGGGGTTGCTCTTGCGAGTGGTGATATTATTGGTTTTGTACATTCCGATGATTTTTTAGCTTCACCAGAAATAATTTCTGAAATGGTTCAGAAGTTTAAGAATGAAAAGGTAGATGGTGTTTATGGTGATCTGGAATATGTTAGCAAAACAGATGTTAACAAGAGAATTAGATTCTGGAAAAGTGAGCAGTTTTTCTCGAAGTTGTTAAGAAAAGGCTGGATGCCGGCCCATCCCACCCTGTTTCTAAGATCTGAGGTTTATGAAAAACACGGAAACTTCGATTTGAAATATCGCATTGCTGCAGACTATGATTTTATTCTGAGGGTATTTTCAGATTCAAGCTTAAGCTTTAAGTATATACCAGAAGTTCTTATGAAAATGAGAGTGGGTGGGGCAAGTAACCGAAGTCTTAAAAACATCAAGCTAAAATCCATGGAAGATCTCAGGGCGTTAAGGACTAATAAAATTACCAATCCTTACAGCGTTCTTCTCCAAAAGAACTTATCAAAGATTTCCCAGTTTTTTTAGAAATACATTTAAACCTTTCTTCCCTACAGGTTCAGGTTAATTACTAACCAGAAAACTTTACACCAATGAATATTTTAGATCAGGAGGTCATCCTCGAACTTTTCAAAAGCTATTACGGTTTTTTTACGGCAGGTACTTTCCTGCTTGCCTTTATCCTTACCTGGTATTTTATTCCTAAAGTACTTTGGGTAACTAAAGAAAAACAATTGGTAAAGGAAATCAATCATCGCAGTTCTCATCAAATAGAAGTACCTTCCTTTGGAGGAGTAGCCTTTTTTCTGGTGCTAATACTTATCATAAGTATTCTGCAAAGCCTGCGTATCACCTATACCGGGAATCATCTTATTATAGGTCTCACTTTTCTATTTATGGCGGGATTAAAGGATGATTTGGTGGTTTCTTCGGCCAGATTAAAATTCGTGAGCCAGGTGTTTGCGGCTGGATTTATTATTTTTTCACCGGAGTTGGAGTTAACTAATTTGCATGGATTTTTAGGGATTACTGAAATACCTTATTGGTTGGGTTATATTCTAAAATTATTTGTGGTAATCGCATTGATTAATGCGTATAATCTTATAGATGGCATTGATGGTCTGGCGGGAATAGCCGGGATCGTAATATGTACTTCCTTTGCCGTGATGTTCTACCTTATCTCAGAACCATATTTTGTTCTAATAAGTGTTACCGTAGTTGGCTTACTTGCGGCATTTTTGCGCTACAATTTTTCAGGGGGTCATCGCAAAATTTTTATGGGTGACGGAGGATCTTTAACAATCGGATTTTTAATTGCTTTTCTTGCTCTAAAATTATTAGTAAGAGATAACTCTGCTACATTACTGGAAGAGGGTTTTATGCCAGAAAATCGTGTATTATTTCTTATCGCTATTTTATTTCTACCTGTTTATGATACTGGAAGAGTCATCCTTATAAGACTTTCCCAGGGAAATACTCCTTTTGAAGCTGATAGAAATCATCTACATCATGTTTTATTAGATAATAAATTAAGTCATAAGGAAGCCAGTGTATTGCTTGGTTTTATTAATGTTCTAATTATCGGGTTGTTTATGATGCTTAGTAAGATTATCAGCAGTATTTATCTGAGTCTCATTATGCTGGTTCTATTCGTGGTAATAGCATTAGTATTCGAATACCTTCGGAAAAATCGCAAGTATCGGGTGCTTTCAACACGATTGACGAAGAAAGGTATTAAAGTACAGATTCGCGGGCTCATCCGGAATATGAACTTCTAAGCACCTGAGGTGATACTTCTGTCCAATATTGGATTACTAAAATTAAGTTAAAATTTAACTGACAATTAAATCTCAACCTATTATTTTTGCGGCGTAAATTTAAATTTTTCATGATTCGTAGACTGTTTTTCTCCATCTGCCTGTTAGGCATATTAAGCTCTTGTGTTAGTAAAAAGAATATCTCATATTTTCAGGGTTTGGATCAGGTTCATGAACTACATCCCGGTAATAATCTGGAGATTCAGCCCGATGATGTATTGACTATCAGAGTTTCTGCCCCAGAACAGGAAGCGGCACTGCCTTTTAACTTAACCAAATCTGTAGGGAGTATGGCTGAAGGTGCATCAGCAGCCAATGTGGAATTGGAGACTTACCTGGTCGCAAATGATGGAACTATTCAATTTCCTGTTCTTGGGAAGATAGCGGTAGAAGGTTATACCAATCAGGAACTATCTCTGAAGATGAAGGAACTTCTTGAGGTTTATGTACAGGATCCTATCGTAAATGTTCGTATTCTGAATTTTCAGATCAGCGTGCTGGGAGAGGTGAGAAACCCGGGAACTTTTAGTATTCAGGATGATCATATTAGTCTTTCCAAGGCATTGGGACTTGCGGGGGATATTCCATTGAGTGGAGATAGAACAAATGTGTTGGTAATGCGCCAGAATGATAACAAAATAGTCCATGAATATCTGGATCTAACTAATCCTGAAATACTGGAATCACCATTTTATAATTTACAACAAAACGATGTTGTTTATATAGATCCTAACGGTCCTAAAAGACAAACCGCTGGTTATCTGGGAACAGCTTCCACTTACCTGTCCATATTTTCAGTAATAATTTCCTTAGTAATTTTACTTACCAATTAGATATGTCCCAAACATCTAAAAGCCCTTCAACCAAAGATCAAAATGAACTCAATCTCAGGGATGAAGCAGAAAAATATTTAAGATACTGGCCCTGGTTTGTCGCCTCGGTAATTTTTTCGTTGCTTATTGCCTATATCAATCTGCGTTACACCGTGCCTATTTACAGTACTTCAGCAACCATTATCATCAAAGATGAGAACAGTGGAGGAGGTTCTGAATTTGCAATGATGCAGGATCTTGGAATGTTTAGTGGAATGGGATCAAACAGCATTGAGAATGAACTGGGGATTCTGAAAAGTAGAGAGTTGATGCAGGATGTAATGCAAAGTCTCAATTTCACTACTTCCTATTATGCCGAAGGCAATGTGCGTACTACAGAAATATACCAGGGAAGCCCTTTATTAGTAGAAATCTTGAATAAAAATTCTGGGAAGGAAACACTGCCTAACCTGCAAATCTCAAAACCAATTCAGGGGGCCATCACGATCACTAATCTTTCTAACCAACAAAGTTATATTGCAAATTTAGGAGAAGCATTTGAGATTGGAGAAACTACACTGGTAGTACGGGATAATTCTAGTGGAATTGACATTGAGAACTTCAACTATTATCCTTTAAAAGTTGTTTTCAATGATCCGGTGAGTCTCGCAAATTCGTACCGTTCTCAATTGCAAGTGAAATTGGAGGATTACAATTCGACGTTGGTTAATTTAGGATTAAACGATCCTATCAAAGAGAAAGCTCAGGATATTCTGGATCAACTAATTTTTGAATATAATAGGCAGGCTATCGAGGATAAGAATCTGGTAGCAAGAAATACAGCGCAATTTATAGATGAAAGACTGGCCTTGATCACCGGTGAACTTGACTCTGTAGAAAGTGGAAAAAAAGAATTCAAGCAGGACAACAATCTTACTGATATTCAGTCTGAATCACAATTATTTATTGAAAGCGCAAGCGAGTTCGATAAGAAAATGCAGGAAATCGAGACTCAGCTGGAATTGAGTAAATCTATGCTGAATTTCATGAATCAGGAGAATGATTCAGATCTACTACCATCCAATCTTGGCCTTGAAGGATCGGGACTCAACGAGTACATTGCTCAATACAATGAACTGGTTTTGCAAAGAGACAGAATATTGGCCGGGAGTACAGAAAAGAACCCGGTTGTTATTAACCTGAATACTCAAATTGAACAATTAAAAAATAATATCTTCAGCAGTATTCAAAACGTACAGACTAATCTCCGAATTGCCAGAGATGATCTTAACCGGCAATCTGCAGTTATAGGAGGAAAGATTTCCGCAGTACCAGGGAAAGAGCAGGAATTCAGAGGAATAGAAAGACAACAAAATATTAAAGAAGCTTTATATCTGTTCTTATTACAGAAGAGGGAGGAGAACAGTCTCACGCTGGCGATCACTGCACCTAAAGCTAAGATCGTAGACTCCGCATATAGTTCGGGTACTCCGGTTTCACCAAACAAACGTAGTATTTACCTAACAGCCTTGTTAATCGGATTGGGAATTCCATTTGCGATAGTTTATCTAAAAAACTTATTGAATAATAAAATTCGTACTAAAGAGGATATTACCAGTAGCGGACTCAATATTCCAATCGTTGGTGAAATTCCAAGACTGGCTAAAGGTCAGAATGAATTGATTCAGGAGAATGACCGCTCTGTAATGGCCGAATCGTTTAGATTGATGCATACGAACCTGCAGTATTTCCTGGCAGAAACTTCGAATGAAATCAATCAAAGAGCGACTACAATCTTTGTGACTTCCACAGTAAAAGGCGAGGGTAAAACATTTATTGCTTTTAACCTGGCTAAAACACTGGCGAACACCGGTAAAAAGGTGTTGATTATGGGAGCCGACCTTAGAAATCCACAGTTACAAAGGTTCCAGGAAGATGCTAAATCCTGGTTGGGAGTTAGTAATTATCTGGTAGATCGTAATCTACATATTCAGGATCTGATTAAAAATTCCAGTTTGCATCCAGATCTGGACATTTTAACCTCTGGAAGTATTCCGCCCAATCCTTCAGAGTTACTAAGAAGTCATAGACTGGAAGAATTGTTCGATCAGGTGAAAGATTTATACGATTATATTCTAGTTGATACTGCTCCAGCGATGGTAGTAGCAGATACCTTTCTTATTAGCAAACATGCTGATCTCACGCTATATTCTGTAAGAGCTGATTACACCGAGAGAAAATTGCTAAACTTTATAGGGGATGCAAAAGACGATCAAAAACTAAAAAATGCCGGCTTAGTATTGAACAGCGTTAAATCTGCTAATTATGGATACGGGAAATATGGCTATTCTTATGGCTACGCCTACGGAGTTGAGTCACAAGGTTTCTGGGAGAAATTGAAAATAAAACTGAAATCTTAGTGTATAACAATTTAAAGCTATCACCCCGTAATTATCGGGGTGTTTTTGTATGAGAACAATTCTAATTATAATCGCGTTACTTTTCGCTAAGCAGGTTAAAGCTCAGTGGCAAATTGGGGGAAATATAAGCGCTACTGGATTTATTTATTCCCAGGATGAACTACCATTCTGGCTTTATTCAAATACACGAGCAAGAGTGTCTATTGACACAGATTTTACAGGTCATAGTTCTATTTATATTGACTACTTGCATAACGAAGACTGGACCTTTAAACTTCAAGGAGGGGTTTTTTATGAAAACGGGTACTACAGGAATCTGCAAATGGATGAACTTTACGCAGAAATTAATTATAAAGACATTGAGCTGGTTGTGGGCAGGAAACAACGAAAAGAACTATATGATGGTATGAGTGCCAGTGATATGAATTTTGCCTGGTCTGTAAATTCAAGACCAATACCTGGAATACAGTTTAGTATGAATGAACCTTTCTGGATACTAAGGTCTAAAGCATTAGGTTTTGAACTTGAGTGGGACGAATTCTTTCTCGAGAAAACGAGGTATGTTTCAAATGCTAGATTGCACCATAAAAAGCTAGCTTTTCATTATAGCAAGCAAGGTTTCAAATTGAGCCTGGGTCTTGATCATTATGCTCAATGGGCTGGAACTTCTCCAGAAACAGGAGATCAGCCAGAGGCAGTATCAGATTATTTTAGAGTCATTTCTGGTAGAGGAGGTGGTGAAAATTCTGTGGAAGGCGAAAGGCAGAATGCCTTAGGTAACCATCTGGCAGTATATTCCGCTGAACTGTCACAAGATTTCAATTATTTGAGTGTACAATTGATATATAATCATTTTTTTGAGGATGGTTCAGGTAGCAGGTTCGCTAATATTCCTGATGGTAAATATGCAATTAATGTATCCAATCGTAATCCCGGCGCATGGTGGAATGCAATTCTCTATGAGTTTTATTATACTAAGAACCAGAGTAAAAACTCGGGCGGTCCTCAGGATACAGATGCATATTTCAATAATTTCCAGGCATACAGATCAGGCTGGACTTATCATAATAGAATTATCGGGTTGCCGTTTTTTGCTTTTGATGCATCGATACCTGCAGTTACCAATGATAAGTTTCTAGCTCATCACTTCGGAATTGACTCAGAACTTAAGTTTATAGATAGCTTTCCAATTCAAATGAAAACCAAAGTTTCGATGGTCAATTACTCTGATAGTTCTCTTGAAAATGAACAAATCTACTTTTCTAGCTCACTAAGTTCTCAATTGAAACATTTCCACGTTTCTCTCTTAATTGGAGCCGATCTTAGCCAGCCTATGCATAATTCCCTTGGAACTGGTGTACAGCTTTCCAAATCATTCTGATCCTGATTAGTTTATAAAAACATTATGAACAATTAGTATTTAAAAGATTTAATTTGCCTGAAAATTTCACGATGTACCGGGGCTTAAATCGTTTACTACTCTTTCTTTTAATTCCATTCTTTGGTGTTCAGGCGCAGTACTCACCAGAATTTGAAGTCAATTTAGAAGCCGGTGGATTTTATAGTCAGGATAATGAACTGCCATTCTGGTTATATAGCAATAGAAAAGGACTGGTTGATAGAGAAACTAACTTTTATACACTGGCAGGTGCAAGCTTCGAAATAGATTTATACGAAGGGATCATGTTAAAAGCAGGTGGAACCGGCGTATACCGTGAAGGATTCGATAGTTCAGTATATGCTGATGAATTATTTGTTCAAGGTTATGGAAGATATCTGGATCTTCTTGTAGGAAAACGACATGAAGCAATTGCCTTTGATGGCTTAAGCGCCAGTAATGGTCATATACTAAACTCTTTAAATTCCCAGGCTTTTCCTGGTATTAAACTTAGCAGTGCTGCACCAATTTTCTTTGGTGCGCAAGAAAGGTTTGGTTTTGAATTTGAATTTGCAGAGTATATACTTAATGACGAAAGAACAGTAGAGAGCACTAGAGTTCATAATAAAAGTCTCCATTTTATTTATGCACCCAATAGTTCTTTAAGCTTTAGGATAGGAGCTGAACACTACGCACAATGGGGTGGTACTTCAAATGCAGAGGGAAAATTGCCCGGTGACTTTGAAGATTATTTGAAGATTTTGTATGCAGGTAAAGGTGATGCCGATGCACCGGTTGTAGATCAACAAGTAGCTCTGGGTAACCATTTAGGTAGTTACATGTTGGAAGCTAATTATGATACACAAAACTATTATTTTACCTTTTTCATAAATACCATCTTCGACGACCCTAAAGGTAGTAGTCTGGGAAATGCTCCAGATGGCCAATATGCCTTTTATATGCGGTCTAAGGAGGATCGCACGTGGATTCGAAGTGCAATGTATGAACTTTATTATACACGTAATCAAAGCAACCATTTGGATCTGGATAATTCCAGTGACTACTTTAATAACTCTGTATATAAATCTGGATGGACCTATAATAACCAGATAATTGGTGCTCCCTTTTTTGATTATAGTGAAGAATTGAATAGGGTTGTCAACAATAAATTTATTGCTCATCATCTGGGATTTCAGGGTGATTTTCTAACCTATGGAGAAAAGTATCCTTTTCGGGTTCTTGCTTCTTATACCAGAAAAGATGGAACATACAATGATAAATTCTATCCGAACTTAGATGAATATTATTTATTCAATGAAGTGGGCTTTATCTCAAAATGGGTTGATGTAAAACTTAATCTAGCCGTGGAGCTATCTCAACAGGCAGGTCCTAAATTTGGAACAGGAATAGTCCTCTCAAAAACTTTCCTGTAAAACATAAACCCGGCTATTCGCCGGGTTTTTTAATATCACTACTACTTCTTTTTCTACCCTGAATAAGTTATACATATTTAGCTATATTTGAATCTTAACATTTCAAAGTCTCGTTCAGCAGGCCTGAATCCAGTGAATGTCAAAAACTAACCAACACCCTAACTCACCAGGTTTGAACCTGAAACTTTTGCTGATCTCCATGGCGAGTGCGCTGTTGCTCGTGATCCTGGGATTTTTTATGCTTTGGCAGCGTTACCAGATCCTGTTAGACGATAGGCAGACTGAAATGTCTCATATAATCGATGTAGTAGGTCAGAATATTGACCAATCTCTAAAATACAGTTATTCCGCAGCCCTTTCATTAGCCTTGCAAATCGACGAAAAGGGTGAAATTGATAATTTCGAGCTCATTGCATCTCAGCTGGTAGATAACAATCCAAATATTGATGCGATCCAGATCGTACCCGATGGTGTTATTACCAAAGTATATCCATTTGAGGAGAACAAGGATGCGATCAATTATAATATTCTTGAGGATCCTAACTGTAATCAGGAAGCCCTTGAAGCGATCGAACGTAAACGTATGTTTTTCGCTGGTCCGTTCGAACTGAAACAGGGTGGTCTTGCCGTAGTTGGACGATTACCTGTTTTTGTAAAAACTGACTTCTGGGGATTCGTTGCGGTGATCATAAAGTTCGATAATTTGATGCACCAATCGGGAATACACGAATTATCAGGTGATGATTATCAGTTTCAATTTTCAAAGATAAACCCGGTTTCAGAAAAGGAAGAATTTTTCCTGCAGTCAAGACCAGATCTTCACGAAAGTTATTCTGAAGTGATTACTCTCCCAGATGGAGAATGGCGTCTATATATTATTCCGCAGTCATTACACCAGCCATTTCTAAGACTTATCCCGGTTGCCTTACTAATCATTTTTCTGGGAGGTGCGATAGCTTATATTCTCTACCAGGTTTTGGAACGTCCTGTTATCATGCAGCAGCGTATGAAGTCGCAGGCAGGAGAACTGGCTGAAAGTGAGCAGCGTTTTAGAACCATTTTTAATCAGGCAGCGATCGGGATGGCCCGACTTGATACGAACACCGGGCTCATCCTGGAGTCTAATAAGAAATTTCAGCAATTACTAGGTTATCCTGAAGACTACCTGGTGGGTAAATCTCATATTGATATCACCCATCCCGATGATAACCAAAGGAATATTGAACTAATTGAAAAACTCAGGAATAATGAAATCAATCAATACAGTCTGCAGAAACGACTCATTAGAAGCGATGGGGAAATCATATGGATAAATTTAAGTGTCTCCCCGTTATGGGCTGAAGGTGAGCAGGCAACTTCACAGATTGCACTTATCGAAGATATTTCTGCCAGGATGGAAGCAAAGCAGTTATTGATCGATAATGAAAACCGCTTCCGCGCCCTCGTGGAAAATAGCGATGAGATCATACTTATCGTAGATACAGAAAATAGCGTTCGTTATTATTCTCCTTCACTGGCTAAGGTCTCCAAATATGAAGAGATCGATTTTACCGCTCATGGAGTATTGCATTATATTCATCCAGATGATCATGACCTATTAAGACAAAAGATCGAGTACTCCTATACGAAGCCAAACCTACCGATTGCAGATATTATCCTTCGGGTAAAAAATGCTGAAGACCACTGGTTCTGGGTAAATGCGACGCTAACCAATATGCTGGATGTTCAAAATGTGAATGGATTCGTGGTGAACCTTCGGGATATTACAGAAAAGCGTGAGGCGGAGCTCAACCTTGTGAAATCTTATGAATTGGTGATGGAGCAGAATAAACGTCTGCTCAACTTTGCCTACATAGTTTCACACAATTTACGATCTCATGCCAGCAATATGCAATCTATTCTGGAATTGTATACCGAAGAAGATTCAGTAGAGGAAAAGGATCAATATATAGAATTGCTTCAGAAAGTATCCGGGAATCTCGACCAGTCTCTGCATGATTTGAACGAAGTGGTCTCCATTAGTACCAATATGGATATTGGCGTTCAAAGCATTAATGTTAGGAAAACACTGGAAAGTACTTTGGAGATCCTTATTCCGCAGATCAACAGGAAGGAGGCTAGGATTCGAAATAAAGTTCCAGCTGAGATGGTGGTTTCTTTTAACGCGGCCTATATGGAAAGTGTACTATTAAATTTTCTAACCAACGCACTTCGTTACACTGAAAAATCCAGAACTCCTGAAATTATTATTACTGGCTATCAGCAAAATGAACGGTGGGTACTTGAAGTTCAGGATAACGGTATTGGGATTGATATGGAGGCTTACGGTGAGAAGATTTTCGGACTCTATAAAACATTTTCCAGTAGAAAAGACGGTCGCGGTGTAGGTCTCTTTATTACAAAAAACCAGGTAGAGGCTATGGGTGGTTCAGTTGATGTGGAGAGTACTCCGGGAGAAGGGACAACTTTTAAAGTTTTTTTTAAATGATAGATAAGATAGCAGTGATAGACGATGATGAGGTCTATCAAATGATTATTAGCCGATATATAGAAAAATCTGGGATGTTCAAACTGGCGGAATATTACCAGTTTCCTAAAGAGGCGCTGAAGTATTATAGTGACAATAAAGAGAATTTACCTTCAGTGATGTTGCTGGATATAAATATGCCATTAATGGATGGCTGGCAGTTTCTGGAGGCGTTGCAATCTAAATATCCTGAAGTTTACGATCATACAAAAATTTACATCGTTACTTCGTCTATCGCATTTTCAGATAAAGAACGATTTGATAATTTTCCTGGATTGGCAGGTTTTCTATCGAAACCTTTGAATGTAGACAAGCTAAAAGAAATAGGAGGGGGATAAAATAAAAAAGTTCGGTGTAGGGACCGAAACTTTATAATGCTTGAAGAATGTTAACTAAGCTGCTGAAGTAATATTATAGTGAGAAAGAATAGTTTCATAAAAGAAAATGCTCTTCTCATCCTTCTTAAGACAGGATTGTAAAAATCTTTCCAGGTCCATACATTCGAATGTGATGTTCGTGTATTTCTTCTGACCAACAGGTAATTGTAATTCGATAGTTTGCTCGTCATAGTTAATCTGCACATTCTTAGCTTCAAAATACTTCTTTACGATGGCTCTATGCATTAACTGAAAATTCGAGGACTCCAGATTTTTGTTAGAAATACTGTAAGAAATGAGATTTTTAACCTCGTCAATTAACTCCGGGGTAGTAAAATTGTTCATTATAAATTGGTGTTAGGTGTATTGTTGTATGATTTACAATGGCTAAATTACTACTAGACAGGCTAAAAGCTGTTAATAAAAATCTAATACTTAGCTTATTAATAAATTTTTAACCTAACTGTAAATTTGTTTACAAAAATTTTAGATTAAATATCTAACACCATTGGAGAACGCATGATACTACCAGCTTCATCGAGAATCGAGAGATTGTAAAATGAAGTTTTGCTTCTTTTGAGGTAGCCTGAAGAGTAATGAATATGTCCAAACAAATGGATTTCAGGCTCAACGAAGTCTAATGTTTTCAACAATTCTTCACAACCCAGCCTATCACCCGAAGCAATTTGATCCATGATCCCGTATGGAGGGGTGTGGGTGATTAGAACATCTGTATCTTCCGGGATTTTATCCCAGTGCCTTTGCATCGCCAAACCTCTTTCTCTATTAAATGCCCAGTTCTCCATTCCGGGAGTTACCGGAGATCCCCAGAATTTCTTTCCCTTAATGATCAATTCCTGGTCAAGGAGTACTTCAATACCTTCAGGAATTGTTTTCAATAATTCCCTTTTTTCAAAATAGAAATCATGATTCCCGGGTATAAGGATCTTGTAAGGATGAGGTTGTTCATTCATCCATTTCAGGAAATTATTGGTTTCGTTCCGGGTGCCACCATCTGTACAATCCCCGGCATGAATAAGCACATCGCCATCGGGAATGGGTAAATGATGATGTAGATTATGAGTGTCTGCAAGACAAACGAGCCTCATGTTAATTAAATTGGTTGAGTTTTAGACAAAAAAAATCCGTTGATGCAAATCAACGGATTTAATTCTTCTTTCTCAATTATTATTCTTCATCTTCCGATCCTAACTGGAGCATTTCTCCATTAGCTGGTAAGACTTTGTTAATCGTTTTCAAAATTCCAAAGGCGACGATCGCAGCAGTTACTACGAAAAATATAAATTTAACCAGTAAACTTTCACTGATTACAAGACTGTAAAACCCGAGAAATAACTCGACCATTACAAATAAAACTTTTACACCGACCTTTAAAAACATTTTTTTCTAATTATTACACTACAAATATAGCGTGCAATAAGCTTAGCTTGAAAGTTTAAAATTAAGTTTGACGAATATTTAACTTTGGTAACTTCTGGCTCACAATCTTTTAAGTTAAATATTCTTAATTCGGCCAGAATCATGCCTGCCGAATAGTAAATTGGCTCACCTAAATACTGTTAAATTGAAGAAATCAAACAAAATTGCTGTTGGAGTTTTGATCGCAATTGGAGTTCTGGCTCTCATTTTAGTGATAGCGAACAATATTCTGGAAAGTAAGATCAAGAAAGGAATCGAGAAAAATCTGGATGCTGCAAATGCGGTTTATGAAAAGGTCGATGTGAAACTTTTAGATCGTTCTGCGGAAGTGATCAATGCAGCCATCAGTATTCGTGGTAAAATGTTGGAAGTTGATACCATCAGATTAAATGATATCGAGATCCTTGAGTATTTAACTGACAAGAATATCATCATTGGTGATCTGAAGATTTCTAATCCTGAAGTAAAGATCTTCAAATTTCCGAAGAAAGAGAAGGATACGTCCTCTTCCAAAAAACAGAATAGTTTTAAAAATAAGATCAGGATCAAGTCGGTTAAAGTGTCCGGCGGAAGCCTGAAGATTTTCGAAAAAGATAGTTCCACTCATAGATTTTATTCAAAACTTCGCGATATCAGCATGGAACAGGTGCGAATTGATTCAACCTCTCTGAAGGAATCAGTTCCTTTTAGTTATGATCTTATCCTTCTGAATATTGATAGTTTATTTTATGACCTGAATGATCTTCAGAAATTATATGTTGGCGATCTTGTAATTAAAAATAACGATGTAAAAATTACCGATTTTCAGCTTAAACCAAAATTTTCCAAGAGTGAGCATCAGCAGAATATTCGTAAGGAAACCGACTGGTATGATCTTGAGATCGACAGTATTGGAATGCAGGGCCTTACCTGGAGCCTGCAAAATGATAGTCTGAAAATTGGAAACTCCCTAACGCATATAGATCAATTCGATTTCGTGATCTACAGGGATAAGTTACAGCCAGATGATAATAGTATTAAGCCTTTATATAGTCAAATGCTTAGAGAAATGCCTGTGCTATTGCAAATTGACAGTATAAGTCTTACTAACGGGTATTTGAAGTACGAAGAAAAGATACATGCAGATCGCGAGCCGGGAACTGTAGATTTTTCTAATATGAATTTTCAGATAAGTCAGATCTCCAACGTTAATTTGGATAGGGAAGATTTCCCGGAAACCAGGATCAAGGCTCAGGCAGATTTTATGGAAACTGCTTCTCTGGATGTGAATTGGTCATTTAATATTGCTGATACCCAGGATCGTTTTAATATAAATGGGGAGCTTGGCAGGATCGCTGCGGAACAGATCAATGAATTTATGAAACCTGCCATGAATGTGCAGGCTCATGGAGAAATTGAGGATCTGTATTTTAATTTTTCAGGTGGTCCTTATTCAGCTAAGGGTGATATGCGCCTGGAGTATAAGGATTTTAAGATCGAAGTACTGCAGAAGGATGGAAAAGAGAAGAACAAAGTGGTATCTGCACTGGCGAACCTTATCGTTAAGAATAAAGCGCAGAATAATAAGGCAAATCACAAAGATATTACTGTAGACAGGGACAGAACTAAATCCTTCTGGAACTATCTCTGGAATATGATCAAGAATGGAGCTTTGAAAGCATTTATTTAAATTCTAAAGGTTACTACCGGCCTGTTAGCGTGATTAACCAGGTCTTCGCTAATACTTCCATTGAAAAAGTGAGCGAGACCCTTACGACCATGAGTTCCTATACCAAGCAGGTCTGCTCCCCGCTTACGGGCGAAATTCAGAATGCCTTTTTCCACACTAATGTCGTTGTATATATGAATATTGGTTTCCAGCTCGGGATATTCTTCGGTGAATTTCAGCATTCTTTTAGTAGCTTCCGCAGTGCTTAAAAAATCGTTGGGCGTGTTTACGAACAACAGGTGCATTTGCGTATCGATAGCACGCGCAAATTTCATGGCCCTGGAAAGCAGGTCTTTTTGATCTGAAGTTGCGTCTGTAGCAAATACAAAATTTTCAATTCTGAAATCTGGGATCTCGTTTTTGATGACCAGTACAGGAATTTCAGAATTACGAACGACCTTCTCTGTGTTGGAGCCAATGAACATTTCCTGGTAGCCGCTGGCGCCATGTGAACCCATCACGATCATATCGCAATTCTTCTCCTGGCTAATTTCAATGATTCCTTCGAAAGCCCGGTGGAACTGGACGGTTTCATGTACCTTTATTCCTTCAAGATAGTTTGCCGCCTTTAATTTGGAAAATCTTTGATGTGCAAGCTTCATAAAAAATAACGCCTCAGGAACGTTCTGGCTACTGCCGTGCACCGGGTCGATCAACATCATTGGTAGCTCCAGCATATGGAGTAAATAGATCTCGCTGTCGAATTTTCGGGCTAGTTGTGCAGCGACCTTAAGAGCTTTTTCGGCCTGATCGCTGAAATCGGTGGGAACTAGAATATTTTTCATAATTCGAAGTAATAGATTGAAGGTGAAGTCTCTATTAAATTTACAAAGAATATTTCATTTCCTCTGGCGTTTTTATACTTGAAAAATATTGCTATATTTGCAGCGTTGAAACTAAAATTTTGGTACAGCGAGGGGACAGAAGTCCCCTCTTTTTATAAACATATGCTGAAGGATAAAGTAGAAAAATTAGCAGAGCAGGTCTTTGAAGAGAATAAGAACTTATTTTTAATAAGCCTTGACCTAAACTCCGCTAATCACATAAAGATCGTAATAGACGGTGATGAGGGAGTTTCAGTAAATGATTGTATTACAGTAAGTCGCGGGATCGAACATAATCTCGACAGGGAAGAGGAAGATTTCTCACTGGAAGTGACTTCTGCAGGGGTTTCTGAACCTTTGAGCTTACCAAGGCAATACAGAAAAAACATAGGTCGCAGGTTGAAGGTGAAAACTGAAAATGATAAATTTGAAGGAGATCTTTTGGCTGCAGACGAAAAAGAGATCAAGCTAGCCTGGAAAGCCAGGGAGCCCAAGCCGGTAGGTAAAGGGAAGGTCACAGTTGATAAAGAGGCAACATTGTCTTATGATGAGATTGTGGAAGCGAAAGTTAAAATAACATTTTAATCACAAATTGATATGGAAAATATCGCGTTGATTGAATCATTCTCAGAATTTAAGGATGATAAGCTTATAGACAGGGTTACGCTTATGGCGATCCTGGAAGACGTTTTCAGAAATGCTTTGAAGAAAAAGTATGGAGAAGACGATAATTTTGATATTATTGTAAACCCTGATAAAGGAGATCTTGAGATCTGGAGAAACCGGATCGTTGTTGCAGATGGTGAAGTTGAAGATTCCAATAGAGAAATTTCTCTTACTCAGGCCAGAAGGATCGAACCCGATTTTGAAGTTGGTGAAGATGTTTCAGAAGAAGTGAAGCTTATTGATCTTGGAAGAAGAGCTATTTTGGCGTTGCGTCAAAACCTGATCTCTAAGATCCATGAGCATGATAACACGAATATTTATAAGCAGTTTAAAGATCTAGAAGGAGAAATTTATACTGCAGAAGTTCATCATATCAGGCACAGAGCAATCATTCTCCTTGATGACGAGGGCAATGAGATCGTGCTTCCTAAAGACCGCCAGATTCCCTCAGATTTCTTCAGAAAAGGAGAAAACGTACGTGGAATCATTGAAAGCGTTGAGTTAAAAGGTAACAAGCCTACCATCATCATGTCCCGAACCGCACCAGGTTTCCTCGAGAAGTTATTCGAGCAGGAAATCCCTGAAGTGTTTGATGGTTTAATTACTATCAAAAAAGTAGTTCGTGTACCTGGTGAAAAAGCGAAAGTAGCAGTAGATTCTTATGATGATAGGATCGATCCTGTTGGTGCCTGTGTGGGAATGAAAGGTTCTCGTATTCACAGCATCGTTCGTGAGCTTGGAAATGAAAACATTGATGTGATCAATTTCACCAATAATGAGCAGTTATTCATCACTAGAGCCTTGAGCCCTGCGAAGATAACCAGCATTAAAATGGATGAGGAAGCTAAAACCGCTGAGGTAATGCTGAAGCCGGAAGAAGTTTCCAAAGCAATTGGTAGAGGTGGCCACAACATTAGACTGGCCGGGCAATTAACCGGTTATGAGATCGATGTTTACAGAGAAGGTGTTGAAGAAGATGTGGAGTTAAAAGAGTTTACAGATGAAATTGAAGATTGGGTGATTGCCGAATTTTCGAAAATTGGTCTGGATACTGCAAAGGCTGTATTGGAACAGGATGTTGATGATCTTGTACGTCGTACAGACCTTGAGGAAGAAACCATCAAAGACGTTATGTCGGTTCTTCGCTCAGAATTTGAAGAATAATATTTTTTTAATATAGAATACATTAAAAGAGGTTAATTTAGAGGGCAATTTATGGCAGAAGCGAAAACAACGCGATTAAATAAAGTTCTACGTGAGTTCAATATCTCGTTAGACAGGGCTGTGGAATATCTTACTTCCAAAGGCTACGAGATTGATGCACGTCCAACTACCAAGATCTCGGGAGAAATCTACGAGGTGCTTTCTGACGAGTTCCAAACCGATAAGAGTAAAAAGGTTGCTTCCAAAGAAGTAGGAGAAGAGAGAAAGAAGGAGAAGGAGGAACTTCGCAAGGAAATAGAGGAAAAGCGTAAAGCTGAAGAGGTGAAGAAGGAAGAAGTTTCTACTTCCCGAGCTAAGCTTGCCGGTCCAAAAACGGTTGGTAAGATAGACCTGGACAAAAAACCCGGAGAACAAGCTCCTACGGAAGAAGCCTCTAAAGAAACTGAAGAAGTAAAAGAAACTCCAGCTGAACCTGTCAAAGAAGCGGAGAAGACTACTAAAGAAAAAGAACAACCAGCAAAATCTGCAGAGAAGCCAAAAGAGGTTCCTGCGGAAAAACCTGCTGAGAAAAAAGAAGCTCCTGCTCCTAAAAAGGAAGAAGCTCCAGTTGCTAAAAAAGAAGAAGCGAAGCCAGAAGTGAAAACTGGGGCTAAAGCTGAAACTGAAAAAGCTCCAGAAGCTACCGAAGAGAAGAAGGAAGAAGGTTCTGATACAATCAAGACAAACTACACGAAGCTTGACGGACCTAACTTCACCGGTAAGAAGATCGATCTTTCACAGTTTAAGAAACCTGTAAAGAAAAAGGACGAGAAGAAAACCGAATCTAAGGACGAAAAAGATAAACGTAAGAAACGTCGTCGCCGCATCAGTAAGGATGTAAAAGGTGGTGGAGGAAACAGTCCGCGCGGTGCAGCTGCCAAAAAAGGCGGAAGAGCAAGAAGCAAACCTATTACAAAAGAAGAGCCAACCGAAGAAGAAGTACAGAAGCAAGTACGTGAAACTCTGGAAAAACTTCAGGGTAAATCTTCCAAAGGTAAAGGTGCTAAATATAGAAGACAGAAAAGAGACGAACACAGGCAACGTTCCGCAGATGATCTTGCACAGCAGGAATCTGATGATAAGATCTTAAAGGTAACAGAATTTGTTACGGTAAGTGAGGTTGCAACCATGATGGATGTTCAGGTAACTAAGATTATCTCAGCATGTATGTCTCTTGGAATGATGGTAACCATGAATCAGCGTCTTGATGCTGAAACATTAACTATCGTTGCTGAAGAATTTGGCTATGAAGTTGAATTCACTACAGCAGATGTAGAAGAAACTGTTGAAGAAGTTGAAGAGAATCCTGAAGATCTTGTATCCAGAGCTCCTATCGTAACTGTAATGGGTCACGTGGATCACGGTAAAACATCCTTGCTGGATTACGTTCGTAAAGAGAATGTAATTGCCGGTGAGAGTGGGGGGATCACGCAGCATATTGGTGCTTACGGAGTTGAGCTTGATGGCGGACAAAAGATCGCATTCCTGGATACACCTGGTCACGAAGCCTTTACGGCAATGCGTGCTCGTGGTGCACAGGTAACAGATATCGCGATTATTGTGATTGCGGCAGATGATGATGTGATGCCTCAAACAAAGGAAGCGATCTCTCACGCACAGGCTGCAGGAGTTCCAATCATCTTCGCGATCAACAAATCTGATTTGCCAACGGCGAATCCGGAAAAGATAAAAGAGAAACTTGCTCAAATGGATCTTCTTGTAGAAGACTGGGGTGGTAAGATTCAATCACATGATATTTCGGCAAAAACAGGTGCTGGTGTGAAAGAATTACTTGAAAAAGTACTTCTGGAAGCCGAAATCCTGGAATTGAAGGCGAATCCTAAGAAGCTTGCTAAAGGTACAGTGGTGGAAGCATTCCTTGACAAAGGTCGGGGTTATATTGCGACTATTCTTGTACAGGCTGGTACTCTTAAGATCGGAGATTATGTACTTGCCGGTAGAAACAGCGGTAAGATCAAAGCGATGCATGATGAGCGTGGTCACGAGGTGAAAGAAGCCGGACCATCTACACCAGTCTCAATTTTGGGACTTGATGGTGCTCCTCAGGCAGGTGATACCTTCAAAGTAATGGAAGATGAGCGTGAGGCAAAAGATATTGCTGCACGAAGAACTCAGTTACAACGTGAGCAAAATGTTAGAACTCAGCGTCACATAACGCTTGATGAGATTGGTAGACGTATCGCACTTGGTGACTTTAAAGAACTTAATATAATCCTGAAAGGGGATGTGGATGGTTCAGTAGAAGCGCTTACCGATAGTTTCCAGAAGCTTTCTACGGAAGAGATTCAGGTTAATATCATCCACAAAGGAGTTGGTGCGATTACTGAAAGTGATGTATTACTAGCTTCAGCATCAGACGCGGTGATTATAGGATTTAATGTTAGACCTGCAGGTAATGCCAGAATGGTGGCCGATAAGGAAGAAATTGACATCCGTACTTACTCGATCATCTACGATGCGATTAACGATCTTAAAGATGCGATGGAAGGTATGCTTTCACCGGAACTTAAAGAGGAGATCACTGGTACTGCCGAGATTAGAGAAACCTTTAAGATATCTAAGGTTGGTACGATTGCGGGTTGTATGGTAACGGCAGGAACTATTTACAGAAGTGCGGGAATACGCCTTATTAGAGATGGCGTTGTTGTTTATACTGGAGAACTAGCTTCATTAAAACGTTTCAAAGATGACGTGAAAGAGGTGAAGAAAGGTTATGATTGTGGTCTTCAGATTAAGAACTACAATGACATAAGAGAAGGTGATGTAGTAGAAGCATTTAGAGAAGTAGAGGTTAAGAAAACCTTGAAATCAAAATAAACTGAGTAGGATACTCAAACGAAAAAAGCGGCTCTTGGAGCCGCTTTTTTTGTTCGTTGTGTCCACAAGGTACATGGATAAATACATCGATTATAAACGTACAGATTTTCGGTAATATAAATTGTGTAGTATGATATTCGATAATGCTAATTCATCTTGCTTTTGAAAGTTCGCCTCAATGCAATAAAGTGATTCATAATATATTTTCGGGATAACAGTGCGCTTTCAAAAACTTTAAGTAGTGTTATTCTATCGATCCTTCAGTAGAAAACGGCTGGAAACTATTGCAGACGGGATTCACATTTGAGTAGTTGGGTAACAAACTACATTGGCTGGTGGGGAATTACTACACTTCACTTGAAGTAACATATAGGTTTCTTTTCTTATATCGAATAAGACTTTAAAGAACATATCAAATTGTTAAAATTTAATTATTGAGTGATCCCAGGATTATGATTGTGGCTTTTTACGGTAACATTAGTTAAACTAAAATTCTTAGACAGAGGCTTTTTAGGAAATGGTTCCTTTGCACAATACGACATTGCTTTTGTATTGTACTATTCTAAGAAGAGAATTATAGAGTTATCGCTGTTCGGTGTCGAACAAGAGTATGAGTAGTTGACTAAAGAAAATACGGAATTTCCTGTGAAGTTTTACGTAAGGTAAAGTTGGAAATAAAATTGTTGTGACTTTGATTGAAAACCGGGATTATCGGTTAGAATGTTATTATACGTACTTTTGGTAAGGTTGTTTGTGCATCTCATTTTCTGAAGATCTATCAACAAAAAAAAGTGGCTCAATGAGCCACTTGTCAGATTGTAATGTACAATTTCTTATTTTCTCTGAGGCTTCGGAATAAAAGCTGAAGGGAATTCTTCTTTCAGGGTCAGAAGTGCTCTGTCGGCTTCCAGCCTGTTTCTAAAATTACCTATCCATACCTTATAATTCGGTGCTTCATAGGCGATCTTGGAAGGATATTCGTAAAGGTTGCGGTACTTCTGAATTACCTCGTTAGCTTTGCCATTATCTCCATAAAATAACTGAATCACGAAGCGATCGCCAATCTTATTATTATCGTTTAATTCTTTCTTGACTTCCAATAGTTTGTCGATCTTTTTGCTTTGTTGAATTTCCACACTCCCCTGTTGAGCGCTGGAACTCAGGCTAAAAAGAAAGAAAAAAGCTGCAATCGCAAATGAGTACTGTATATTAGGTTTTTTCATAGCATATATACTTTTGACAAATGTAAAATATAATAACTTAAACAGCTCGTAAAATATTATTTAGAACTATTATAAATTACCCATTAACACTTATCTAACATTCCTAGAATCGTCTATAAGTATTACTTTTGTGGCTGAATTTAAAGGTACCTTTTTAGGTATTTAGCCCTAAAATACTGAGTGTAAAAACCGTACCAAAGTTTAGACGTTAATCGAACTTAAAATATGAAAAAGGTGATTTTCCGCCATTCAATTTCGCGACAACTACTCTTAAGCGTAGCTTTCTTATTTACATTTTCTCTGTTCGCGCATGCGCAGGATCAGACGGCGCAGGATACTACAGCTCAGGCTGAATCTGGTCAGGCGAGCGAAGCTGATGCCGGTGCTGGAGCAGCTGCCGCCTCTCTGGGGGATGCTGCTGCTGGTAAAGAGTTATTCAATTCATTGTGTGCAGCCTGTCACAAACCTTATTCTAATTCTATTGGTCCTGCTCTTAATGGTGCGACAGATAGACATGAAATGGAGTGGCTTTATGACTGGATCCAGAATTCTGCCGCTTTGATCGCTAGTGGTGATGCTGAAGCTAACGCAGTTTACAATGAGTGGAATCAAACGGCAATGCCTGCGTTTCCTCAATTGTCAGAGAGCGATATTGATAATATCCTTGCTTATGTTGAGCAGCCTAAGCCAGAACCTACAGCGGCAACTACAGATGCAGCTCAGGCAGGTGGGGGTGAAGGATCAGGTGGTGTTTCTGTAAATGTCATTCTAGGAATTCTTGCATTTGTGTTGGTGCTGCTTCTTGTGGTGCTTTTCCTTGTAAATAAAACATTAAGAAATTTCGCTTCTGCTTCTGGAATTACTATTCCAGAAAAGCCTAAAACTAAACCTTTATACCAGTCTTTCGTAGAGAATCAATTTCTTCTTGTGGTAACATCTATCGTGGTGTTGCTTACTGTTGGTTATTTCTCTTATGGTTTCTTAATGCAGATTGGTGTTGACCAGGGGTATCAGCCAATTCAGCCAATTCACTATTCGCATAGAATTCACGCGGGTGATAACCAGATCGAGTGTAAGTACTGTCACTCTTCTGCGAGAGTTTCTAAGCATTCCGGGATTCCTTCTCTTAATGTTTGTATGAACTGTCATAAGGCTATTGCTGAAGTGTCTCCTGAAACGGCTACGGAAGAATATTCTAAAGAGTTTTACGATAAGGAGATTGCGAAGCTATACGAGGCAACCGGTTGGGATCCAGCTACCAGAACCTATTCTGGGGAAGAGAAGCCAGTTAAATGGGTTCGTATTCACAACCTGCCAGATTTCGCATACTTCAATCACTCTCAGCACGTGAGTGTTGCTGGAATTGAATGTCAGAAATGTCATGGTCCTATCGAGGAAATGGAGATCGTATATCAGAATGCGCCTCTAACTATGGGATGGTGTATTAACTGTCACCGTGAAACGAATATCAGAATTGAGGGTAACGAGTACTATGAAAAGATTCATGAAGAGTTATCTAAAAAATATGGTGTAGAAGAGCTTACGGCTGCTCAAATGGGTGGTTTAGAATGTGGTAAGTGTCACTACTAAAATCCTGAAGTTCAGGTTTAATTTAAGAAGCTAATATCTAGATATAATATGTCATCAAACAAGAAATACTGGAAAAGTGTTGAAGAGCTGGAAGATAAAAGCTCTGTTGTTGAGACGCTCCAGCAAAAGGAATTCGCCGAGGAGATCCCGGTTGAGGACTTCCTTGGGGATAAAGAAAATCTTGCAGATTCTAAAACTTCAAGACGTGATTTCCTTAAGTATGTTGGTTTCAGTACAGCAGCGGCATCACTGGCTGCCTGTGAAGGCCCGGTGGTAAAGTCTATTCCTTACGTAGTTCAGCCGGACAGAATCGTTCCTGGTGTTGCGAACTACTATGCGACAACTATTGCTGATGGTTTCGACTTCGCCAGTGTATTGGTAAAAACACGCGAAGGTCGTCCTGTAAAAATTGAAAATAATGATCTTTCGAAGTTCAAGGGTGGGGTTAACGCTCGTGTTCATGCTTCGGTACTTTCATTGTATGATACTAAAAGGGTTAAGCGCCCAATGATTGAAGGAAGAAACGTTTCCTGGGAAGAATTCGACCGTCAGGTTGTTTCAGAATTGGAAAACGCGAATGGGGAGATCGTATTGCTTACGCAAACATTTGCCAGTCCTTCAACTACAAAATTAATTCAGGAGTTTTCTGCAAAATTCGGTAATGTGCGCCACGTAGTGTACGATACTGTTTCAGAAGATCCTGCATTGAATGCATTTCAGTCTAAATATGGAAAACGTGCGCTTCCTCACTACGATTTCTCTAAAGTAGAAACAGTAGTTGGTGTTGGGGCAGATTTCCTTGGTGACTGGCAAGGTGGTGGTTTCGATGCTGCTTATGCAAAAACCAGAATACCTGAAAATGGTAAAATGTCACGTCATATTCAGTTTGAATCGAATATGTCATTGACTGGTGCAAATGCAGATAAACGTATTCCAGTTAAACCATCTGAGCAAAAAGCTGTAATGGCTGCTCTTAAGGGTTATATCGCTGATGGTTCTACTAGTAGTCTTTCTGAAAAGCTAGATGATGCAGTAGTGAAAGCTGCCAGACAGTTAAGAAAGGCAGGAAGTGCTGCTGTGGTCGTATGTGGAATTCCAGATGAGGAGGCACAGCGTTGGGCGTTGGAAATCAACGAAGCTTTGGGAAGTCAGGTTATGGATTCTTCGAATGCTCGTGTAACTCGTCAGGGAAATGCTAGTGAAGTAGCTCAGCTGGTAAAGGATATGAATAATGGAAGTATTGGCGCTCTTATGATCGCTGGTTTGAATCCGGTTCATACCCTTCCAAATTCAAAAGATTTTGTAGAAGGTCTTAAGAAAGTGCAGACTGTAGTTGATTTTACTACAAGAACTGATGAGACTTCTAAATTAAGTAAATATGTTGCTGCAACTCCGCACTACCTTGAAAGTTGGGGAGATATTCAGTATAGCGAAAAGGCTTTCAGTCTAATGCAGCCAACAATAAGACCATTATTTGATACCAGACAATTTCAGGATACGTTATTGAAATGGACAGATAATAGCCAGTCTTACTACGAATATATTCAGGAAACCTGGTCTGGCGGACTTGGGGATCGTAACTGGAGCGAAGTGCTTCATGATGGTGTCTTTGAAGCTAGTTCACCAGTAGCTCTTCCGGCTTCAGCTGGAAGCAGTGCATCAGCTATTTCTTATAGCATTGATGATCTTGACGGTGAAGGTTTTGAATTAAGTCTTTACACGAATACAGCAATAGGAGATGGTCAACAGGCAAACAACCCATGGTTGCAGGAGATGCCAGATCCATTAACCAGAGCAAGTTGGGATAACTACATTACCATGTCTAAAGCAGATGCCGAGGCGATGGGAGTTATGAACGAACATGTTGCAAATGGCGGACTTAACGGTAGCTATGTGAATGTTAGTGTTGGTAACACTGTAGTACAGAATGTTCCGGTTTATATCATGCCAGGACAGGCCAAAGGATCTGTTGGTCTTGCACTTGGATACGGTAGAAAAGCCGGTGTTCAGGAAGAGATGCAAACAGGTGTGAATGCTTATCCTTTGTATAATGATTTCAGATCTGTACAGAAAGTAAAAATAGAAAAAGCTCCGGGTGTTCATGAGTTCGCCTGTGTTCAGCTTCATAATACATTGATGGGTCGTGGAGATATTATCAAGGAGACAACCCTTGAGATCTTCAATACTAAAGATGCTCACGTATGGAACCATGTTCCAGAGGTTTCTTTAGATCATCAGGAGACTCCTGTAACTTCTCCGGAAGTTGATATCTGGGAAAGTTTTGATAGATCTACAGGTCCTCACTTCAATTTGAGTATCGACCTGAATGCATGTACCGGATGTGGTGCCTGTGTGATCGCCTGTCATTCTGAAAACAACGTTCCTGTAGTTGGAAAAGATGAAGTAAGAAAGTCCAGAGATATGCACTGGTTGCGTATTGACCGTTATTTCTCTTCTGAAGAGAACTTCAATGAAGATATCGAGGAAAAAGAAGATGCTTCAGGACTTGGATTTGGAGACTACATCTTTGGAGATAGAGAGGGAGAAGGTTCATTGTCTACTTTTGACAGGCTTGAATCTACGGCAGATAATCCTCAGGTTGTCTTCCAGCCGGTAATGTGTCAGCATTGTAACCATGCCCCGTGTGAAACAGTTTGTCCTGTTGCGGCAACTTCTCATGGTAGACAGGGTCAAAATCAAATGATTTATAACAGATGTGTTGGTACAAGATACTGTGCGAACAACTGTCCTTATAAAGTACGTCGTTTCAACTGGTTCAATTATGCTCAGAATGATGAGTTTGATTACCACATGAATAACGACTTAGGTAGAATGGTTCTTAATCCTGACGTTACTGTACGTTCCAGAGGGGTAATGGAGAAATGTTCTATGTGTATTCAAAAAACTCAGAAAACCATTCTTGATGCTAAGAGAGAAGGTAGAACGATTGAAGATGGAGAATTCCAGACTGCTTGTTCTGCTGCTTGTGATAAAGGTGCGATGGTCTTTGGGGATGTGAATAACAAAGACTCGAAAGTTCTTGAAAAGAAAAATGACGACAGGATGTATCATCTTCTTGAGTATGTAGGTACGAAACCAAACGTGATGTACCAGACTAAAGTTAGAAATACAACCGAAGCTTAAAATAACGAATAACTAAGAATCAATTAGAAGGATATGTCTCATTACGAAGCACCTATACGAAAGCCTCTAGTTACCGGGAACAAAAGCTATCACGATGTGACGGTAGATGTTGCTGCTCCGGTTGAAGGACGGGCTAACAAATCCTGGTGGATAGTTTTCTCTATTGCCCTTGTTGCCTTTCTTTGGGGTGTAGGATGTATAGTTTACACAATTTCTACAGGTATTGGTACCTGGGGATTAAATAAAACCGTAGGTTGGGCCTGGGATATTACCAACTTCGTATGGTGGGTAGGTATTGGTCACGCCGGTACCCTTATTTCTGCCGTACTACTGCTTTTCCGCCAGAAATGGAGAATGGCAATTAACAGGTCTGCAGAGGCGATGACCATTTTCTCTGTAATGCAGGCGGGTCTTTTTCCTCTTATTCACATGGGACGTCCATGGTTGGCATATTGGGTACTTCCAATTCCAAACCAGTTTGGGTCACTATGGGTGAACTTTAATTCGCCACTTCTATGGGATGTATTTGCGATCTCTACATATCTTTCTGTATCACTGGTATTCTGGTGGACTGGATTGCTACCTGATTTTGCAATGATCCGTGACCGTGCGATCACTCCTTTTACTAAAAAAGTCTACGGAATTCTATCTTTTGGATGGAGTGGACGTGCTAAAGACTGGCAACGTTTTGAAGAAGTATCACTGGTACTTGCCGGATTGGCAACACCACTTGTACTTTCTGTACACACGATTGTATCTTTTGACTTTGCAACTTCGGTAATACCGGGATGGCATACGACCATTTTCCCTCCTTACTTCGTTGCAGGAGCAATCTTCTCAGGATTTGCGATGGTAAACACCTTGCTTATCATCATGAGAAAGGTTTCTAATCTTGAAGACTATATTACGATTCAGCATATCGAATTGATGAATATCGTGATCATGATCACTGGTTCTATTGTAGGTACTGCATATATTACCGAGCTAGTGATTGCATGGTACTCTGGCGTTGAATACGAACAGTATGCATTCCTTAACAGAGCAACCGGACCTTACTGGTGGGCATACTGGAGTATGATGACTTGTAACGTGTTTTCTCCGCAGTTTATGTGGTTCAAGAAATTACGTACCAGCATCATGTTCTCTTTCTTTATTTCGATTGTAGTAAACATCGGGATGTGGTTTGAACGTTTTGTAATTATTGTGACTTCGCTTCACCGTGATTACCTTCCATCTTCATGGACGATGTTCTCACCTACCTTTGTAGATATCGGGATCTTTATTGGAACTATTGGATTCTTCTTTGTATTGTTCCTATTATACGCTCGTTCGTTCCCAGTGATCGCTCAGGCAGAGGTGAAGACAATCCTGAAGGCTTCCGGAGAGAAGTATAAAAAACTAAGAGCTCAGCATGGTGATGATGTATTGCATTACGATCCTCAAGCGGTAGGAAGAAATCCTATGCAGAATGAGGAAGATGGAATTCACCATAAGATCGAAGATACAGAACATCAAAAAACGGTAGAGGCAGATCACCCTCATGAAGACACAGTGAACGCGGATGGGATGGTAATTTCAGAAGTGATGAAAGACCGTATCGATGAGATGTTAGGAAGAATTGGTACTTACGATCCTGCAACGCAGTCTGCAGATGATCTAACCAGGCTTAAGAATGTTGGTCCGTTATTGCAACAACATTTCCATCAGGTTGGTATCTACCTTTTCGACCAGGTTAGTAAATTGACAGAACAGGATTTTGTCTTGCTTGATGAAGTTATCGAAAACTTCCCTATCCAGGCTAATAGAGCTGGGTGGACAGAGCAGGCAAACAAACTAAAAAATAAATAATCAGGATGGCATCTAAAGTTTTACACGCTATTTACCAAGATGACGACCTGCTTTTACAGGCTGTAAAGCAGATTCGTGAAGCACGCTATCATATAGGAGAGATCTATTGCCCATTTCCGGTTCACGGACTTGATAAAGCAATGGGACTTGCTCCAACAAGACTGGCCATCACCGCATTCCTTTATGGATTGGTTGGTTTGTCAGTAGCAGTTGCTATGATGAATTTTATCATGATAGAGGACTGGCCTCAGGATATTGGAGGAAAACCAAGTTTTAGTTTTCTTCAGAATATGCCGGCGTTCGTACCTATCATGTTCGAGCTTACAGTATTCTTTGCAGCTCACCTTATGGTAATCACCTTCTACATGAGAAGTAGATTATGGCCATTCAAAAAAGCTGAGAACCCTGATGTAAGAACAACAGATGACCTGTTTCTTATGGAAGTGGATGCTGCGAACCATAACATAGATGATCTTACTAAGTTTCTTTACGATACTGGAGCATCTGAAATTAGATTAATAGATAATAAATAGTGATAATGAGAAGTTTGTTCCATAAAACTATAGGATTTTGTCTGCTTGGCTTTGCAGTTGTTTCCTGCAATGACAAGGAGGATCCAAACTATCAGTATATGCCAGATATGTATGAGTCTGTAGGTTACGAAACCTACGGCGAGTACAATGTATTCGAGAATGCTCAGGAGGCAAAATTACCGGTAGAAGGATCTATTCCAAGAGGATGGATGCCGTATGATTACGAAAATTCTGCTGCAGGACTTGCTAATGCAAAGGCAAATCTTAACAATCCAATTCCATATACTCAGGATAATCTTGCAGAAGGTAAAGGTTTGTATACTATTTATTGTGCAGTTTGTCACGGTGACAAAGGAGATGGGAAAGGAATTCTTGTAGAAAGAGAGAAGATTCTTGGTGTACCATCCTATGATGATGCAGGTAGAGCAATCACTGAAGGTAGTGTTTATCACGTGATGTACTACGGAATTAATAACATGGGATCTTATGCTTCGCAGACTTCTATCGAAGAACGCTGGCAAATCGATCACTATGTTATGAGCTTAAAAGATAAGTTGGAAGGTAAACCTGAAAGAGAATTTGAAGAAGAGCAAACAAGCCTTCTTCCTTCCAGAGCAGATGCTAATATCTATGAGGATGCTGGCGATACCGCTGCTGAAGGTGCTACTGAAAACAACCAAACCGAAACTCAAGAATAAAGATTTAGATCTATCAATATGTATACGCTATCCAGTAAAATAAAATTAGCAGCAATCATTTGTATGGTTGTGGGAGCAATAGGTCTCGTTTACGGGTTTATCGCGGCTCCAGAAACTATCGAGGATGTGGAGGCAATGATGGCTTCTGAACATCACGGGGAAGAGCATGCGACAGATGAAACTCACGAAGTTAACGTCGAGCAGATTCCTGGTGGAAACACTGAAGTTGAAACTATAGAACACACTGAAGATAATACAGATCATGCCACTGACGCAGACCATGCTGAAGCAGGTCATGGTGAAGAAGCATCCCATGAGGCTGAGCATATGGAGCACATCCTGCACCAGTTACAGAACAAACCATGGGCTGCACTTTACGTGGCTGCATTCTTTTTCTTCATGATCTCTTTAGGAGTTATGGCTTTTTATGCTGTTCAATATGCTGCACAGGCAGGTTGGTCACCGGTATTATTCAGAGTAATGGAAGCTATCACTGCTTACTTACTACCTGGAGGGCTTATCGTGTTCGTAATACTTGTTCTTTCAGGTTTACACTTAAATCATCTATTTGTATGGATGGATCCGGAAGTAGTAGCACACGATGAAATCATTCAGAATAAAACTGCATACTTAAACGTACCATTTTTCTTAATTAGAGCTGCTATCTACCTTGGTGGATGGGCGATCTTCAGATACTTGATTGTGAAGAACTCCAGAAAGATGGACGATGCAACAGATCTTTCGATCTTTAAAAAGACTTTTAAGCTATCTGCAGGATTCCTCGTATTCTTTATCGTAACTGAATCTATGATGTCATGGGACTGGATCATGAGTTTGGATCCACACTGGTTTAGTACATTATTCGGTTGGTTCGTATTTGCTAGTATGTTCGTATCAGGGATTACCACGATCGCTATAATCACAATATATCTAAAATCGAGAGGGTACCTTGAGTTCGTAAATAATAGTCATATTCATGACCTTGCGAAATTCATGTTTGGGATCAGTATTTTCTGGACTTACCTATGGTTCTCTCAGTTTATGTTGATATGGTATTCAAATATTCCTGAAGAGGTGGTTTACTTCATTCAGAGAATGAATGATTATCCTATACTTTTCTGGGGTATGATCGTAACAAACTTCCTTTTCCCGGTATTATTGTTAATGAACAGCGATTACAAACGGGTGAACTGGTTTGTGGTGATGACCGGTATTATAATTCTATGCGGTCACTACATCAACGTTTACGTAATGGTAATGCCTGCGACAGTTGGGGAATCCTGGTTTATTGGAATTCCTGAAATTAGTGCAATACTATTGTTTGGAGGTTTATTCTCCTTCATAGTGTTCAATTCACTTACAAAGGCACCGCTACTTGTAAAAGGTAATCCATACTTGAAAGAAAGTAAACATTACCACTATTAATAAAGATTGATTGTTTAAAGAAGAACTTATAAAATGACCGTATTTTTAGTAATCATAGTACTCGCACTTCTGGCCGTAACAGGTTGGCAGATCTCCAAGATCTTTCAGTTATCGAAGGGATCAGATGAGGATACTTCACAGGTTGCAAACGATAAGGATAACCGTACTCACGGGATCCTGATGCTAGCATTTGTAATTTTCCTTTACGTTATTACCATATTTTGTTTCTGGGAATACAGTAAATTCTACCTTCCGGAAGCTGCTTCTGAACATGGTTCGGAATATGACACCTTGATGTTTGTGTCTATCGGATTAATCATGTTCGTACAGATCATTACTCAGGGATTACTGCACTACTTTGCTTTCAAATACAAAGGGAAGAAAACTCAAAAGGCATTATTCTACGCAGATAATGATAAACTGGAATTTATCTGGACTATTATTCCTGTAATTACTCTTGCTGGTCTTATCATCTACGGATTATTTACCTGGAGTGATATCATGAATATCAACGAAGACGAAGATCCACTGGTGATCGAAGTTTACGCTTACCAGTTTGACTGGAGAGCGAGATATTCCGGTGAGGACAACACATTAGGAAAAGCAAATGTTCGTTTTATCGAAGGTGTGAACCAATTAGGTGTGGATGAATCTGATTCTTATGGAAAGGATGACGTTATCACTACTGAATTACATTTACCGGTAAACAGACCAGTCCTTTTCAAATTCAGATCTCAGGATGTATTGCATTCAGCTTATTTCCCTTTCTTCCGTGCACAAATGAACGTAGTGCCTGGAATGATCACTCAATTTGGTTTTACTCCAACGATCACTTCCGAAGAAATGAGAGAAAGCGAATATATGCGTGATAAGGTGAAGAGTGTAAATGAAGTTAGAAACGAACGTAACGAAGCATTAAGAGCGCAGGGAGAACCTACACTTGATGAGTATGAGTTTGAATACTTCTTACTATGTAACAAAATTTGTGGACAGGCTCACTACAACATGCAGATGAAGATCGTAGTAGAATCTGAAGAAGATTTCAATGCATGGATGGCAGAGCAGCCTACTTTTGGGAGTACTATGGAAGAAAGTAGTCAGAATGTAGATAGACCAGAAGATACTGCTGGAGATGGTACTCCAGAATCGATGCAAGAAGATTCTGAAGGGGAAATGGAGACTGAAAATACACCGGAAGGTGAGAATGCAGTAGCTTCAGTAGAATAGATAACGAACGTACAATTTTAAGATAAAGAAATTAGAGATATGTCAGCAACTGCAACAGCACCGGCACACGATCACCACGATGATCACGGACATCATCATAAGGAAACTTTTATAACAAAGTATATTTTCAGTACCGATCATAAGATGATTGCGAAGCAATATCTTATTACAGGTCTTCTAATGGGAATAGTAGGTATTGGGATGTCCATCCTTTTCCGTATTCAGCTTGCATGGCCAGAGGAGTCTTTCTGGGTTTTTGAAGCACTATTAGGAGAACGTTGGGCACCGGAAGGAGTAATGTCACCAAGTATTTACCTGGCACTTGTTACTATTCACGGTACCATCATGGTATTCTTCGTATTAACCGCCGGACTTTCCGGTACGTTCTCGAACTTATTAATTCCGTTGCAAATTGGTGCGCGTGATATGGCATCTGGATTCCTTAACATGGTTTCCTACTGGTTGTTCTTCCTTTCTTCAGTGATCATGCTTTGCTCATTGTTCGTGGAGTCTGGACCAGCAATGGCGGGATGGACTATTTACCCTCCATTATCTGCCCTTCCGAAAGCAATTAGTGGATCTGGTACAGGGATGACATTGTGGTTAGTTTCTATGGCGATCTTTATTGCATCCTCGTTACTAGGATCTTTGAATTATATCGTTACAGTATTGAACCTTAGAACGGCAGGGATGTCTATGACCAGACTTCCACTAACTATATGGGCGTTCTTCGTAACGGCTATTATTGGAGTTGTATCATTCCCGGTATTACTTTCAGCAGCATTATTATTGATCATGGACAGAAGTTTTGGAACATCCTTCTTCCTGAGTGATATCTTTATTAAAGGAGAGGTGTTAAGTCACCAGGGAGGTTCTCCAGTACTTTTCGAACACCTATTCTGGTTCCTTGGTCACCCTGAAGTTTATATCGTATTACTTCCAGCACTAGGGATCACTTCAGAAATTATCGCTACAAACTCACGTAAACCAATCTTTGGATATCGTGCAATGGTAGCTTCGATTCTGGCTATCGCATTCTTATCTACGATCGTTTGGGGTCACCATATGTTCGTATCTGGTATGAACCCGTTCCTTGGGTCTGTATTTACATTTACCACATTATTAATTGCGATACCGTCAGCAGTAAAAGCTTTTAACTATATCACTACCCTCTGGAAAGGTAATTTACAGATGAACCCGGGAATGTTATTCTCGATAGGTCTTGTATCAACTTTCATTACGGGTGGTTTAACAGGTATTATCCTTGGGGATTCTACACTGGATATTAACGTACATGATACGTACTTCGTGGTTGCTCACTTCCACCTGGTAATGGGTATCTCTGCGTTATACGGACTATTTGCCGGGGTTTACCACTGGTTCCCTAAGATGTTTGGTAGAATGATGAATAAGAATCTTGGTTATATCCACTTCTGGGTAACAGCTGTAGGTGCTTACGGAGTCTTTTTCCCAATGCACTTTATTGGGATCGCTGGTCTTCCAAGACGTTATTACACGAATACAAGTTTTCCATACTTCGATGACTATGCAGATGTAAATGTTATCATTACGGTAGCTGCTATTATCACTGCATTAGTCCAGTTGGTATTCATTTATAACTTCTTCTCTTCTATGTTCTACGGAAAGAAGGCAGTAATGAATCCTTGGAGATCGAATACACTGGAATGGACTACTCCTGTAAAACATGTACATGGAAACTGGCCAGGAGCAATACCATCAGTTTACAGATGGCCATACGATTATTCTAAAACCGGAGAAGATGGTGAATATGTAATTGCCGGTCAGGATTTCGTGCCGCAAACGACGCCACTTCAAGAAGGTGAGGAAGAATTAAATCACTAGAACAATACTAAGTCTTTATAGAAAGCCTTTTCCACCACGGAAAAGGCTTTTTTATTCTATATGTTTTACCGACTTCTCAAATTGTAATATCTTTTTGGAAATCAACTTAAATGAAATTAGCAATCGCCTTTTGTTTATTCATAATCAGCTTTAGTGTTTCGTCACAGAGCGATTGCGACTGCACTAAGAATATTGAAGTTCTGGCTAAGACAATCAAAAAATTACCTGTCACCAAGAATACATCAGATCTATTTGCATACAATAAGGCATTAAGTGCGGCCGATAATTATTCGTATACCGGTAACTATTCAGACTATGATTGTTTTCAGCAGATGAGTAAAATACTGGTTACCCTGAATGACCGACATAATATGATGTATTCTGAAGTTGGTTTTGATGTAAATCAATCTGATACGACCTACCAGGAATTTCCAGAATTTGAAGGTGATCTGGATAGCTTAAAAACGAAACTTGAGATCAAACCAGTAGAAGATGTCGAGGGTATCTATTCCCGTGATGGTTTTAGCATAGGCGTATATGCTTCCGAAGAGAATTTGATAGTAGTGAATCTTAGCGGTGGTAAAGAGGTATGGCAGAAAGGGGAGATTATAGGTCGATTCTTGAAATATGAGAATGGTCGCTATCTTGCAGCCATAGGCCAGTTTCATGATAAAAAACTTGTGAATTTCCCATTGGAGATTAAGAATGGTCATATCTCCAAACTACAGCTTTCAAAATCCAATTCCACACCAGATTATTCCAGGGTAAAGGCTAATGGGACTTATCAATATTCGTTATCAGGGGATATTACTTATATGAGAATTGGAAGTTTTTCCGGTTACAATCCCGTTTTGAAGAATGCAGAAAACTTCTATAAAAGTCTGGAAGAGAAACCTGTTACTAGAGACCTGATCCTGGATCTTCGCGACAATGGTGGCGGTGGTGATAGAAATTCTGATATTCTCTATAAGTATCTACGGAAAAACTATAAGAATGCAAGATTACATGTACTGATAAATGGGAACACTGTGAGTAATGCAGAGCAGTTCGCTCTAAGACTTCAGAAGTTTAAAAGTGTAACCTTACTCGGAAGTAAAACTAGCGGAACTATCGCGTATGAACTTGGTAAAACTTATGAATTTCCCTGCTATAAATTCAAAGGATTCTTTACTTTTAAAGGCGATAAAAAATATCTGGAATATGAGTCTGTAGGAGTGCAGCCAGATATTATTCTGGACAATTCTGAAGATTGGATCAAGCAGACTAAAGAATATATTGCGAAAAGCAAATAAATGATGAACGAGAACCTGGATGCTAGTGGAGAGAATCTTTCTCCTGAAGAATTTGATATAGAAAGAGCTTTAAGGCCCCTTAGTTTTTACGACTTTGCGGGACAGGAACAGGTGCTGGAGAACCTGCAGATCTTTGTTCAGGCTGCGAACATGCGTGGAGATGCGCTGGATCATACCTTGTTTCATGGACCTCCAGGTCTGGGAAAAACTACCCTGGCGCATATACTGGCTAATGAACTCAATGTTGGTATAAAGATCACCTCGGGTCCCGTTCTTGATAAACCCGGAGACCTCGCCGGTTTGCTTACAAATCTCGATGAGCGTGATATCCTTTTTATAGATGAGATTCATCGATTGAGTCCTATAGTAGAAGAATACCTGTATTCTGCCATGGAAGATTATCGTATCGACATCATGTTGGAAACCGGTCCAAACGCCAGAACTGTACAGATCAATTTGAATCCTTTCACTCTAATTGGTGCGACAACGCGTTCAGGATTGCTTACAGCGCCTATGCGGGCGAGATTTGGTATTTCCAGTAGACTACAGTATTATTCTACTGAACTGCTATCAGGCATCGTAGAAAGGAGTTCTGAGATCCTAAAAGTTCCAATATCACAGGAAGCGGCTATCGAAATAGCTGGAAGAAGTCGTGGAACTCCGCGTATAGCAAATGCCTTGCTAAGAAGGGTACGGGATTTTGCACAGATAAAAGGGAACGGAAAGATCGATATTGAAATCGCCAGATATAGCTTAAAAGCCTTAAATGTGGATGCGCATGGGCTGGATGAAATGGATAACAAGATCCTGGAAACCATCATTGACAAGTTTAAAGGTGGTCCTGTAGGTATTACGACGCTGGCGACAGCTGTAAGTGAAAGTGCTGAAACTATTGAAGAGGTTTATGAACCATTTTTGATTCAGCAGGGATTTATTTACCGGACACCTCGAGGAAGGGAAGTGACCGAGCATGCCTACCGACACCTTGGAAGAACCAAGACTCCCGGGCAGAATGGATTGTTTTAAAAAAGTATCATGAAGGAGAAAGAGAATAATATTCCCGAAGTTTCACTGGCTAAATTTTTAAAGCATTCAGCCAATATTTTAAAAAATCCGTTACCCTTTCATAAGAAGAACTTTGAAGAAAAGGGAGATACTTTTCGATTGAAGATCGGTTTTAGTAAATCGGTCATTTTCAGCAGGGATGCAGCTCTCGTGGAATATGTGCTTCAGAAGAACCAGAAGAATTTTGTGAAATCTGAGATACAGACCAAAGACCTGGTGAAATATGTGGGTAAAGGTCTGCTTACTTCAGAAGGAGAACACTGGAAGAAACAACGAAAGTTGATTCAACCGGCATTCCATAAAAAGCAACTTGCCAATTTACTTGATTCCATTAAGGAAGCAATTTGTGCCGAATATGAAAAAATCGAGAACGGGAAGGAAATTGATATTTTTCCTATTATGAACGATCTTGCTTTTCAAACGGTTGTAAAATCACTTTTTAGTAGTGCTGCGAATCAAACTGAGATCAACCGACTCCAATATATAACTGAAGCCACGCAGCAAATGCTGGTAAAAGAATTGAGGCAACCCTATCTTGGCTGGTGGTTTAGTCTTAGTGGAAAAATTGATAGTTATCTTCAGCTAACAGAGGAGGCAAGGAGTATTTTACGAACTATAGTTCACGAACGACAGGCTTCAGGAAACCGATATGACGATCTCCTGGATATGCTGCTGGATGCGAAATATGACGACGGGAACTTCATGGATGAAGAACAACTTATTGATGAGATCCTGATTCTGTTTACTGCGGGACATGAGACTACCTCGAATTCGTTAACTTTTACAGCTCAGTTACTCGCATTTAATCCTATATGGCAGGAAAAGATCTACAAGGAGGTTTCAACTTTGAAGAAGGAAAGCGATGATCTAATGCATTTAGTGACTAATGCGCCATTCACTCAAATGGTTCTAGAGGAATCGATGCGTATGTATCCTCCAGCATATTTTATAGACCGGGTGAATCTTGAGGAATTTGAATTTGAAGGCAAATATTTTGAGCCGGGCTCCAATTTGCTGTTTTCATTGCACGAAGTTCATAGACACCCAGATCTATGGAAGGAGCCAGACACTTTTATGCCAGAAAGGTTCGCTGAAGGCGGAAGACAATATTCCTCACAATATTTCCCATTTGGTGCGGGGCCACGAAAATGTATTGGAAATAACTTCGCGATGTTCGAGATGATCATTGCCGTTGCAGAATTGATGAACGATTATAAACTGCAGCCGGTGAATAAGGAGATCGAAATAAAACCATTGATAACTTTAAAGCCTAATGATGCTATTCTGAAGTTCTCAAAAAGATAGATTTACTTTAATATTGATTCCAGTAATCTTTCCATTCCCCAGTTCAATAGTTTTTTAGACTCTTCATTATTTAAACCGCACACGTCTTTGGTGACGACAAAAGCTTCAACGCCCATAAGCACTGTTGCGATATTCGCTAAATTTTCCTTGTCCTGAGCACTCATGTGCTGAGCCTTATTCTCCAGTAAAATCAGTAAGGATTTTTTGCGGCGTGCACCACGCATTTTATCACTATGATCATTGTTCAGGACTACACTCATATATTTTCTAAAACCAGATTCATTGTCAATGGTTAACTGGTTGTAATAATCCTGCATGGATAGAATAGCTTCTTTCAGGTCTTTCCCAGCAACCTCATCATAGAGATCTTCCGAACTTTTAGTATTCAGATCCAGTACTGCTTCTGCAGCCAGTACATCGATACTGGAGTAGTAACGATAGATCGTTGCCCTGGATATACCTGCTTCCTTAGCAGCATCCTCAAGGCTTATGTCCTTGTTCTTTTCCAGCAACTTTTGTGTGCTTCTAAGGATTTTTTCCCGGGTTTTCAGCTTCTGAGTTTTTCTTCCTTTTTGGATATATTGTTTACTCATGAGACAAATATCTTATAAAACTTTGATTCTACAAAATTCCGTTATATATTTACGAGACTAAAATCTCATAAGATGCGTAACGAATTAGAATCATGGGTGTTAGGTCACAAAGTTTCAGTGCAGAATCTTTCGGGTGACTACGATCTTACTATTGGCGAATCCCTTAGCCAGGTACCTGGACCACCACCACATTATCATGAAAATTTACATGAGTCTTTTTATATCGTAACGGGGGAGATGGATTTCATCATCAATGGCGAGCAGAGAAATGTAAAAGCGGGGGAATCAATAGATATTCCCCCAAAAACGCTGCACACTTTCATGAACTCCAAGAGCGAAAACTGTAAATGGGTAAATATCCACAGCCCTAAAAGATTCGGAGAATTCTTTCGAAAATACGGGATACCCACCAGTGAGGAAAATGCTATGGAAAAGTCGGTTGCTCCAGAAATTATTCAGGAGGTATTAAATACTGCGGGCGATTATGATATGATCATTCAAATAGAATAGGAACCAACAAAAATATATACAGATGAAAACGAATTTATTTACGAAACCATTTCTGGTTTTGCCAGTTCTATTATTAGCACTAATTAGTTCCTGTAGTTCAGATCCATTTGAAGATGAGAACTTACAGTCCTATGATTTCAAGGTTGAGAAGGCTGAGACTCTGGATGATCAGCTGGTAATGCTTGCCAAAGCAATGCGAAGGTTTCACAATTTTAATGTGGCTGTGGATCAGGGTTATGTACAGGTGAGTCCGCTTGTACCTGGTATGGGCTATCATTATGCCAAAGAAGAATATGTAGATATGAAGTTCGATTTGCTAAAACCTGAAATTCTGGTATATCATCCAGATGAAAACGGGAAAATGCAATTCGTAGCTGCAGAGTATTTGATCCCGGTTCCTAACTGCGATCAAACTGAAGATTATACAATACCCGAGGGACCTTTTATCGGGGAAGATGATCACTGGCATCTCAATTGCGTCGCTGGAGGGTGGACGCTACACGCCTGGGTGGGACTGGAAAATCCCGATGGAGTTTTTGCGCCATTTAATCCCACACTCCAATGATCTCAGCTATTTAATTTTTACATTAGCTGCTCTAAATTCAGTCTTTGAATCCTTCAGCAGCAAAATATTCACAACTTATTAAAGCCGAAGCAAAACGCCTCGGCTTTTTGTCATGCGGAATTTCAAAAGCTGAATTTCTGGAAGAGGAAGCGCCAAGACTGGAAAGCTGGCTTCAGAAGAATATGCATGGCGAAATGCGCTATATGGAGAATTATTTCGATAAGCGTCTGGATCCTACCTTGCTGGTTCCAGGTTCAAAAAGCGTTATTTCTCTACTGCTGAACTATTATCCTTCAGAAATACAAAACAGCGAGTCCTATAAGATCAGTAAATATGCTTACGGTCGAGATTATCATTTTGTGATCAAGGATAAATTGAAGGAAATGCTCGCTGCCCTACAGGAAGAAATCGGTGATTTTCACGGTCGTGCTTTTGTAGATTCAGCGCCGGTTCTGGACAAGGCCTGGGCTGCAAAAAGCGGACTCGGATGGATCGGGAAGCATTCAAATTTGCTTTCGAAACAAACTGGCTCTTTCTATTTTATTGCTGAATTGATCGTAGACCTTGATCTGGAATACGATACTCCCGTTACCGATCACTGCGGAAGCTGTACCGCCTGTATCGATGCCTGTCCTACGGAAGCGATCGTAGAACCTTACAAGGTAGATGGTAGTAAGTGTATTTCTTATTTCACCATTGAGCTGAAGGATGAGCTTCCGCAGAGTATGAAGAATCAATTTGATGATTGGATGTTTGGCTGCGATGTTTGTCAGGATGTATGCCCGTGGAATCGATTTTCTAAACCTCACCAGGAGCCATTATTCAATCCGCATCCTGAACTTCTTAAAAACTCAAAAAAAGACTGGGAAGAGATCACCCAGGAAACTTTCAATGAGATCTTCAGAAAATCTGCCGTGAAACGAACAAAATTTGAGGGTCTCAAGCGAAATATTGAGTTTCTTAAACGTGACTAAGTCGAGAAGTCATAAGAAATAAGCACTTTTTCATTTTCTCCATTCTTATTTGTAGCTGCTTGCTCGATCACGATCCTATCTACTTCAGCTTTTACAATATTCTGAAGTTTACGCTTGGGATGAATTACCATTTTTCTGGAGATATCCCCATTCTCTTCGATGATCAATGAAATTTTCAGTAGATCAATTTGTTTGTCTTCATAACTCATTTGCCTGAGTTTCATTCTAAGATCATACTTATAGCGATCTACTATATTTCTAATTCCTGCGTCGTAGCCTCGAAACTCAGGTGGAGTTGCTACTTCATTCACATCGGTTATGTTTGCAAAATCTCCATCCCCTAAAATTCTGGCGCTATCATTCCCTATTTCAAGGCTTCTAAATTTAAATGGCAAGGTGTAAGTGATCGCTACGGGTTGGTCATTTAACATTGCAGGCTCAGCGATCGTCAATTCTTTCACAGCGTCTTCCGCTACCCTGGCGATGGTGGGGAATTTGGATCGTGATCGTACATTAATGATCTCTCCCGTTTCATTCACCGTAAACTGGATATACGCCTTTCCCGATTCTTTCGATTTAATGATGTCAGCAATTTTAGCATTACTGTTCATAAACTGACTTATAGAAATGGTAAAACATTCTTCGGAAGGATCTTCTTCGCAGTAGCCCTTTATTAGTGGTGGACTGTCTACCTCGTTTATGGATAGACTTTGCGCAAATAGGTGCACAGGCACTAGAAAAAGTGCTAAAAACAGACTTTTGATCATGAAATTAATTTAGGCTTCCAAAGTATAAATTATCTTAGAGATACGTTTGAAGCTTTTGTTCTTTTTATTTCTCTAAGGACAGCAGCCTTATTAACTTTGCTAATTAGCCGAAAACTTAAAATTATGAGTAACACTTCCAGAAAAAGAAGAGAGGCATTGGTTTACCACGCTAAACCTAAGCCCGGGAAAATTGAAGTTGTACCAACTAAGAAATATGCCACGCAAAGAGACCTTTCTCTGGCTTATTCTCCAGGTGTAGCTGAGCCATGTCTAGAGATTGAAAAAGATAGGGAGAATGTTTACAAATATACTACCAAAGGAAACCTGGTGGCTGTGATTTCTAATGGTACTGCCGTTCTGGGTCTTGGGGATATAGGTCCAGAAGCATCAAAGCCGGTGATGGAAGGAAAAGGTCTTCTTTTTAAGATCTTTGCAGATATTGATGTTTTCGATATTGAAGTAGACACTAAAGACGTAGATAAGTTCATAGAAACGGTTAAGAATATTGCGCCAACTTTCGGCGGAATCAACCTGGAAGATATCAAAGCTCCTGAAGCATTTGAAATTGAACAACGCTTAAAAGCAGAACTGGATATTCCGGTTATGCATGATGATCAGCATGGAACCGCGATCATTTCAGCAGCAGCATTGCTGAATGCTTTGGAGCTGGCTAAGAAAAAGATGAGCAAAGTGAAGATCGTCATTAGTGGAGCAGGAGCCGCTGCAGTTTCATGTACCAAGCTGTACAAGGCTTTTGGTGCTAAAGCTGAAAACATCGTGATGCTTGATAGTAAAGGTGTTATTAGAAAAGACAGACCAAATCTTTCCGAAGAAAAAGCAGAATTCGCTACTGCCCGTAAGATCGACACATTGGATGAGGCAATGAAGGATGCCGATGTATTCGTGGGTCTTTCTATTGCAAATATTGTAAGTCCGGCAATGCTTAAAAGCATGGCAAAAAGACCTATCGTTTTTGCAATGGCCAATCCTAATCCAGAGATCGATTACAACCTGGCGATGGATACCAGGAAAGATATCATCATGGCGACAGGTAGAAGTGATCACCCAAACCAGGTGAATAACGTTCTTGGTTTTCCATTTATCTTTCGTGGAGCACTGGATGTGCGCGCGACCAAGATCAATGAGGAAATGAAAAAAGCCGCGGTGAAAGCACTGGCAGAACTGGCTAAAGAAGCTGTGCCGGAGCAGGTGAATATTGCATATGGCGAGACCAGGTTAAATTTTGGTCCTGATTATATTATACCGAAGCCTTTTGACCCTAGATTGATCGCAAAAGTTCCACCTGCAGTTGCTAAAGCTGCCATGGAAAGTGGGGTTGCCCGGGAAGGGATCGATGACTGGCAACGTTACGAGGAAGAGTTACTGGAACGTATGGGTAATGAGAACAAGATCACCCGTTTGTTGCAAAACCGCGCTAAAACAAACCCTAAACGAATCGTTTTTGCTGAAGCAGATCATCTGGATGTTCTTAAAGCTGCACAGATCGTAAATGATGAAGGAATTGGATTCCCAATCCTTCTTGGACGAAGTGAAGTGATCAAGGAATTAATGGCTGAGATCGATTTTCAGGAAGATGATGTGGTCATTATTGACCCAAAATCTGATGATGAAGAGGAAAACAGGAAAAAATACGCTTACAAATACTGGGAAACCAGACATAGAAGTGGCGTAACTAAATACGATGCCGAAAAACTACTAAGAGAACGTAACTATTTTGCCGCGATGATGGTCAATGAAGGAGATGCAGATGCATTGCTTTCAGGTTATTCCAGAGCTTATCCAACGGTGGTGAAACCTATGCTGGAACTTATTGGTCTGGCAGACGGCGTTTCCAGGGTAGCAGCAACGAACGTGATGAATACTTCCAGAGGTCCGCTATTTATCAGTGATACCTCTATCAACATAGATCCTTCAGCTAAAGATCTAGCCAAGATCGCGCAAATGACGGCTCGTACGGTTCAGTTATTTGGAATGGAACCTGTAATCGCGATGGTATCTTACGCAAACTTCGGATCGTCTAAACACCCAAGAGCGACCAAAGTAAAAGAAGCAGTTTCTTACCTGCACAGGTTTCACCCGGAACTTAGTGTTGACGGAGAATTGCAGGCAGATTTCGCTTTGAATCGTGAGATGCTTCAGAATAAATTCCCTTTTTCAAAACTTGCCGGTAAGAAGGTAAATACCCTTATCTATCCAGATCTGGATTCGGCTAACAGTACCTATAAGCTTATTAAAGAACTCAACAATGTAGATTCTATAGGCCCAATCATGATGGGAATGAGGAAACCTGTTCATATTCTTCAGCTTGGAGCAAGTGTAGAGGAAATGGTGAATATGGCTGCAGTAGCGGTTATAGATGCACAGGAGAAAGAAAAGAAGGCTAACAAGAAAGCTTAATACCTTACATAAAGTAAAGGCGGGAAGATGATTCCCGCCTTTGCTTTATTTTACTACATTTGAACCTCAACACAACTTTTTTGCATGATTCATCACCTCAAGGGTCAGTTAATAGAAAAAAATCCCACCTATGTGGTTATTGAATGCAACGGAATAGGATATACCGTAAATATTTCCCTGCATACGTTTTCACTAATTCCTGAATCTGAAGCGATCAGTCTTTATACTTATCTACAGGTAAAGGAAGATTCGCACACCTTATACGGTTTTATTGAAAAATCTGAAAGAGAGATCTTTAAACTTCTTATTTCCGTTTCTGGTGTAGGTACGAGCACAGCGCGCGTAATGCTGTCTTCCTTGCAACCAAAGGAGGTGATCAATGCAATTGCGACCGGTGATGTTCCTACCATCCAGAGTGTGAAAGGTATCGGCGCCAAAACAGCTCAAAGAGTCATTCTTGATCTCAAGGATAAAGTGCTTAAAGTGATGGGCGATGATGAAGTTTTAATGACTCCGAACAATACAAATAAGGAAGAAGCGTTATCAGCTTTAGAGATCTTGGGTTACAATAGACGCCAGGCTGGCAAGGTTGTAGAAAAGATTCTAAAGGATGATCCTGAATCCACCGTAGAATCTATTATAAAAATGGCTCTTAAAAAGCTGTAATTAAATTGAAGAACAATTACCTGAAATTGTCTTTACCGGTACGCCTGACTTTCCTGCTATTTATGGTGTTTTCTATAGACGCCATTTCTCAGGAAACTCCTCAGGACACCATCCAGGCGGGCTTTGCTCTAGGTGAGCTTCAGCTCCCAGATCCACAATCTATAGAATCCAGGTACGAATATGATCCTATCCTCAACCGTTATTTTTACAGGGAACGCGTAGGACAGATCAATATAGGGCTGCCTTTAGTTCTTACTCCGCAGGAATATGAAGACCTGGTGCTGGAAGAGGAAATGCGTAATTATTTTAAGCTGAAAAATGATGCACTTTCTGGTAGAAAGGAAGGAACCGAAGATATTCAGCGTGATCTTTTGCCAGATTTCTATGTCAATAATAATTTATTTGAAAGCATTTTTGGTGGCTCTGAAATCAATATCGTTCCGCAGGGATCGGTAGAAATAGATCTTGGACTTCTCTATACCAAACAGGATAACCCGGCATTTTCTCCAAGGAACAGAAGCAACTTATCTTTTGATTTCGATCAGCGGATTAGTCTTTCCATGCTGGGACAAATTGGAGAGCGTCTTCAGGTTACCGCGAATTACGATACCGAGTCAACCTTCGATTTTCAAAACCAGCTGAAACTTGAGTATACGCCAAACGAGGATGATATCGTTCAGAAAATTGAAGTAGGTAACGTAAATATGCCTTTGAACAATGCACTTATTCAGGGTGCGCAAAGTCTATTTGGTTTCAAAACCGAACTTCAGTTTGGAAAAACAAGGATCACCGGAGTATTTTCAGAACAGAAATCAGAGCGACGTACGGTTAATGTGGAAGGTGGGGCAACCGTAGAGGAATTTGCCAAATTTGCTCTGGATTATGATGCCGACCGGCACTTTTTCCTGGCGCACTACTTCCGCGATACTTATGATGAAGCGCTAAGAAACTATCCGTTTATCAATACCAATATTCAGATCAAAAGGATTCAGGTTTGGGTCACGAACAGAACCAACAATATCCAGAATATTCAGGATACGCGAAATATCGTAGCGATCCAGGATCTTGGGGAATCCAATGTTCCCGGGAATATTGGACTGGATACACCGCCGGGCGGATTTTTCAATCAGCCAGCAGGAGCTTTTCCAGATAACCTTGTAAACGATTTTAATCCCTTCGGAATAAACGGGAATGGTGAATCTATACTGAATCAGGCTATCAGAGATATCGCTACTGTAGACCAGGGATTTGGAACAATAACTGTTTCCGAAGGAACCGACTATGCAAAACTGGAAAATGCGCGACAACTAAAACCTTCAGAATATACCGTTAATACTCAGCTTGGATATATTAGTTTGAATCAACGTTTAAGCAACGATGAGGTGCTTGGGGTTGCATTTCAGTATACGATCAATGGCGAGGTTTTCCAGGTTGGTGAATTTGCTAATGATGGAGTGAATGCTACCAACGATCCCGGAACCGAAGAGCCAACAACCGGAACCAATTCCAGGGCTAGTCAGAATCTTGTGGTTAAGTTACTTAAAAGTACGATCACCAATGTTCAGGAGCCTATCTGGGACCTGATGATGAAGAACATTTATAGTCTTAATGCGTATCAACTGGAACGTGAAGATTTTAGAATGAATATACTGTATACAGATCCTCAGCCCTTAAACTATATCAAACCTGTTGAAGGAACCACGCTGCCTGCAGATGTTAATGAAACTCCATTATTGCGGGTTTTCAGGCTGGATGAATTGAATACCAATAATGACCCAATCAATGACGGGGATGGATTCTTTGACTATGTTCAGCAAATTACCATCGATCCTCAAAATGGTAATATCATCTTTACAACGGTAGAACCTTTTGGTGAACACCTTTTCCGAAAACTGGATGAGAATCCCAACGCAGGTAGTGAAGATTATAATATCCCGGAAACCTGGAATGCAAACCAGGAAAAATATGTTTTTCGTGCTATGTATCGTACTACGAAAACCCAGGCAGAGCAGGAAGAGGCAGATAAGAACAAATTCCAGTTAAAGGGTAGGTATAAGTCGGCTGAGGTAGAAGGTATTCCAATTGGATTCAATCTACCGCCTGGATCGGTTACTGTAACTGCGGGAGGAAGGATTCTTCAGGAAGGAGTGGATTATGTAGTGAATTACGAACTTGGAAGAGTCCAGATCCTTGATGAGGGCTTGCTTGCTTCCAATATTCCAATCCAGGTAAATACGGAAAATAATGCTTTATTCGGTCAGCAAACCAAGCGATTTACTGGGCTCAATGTAGAACATCAATTCAATGAAAATTTCCTTATCGGGGGTACTTTTATAAATCTTAAAGAGCGCCCGCTTACCCAGAAAGCTAATTACAGCTACGAGCCAATCAACAATACAATTCTTGGTTTAAACCTGAATTACAGTACAGAAGTTCCATTTTTAACCAGGCTGGTGAATAAACTTCCAAATATTGATACAGACGTTATGTCTAATGTATCTGTACGTGGAGAATTTGCTTATTTGCTACCGGGATCGCCCAATTCTAATGATTTTGATGGAGAGGCTACTACTTATATAGATGATTTTGAAGCTGCACAAACGGTAATTGATATTAATAATCCTTTAGCATGGGAACTCTCCAGTGTTCCGGTTGGTTTTGGCGGCGAACTTGCGAATGGAGATCTGAGTGCAGGTTACAGAAGAGCGAAAATGAGCTGGTATACAATAGATCCAATTTTCTATAGTAACAACAGGCCAGATGGGATCAGTGATTCAGATATTTCAAGTTATGCGACCAGAAGGGTTGCGCTGAATGAGATCTTTCCAAATACAGATGTAGTGCAGGGTCAGCCGCAAGTTGTTTACACAATGGATGTGAATTATAAACCCTCGGTTCGTGGTCCTTACAATTATAATCCTGCAGCAGCTGGTGGGAATACGCTACCTGTACCCGGGAATAATTTCGCGGGAATCACCCGTCCTATAAATACGACCAATTTCGAGCAAACCAATGTGGAATATATTCAGTTCTGGGTAATGGATCCTTATATATATGCTGAAAATGCTAATAAAAGCGACGGACTCATAAACTTTAACCTGGGAAATATTTCTGAAGATGTACTGAAGGATGGACGAAAACAATATGAAAACGGACTACCCGAAGGTGAAGGCGAAGCCAATGTGATCACCTCTGCGTTCGGAAATACACCGGCAGATAATTCACTGGTGTATGCATTTGATTCTGAAGGAGATGGAAGAACGCTTCAGGATGCAGGTTTCGACGGTCTACTTGATGCTGAAGAAGCATTGAAATTCCCGGATTATGGAAACCTTGCCGATCCTTCTGCAGATAATTACGAGTATTTCCTGAATCGGGATGGTAGTGTTTTAGATCGATACCTGGATTATAATGGAACTGAAGGCAACTCACCAACAGATGTTTCTGATACTAATAGAGGTAATACCACATTACCTACTACTGAAGATATTAACCGGGATAACACGATGAATACCATCAATAGTTATTTCGAATATAAGATCCCTTTTTTCCGGGGGATGAATATTGATAATAACCAGTACATCACAGACGTTAAGGAATTAACGACCACACTTCGAAATGGACAGGATCTGCCGGTGCGTTGGGTGCAGTTTAAAGTGCCAATTTTTGAACCCACCAATGCCATTGGAGGTATCGCAGATTTTAGGTCCATTCGTTTTATAAGAATGTTCCTTAGCGACTTTCAGGATGAAACCATCCTTAGATTTGGAACTATGGATCTTGTTCGGGGAGACTACAGGAGGTATAACCAGAGCTTATTTGAGGATTCAGGGCAATTGGAGAACCCAAATACTTCCTTTGAAGTAAATGCTGTGAATATAGAAGAAAACGAGAACAGGCAACCTATTCCTTATCGATTGCCTCCGGGAGTTCAAAGAGAACAGCTGTATCAAAATAATACCAGCTTACGTCAAAACGAACAATCACTTTCCTTAAGCGTTTGTGATCTGGAACCTCAGGATGCCCGGGCAGTTTATAAGAATTTCCAGATCGATATGCGGCAGTATAAGAATCTTGAAATGTTCCTGCATGCTGAATCTGTAATTAACCGCCAGCCGCTTAAGGATGGACAGTTGGTCGCATTTGTTAGAATGGGAACTGATTTTAGTGACAACTTCTACCAGGTGGAAATACCCTTGGCACCAACACTTTTTGGTGCTTCTACTGCGGAAGAGATCTGGCCGGAAGTGAACAGAATGAACCTGGAACTGGATCTGTTACAACAGGTAAAAACTTCAGTACTGGGAGATCCAACTTTGAATTCAACCGACTTGAATTTCTTTACTGAAGATCTTCAGGAAGTAGATGCTGAAGCTCCCTATGATATGGGGAGATTACGTATTGGAGTAAAAGGAAATCCAAGTTTTGGAAACATAAGGTTGCTCATGGTTGGAGTAAAAAATGGAACCAGGGAAGATGGGGTTACCGATCTTTGCGGAGAAGTATGGTTTAACGAATTAAGACTTTCAGACCTTAAAAATGAAGGGGGCTGGGCCGGAGTGGTAAGCATGGATAGTAACCTTGCAGATTTCGCCAATATTTCAGCTACAGGACGACGAAGTACGGTAGGATTTGGAGCTTTAGGACAGGGGCCTAACCAGAGAAGCAGGGAAGATCTTCAACAATATGATGTGGTTACAAACCTAAATATGGGACAGTTGCTTCCGCAGAAATGGGGTGTGAAAATACCTGTGAACTATAGCCGGGGAGAGGAGTTGATCACGCCAAAATACGATCAGGAATTTCTGGATGTGGAGTTGGACACAAGGCTTGATAATATTGAGGACCCAGCACAAAGAGATGCGGTAGAGAAGCAGTCACAATCCTATACAAAAAGACAGAGCATAAACGTAATTGGGCTAAGAAAAGAGCGTACCGGGGAACGAACTCCGATGCCCTATGATATTGAGAATTTTGCTTTTGCTACTTCCTACAATCAGGTAGACCATCGGGATTTCGAGATCGAAGAAAGTATCGATCAAAGTGTTAGAGTAGGTGGAACTTATGAATTTAGTTTTCCGCAGAAAAGCCTGGAGCCTTTAAAGAATCTGGCAGTTCTGGACAGCAGTGATTATTTCGCCATTTTCAGAGATTTTAATATTAATTACCTGCCAACAAACATCAATGCGAGTTCCAATATCTTCCGGCAGTATAATCAGCAAAAGTTCCGTTCTCTGGATCTAAGTGATAGCGATATAGGAATACCAACCCTGTACCAACGTAACTTTTTATTCGACTGGCAGTATGGAATCAATTATAATTTGACCAGGTCTTTGAGTTTTGCATTCAACGCCAGCAATAACAGAATCATAAGAAATTATATAGATGATGAAGGTTTTGCTGATGATTCTATAGGAGTATGGGATGACTTTTTTAATATTGGAGAACCAAATCAGCATTTCCAAACACTTCAAGTGAATTATGACCTGCCTTTCGAAAAGATACCAGTCTTAAAGTTCGTGAACGCCACTTATTCTTATACCGGAGACTTTCAATGGCAGCGAGGATCTCAGCGTTTCCAGCAGTTAGAAGATATTCCGACGATAGGAAACAGTGTTCAGAATTCCAATACGCACCAGATCAATGCCAGTTTAAATCTTCAGGATCTATATAATTATGTTGGTTTAGTTCAGAAGAAGAATAACAGTGCCGGGAAAAGTATTCAGGAAAGGAGCAGGGGAATTCCAACACTTGGTCCACCTTCCGAAAAAGATGAAGAGATAGAGGAAAAAGCTAAGCCAAAATCTAACAAAGGATATAATACGCTTATCGGGATCGCGACAGGATTGAAAACTTTTCAGATCAACTATCGCAATAGCCGCGGGATATTTCTTCCAGGTTATACAGAGAGTGTTGGATTTATGGGAACTTTCAGGCCAACCGCTGGATTTACTTTTGGTTTTCAGGATGATATCAGGCAAATGGCGGCAGAAAGAGGTTGGCTTACGTTATTTCAGAATTTCAATCAGCAGTTTTCCGCAGTGAAAAATGAGCAGCTCGATTACCAGGCCGGTTTCGGTTTTATACCAGATCTTACTATTGAACTTACCGGGAGAAAGAACGAGGCCGAGAATTATTCTGAAAATTATCGTGTAGATCCTGTGAGTATGAATTATCAATCGCTTACTCCTTATACCTACGGAAACTTTAATATTTCAACATTATTGATCGCGACAAGTTTCCAGCAATCTAATGAGGCCAGTTCTGAAGCATTTCAGAATTTCAGGGCGAACAGAATTGAAATCGCTAGAAGAATTGCCAGTGAGCGTGGTCTAGATCCTACAGATGTGGATGAAGAAGGTTTTCCAAGAGGTATTGGTAAAACGAACCAGGCGGTATTGTTGCCAGCATTCATCGCGGCGTATTCTGGAAAGGATGCTGGAAGTGTCCAGTTAGGTGCTTTTAGAAATGTACCTATTCCAAACTGGAATCTTAAGTATACAGGATTGATGCGTTTTGAGTGGTTCCGCGATAAGTTCCGAAGATTTTCCATAAACCATGGATATCGCGCAGATTATACATTGAACCAATACCAGACAAACCTTGATTATGATCCTGCAGATCCTGAAGCATTGAACCAGGCAGGTGATTTTAAGAATCCTGTTCTTTTCTCAAACGTGGTGTTGACAGAACTATTTACTCCGCTTGCACTTATCGATTTTGAAACCAAGAACAGTATACAGATCATGGCGAAAATGGAGAAAGATCGCTCGCTCGCATTCAGTTTTGATAATAACCTGCTCACAGAATACAGTGGAAATGAATATACTCTTGGACTCGGTTACAGATTGAGAGATCTAAAGATTGCAACGGCGCTTGGAGGAAGAAGAAGAGTGCTTAGCAGTGATCTTAATTTCAGGACCGATGTTAGTTACCGTAAGAACCGAACCATTGTAAGGTATCTGGATCTTGCCAATAACCAGACAATCTCGGGACAGGATATCTGGTCTATCAATTTCAAGGCAGATTATGCGTTTACCAGAAACTTAACGGCGAGGTTCTATTATGATCATACATTCTCTGAATATGCAGTTTCAACGGCATTTCCACAAACAACCATCCGATCTGGTTTTACCCTGATCTATAATTTCGGAAATTAACGAAGGCATATTTGAACAATTCAGCGAAAAAATTAACTTTGCCACAAGATAAAACTAGCACATGAATATTCCACAAGAATTAAAGTACACAAAAGACCACGAGTGGGTTAAAATTGAAGGAGACACTGCGACTATCGGAGTTACAGATTTTGCCCAGGGTGAGCTTGGGGATATCGTATATGTTGAGGTAGAAACTCTGGATGAAACCCTTGAAAAAGAAGAGGTTTTTGGAACCGTAGAAGCTGTAAAGACCGTTTCAGATCTTTATATGCCAGTTTCAGGAGAGATTATTGAATTTAATGATAGTCTTGAAGATGAGCCGGAAAAAGTAAATAATGATCCTTACGGAGATGGATGGATGATCAAGATCAAACTATCAGACACTTCTGAAGTTGAAGGTCTTCTTTCTGCCGAAGAATATCAGGAAGTAGTAGGTGCATAAATTAGTTTTAATTTTAGCGCTTCTTTATACAGGTGCCATCACGTACTTTTCTTTAATCGTGATGAACTTTAAAGTAAGTGTAGGTGGTTTCGATCCTACAGACAAAATGCTCCATGCCGGAGCATATTTGTTTTTATGTGTTTTGTGGAAACTATTTTTTATTCTGAAAAGCACCGATTTTACGCGTTATCGCCCTAATCTCTACTGGGTTGCTATCGCATGTTTTCTATTTGGTATGTTAATTGAGGTTCTACAAGGAACTCTAACCAGTTACAGGACACCCGATTGGTGGGATGGCCTGGCAAATTCAACTGGTGTATTGCTTGCAGTCATCTTTTTCCTGGTAATGGCGCCCACCATAAAAAAGTTGAAAAGCAGGTATTCTTTGTAATTAACCTTTATTAACCTAGCTTTTTATGAAACCGAAAAAAAATCCGAAAGCCGATCTTCGTCGGAACTGGGTCCTGTTTCTTCAAATTGGACTTATTGTTACATTATTATTTACGCTACAGGCATTTCAATGGAAAACTTATGATCCTGCTCAGGCAGGCAAAGATGTGCTGAACCTGGATGATCTGCCCCAGGAGGAAGTTCCTGTAACCGTTTATGACCAAACACCACCACCGCCACCGCCACCCGTAGAGCCTCCGGAAATTAAAATTGCTCCAGACGATGCAGATGTAGAAGAAGATGATATAGCTCCCACTGAGATCAATCTGGATGATATTGTGGAACCGGAAGATATTATTGACGCAGAGCCTGATGAGGATGTAGAAACGGTCCCATTTAAATTTATTGAAGATGTTCCATTATTTCCAGGTTGTGAGGATCTGGATAATAATGCAGACAGGAAGAGCTGCATGAGTGAACAAATCAGCAGGTTCGTTGGTAAAGAATTTGATACCAGACTCGGAGAGAAATTAGGACTAACGGGAATGAACCTGGTAACGGTCCTGTTCGTGGTAAATACTCAGGGTGAAATTGAGCAGGTGCAGGCGCGTGCTCCTCATCCTAAGCTTGAAGAAGAAGCTAAACGGGTGATCTCGAAACTGCCTAGAATGAAACCAGGAAAGCAAAGAGGAAAGGCAGTGCCGGTCTCTTATGCTATCCCAATTCGGTTTAAAGTTCAATAGTTTTGAGCTTATACTGAAAATTAGCTGTAGATTAATTACTTATTCTATCAGATTAATTTAGTTTTTTAGAAAAAATCTTTATTTTAGCAACCCTTAACAACTAAACGCATTATGGAACCTAAGAAAAATCCAAAAGCTGATTTAAATAGAAACCGAACTCTTTATTTGCAGTTAGGTCTTATTCTTGTTTTGCTAATAACCTGGCAGGCAATAGAATGGAAGACATATGATCCTGAAGCTGTAGATATCGGACAGTTAAACATGGACGAACTTGATGAAGAGGATGTGCCAATTACAGAAATGCAAAACA
>NZ_JBLWIM010000012.1:965396-1002061 GCF_048381525.1 Christiangramia qingdaonensis
GGAAGTTATCGAGGTTGTAGAAGATGAGGAAGAAGTGGAAGAGGATGAGATCCAGTCTACAGAAACCAATCTTGATGAGATCGTTGAAGTAGAAGAAGTTGTTGAGGCTGTTGAAGAAGAAGAGGTAGCTGATGTGCCGTTCGCGGTTATTGAAGATGTGCCGATCTTCCCGGGATGTGAAAATCTAAAGAACAACAACGAGCGTAAAGCTTGTATGAGTGAAAAGATCAGTAAGTATGTGAACAAGGAGTTTGATACAGATCTTGGTTCTGAGTTAGGGCTTTCTGGTATCAACCGTGTGATCGTTCAGTTTAGAATTGATGAAAAAGGTAATATTGGTCAGGTAAGAGCTCGTGCTCCACACCCTAGACTTGAGAAAGAAGCTGCTAGAGTAATTAACAGTCTTCCTAAGATGAAGCCTGGTAAGCAGCGTGGAAAACCGGTAGGCGTTATGTACTCCCTTCCAATTGCTTTTAAAGTGCAGGACTAAGTATCCACTCAATATCATATAAATCCCGGCTATGTCCGGGATTTTTTATTTTGGGATACTTCTGTTTTATGTATATTACAGCACCATTTAACCTGCTACTTACCTATGAAGTATTGCCTGCTTCTTGTTTTTACATTTTTCTGTCTAAGTGTTTTAGCCCAGGATTCGAGTATAATTTCTGAACTCTATCCGGAATTTGAAGAATGCTCCAATGTTACTTATGCAAATCAGGAAAGTTGTTTTAAGAATACCTTCCTCGCGAAGTTCAAAGATGAATTCAGGCTACCGCAATCTTTAATGCAGGAAAACTATACCGGTAAAATCACCATAGTTTTTGAGGTTGATGAAGATGGTGTTTTTCAAGTTATTTATCTGGATGCTGCATACGAAGATCTAAAGACAGAAGTGAGAAGGGTGTTTGCAGGTCTTCCGCAGTTAAAACCTGCTACCTACAACGGCAGAGCGATTCATATGCAGTTTAAGATGCCACTGAAACTACCGCTTGATTCCAGCTCAGCCTTGTATCCTGTCGAAGATATTTCCGAAGAAAATAATAAAGAAGTAGTTGCCCAGGAGAAAGAATCCATGGACTCCAATATTCTTGAAGAATATGAGAGAATAAAGTCTGATGATTTTACTCAGCCGCGATATAGCAGTCAGATCAATATTCCGCTATCACATGAATATTATAGTAGATTTGATGCTGAGATCAATCAAATAGGTCTTAATTCTCATTCGGCTTCTAAACCGCTAATGTTTGCAGAGGTCAATAAATACTATGATTTTGAAGCTGAAAGACAGGAAATGCTGCAGGATCGAAATACATATGCAGGGCGAAAACTTTGGAATGAGCACCTGGTTAGGTTTCAGACTGATGATTACTGGTTTACCATAGATCCTGGATTTGATTTGCAAATAGGAAAGGATTTTGAACAGACAGAGCATGAATTTACGTATAACAATACCCGTGAATTTATTGTACAGGGAGGTTTAGGTAAAAAGTTCAATTTTTATTCAGTCATCTATGAAAGCCAGGGAAGATTTGCTCAGTATTATAATGATTTTGCTGAATCTATACGTCCTGCCGGAGGTGATCCGGCGATCGTACCGGGTAGAGGAATAGCTAAAACTTTTATGAATGATGGGTATGACTACCCGGTTGCAGAAGGTTACTTATCCTTTACTCCTTCAGAATTTATAAATATCCAGTTTGGACATGGCAATAACTTTATTGGTGATGGATATCGATCACTTTTATTAAGTGACAATCCTTCTCCTTATCCTTATTTGAAGCTGAATACCAAGTTCTGGAAGATAAAATATACAAATACCTGGATGTCTCTAAGAGATGTTCGTCCGGAAGTTACCAATAGCGGCTCCTTCAGAACAAAATATATCGCAAATCATTATTTGAGTCTGAATCTTACCAAACGTCTTAATCTTGGATTCTTTGAGTCGGTTATGTGGGAGAATGACAACGATCGTGGTTTTGATTTGAATTATTTGAACCCTGTGATCTTTTATCGCGCGATAGAATTCGCTACGGGAGCCGATGGTGGAAACGCGATTATAGGACTAACAGGGAAATACAAGATATCGAACCAGATGTATACGTATGGACAGTGGTTAATTGACGAATTTTCTTCAACCGATGTTTTTGGAGGAGAAGGAAGCTGGAAGAATAAGCTTGGTTTTCAACTTGGTTTAAAGTATTTCAACGCTTTCAAAGTAGATGATCTTTACCTTCAGGCTGAATATAACCAGGTGCGCCCATATACTTATTCTCATAATTCTATTACGCTGAACTATGCACATAACAACCAGTCCATGTCTCATTTGTGGGGTGCGAATTTCAGAGAGTTTGTAGGAATCGCACGATATAGAAAAGATAGGTATTATGGGAGTGCGAAACTGATTCTTGGAAAGCGCGGTTTTGATTTTTCTGAAGACGGAGCTTATTACGGTCAGGATCTATACAGAAGCGAAGAGGCCCGCCCATTTGAAACCGGGGTAGAAATAGGGCAGGGAAATACAACGAACTCATTTTATTCTGAACTAGAAGCAGGCTATATCGTGAATCCAACTACGAACTTAAAACTGTTTGCTAATTTCATCTACAGTGACTTTAATCCTCAGGTGAATACTGCTTTAAATTCTGAAATTTCCACGACCTGGATCAACTTTGGATTGCGTACAGATATTTTCAACTGGTATTTCGATTACTAGTCTTTTTATCCCTGAAAATTAACACATTGCCAGCCTTGCCAAAACCTAATTAAGGAGTATCTTTGCACAAGTTAAAAAAAAGCTTTTTTGAGCAACACTCGCGTACATAATCCCAGCGCTTCCATACTCTCAGATTTTAAGGAAATTACTAAGATGAGGCTGGCTATTAGTGTGGTTTTCTCCTCTGTGGCGGGTTATTTTTTAGGTGCAGATTCCATAGATTTTGTGACTGTTACTTTACTTGCCATTGGTGGTTATCTTATGGTAGGAGCGAGTAATGCGTATAACCAGATCATAGAAAGAAACCTGGATAGTCTAATGGATCGCACGAAAAACCGTCCGCTGCCAGCAGGAAGAATGTCTGTCACTACAGCATTTACTATCGCAAGTATTTTTACTGTTCTGGGTTTGATTGTTTTATATGTGATCAATCCAAAGACCGCAATGTTCGGTGCGATAAGCATCTTCATGTATGTGAGTCTTTATACACCATTGAAAACGAAAACGCCTTTGGCGGTATTTGTTGGGGCATTTCCAGGAGCCATCCCATTTATGTTAGGTTGGGTGGCGGCATCGGGAAGTTTTAGTATAGAACCAGGTACTTTGTTTATGATCCAATTCTTCTGGCAGTTCCCACACTTCTGGGCAATTGGTTGGTGGTTGTTTGATGATTATAAAAAAGGTGGATTCTTTATGCTTCCTACTGGAAAACGTGATCGTGGAACGGCAGTTCAGATTATATTATATACCTGCTGGACGATCATGGTGTCGCTAATTCCCGTTTTCGGAGTTACCGGTAAGTTGTATCTGACCCCGGTTTCCGGAGTCATAATCTTACTGCTGGGACTTGGAATGATGTATTACGCGATCAGGCTTTTCAAAGAGAAAACTGCTGAAGCGGCAAAGAAACTAATGTTTGCAAGTGTGTCCTATATCACGTTGCTGCAAATTGTATATGTACTCGATAAATTTATTAGACAATGGATTTAACACAGGGATCAGACGAAATGAAACAGGCCCGTGCAAAGAAAATGATGCTTTGGTTCGGGATTATAAGTATGGTTATGACCTTTGCAGGTTTGACCAGTGCTTATGTGGTGAGTAAGAATAGACCAGACTGGCTAACCGACTTTGAACTTCCAGTTTCATTTCTTTGGAGCACACTGGTGATCGTAGGGAGTAGTATCACACTCTGGCTGTCAAAACAGGCGATAAGATCTGGGAATCGTAAAAATGCCTCGGCGTTCTTGATTGGAACTTTGATTCTGGCAATTTTATTCGTGGTTTTCCAGTTCTACAGCTTTTCAGAAATAGTGCAATCCGGTTATTATTTTACCGGTAGTGAGAGTACGATCACAACATCTTTTATCTATGTTTTGGTGCTGGCGCATTTAGCCCACCTGGCGATAGGATTGATAGTACTTTTAGTGTTAATTTATAACCATTTTAAACAACGTTATAATGCAGGTCAAATGCTTGGATTTGAGCTTGGTGCAACTTTTTGGCACTTTGTTGATTTTCTGTGGATTTGCCTGATTATCTTTTTATATTTCTTTAAATAATAAAATTGCGTATTTTTGCGCATCCTTTAACATTAAAACACTTCTATGGAGGCTACTGTTGTTAGAACAGGCACTGAAGGAAAAACCTGGGGTGGTGGTAATGATCCACTAAAAGCTAGTTACGGTAAGATGATGATGTGGTTCTTCATCCTATCTGATGCTTTAACATTTTCAGGATTTCTTGCCGCTTATGGTTTTTCACGCTTTAAATTTATTGATTCCTGGCCAATAGCCGATGAGGTATTCAATCACTTCCCGTTCTTGCATGGAGTAGACGCTCCAATGTATTATGTGGCGTTAATGACGTTCATTTTAATATTTTCTTCTGTGACTATGGTACTTGCCGTAGATGCAGGGCATCATATGAAGAAAGCGAAGGTTACGCTATATATGTTTCTTACCATTATTGGTGGAATCATATTCGTAGGATCACAAGCCTGGGAGTGGAAGAACTTTATTAGCGGAGAATATGGAGCTGTAACTACTAAAGGTGGTAACATCCTTCAATTCGTAGATGGTGAAGGTCATCGTGTAGCGTTATCTGAGATCGCAATTCCAATTGAAGGCGATAGAGTAGAACATGAAGCTAACAACGGGATCTGGTTTGATTCCGGAGCTGATCTGCCAACCTATTCACTTGATGAGATCAAAGCTGGTTTTGCAGCTAATGAAGATCTGCTAATTAGAACACAAACATTTACTGAAGATAACGAGAAAACCATCCTAAGCAGAGATGAGTCTCTGGCTAAGCTGGACGCTGAAGCTATTGGGACTGTAGAAGGTGCAAACCTTACTCAAAACGAGTATGGCCCACCACTATTTGCAGACTTTTTCTTCTTTATTACTGGTTTTCACGGATTCCACGTGCTTTCCGGGATTATCATCAATATTATTATCTTCTTTAATGTAGTTATTGGAACTTACGAACGAAGAGGAAGTTACGAAATGGTGGAAAAAGTTGGTCTTTACTGGCACTTTGTAGACTTAGTTTGGGTATTTGTATTTACATTCTTTTACCTGGTTTAATTCTGAAATAAATTATTATGGCTCACGATACAACACACGAAGGATCTGCAACTAAAAGGATCTGGTTTGTTTTCGCAATACTTTCAGTAGTAACAATCGCAGAAGTAATTCTTGGAATTATTAAGCCTGCTTTCCTAACAGACACTATGTTTTTAGGAATGAGATTACTTAACTGGATATTTATCCTGCTTACTATCTATAAAGCGTATTATATCGCCTGGTCTTTTATGCACCTTGAACATGAAACCAAGGGACTTAGAAGATCGATCGTCTGGACGTCTATTTTCCTTATATCTTATCTTATTTTCATCCTTCTTACTGAAGGTGGATATATCTACGAAGTGTATAAGAGCGGGCATGTAGCCTGGGACTTCTAACAAAAGTTAAAAGCATAGGAAAAGGCGGTTTTATAAAACCGTCTTTTTATTTTTGTACCCGTCTGTAAAGCATCTCATTGCTATGAAGAAGTTTCTAGTTCTTGGTATTTTATTCGCCCTTCCAATCACCGCATACTTGTTCTTTGCTTCTGGCAAGAACAACTTCGCCAGGTTACCTGTGCTCACAGAAAATGTAACCGATATATCAGGAATGGAAACCAATACCGATAGTGTTCTTAGTTTTGATGAGCATATCACAGTTGTCGCTTTCTTTGGATCAGATCTTGAAAAAATTAAGGGTAATACCTTCAATCTCGATAAAAAGATACTTGAAAAATATTACGACTTCGACGATTTTCAATTTGTTCTAATTCTTCCTTCGGAAACTAAAGAAGATACAGGGAACTTTATTGAAGAATTTAAAAAGATTAGTGAATCTTCAAAATGGAAAATAGCTTATGCCACTTCTGAAGAGATAGAAACAGTCTTTGAAAGTTTCGCCAGTCCGCATAAACTTGATAAGGATCAATACACACCTTATGTTTATATCGTCGATAAAGATCGTAATCTTCGTGGGCGTGATGACGATGAAGATCACGGTGAGCTTTATGGTTATGATTCACGTGATGTTGCAGAGCTCAATAACAAGATGAACGATGACGTAAAAGTTATCCTTGCAGAATATCGTCTGGCTTTAAAGCGTAATAATCGAAACGATAAGATCTAATGAAAAACTACTCATATATAGGAATTTCACTGATCATCCTGGTTTTCGGGATTATTTTTATTCCGAAGATCATAGACAGGATTAGTGATGATGAGATCGTTAAAGCAGATCGCCTGAATAAAACAACCAATAAAAAGCGTACTAAAACCGATGTTCCTTTGGTTTATCTTGAAATTGACGGAGAGCGAAAAAAAGCACCTCAATTTAGTTTTGTAAACCAGGACGGCGATACGATCACCAACAAAGATTACGCGGGTAAAGTATATGTGGCAGAATTCTTTTTTACAACCTGTCCTACCATTTGCCCAATTATGAACAAAAATCTAGTTGAAATACAGGATGAGTTTGAAGATGCTTCCAATTTTGGGATTGCCTCATTTTCTATTGATCCAGAGCATGATACTCCAGAAGTGCTCACAGAGTATGCCGATAAGTATGGAATTACAGATCCAGACTGGAACCTGCTCACTGGAGATCGCGAAAAGATTTACGAGGTGGCGAATAAAGGTTTTGGAATATATGCCGGGGAAGATGCATCTGTAGCTGGAGGATTTGCCCATCAGGGCTGGTTCGCTTTAGTAGATAAGGAAGGTTATATAAGGTCAAGAACCGATGATTTTGGAAATCCAATCATCTATTATCGTGGTTCTGTAGAACGAAATAAGTCGGTTACTGGAGACCAGGAAGAACCGCAGATCGAAATATTAATTGAAGATATAAATAACTTACTTTGAAAACTTCTTTGAACACTTCAGATAAGATCGCCGTTCCTGTGATCATAGGACTCTCTATCGCTGTTCCTGCCATCGTTGTAGTTCTTATGTTGCTACCTGAGCGTTACAACATCTTTGGAACTGATTCGATAACATTTCCGCTTTTTCATGGCGTGCTGAATTTCCTAACTGCAATTTTACTGGTTGTTGGCTATTTCTTCATGAAGGCAGATAATTTTTTAGCACACAGAAATACTATGATCGCCGCATTTGGCCTTTCTGTAGTTTTCCTGGTAAGTTATGTGCTTTCAAAAATCAGTAATGAACCGGTGCCTTATGGAGGAGAGGGAGTTTTGCGATACGTCTATTTCTTCATTCTTGTTTCCCATATCATATTATCCGGAATCATAGTGCCGCTGGTTTTATTTACAATGTATAGAGGTTTGAGTGGCGAATATAATAAGCACTCGAAGATAGCAAGATGGACATTCCCAATCTGGTTATATGTAGCCGTAACTGGTGTACTGGTATTTTTATTTATGATGCCGTATTATTAATTCTCTTCGGAAATTTTTAATTTGGTGAGATCAAGAGACTGAAGATGAAGAAACTACTTATTCTAAGCATTCTATTTGCAGCCTTTCTTTTAATTCCTGAAACTGCTGAAGCGCAATGCTCCATGTGTCGCGCCGTGCTGGAAAGTGAAGGTGATCAAAGTACCGCAAAGGGAATTAATGATGGTATTCTATATCTTATGATTTTCCCATATCTGCTTATCGGTGGAATTGGTTATTTCATTTATCGCACCTGGAAGCGAAGAGAAAAAGAAGAAGCTTAGATTCTGTCTACTGTAAACTTAAGTTTAAGAATCATACTTTCCCTAACATTATTGTAACATTTCATTTTTTTGATAGTCTTATTGAATAGAAGACAGGTTCTTCTGTTTAATAACCATCAATCATGATCAATATTACCAATCTTCACAAATCCTATAAAATGGGTGCGAATTCATTACACGTGCTCAAAGGGATCAATTTCGAAGTTGCTGAAGGTGAACTCGTTTCCATTATGGGTTCTTCAGGTTCCGGGAAATCTACATTGCTAAATATACTGGGAATGCTGGATGAAGCCGATGAAGGCTCCTACATTCTCGATGGAGTGCCTATCAAGGGGCTTAGCGAGAAACAAGCAGCGAAGTATCGGAATAAGTTTCTGGGTTTTATCTTTCAGTCTTTCAATTTGATAAGCTATAAGTCTGCATTGGATAATGTAGCACTTCCACTTTATTACCAGGGTTTGCCTCGCGGTGAACGTATGGACAAAGCGATGAGTTACCTGGAGAAGGTAGGCCTGGCTAAATGGGCTGGCCATTTACCTAATGAACTTTCAGGTGGACAGAAGCAACGTGTTGCCATTGCGAGAGCACTGGCGAGTGATCCAAAAGTCTTGCTGGCCGATGAGCCTACAGGTGCTCTAGATACAAAAACTTCTTATGAAGTGATGGATCTCATTCAGCAGATCAATGATGAAGGAAGAACCATACTGGTGGTAACTCATGAAAATGATATCGCCCAGATGACTAAAAGGATCGTAAATCTTAAGGACGGTTTGATCATTGAAGATACTTTGGTTTCACAAATAAGAGCTTCAGAAAATGTTTGATCTGGATCGTTGGGATGAGATCTTCGAAACCATCCGAAAAAATAAGTTACGCACATTCTTAACCGGACTTTCAGTAGCATCAGGAATTTTTATCCTGGTAATCCTACTTGGAATTGGGGAAGGAATGAGAAATGGTATAGCTCGTGAATTTGAGCAGGATGCTTCAAATTTAATGCTGGTTTATCCAGGAATGACCTCCAAAGAATATAAAGGACTGAACCCGGGTAGACGGATTCAGTTTAAGAATGAAGACTACGATCAGATCCTAAGACTTTACGGAGATAAACTTGATAAAAGCGCTTCGCTATATCAACAATGGGGACAGGTGCTCACCTACGGAAAAGAATCTGGTTCCTATCAGGTCTACGGAAGTTTTCCCAGCTACCAGGTTCTGGAAAACAACACTCTTACTACAGGTCGATTTATCAATATCTCAGACCTTGATAATTCAGAAAAGAATATGGTTATAGGTCAGCGAATCAAGCTTGATCTGTTTAAGGATGAAGATCCTATTGGTAAATATGTGCAGGTTTCCGGAGTGAACTTTAAAATTGTTGGGGTTTATACCGATCCCGGAGGAGAACGTGAAGAATCCCGTGCTATAATTCCTATTACCACTGCTCAGAAAGCTTTTGGTGGTGGAAATGATATAGCCAGAATGTATCTTACCCTCAAACCTGAAGATGATTTTGACAAGTCGGTAGCTGCCTCCACACAATTTACTGCAGAACTGGACCAGTTCTTAAAGGAGCGCCATACGGTTGCACCAGATGATAATAGTGCCATCTACGTAAATAACTCGCTGGAAAATGCGAAACGCTTTTTCACTTTAATGGATATGATCAAATTATTCTTCTGGGGTGTTGGTGTTTGTACCATTATCGCGGGAGTTGTTGGTGTTAGTAATATCATGCTTATTATCGTGAAAGAACGAACCCGTGAAATCGGCGTAAGGAAAGCATTAGGAGCTCAGCCACTTTCAATTATTGGAATGGTACTTCATGAATCGATTTTTGTAACAGCTATTGCAGGTTTCCTCGGACTCATATTTAGTCTCGCACTACTGGAGTTTGTGGGACCTATGATCGAAACCCAATATATTTATAACCCAACCGTTAATTTCACAGTAGCGATTAATACGGTGTTTATTCTGGTAATAGCAGGAGCACTGGCGGGATTCTTCCCGGCCTGGAGAGCAGCCAGGATCAAACCAATTGTAGCACTAAGAGACGAATAGTATGTTTAGCAGAGATCGTTGGAATGAAATTATAGAAGCGCTAACCTCGAATTGGTTTAGAACCCTGATGACTGCTTTTGGAGTCTTATGGGGAATATTTATCCTTGTAATCCTGCTTGCTGCAGGAAAAGGATTGGAAAATGGAGTAAAGCAGGGATTTGGCGGTACTGCAACCAACACTATGTTCATGTGGACACAGGTAGCTTCAAGACCGTATAAAGGAATGCCGAAAGGAAGATTCTACAGCTTTGAAGTAGAAGATGTGGCGGCTATCAAAAGGGAAATACCAGACTTAAGGTTTGTTTCGCCTAGAAATCAGCTTGGTGGTTTTGGTGGAGACAATAACGTGGTGCGTGGCTTAAATACCGGTGCTTTCAATGTGTACGGAGATTATCCGGAAATTATTCAGCAGGAACCCATGGATATTACCACCGGAAGGTTCATAAATCATTCAGATATCGATCAGAAAAGGAAAGTTGCGGTGATTGGAACCGGTGTGTTAGCTGCGCTTTACGACAAGGGCGAAGATCCGCTTGGGACTTATATCAAGATTAGTGGAGTAAATTTCATGGTGATTGGAACTTACAAGAAGAAAAGTCGAGGTGGTGACGCCGAGGAAGGTCAGAAGGAAATATTTGTTCCTTTTACAGCTTTTTCCCAGGCCTTTAATCGTGGGAACAAAGTTGGCTGGATGGCTATCACCGCAAAAGACAATAATAGTATCACAGCACTTAAGGGAGATATTATCGATCTGGTCAAGGAACGTCATAAAATACATCCGGAAGATGATCGCGCAGTAGGTAATTTTGACCTCTACCAGGAATTTTCCAAAGTAAACGGACTTTTTGTAGCGCTTAAAGCTGTAGCCTATTTCGTAGGAGTTCTGGTCTTGCTTTCAGGAATTATTGGGATTAGCAATATTATGCTCATTGTTGTAAAAGAGCGTACCAATGAAATAGGAGTACGAAGAGCACTTGGAGCAACACCATGGTCTATAAGAGGGCAGATCCTGATGGAGTCCATTTTTCTTACCATCATTTCAGGAATGAGTGGGATCATTCTTGCTACCGGGGTGATCTGGCTGGTCAATTTACAACTGGACCAGATGGACACTTCAGAGATGATGTTTTTAAACCCTTCCGTAGACCTGGGAGTAGTGATCGTAGCCCTTAGTATTTTAATAATCTCTGGTCTTTTGGCCGGTCTTATACCTGCGCAGCACGCCATCAAAGTAAAACCTGTGGATGCTCTGCGTACTGAATAGTTAGTAAATAGAAACACAATCAAGAAATGAAAAAATTTGTAACCATCGGAATTTTAGTTTTAATAGCGGTGACCTTTGTAGGGGCGCTTTATTATCTCTATCAAAAAAGTGAAGAAGATCCAGTTGTCTATGAAACCGAGGAACCTTCAGAACAAACTATTATCAAGAAAACTGTAGCTACCGGAAAAATTGTTCCGAAGGAAGAAGTGCTTATTAAGCCAAATATTTCAGGAATCATCGATGAAATATACATCGAGGCTGGTGATAAGATCAAACAAGGGGATCTAATTGCCAAAATTCGCGTAATTCCAAATGTATCATCACTGCAAAGCGCGAAAGATAACGTGGCAACTGCCCGTATTAACCTTGATAACGAAAAGAAAGTTTATCAAAGACAGAAGGAGCTTTATGATAAAGGCGTGATCTCTGCCAACGATTATGATGCAGCTGAAGTTTCTTACCAGAGAAGTGAGCAAAACTATCGTTCAGCACAACAAAATTATGAGATCGTAAGAACCGGAACCACCAGTGGAATTGGAAGTGCAGCAAATACCCTTATACGTTCCACTGTAGAGGGGATGGTGCTGGATGTTCCCGTGAAGACTGGAAACCAGGTAATTGAAAGTAACAATTTCAACGATGGGACCACGATCGCAACGCTTGCCGATGTGAACGAGATGATCTTTGAAGGGAAAGTTGATGAGAGTGAAGTTGGAAAGATCAAGGAAGATCTTCCGCTTGAAGTAACCGTTGGTGCGATTGAAAATAAATCTTTCGATGCTGTACTTGATTATATAGCTCCAAAAGGAGTAGAGGAGAACGGGGCGATACAATTTGAGATTAAGGGAACTCTTAATAAAGCAGATACTACATTTATTAGAGCCGGGCTTAGTGCGAACGCATCTATCATTCTTGCCAAAGCTACAGATGTACTTGCGATCAAGGAAGCGCTTGTGCAATTTGATGATGAGACCAAGAAGCCATATGTAGAGATCATGACCGGTGACCAGGAATTTGAACGCAGGGAAATTGAACTTGGAGTAAGTGACGGAATTAATGTAGAGGTGACCGAAGGCCTGAAAATGGGCGATAAAATCAAGGTTTGGAACCAACTTAAAGCTCCAACAAACATAGCTCAAAACTAGAATTTTAATTTTTGGGTGTAACAACCTGTACCTTTTACAGACATATCATACAGAATTATATTATGAAGAATTATAGTTTACTTTTTACCCTTTTTCTTTTCTGCGGAATGATGAATGCGCAGCAGAAAGAGTGGACACTGGAAGAATGTGTGGAGTACGCATTGCAAAATAATATTCAGGTTAAACAATCTGAACTTGATCTTGAACTCTCCGAAATTGAGAAACTGGATGCACTGGGTAATTTTATTCCAAGTATTAACGGTCAGGCTACCAATGCATGGAATACCGGTCTTACTCAGAATGTTACCACGGGAATCCTTCAGAATCAAACAGTAAGAAACTTCTCTGCGAATTTAACTGCTGGTCTTACAATTTTTGACGGACTTCGAAATTTCAAACAATTACAAAGAGCTAAGATCTCTAGACTGGCCAGCCAGTACTCTCTGGATAAAATGGAAGATGATATAGCATTGTTTGTTGCAGATGCCTACTTGCAGGTATTGTTCAGCAAACAAAATCTTGATGTTCTACAGGCTCAGAATGAAGTTACCAAAGAACAATTAACCCGAACTCAGGATCTGGTTGAAGCAGGAGTATTGCCTCAGGGTGACCTTCTGGAGATTAAAGCTACCATGGCAGATGAGAAGCAACGAATCATTCTTGCTGAAAACCAGATACAAATATCACTTATAGGTTTAGCACAAACTTTAGGAATAAGAGATTATCAAAGTTTCGATATCGTGGATCGTGATTACGCGGTCTTCGGAAATGAGATTCTTGCGAACTCTGTTTACGATGTGATCGAGAAAGCAAAGGAAGAACGTTCAGAATTAAAAATAGCGGAAGCTAACAGAGATCTTGCAGAGCAGGATGTTGCTTTAGCTAAAGGAGCTTACCTGCCAACCTTAGGTGCTTTCTTTAACTATAATACAAGGGAAACAGGACAGGGCAGAATAACAGGTGCCGTGCTGGATCCAACCGAACCTACAAGACAAATTGGTTTGGTGCAGGATACAGAGCAGGTTGTAGTGGCTCCTAATACAATACCAACGCTAGGAAGTCCGTTGCCATTTTTCGATCAGTTATATAGAAATGACGGGATAAGTTATGGTTTCCAGTTAAGCGTTCCATTCTTAAATGGCTTTGCCACCAGAAATGCCGTAAAAAGAAATCAGATCAATGTGAAAAGAGCTGAATTCCAGTTGGAGCAGGCTGAACTTGATCTGGAAGCGAATGTTTACCAGGCATATACTGATGCAAAAGGAGCTTTCGAAGCCTATGAAGCTGCTTTGGTAGCTTCTGAAGCTCAGGAGAAAGCATTTGAATATGCCACAGAGCGTTATGATGTTGGTCTTACCAACGCGTTCGATTTTAGCCAGGCTAAGATTCGTTTTGAGAATACACAAAGAGAGGCACTAAGAGCCAAATACGATTATATTTTTAAATTAAAAGTTGTAGAACTTTATTTTGGAATTCCGGTTAGGGATTTAAAACTGTAAATAATGAATAAGAAGAAGCTTTTCATCATCCTTGGGATCATCATCGTTTTAATCGTTGTACTAGTTATCGGTAAAAAATCCGGTTGGTTTGGAAGTTCCGCCAACATCAAAGAAGTGGAGATCACTGAAATTGAACCGGTAGATATTATCGAAACCGTATCGGCAACAGGTAAAATTCAGCCAGAGGTTGAGGTAAAACTTTCTTCAGAAGTTTCCGGAGAGATCATTGAATTACCAATCGTTGAAGGTCAGTTAGTAGAAAAAGGAGACCTTTTAGTAAAAGTAAACCCTGATATATACCAGTCCAGCGTACAGAGAGCCAGAGCAAGTTATTCAAATTCCAAAGCAAATTTTGCCCAGACACAGGCAAATTTGAAACAGGCTGAAGCTGATTATAATCGTAACAAAACTTTGTTTGAAAAAGGTGTGATCTCAAAAGCTGAATGGGACGGGATCGTTTCAAATTATGAGATGGCAGAAGCTAATAAAGAATCTGCTTACTACAGTATGCAAAGTAGCGCTGCTACGGTAACTGAAGCGACCGATAATCTTGGACGTACCAATATTTATGCTCCAATGAGCGGTACGATCTCAAAACTGGATGCAGAACTTGGAGAAAGAGTTGTAGGTACTCAGCAAATGGCCGGGACTGAAATTCTTCGGGTAGCAAACCTGGACAATATGGAAGTTGAGGTTGATGTAAATGAAAATGATATCGTAAAAGTTGCGGTAGGTGACTCTACGATTGTGGAAGTAGATGCGTACCTTGGAAAAGATTTTAAAGGAATCGTTACTGAAATTTCTAACACTGCAGATAATACCTTAACCACAGATCAGGTAACTAATTTTAAGGTAAAAGTTCGTATTCTGAAGGAGTCTTACGAAGACCTGATGGAAGGGAAGCCGGAGAGTTATTCTCCATTCAGACCAGGAATGACTGCTACAGTAGATATTATCACGAATAAGAGAATGAATGTAATTGGAGTTCCAATTAGCTCGATCGTTATTAAATCTGATACTACATCGACTAAAAAGACTTACGGAACTACTCCAGCTACTGAAGGAACTGAAAAATTTGAATGTGTATTTGTAAAAGACGGACAAAAAGCTAAACTTCGCGTGGTACAAACTGGAATTCAGGATGACTCTCAAATCGAGATCACAGAAGGTCTGAAAGAAGGTGATGTAGTAATCACTGGCCCTTACAATACCGTTACTAAAAACCTTAATACCGGAGATGATATCGAGGTGAAAAAAGAAAAGACGGAGGAAGAAGAGGCTGAATAAATTTTAAAGATTTGGCGACTATATTATGTCTTGAAACTGCAACGACCAACTGCTCAGTTGGTCTTTCTCTTAATGGGAAACTAATCGGTCTAAAGGAAGATAATACCAAAGGTTATTCACATGCTGAAAAGCTACATCTGTTCATTCAGGATGTATTGAAGGAAGCTGGGAAGACTCTTCAGGATCTGGATGCAATTGCAGTTAGCAAGGGGCCAGGTTCTTATACAGGTTTAAGAATTGGAGTTTCTGCTGCCAAAGGATTATGTTTTTCCCTTAATATACCAATGATCTCGGTTCCTACGCTGGACCTGCTGGTGCATCAATTAAAGAATGAACCCGGAATGAAAATCGCTATGCTTGATGCCAGAAGAATGGAAGTTTATGCTGCTGTTTTTTCTCAGGATCTAAGCCAGGTCCGTGATACGAATGCTCAGATTTTAGATCAAACCTCTTTTTCGGAATATCTTCAGAAATCTAAAGTGCATTTTATTGGGAATGGAGTGGCAAAATTCAGGGAGATCATCTCTTCTGAAAATGCAGTTTTCCACGAACAAAAGTTCCCTTCGGCTTCAGAAATGGCAGAGATCGCTGAGGTAAAGTACCAAAAAAGCGACACCGAAGATGTCGCTTATTTTGAGCCCTATTATCTCAAAGATTTTATGATCGGTTAATTATTCTGCCGATCTTTTATCTCTTTCAGTTCCTCTCATTTTAGTTTGATCGTACAGGTAAACATCCCTTTGTGGATAAGGAATGGTCATTCCAGCCTCCTCAAGTCTAATTTTACCTTCCTCGATCATATACCAGTGTAGATCCCAGAAGTCTGGCAATTCAGCAAAATATCGAACAGAGAAGTTAACTGAACTATCTCCAAGTTCAGAAACAATGATCTGCGGTGCTGGATCCTTAAGGATCTTCTCTTGTTCCATTACCATATTTGTGAGCACTTCTTTTGCTTTCTTGATATCATCATCATAAGAAATTCCGAAGCTTAGATTCTCCTTACGGGTTTTGTTGAAACTGTAATTCGTGATATTATCATTACTTAGTTCACCATTTGGAATTACCACTCTCTGGTTCCCAAAAGTGTCAAGCTTCGTGTAAAATAAAGAGATCTCTACTACACTACCGGAAACTCCCTGTGCTTCGATCCAATCTCCAACTTTAAATGGTTTTAGAACTATTATAAGCACTCCACCGGCAAGATTGGAAAGCGATCCCTGCAAAGCAAGACCAATGGCCAGACCTGCAGCACCAATTGCAGCTACGAGCGATGCACTCTCCACACCAAGTTGTGTGATGACCAGCACAAAAAGTAATACCTTGAGACCCCAACTGGCAGCGTTTACAGTGAACTTTTCTAGAGTTGGATCGTAATCCTTCTTGTCGAATAGTTTCTTTAAATATTTCACAATGAGTTTTATTATCCAAAGTCCTACAAGTAGCAGCACGATCGCACCGATTAGCGTAGGGAGGTAATCGATAAACTTGTTCGCGTATTCTTTTGCGATTTCGCCGTAGTTATTCAACTTGTCCATTCTTTTTTTTTAATTTAAGTTCAATCCGCTATTCTAAAAAAATAGAGACCATATCCTGTTTATTTTATGTTAAAATTACTGTATCTGCCCTAAAGCGTCACTTAGTTTCTGCACTGGAAGCTGACAATTTCCATGTTTGCAAATATAAATTAATGATTCGCTAGACTTGTGACGATCGTATAAAATTGCGAGATCCGATTTGCTTTTAGAAGCAGCCAGTACTTTATTTTGTAAATATTGCTGCTGAAATCCTTTCGCAAGTTCTTCTGAATTGTCTCCGGTGATGGCAACCTCGTAGAAAGGATGTGTGAAATTCAGTAATAAAAGCAACCAGTTCGAGTAGGATTGTGCATAGTCGCTAATACCCGGAAGCACTGCCTGCAACATTTTTTCTGATCTGTCAATGAGCTCAGTATTACCTGTAAGTTTACCCAGCTTATAATAATTATGGGCCATTACTGAATTGGCTGCAGGAATCACATTATCCTGTACATCAATAATCCGGTTGATCAACGCCCGGTCTTTGGATGAAGTAAAGTAAAACAGCCCGGTCTTCTCATCCTTGAAATCATGTTCCAAAATTTCAAGTAATTCTTGTGCTTTGTCCAGGTAGTACTCTATGAAACTGCTCTCATACAGATCCAGTAGGCATTGAAGCACAAAAGCATAGTCTTCGAGATAAGCATTAATACTGCTTTTTCCATTTTTATAAGTATGATAAAGTCTGCCGTCTGGTTGAACTAAATTCGTCAAAATAAAGTCCATAGCAGCTTCTGCTTTTACAAGATAATTTTCTTTTTGCAGCGCCTGGAAAGCATGGCAATATCCGCTGATCATCATTGCATTCCAGGAAGCGATTGATTTGTCGTCAAGTCCGGGTTTTGACCGCTTAGATCTTTCAGACCCTAGTTTTTTCTGAAGTTCTTTTAGTTTAATGCTTAATTCTTCCCGGTTTAAGTTGAGTTTAGCTGAAAGCTCATCAAGGCTTTGGGTTCGAATGAGCACATAATGATCCTTTTCCCATCTTCCGAAGGCGTCGATATGATAGACTTCTGAAAAAAGTTCGTAATCGTCTTCCAGAATTTCCATTAAATCATTCTTGGTCCAGACGTAAAATGCACCTTCTTCTGAATGTCCCTGGCCATTGTCGCTATCGGCATCTAGTGCAGAGTAAAATGCTCCTGATTCGTCCTGAAGTTCGTTTTCCACGAATTTCAGCGTATTCTCAACTACATCGGCATACCATTTATTCCTGGTAAGTTTAAATAAATTCGCATATGAACTTACTAATTGCGCATTATCATATAGCATTTTTTCAAAGTGCGGGACGTGCCATTTTTCATCCACCGAATATCTTGAAAAGCCTCCATCTATAGGATCGTAAACTCCTCCCCAGGATATTTTATTAAATGTATGCTTAACATATTTCAAAAGTTCTGTGTCTTTTTCCTGGTGAGCGAACCTTAAAAGAAAATCATAATTGGAAGGCATCATAAACTTTGGACTTCTGTTATAGCCACCATTTTTATGATCTAAAACTGATTTCCATTTTGATATGATTCCATCAAATAGAGACTTATCTAACTTCTTTTCATTCTCAGGAATCTCAATGATCTGCATTTGAGAAAGTCCTTCTTCCAGCTTTTCAGCATATTCCAGAAGTTTTTCTGGTTGTTCTTCATATAAATGCGCAATTTGAGTAAGAGCAGATTTCCATTGATCCTTTTGAAAATAGGTTCCTCCCCAAACAGGTCTTCCATCAGGCAGGGCTACGACATTCATTGGCCAGCCTCCCATCCCGGTCATTGCCTGTACTGCATTCATGTAAACCTGGTCAACATCTGGTCTTTCCTCGCGATCTACCTTTACAGATATGTAGTTTGCATTCATAATTGCAGCTACTTCAGCATCTTCAAAACTCTCATGCTCCATTACATGGCACCAGTGACAGGCAGAATATCCCACACTAATCAGCAGTAGTTTATTCTTCTCCTTTGCTTCTTCCAGGGATTTATCATTCCAGGGACGCCAGTCTACCGGATTATGTGCATGCTGTAGGAGATAAGGACTGCTTTCATTGATAAGCTGGTTCGTATGATCAGGTTTCTTCATAGCACTAATTTGGTGGATTTGAAATACAGAAAGCTAAAATTAAGGCGATTGTGGCGGCAGTTGCCGGATATTATTAATCTTTTAATAACTTTAACACCCCTGTGATTCAGTTAAATTATTACAGTTTTGCAGATTGAAAACAGATCTATCATATGGAGGATATTTACATTGTGATGCTTGTGGCGCTATTCGCCCTTGCCATTACAGATCTTGTAGTTGGAGTAAGTAACGATGCCGTAAACTTCTTGAATTCAGCTATAGGGTCCAAAGCGGTCTCTATGCGAACGATCATGATCATCGCCAGCATTGGAGTAGCCGTGGGAGCCATATTTTCCAGCGGACTCATGGAGGTTGCCCGAAAAGGGATTTTCATGCCGGGTGAATTCTACTTCGAAGAGATCATGATTATTTTCATGGCCGTAATGATCACCGATGTGTTATTGCTGGACTTTTTTAATTCGCTTGGATTACCTACTTCCACCACTGTATCCATTGTTTTCGAGCTTCTTGGGGCTGCCGTATGTATGGCTGTCATTAAGATCTATACGCAGGATAATGGAGATCTTGGTTTACTGCAGAATTATATTAATTCATCAAAAGCAACCGAGATCATTATTGGGATCTTACTCGCCGTGGTCATTGCATTCATAGTTGGAGCCTTTGTGCAATATATATCCCGACTTATATTTTCATTCCAATTCGAGAAAAAGATAAAATATGCGGGTGCCGCCTTTGGTGGTTTCTCCCTTACTTCTATACTTTACTTTATCGTAATTAAAGGTTTGAAAAGTGTTTCTTTTATCTCTGCGGAAACACTTACATATATTAATGACAACACTTGGTTTATTGTATTAATAGGTTTTGTAGCATTTACGCTTATCTCACAGTTTTTGATGAGTGTGCTCAAATTGAATATTCTAAGGATCATTATCATTATTGGAACTTTTGCACTGGCACTTGCATTTGCAGGAAACGATCTTGTCAATTTCATTGGGGTTCCCATTGCCGCCTGGCAGTCTTTTGATCTATGGCAGTCGGCTTACAACGCAACCGGAGCAATGCCATCAGAATTTTTAATGACCGGTCTTTCAGGAAAGGTCAATACTCCCGAACTCCTGTTAGTTTGTGCCGGAGCAGTTATGGTAATCACCCTCTGGTTTTCCAGTAAAGCAAAAACTGTGGTCGATACCGGGATCAATCTTTCCAGACAGGGCGATTCCGTAGAAAGATTTGAACCAAACTGGCTTTCAAGAGGGATCGTACGATACTCTGTGATCATTGGCGGTGCGGTGAGTTCAGTTTTACCGGGTGGATTAAAGAATAGTATCGAAAATAAATTCAATAAACCTGCCTCTCATAAGCAAAATAAGAGGGTCGACGCCCCGGCATTTGATATGGTTCGAGCTTCAGTAAACCTGGTTGTAGCCAGTGTGCTTATTTCTATTGGAACTAATATGAAGTTGCCGCTTTCAACTACCTATGTGACTTTTATGGTCGCAATGGGAACATCGCTCGCAGATAGAGCCTGGGATCGCGAAAGTGCTGTATATCGAGTTGCAGGCGTGCTGAATGTAATTGGAGGTTGGTTCGTAACTGCGATCGTAGCATTCACGGCCGCTGCAATTTTCGCATCTATTATCTTTTACGGTGGAACCATAGCCCTGGTTGTACTTATTATCGCAGCACTGGTTGTGGTCGTAAGAAGTAGTATTCTTCATTCAAAAGAAATGAAGAAAGAGAAGGATCAAAAGAAATTCAATAAGAGCGATATCATTACGATCAATGAGATCACTGCGGAAACTTCAGAAAATATTTCCAAAGTAATTGCAGGTATAGACAAGGTGTATTCAAAAAGTGTCGATCATCTAGGGTATTATGATCTAAGTAAACTGAAGAAAAACTACAAGCGTATTGAAAAGCTGGAGGTTGAGGTTGATGAACTTAAAGACAATATTTTTTATTTTATCAAATCCCTTGATGATAACTCTGTTGAGGCCAGTAAGTTTTATATTCTTACCCTGGATTACCTTCAGGATATGGTGCAGTCGATTAGTTTTATCGCCAGAAATAGCTACAACCACGTGCATAACAATCATAAGAACCTGAAGTTTAACCAGATTCGGGATCTCAAAAAGGTAGATGATCGTTTGCAGGTTCTTTTTGATGAGCTAATGCTGACCTTTAATCACAACGAGTTCGACAAGATCGATAGCCTGCTGAATGAGAAACAGGAATTGCTCGACTATGTTAGTGATCTTATTCAGAAACAGATCGAAAGAATCAGAACTTCTGAATCCAGTCCCAGGAATACGAAGCTTTACTTCGGAATATTACTGGAAACCAAGGATCTAATTGGTTCTACTATGAATCTGCTACAACTCTTTCAGGAGTTTTACCAGGAAGCAAGAAAGACCAATTACTAAATAAAAAAATCCCTTCAAGCTGAAGGGATTTTTATTTATTACAATACACTATCAAAGTGATTAGCCATTGATAGCCTCTACATATTGTACTTTATCGCGAAGCATATCTCTAAGCATCGTTTCGATTCCGCTTTTTAAAGTCATCGTTGAAGAAGGACATCCACTACACGCACCCTGTAAGATTACTTTTACGGTTTTGGTTTCTTCATTGTAACTGTCAAAAAGGATATTCCCACCATCACTGGCCACTGCAGGTTTAATATACTCATCCAGGATCGCAATAATCTGCTGGCTCGTGTCGTCAAGTTCCTTATAGGCTGCATCATCATTTTCCTCCTGAACCTTTTCAGTTTCCTGAGTTTGAATAGTCTCGGCGGTGAGCACTTCATTTCCTTCCTCGATATAATTTCTAATGAATTCACGAAGTTCCATGGTGATCTCTTCCCATCCAGCAACCTCATATTTTTGAACCGAAACATAATTCTCATCAATGAAGACCTCTTTGACAAAAGGGAAATGGAACAATTTCTGAACCAATGGTGCACTCTTCGCATCATCGATGTTCTTAAATTCAATCGATTTCAAAACGAGTTTTTTGTTCGCTACAAATTTCATTACCGCCGGGTTTGGAGTGCTTTCAGCATAGACTGTCACTGGCACTTTACCGGTGGTGGTCTTTTCTTCCTTGATCACTTCGCCACCTTTGTTAAGATATTCTTCGATTTGATCTGCTACTTCCTGTTGTACGTCGCTCCATTCCACAATATCATATTTCTCGATAGCGATAAAATTTTGTGCGATATATACCGTTTTAACAAAAGGCAGATAGAATAATTGCTGGGCCAGCGGTGAACGCTTGGCTTCGTCTATATTCTTAAATTCGAAATTTTCATGACGTGTCAGAAACCTGTCAGCTTCAAATTTTATAATTGAAGCCGTAGTTGTAGGGACTATGTTGATATTAAAATCTTTCATCTCAAAATTTTTGGCAAAAATACTAAAGAAAAACTACGTTATACATATATTTACAGCCTTTATGGTGAATTGGGGATATCTTAAAAGAAGCCTTTCACGGCTCTCTTATCAATTGATTTTATGCACTTTTGCTTCGTTTACGCTGTGGGATTCTCCAGCATTGAACGCGCAGGAAGTGATCCCTACCTATTCAGATTATCTTACCGATAATCTTTATCTTATCCATCCCAGTATGGCTGGTGCTTCTAATTACGATCAACTTCGTGTAACCGGTAGAACGCAATGGTTCGACGTGCAGGATGCTCCTAACTTACAGACCGCAGCTCTAAATATTCGAGCTACAGACAAAATAGGACTTGGAGGTATCATGTTCAGAGATGAAAACGGGAATTATTCAAAACTGGGTGCCTACGCTACTTTTGCTTATCATCTTATGTTTTCCCGAAGTACGGTCGATCTTAACCAGTTATCATTCGGTATTAGCGCTGGATTAATTCAGCATAGACTTGATACAAGCGGTTTCACAAGGTTTGATCCTTTGGTGGGAAATAATCAATCAGATATTTTTGGCAATATAGATATTGGAGCCTCTTATTATGTGAATGATCTGTACTTTCATCTTGCAGCAAAGAACGTATTATCAGTAAAAAGAGATCTGTTCTATTCAGATGCTGTGCCAAGTAATATGAGAAAGTATCTTTTCTCTGCAGGTTATGTTTTTAGCTTTGACCGTAATAGCGACTGGAGTTACGAGCCCTCCATATTATTCCAGGCCAGAGAAGCTACCGAAGAAATGGCGATAGATGCCAATGTTAAGGCTTATTATCAACTGGATAATAGCAGGTTATGGGGCGGAGTTTCTTATCGAAATAGTTTCGAAAGTGTTGAGGTTACCGGGGATGGTGAAGCGATCGCAAATCAGCAATTGCGCTACATTACTCCGTTTGTTGGAATAGATTACAATAAGTTCATTTTTGGCTACACCTTCAGTTACCAGCTAAATTCGCTTGTATTGAGTAATACAGGATTCCATCAGATCACATTGGGCTATAACTTCGGAAAAAGCCGCCAGCGTTATGATTGCAAATGTCCCGCGATCAACAATTAAAAATCTAAAGTTTCAACCTTGAAGTTCTGCTCTTCCGAAGAAATAATAGAGGAGAGGACATAAGGATTAGCATTTGAAAAAAATAAGTTACTGCTGTCTTCAGGATTATCATTTAGCAAATCTCTTTCGGCAAGAATGATCTTCGTTTGTTTTGCCACTGCTTCCCCAGAATCAATGATCTTTACCGTATCTGGCAATATCTCTTGAAGAACAGGAATTAGATATGGGTAATGACTGCAGCCAAGCACCAGGTAATCTATTCTGGCATCGAGCATTGGTTTCAGTAAATGTTGCAGTAAACCAATCATCTCGGGAGTATTCGTTTTTCCCGCTTCGATGAGTTCCACGAGTCCGTTGCCTTCCACTTCTACCACCTGTATATCCTTAGTGTATAATTCGCTGGTTTGGGCAAATAGTTCACTTGATAAGGTTCCCCGAGTAGCCAGAATGCCTATAGCCTTATTGGTGCTTTTTAAAGCAGCTGGTTTTATAGCGGGTTCAATACCTATAAAAGGAACTCTGTAGGAACTTCTAAGTACTTTAATAGCATTTGTAGTAGCAGTATTGCAGGCGATGACGATTAGCTTGCAATTGAGCTCCAGAAGCTTTTCCGTGTTTTTGATAGAAAGTGCTATGATTTCCTTCTGAGTTTTCAAGCCATAAGGTGCATTCTTACTATCAGATAAATAGATGGTATGCTCGTTGGGAAGAAGTTCATGTATTTCTTTCCATATAGAGGTTCCTCCTACGCCGGAATCAAAAATGCCAATTGGCTGAGACTTGTTCATAAGGTCTTAAAAATAAAAAACTGCGCACTAAGTGTACGCAGTTTAAACATTTTATTGAAATGTAATTGGATTACAGTCCTAAATCTTTTTTCACATCTGGAGTTAGATCATAACCATCAGCTAAAAGAACCCCTGTTCCGGTAGTAGAGTCTAAAACGTAATCATATCCTTTTGCTCTGGCTACTTTTTGAATGCTCGTACGAACTTTCTCAAGAACTGGTCTTAGAAGATCAGTTTCTTTTTTCTGAAGATCCTGTCTCGCTTTTGCGCTGTGTTCCTGGATTCTTCTTTGAGCAGCCTGAATTTCAGCTCCTCTTTTCTGATTTTCTTCATCAGATTTTGTGTTAGCTTCAGCTTCGTAACGTTGCATTGTGCTTTGAGCTTCAGATAACATATCCTTGATCTCAGCATCGTAAGTTTTCTCAAGTTTCTGAAGTTGATCCATTGCACTCTTGTATTCCGGAAGTGACTGTACCAACTCCTGAGTAGCGATATGAGCAACTTTAGACTGTGCGTTTGTAAAAGCAGTAGCGCCAATCGTTAAAGCTAAAGCTATAAAAAGTGTTCTGAATTGTTTCATTGTAATCGTCGTTAAAATTAAAGTTTAAATTTAGTTTATAGTATCATTCTTAGTTTCGCGTGCTTTTAACAAAGAGTCCCTTTTACGTTCTCTCTCAGCTAAGATCCTTGCACGTCTTTCTTCAAATTCTTGTTGTCTCGCAGCCTTTAAGGAATCGCGTTCCTTTTTTCTGGCTTCAATCAATGCTTCACGTTCAGTTTGCCGTTCTTTGACCAGTTCTTCCCGTTCGGTAACTTCAGCATCCTGTTCTACTGTTCTGTTTTCTTCACGTTCAAATTCTTCTACTTCATCACGGCTCTCTAATTGCTCACGATTTGCGGTACGTTTAATTGTCCTTAATACCGTTTCGCTTACATCATACTGCTTGTCTGCATAGATCATTCCAACATCTGAAGTACGGTCGAAAATAAAATCAAAATTTCTGTTCTCAGCAATTTGCTGAACTGCGGTGAAAACCTGATCCTGAATTGGTCTTACCAATTGTTTCTTCTGAATCATGTAATCACCATTGGGACCGAAACGCTTTTGCTGATATTCCAGAACCTGTTGTTCCATATAGGAAATTTCAGATTCACGCTCTTCGATAAGTTCTCTTGTTAAAAGAGCTTTTTCATTATCCAGTTTAGATCGCATGGCTTCAACAGCGCGCATTTTAGTTTCAGCTTCCGCTTTCCATTCCTGAACACGGCTTTCCAGCTGCTTTGAAGCTTCCTGGTATTCCGGAACATTTTCAAGAATATATTCCATATCAATGTACCCTAATCTAATCGTCTTTTGAGCCGTCGCTGTATTAAGACCGATCACTAGAAATACTAATATGAATTTTATTCTTTTTTTCATTCAGATCGAATATAGAAAATATCGTGCCAATTTAAAATTGTTGTCCTATGATAAAGTGTGTTTCCCATCCATTAGGTCCTGGCTGACCACCTACGATCTCATCGAAACCATATCCAAAGTCAATTCCAAGTAATCCAAATGTTGGCATAAATACTCTTAGTCCAACACCAGCAGATCTGTTCAACTGGAATGGGTTGTAATCTCTAAAGTTGTCGTAAGTAGCACCTGCTTCAAGGAACGATAATGCGTAGATAGAAGCAGCTGGTTTTAATGTGATAGGGAATCTAAGTTCAAGTGAAAATTTGTTGTAGATCACTGCACCGTCATCACGATCATTGATACCTCTGTCAATAGGAACTACAGATTGGTTTGGATAACCTCTTAACTGTATGGTTTCCCTACCATCAAGGCTGAATGCTCCAAGACCATCACCACCTAAATAGTAGCGCTCAAAAGGAGGAATACCCCTCTCGCTATTGTAAGCTCCAAGGAATCCAAATTCAGCATGTGTACGTAGAACTAGATCACTACTTGGTCCAAAGTTGGCTAAAGTTTCATACCAGCTTCCTGCCAGTTTAATTTTGTAAAATTCCAGCCAGTTATATTTTTTCTGATCAACTTTCTCCTGGTCTGCAACAGAATTTTCTGAAGTTACTCTGTTGCCGTTGTTATCGATCAGGTTACCATTATCATCTCTTAACTGGTATTCCGGATCATTCTCCAGATTTCCGTAGTCTACACCATTCCATAGAGAGTATGGAGGAGTGAACTTCGCGCTGAAATCAAATTTAGAACCCTGCGTTGGGAAAATCGGGTTGAAAGCGGTGTTGTCTCTTACAATTCCTAATTGGTAATAAAGGTTATTCGAATGTCCATCACCAAAAGTAAAAAGTCCTGTATTATAGTTATTAAGATCATATCTCTGGAAACCAACCACGTTTGAGATCGTAGCGTACTGGTCTGGTTCTCTAAGTCTTTTTCCAAGACCTATGCTCACTCCAAGAATATCAAAACTTCTTGTTTTATCTGCTTCTCTTTCCACATAATCGAACAGAAACTGTCTGGTATAGCTAAAAGATGTAGATAAACTAACCGGTTCTTCACCGCCTAACCACGGCTCTCTGAAGGATAAGCTGTAGGTCTGGTAGAAAGTACTGGCCTGTGCTCTAAGAGACAAGGTTTGACCATCTCCCATTGGAATTGGATCATAAGCATCCTTGTCAAATAAGCCTTGTATACTAAAGTTATTGAAGGAAAGTCCCAGGGTTCCAATAAATCCACCACCACCGTAACCACCTTGTAGTTCGATCTGGCTGGCTCCTGACTCCACCACCTGGTATTCCAGGCTCAAAGTTCCTTCCCGCGGATCTGGATCCACAAATTCAGGATTTAATTGTTCTGCATCAAAGAATCCAAGTGCACCTAATTCACGAATGGTGGAGACCACGGCCTGCTGACTATATTTCTGTCCCGGCTTGGTTCTCATCTCACGATAGATCACGTGATCCTTGGTCTTGTTATTTCCAGTTACTCTAATCTCATCGAAAAATGCCTCTTTTCCTTCAAGGATTCTTACTTCAAAATCGATCGTATCATTGTAAACATTTGTTTCGACAAGATCAATATTAGAAAAAAGATAACCGTTGTTTTGATAAATATTGGCAATCGAAGTTTTATTAGGTTCTCTACTCTGGATTCTTTCGTCGATGAGTACACCATTGTATACATCTCCTTTTTCAACTCCGAGTGCCTTCCCTAATTGCTCATCTGTATAAGCTGCATTTCCAAGAAAATCAATATTTCCTACGAAATAACGATTACCTTCTTCAATATCCAGTTTCAAGCTGATGGTTTCCTTATCGTTTTTGATAAGTGTATCTGAAACTATACGAGCGTCGCGAAAACCTTCTTCCTTGTATTTGTTTATGAGTGCAGTTTTGTCTTCCTGGTAATCTGCACGAACAAACTTAGATCGCTTCCAGAACCTGATGATGTTCTTTTGCTTGGTATTCTTCATGTTCCTTTTCAACTTCGCGTCTGACAGCTGTTCGTTGCCATTAAAGTCTATACTTTTGATCTTAACGCGATCTCCTTTGTTCACGTTTACCAGCATATTCACCTTGTTCGCTCCGGTAGTATCATCAACAGGCTTGGTCTGTATGTAAACATCTGTATTGAAGTAGCCTTCCTTCTTGTATTTATTCTGAATATAATTTCTGGTCGTGGTGATTAGGTTTTCAGTAACCTTGGTCCCGGGCTTAAGACTATTCTCATCTATAAGTTCATCTCGGTCACTCTTTTTCTTTAAACCAGTAAATGTAGTTTGATTTAAAACAGGCACCTCCTTGATTTCCAATTCAAGATCTGCTACGTTTCCATCAACATTGGTGATATAGAAATTAATATCACTAAATAAATCTAAAGACCACAGTTTATTGATGACATTTCTAAGCTTCTCACCTGGAATATAAATTTCCTGTCCGGATTTAAGACCAGTGTAGGTAAGGACTGTTTTTTCGTTGTAGGTGGTGGTTCCGGTAACTTTTATTTCTCCAATGGTGTATTTTTTAGAATCTCCCAGTGGAAGGTCCTGTGCTTTGGCAGCTATACTGAAAATGAAAAAAAATGCGAAAAGTGTAAAAATCTTCTTTGTCATGGATGCACTAACTGAGTTGCTCACTTGTTTTTCCAAATCGTCGTTCTCTGTTTTGATAGTTGTATATGGCTTCAAAAAGGTCTTCCCTTCTGTAATCTGGCCATAAGATTTTCGTAAAATACAATTCAGCATAAGCAATCTGCCATAAAAGGAAATTACTAATGCGTTGCTCGCCGCTGGTTCTGATCAATAGGTCAACGTCTGGCAAATTTTGGGTGTAAAGATGCTCATTTATAACTGATTCATCAATAGCATCAATAGATAATTCCCGGTTACTTATCTTCTCTGCAATTTGTTTGAAACAGCTGGTAATTTCTTCCCTGCTCCCGTAGCTTAACGCCAAAGTAAGGGTCATTCTTGTGTTAGATGAAGTTTTTTCTATAACATCCAGTAATTCTTTCTTCGCTTTCTTCGGAAGATTGGAAATATTTCCAATACAATGAAGACGAATATTGTTGTCCTGAAGTGTTTTGATCTCTTTCTTAAGCGATGAAACCAGGAGTTTCATAAGAGTATCGACCTCTAGTTTAGGCCTGTTCCAGTTTTCCGTAGAAAATGCGTAGAGCGTAAGGTTTTTCACGCCAATTTCGGCGCAGCCTTCTACCGTATCTCTAACAGCTTTCGTGCCTTCTTTGTGACCTGAAGCTCTAAGAAAACCCTTTTGTTTCGCCCAACGTCCATTACCATCCATAATAATGGCAACGTGCGCAGGTAATTTTTCAAGGTTTAAATTGTCTTTATAGTTCATCTAAAAGCAGTAACATGGCTTACGCCCAAATGTAAATGTGAATGACAATCCGGTAAAAACATACCAGTCGTTCGTATTTCTATTCCCGAATTCCAGTTGTGGCTCTCTTCGGTCTAAATATTCTTCAGGCCAGCTTCCGTCCAGGTTATCTGTCAAAGTATAGCGGGCTCCAATTTCTAGCGCACCAATAATGTGCTCGGTGATAGCCTCTTTATAGCCAAAAACCATTGGAATGGCGAATTCCCAGTTTGTGCCTTCATTGGATAGATTTCCGGCTCTGCCATCTTTCAAATAGACATGATCTGCCTTGAAATAGGTAATTCCTGTATATATATAAGGTGTTTTTTGTGGCAACGGCTCAGACAGGTCAAAATCCCAGAAATTGAATTCCAGTCCCAGGGATGCTTCAGCAATGGTATTATCAAAAGAATAACCACGCTGCTGTCTCCTGGTGTCATTGGACTCAGTATCATCTGCGGAAATCTTCGCGTATAACAAAGATAATCTCCAGGCATGTCGCGGGCTACCATTCCATTTAGCCATAAACCCTCCAACAGGTGTGTTGGGAAGGATAAAGGTCGTTTTTCCAACGTCTCCTATAAAATTGGCACCACCTGCAAAAACCCCAACTTCATATTTTTGAGAGTAGGAATTTCCGGTAAAAAAAGCCATTATGATAAATGCGATCAGGTACCTCATAGGTTTTCAAAAGTTTGCAAATATAACAATTCTACTTGCCCTGCAATAATTTGAGCAGATTTGTACATACGTATAAACAACAAATGATTTTTTTTATTGCTTAATTCCGTTTGTCTTCACCCCATAATAACTTTTTTCGAAGGGTATTAAGGAAACTGTCTTCAGTTAATTCCACGAAATTGATGCAGTAGGGTGCTTTTGAAATAATAATTTCGGTATCATTTTCCAGTGTGGCAATACGGGAATCCATGGATACAAGATGTGTTTTTTCCCGGCCAGATACCTTTAATTTGATCTTGGTTCCATCTCTAATTACCAGTGGTCTGGCATTTAAATTATGCGGTGCGATTGGTGTGATCACAAGCGAGTCTGCGTCTGGAGTGATTACAGGGCCACCACAGCTCAAAGAATATCCGGTGGAGCCAGTAGGTGTGGCGATTATAAGACCATCAGCCCAGTAGGAAGTAAGAAACTGGTCATTTAACCAGGTGTCCACTGTGATCATGGAAGTGGTGTTTCTTCTGCTTACTGCGATTTCGTTTAAAGCGATCTGTGAGAAAACCGGATCCTGATCTTTAGTATTGGTTTCTATCGTAAGCACTGATCGTGGAGAAAGCGTAAATTTCTTTTCCAAGATTTCATTTAACGTACTTTCAATTTGTTCTTTCTGAATGGTAGCCAGAAATCCAAGTCTTCCCGTGTTAATTCCCACAATGGGAATATTCAGGTTTCTTATGTAGTTGATTGATTTTAAAATGGTTCCATCACCACCTATGGAGAAGAACAGGTCAAAGGAATTATCCAGTTCTTCAAATGCGCTAAATTGACGGTATTCCTTCTGAATGGAATTGTGATCATGGATCATTTGAAGGAAATCTTCTTCGATCAAAACTTCCACATTCTTCTCGTCAAGTAGATTCAGTAATTGTGCAATATAATGACCCGCATTTTCATGGTAGAACTGGCCGTAAATACCTATTTTCATAAACTTATATATTCAGGTATTTATCAAGATATTTTGATCTATCCTTTAAATTTTTGTTGAAAGTGTCTTCCTGATGTTCAGAAATAATAATGTACCCATATCTTCTGAACGATTGAATTATCTCGGTCATTCCCGATGGCGATATTTTCAGGGTTATCTGGGCCATGTCATTCTCTATCTTCGAAACAAAAGTGCCCAGTAAATGCGCATTATTAGATTCTACAATCTGGCTAACCTCTCCAAGCGTGTAATCTTTAAAAGCTTTTTCCACCACAAGGATATTTCCCGGCTCATGTAAAAAAGGTGTTTCCTTAAATAAGGAGATCATTTCGTTCAATTCCACATATCCTATATAGAGATTCTCGTCATTAAGAACAGGTAATATGTTGGAATTATTCTGGGCAAAGGCTTCCAGGCTGTCCAGCCAGTAGTTGCTTTCCCGGGCAAAAAATCCTTCGAGCGCATAACGATAATCGCCAAGGGTCTTGTCGTTATCAAAACAACGGACATCATTTTCTGAAATGCAACCAATATAAATTCCATTCTCCGCAACCGGAAGATGGGTGTAAGTAAGTTGATTAAATAATCTGTGTACTTCTCCAATCTTTTCTGAAAGGCTCAAGATCTCCACATCATTTAGAATGTATTCCTGCAAACTCATATACTCAATTCCTTTTCTGCAAATTAATCAAAATAATATTCAATGAAGCAGGCTGCACTTTGTATTTTTGTTAATAAAACCTAAGGAAAATGACGAAATTAAGTGTAAATATCAACAAGATCGCTACCTTAAGAAATGCACGTGGTGGAGATGTTCCTAATGTGCTGGAGGCAGCGAAAAATATTGAAAAGTTCGGTGCAGAAGGGATCACGGTTCATCCAAGGCCAGATGAGCGACACATTCGTTATGCAGATGCAAGGGAATTGAAACCGGTGCTTACTACCGAATTTAATATTGAAGGGAAGCCTATTCAGCAATTCGTAGATCTTGTACTGGAGGTGAAACCCGCTCAGGTTACTCTGGTGCCAGATGCTGAAGATGCGATAACTTCCAATGCAGGCTGGGATACTATTAAGCATCGCGATTATTTACGTGAAGTAATTTCAGAATTTAAAAGTCATGGGATGCGTACCTCGATCTTTGTGGATCCAAATCTAAAGATCATTGAAGGTGCTGCTGAAACCGGTACTGATCGTATCGAACTATATACGGAGCAGTTTGCGGTAGATTATTCTAAAGGAGTGGAGAATGCTGCAAAGTCCTACGCTGCCTGTTCAAAGCTGGCTCATGAGCTGAAACTGGGGGTGAATGCCGGGCATGATCTTTCTCTCGATAATATTGAATACTTCAGTAATAACGTACCGCATCTTGATGAGGTATCTATTGGTCATGCATTGATTTCCGAAGCTTTATATATGGGACTTGAGAAAACTATTCAGCAATATTTGAAATTATTGAAATAATATGGAGTTACATTCGATCATACTAGGTAAGGGAAAGCCATTACTTATATTACATGGTTTCTTGGGAATGTCTGATAACTGGAAAACCCTGGGTAAGAAATTTGCCGAAGATGGTTTTCAAGTTCATTTAATCGACCAGAGAAATCATGGAAAGTCTCCGCATAGCGATGAGTTTTCGTACAGTTCTATGGCGCAGGATATTGTGGAATACTGTAAACAGCATGATCTTAAAGATATATTTCTAATGGGTCATTCTATGGGTGGCAAGACGGCAATGCTTACGGCATGTGAAAATGAGCAACTCGTAAAGAAATTAATCATTGTAGATATTGCGCCTAAATATTATGCTCCACATCATCAACAAATTCTTAAAGGCTTAACGGCTCTGGATAATGCGCAGCTAAGCTCTCGTGGTGATGCTGAAGAATTTCTGGGAGATTATATTAAAGAGCCTGGTGTCAAATTATTTCTTCTGAAGAATCTTTACTGGAAAACTAAAGAGAAGCTTTCATTACGAATGAATCTTGATGTTTTAAAAGAGAAAATTAATAACCTGGGAGAAGCTTTGTATTCCGGGGCTACTTACAATGGACCAGCTTTATTTATTGATGGAGAGAAGTCTGATTATATTACGGAAGCAGATCATAAGCTCATTAAAGAGCATTTTCCAGAGGCTGAAGTTGCTACAATATCAAAAGCAGGTCATTGGGTACATGCTGAGAATATGAAGGATTTTTATATGAGAGTGTCAGAATTTCTTTAATTCTACGGGATTTTATTATGTATGCATAATAAATTTAAATGTATTGTTGCATAATATCTAATTTATGCTATTTTTGGCAATAGCATTTTAAGATATATTAAATATAATCCTACTTAAATTATGAAAAGACTATTTTTACTTAGCCTGTTTATGTTGGCGGCGGCTACAACCTATGCCGGAGGTTACAGGGTAAGTCTACAGGGTCAGCGTGGTCTCGCGATGGGACACACCGGAGTTGCAGTTGTTAATAATGCAGAACTTGCGTTCTTCAACCCGGCCGGACTGGTATTTCTGGAAAACAAGATCAATGCATCTGTTGGTGTAAGTGCCGTATTCTCTGATGTAGTATGGCAAAATGATGAATTTGGGCAGATGGCCAGAACAGATAGCCCTGTGGGAACTCCATTCTACGCTTACTTCTCTTATAAACTGAATGAGAAATTAAGTCTTGGACTTGCAGCGTATACTCCTTATGGTAGTACTGTAGAGTGGGAAAAAGACTGGCCGGGATCTCACCTGGTAAATGATATCGAACTGGCTGCTATTTATGTGCAGGCGTTAGCTTCATATAAGATCACCGATAACCTTGCAGTTGGTGGTGGTCCAATCTATGTTAGTGGTTCGGTTAATTTTAATAGAAACCTTAATAGAACACTTAGTGACCTGGAAGGAAATCGTTCCAATGTTACTATAGATGCTTCTAATGTTAGTGCCTTTGGATGGTCTGCGGGTGTAATGTGGAGTCCGGTAGATAGTCTAAGAGTTGGTGTGAATTATCGTTCAGAAATTCTTGTAGAAGCTGAAGATGGTGATGCAGATTTCGAGAATGTTCCTAATTCTCCTCTTGCACCATTCAGTGATACTCAATTTGATGCAACATTGCCACTTCCGGCAGAATTAAGCGTTGGAGTTTCTTACCAGTTGAACGAACAGTGGTTATTCGCATTTGATTACAACCGTACTTTCTGGGGAGTTTACGAATCTCTGGATCTTGATTTTGCAAATCCAAATATTCCAGATTCTGTAAATCCAAGAGAGTATGAAGATTCTTCTAATTACAGATTTGGTTTACAGTACACTGCGAACGAAACATTTACTTTGAGAGCTGGTTACTATTTCGATGGTTCCCCGGTTCAGGAAGGATTCTTTGCACCTGAAACTCCAAGAAACGATTCAAACAACTTCACCGGAGGATTGTCTGTGAACATTACAGATAATGTGGCAATTGATGCTGCGTTCCTTTACAGTAGATTTAAAGAGATCGACGCTTCTTATGATTCATATACTGAAAATGGACAAAATGTTCCTTTCGAAGGAACTTATAAGTCAAGTGCATTTGTACCAGGTCTTGGTGTAACTATTAAAATTTAATTAGAAAGATGAAGAACTATTTTAAATATATGGCAATTCTGGCACTGGGAATCGTTTCCTGTGAACCAGAACTAGAAAATTCTATTGAAGACGGAGATTTTTATACGAGCGGTGAGGCAGATTTCTCAAACTATGTGGCTCTGGGAAATTCGTTAACTGCAGGTTATGCTGATGGTGCGCTTTATCTAAGCGGTCAGCAAAATTCTTTTCCAAGTATTCTTGCTGAAAAGTTTAGTGCTGTACAGGAGACTGGAGAATTTATTCAGCCGCTTGTAAACGATAATGCTGGTGGATTGCTCTTAGGAGGAAACCAAATCACGCCAAATAGATTTGTACTTGCAGTAGGAGCCAATGGCCCATCACCTGCAAGATATACCGGAGCTCAGCCTACTACCGAGGTTAGTAATAAATTTGCTGGACCTGTCAATAATATGGGAGTTCCCGGAGCTAAATCCTATCACCTTGGTGCTCCAAACTACGGTAGCGTAGCCGGAGTTGCTGCAGGTACTGCAAATCCATACTTCGCAAGATTTTCAAGTTCTGAAAGTGCTACGGTTCTTCAGGATGCCTTAGCTCAGGATCCTACATTTTTCACGCTATGGATTGGAAACAACGATGTCCTAGGATATGCAACATCAGGTGGTGTTGGAGAATACCAGGAAACTGAAACCAATCCTGCACTATATGGTGAAGGTGATATCACGAATCCTGTGATCTTTAATGCAGTATATGGTCAATTAGCGAGCTCTTTAGCTGAAACGGCTGATGGAGTATTAATCAACATCCCAGATGTAACTTCAATTCCATATTTTACAACAGTGCCTAACAATGCGCTGGCATTAGATGCTGCCACAGCAACACAATTGACTCAATATTTCCAGGCAGTATCCGGAGTTTTGACTCAGGTGCTGATTGGTCAGGGTGTTCCTGCTGCTCAGGCTCAGGCTTTGGCAGGTCAATACGCGATCACTTTTAACGAAGGTCCTAATAGATTTTTGATCGATACTCCGGTAACCCAAACGAATCCTCTGGGATTCCGTCAAATGACTGAAGAAGAATTATTGGTCTTAACGATCGATCAGGGTGCTTTGGCAAGTGGTTATGGATCTGTACAGTTTACTCAGTCAGTAGGTGAAGTAATCGCTATTCTTCAAGCTGGTGGTATGCCAACTGAAACTCAGGTGAACACCTTATTCGGTGCTGTAAGCGGTATAGATGATAAAGATGTATTGGATAGTGATGAGCTTGCAAACATTAAAGATGCAACTACAAAATTCAACAATTCAATTCAAACGTATGCAGATCAATTTGGTCTTGGATATGTGGATGCAAACGCTTTACTAACTCAATTGGATAATGGTGGAATTACCTTCGATGGTGGAAGTGTTAATTCTGATTTTGTAACAGGCGGAGCTTTTTCACTGGATGGAGTACATCTGACTCCAAGAGGCTATGCGATCGTTGCGAACGCGGTTATCGATGAGATCAATGCTACCTATGGTTCTAATGTACCTAAGGCAAATGTTGGTGCTTATGACACGGTATCCCTAAGTCAGGACGTTCAGTAATACTAAAATTGACATAAATATTGAAGAGACCGGGTTTTGCCCGGTCTTTTTTTTGCAATTTTACCAGCAAATCAATCAATAATAACATGAAATTATTACTAAGACTTTTACTTACAGCTGTGGCTGTGGTCATATTAGCCAAAATCTTACCAGGTGTTTCTGTAGATAGTTACTGGACAGCCATCATCGTTGCAGTAGTCCTTTCACTACTTAACTTTATTGTAAAACCCATACTGGTACTTTTAACTTTGCCTGTTACCATATTAACCCTCGGGTTATTTCTCCTTATCATCAATGCCATCATCATATTTATGGCAGATGGTTTTATTGATGGATTTGATGTAAACGGATGGTTTATGGCTATAATTTTCAGTTTATTGCTTTCCCTGTTTCAGTCAGTACTCTTTTCTATTCTGAAATCAGATTAGATTTAACTGAATTTCAACAAATTGAAAGTTTGCAGACTTTAAGAAAAAGCGTAATTTTGCACTCCAATTTTTATATAAGATCAAAATGAATATTACCAGAGAGAATATTGATGAATTAAACGCGGTAGTAAAAGTTGATATCGCTAAAGAAGATTACGCCGGTAAAGTAGATAAGATTTTAAAAGATTACCGAAAGAATGCCAATATTCCCGGTTTTAGAAAAGGTCATGTACCAATGGGAATGGTCAAAAAACAATATGGACAGGCTGTATTGGTTGATGAAGTGAACAAGCTTCTTCAGGATAGCCTTAATAAATACCTAACGGAAGAGAAATTGGATGTCCTTGGAAATCCACTCCCGAAGGAACAGGAAAATTTTGACTGGGATCGTGAGAACTATTCTT
>NZ_JBLWIM010000012.1:1002114-1002195 GCF_048381525.1 Christiangramia qingdaonensis
GATCCAGTAAGGAAATATAACATCGTTGCCGATGAGAAAATGGTGAACGATCAGGTTGAAAGCATCCAGAAGCAATATGGT
>NZ_JBLWIM010000012.1:1002231-1033454 GCF_048381525.1 Christiangramia qingdaonensis
ACCGTTGCAGGAACCTTCAAGAATGAAGAAGAAGGTATAGAGAACGATACCACTATCGAGCTGGCTGCTATCAAAGGAAAGAGAAATATTGGGAAATTTGTAGGTGCGAAAGTTGGCGATACCCTAACATTGAAGACAAAAAATCTTTTCGAAGATGAGCAGGCTCTTGTAAATCACCTAAGCATCGATCAGGAAAAAGCTAACGATCTTGATGTTGAAGTAGAATTCACTATTTCTGAAATCAACGAAAGAGAACTAGCAGATCTTGACCAGGAATTATTCGACAAACTTTTCGGTAAGGATAAGGTAACTTCTGTGACTGAATTGAAGGATAAGATCAAGGAGGATGCAGCAAAGCAATTTGAGCAGCAGAGCGATCAGCAATTGATGAATGATATTACTGAAAAGCTTATCGAAAATACTAATTTCGAGCTGCCTAAAGAATTCCTTCAGAAGTGGATTCAAACAGTTGGTGAAAAACCATTAACAGATGAGGAAGCGGCTGAAGAATATGAGAAAAGCGAGAAAGGTCTTCGTTACCAGTTGATCGAAGGTAAAGTGGTAAACGATAATAATCTTAGTGTAGATTTCAACGATCTTAAGGCATTTGCTTCAGAAAAGATCAAGGAACAAATGGCTCAATTTGGTCAAATGGATCCTTCAGAAAAAGAACTTGATGATATCGCTGCAAGAATCCTTTCTAACCAGGATGAGGTTAAGAGACTTTCAGAGCAGTTAATGAACGAGAAACTTCTCAAATTTTATAAGGAAAATATGAAATTTGATGAAAAAGAAGTGACTTACGAAGAATTTGTGAAAGCAATCTATAAGTAAGCCTTTTTAGGATATATTAATTATCTTTAAGGCGTTAACTCAACCCGAGTAACGCCTTTTTTGGTTTTATACGGGAAATTGTTTAAGATTAGAAAAATTCAAAAAAATTGATGGACTACGGAAAGGAATTTCAAAAATATGCTGTTTCAGATCATAACATCAACAGCAATTATTACGATAAAATAGTGAGCAGCATGCTTCCTACAGGGATGACTCCTAACATCATTGAAGAGCGACAAATGAATGCCGTAGCAATGGATGTTTTTTCCAGATTGATGATGGATAGAATTATCTTTTTAGGAACCGGAATTAATGAACAGGTAGCGAATATCGTACAGGCTCAGCTTTTATTCTTAGAGAGTACAGATGCCGCTAAAGATATCCAGATATATATCAACTCACCAGGAGGTAGTGTTTATGCTGGTTTAGGTATTTATGATACTATGCAGTTCATAAAACCTGATGTAGCGACTATCTGTACGGGAATGGCTGCTAGTATGGGAGCTGTACTATTATGTGCAGGTCAGGCTGGTAAGAGAAGTGGTTTGCCGCATAGCCGTGTGATGATTCACCAGCCAATGGGTGGTGCTCAGGGACAGGCGAGTGACATTGAAATTACTGCCAGAGAGATCGTAACTTTGAAAGAAGAATTATACAAGATCATTGCGAAACATTCAGGACAAACTTACGAGAAGATCCACGAGGATAGTGATCGTGATTACTGGATGAAGGCTGAAAGAGCCAAGGAATACGGAATGATTGACGAAGTACTTAAAAGAGAAGCATAATTGTGCGGGACTTCACAGGAAGTCAAAATCTGAAAAATTAAATAATGGCGAAAGAAGATTTAGAATGTTCCTTTTGTGGTAGAAAAAAACCTGAGACCAATTTATTGATCGCAGGCCTTGACGCTCACATCTGTGATAGATGTATCGAGCAGGCTCATGGCATTGTGATCGAAGAGTCGAAACAGGGAGAAGCGAAAGAACTTTCTTCAGATCTTATGCTTAGTAAGCCTAAGAAGATTAAATCCTTTCTGGATGAGTATATCATAGGGCAGGAAGAAACGAAGAAGGTGATGTCTGTTGCGGTTTATAACCACTACAAAAGACTATTACAACCTGAGAAAAATGATGATGTAGAAATTCAGAAAAGTAATATAGTGATGGTTGGGGAAACCGGTACCGGTAAAACCCTTATGGCCAGAACGATTGCAAAAATGCTGAATGTGCCACTAGCTATCGTAGATGCTACAGTACTTACTGAAGCAGGATATGTAGGTGAGGATGTAGAAGGTATACTTACCAGACTTTTACAGGCAGCCGATTATAATACTGAAAAGGCTCAGCGTGGGATTGTATTTATTGATGAGATCGATAAGATCGCCCGCAAGAGTGATAATCCTTCTATTACCAGAGATGTTTCCGGGGAAGGTGTTCAGCAGGCGTTATTGAAATTGCTGGAAGGAACTACTGTTAATGTCCCGCCTAAAGGTGGTCGTAAGCATCCAGATCAAAAATTCATCGAGGTAGATACAGAGAATATTCTCTTTATCGCTGGTGGTGCTTTTGATGGGATCGACAAGATTATAAGCAAGCGTTTGAACATGCAGGCTGTTGGTTTTAGTGCATCAAAAAGTGAAGACAAGATCGAGCGTACGAATTTATTAAAGTATATCATTCCTAAGGATCTAAAAGAATTTGGATTAATACCGGAGATTATTGGTAGGTTACCAGCGCTTACTTATATGAATCCGCTGGATCGTGAAACTCTTAGAGCGATTCTTACAGAACCTAAGAACGCGATCATCAAGCAGTATAAGAAACTCTTCGAGATGGATGATATCGAATTTGATATTACTTCAGATGCTCTGGATTATATTGTAAATAAAGCAATAGAATATAAGTTGGGAGCACGAGGATTAAGATCCTTATGTGAAGCAATTTTAACCGACGCTATGTTTGAGATGCCAGAAAGTGATCAGGATCATTTTACGGTAACCAGAGAATATGCTGAGGATAAACTTAATAAATCTACTATGAGCAAGCTGAAGGCAGTTTCATAGAATGATTATTATATAGAAGAAAACCGCCCATTCGGGCGGTTTTTTTATTGTTTGATATTTAAGCTGAACTTTGTAAGTAAGCCTGGTAGAGCTTCTAAATCTATTTTGGCCTGCTTTATAGGATTGACCTCAGGATCGAGGCTAAGATTGCTTGTGCTCGAAAGATCTGCCTTCTCGAGCTCTGTGCGTTCGAAAATAGCATATGTAAAATCTGATCCTTCAAAATTCGCTTTTTTCAGGATCGCTTCCGTAAAATCTACATTTTTAAAGCTACAGTTCTGTGCCTGAAAACCTGGTAATCTGACTTTATGAAAACTGGAATGATCAAAAATGCAATTCTGTGCTTTGAAATTAAGTCCAAACATTTCACATTGTTCGAAATACAATCCTATCAATTTACAGGTATTAAATGAACAATTCTGAAAGGAAGTTTTAAATAGCCTGGAGTTACTCAGATCGATTTGATCAAAGTCACATTCAATAAAGCGAACATTGGATAGATCGCCATCGGGAAAGCTACAGTTTATAAACTGGCATTGCTCAAATTCGAAATCCAGTAGATCTGTCTTCTGAAATGTGGTCTGTTCGAAGGTCTGGTCGAAAAATACTCGATTGTTCATAAGACGGGTTTACCAGCTTCCACCAGCTCCACCGCCACCAAATCCACCACCGCCGAAGCCGCCACCAAAGCCGCCACCGCCGCCGAAACCTCCACCGGAGCCTCCGCCAAATCCGCCTCCACCACCAAAGCTGCCTCTTCCAAGACTACTTAAAATGATAGCGTCCCACAGGATACTTCCGCCATTTCTACGTCCGCCATTACGACCACCGCCACGTTTATTGAACATGGAGATGATTACAATTACAAACAGTACAAGGAAGACGATCGCTCTAACAGGGATGCCACCGCGGGTATTGTTATTTCGTGGAGCACCTTCGTAGCTGCCAGCGAGAACCTGAAACATAGCGTTGGTTCCTTTATCCAGACCATCATATATATTGTTATTTCGAAATTCTGGTAGAATTATTAATTCTACTATCTCTTTGGACTTTGCATCGGTCATATATCCTTCTACACCATAGCCCGTAGTGATCCAGATCTTTCGGTCTTTCTCAGCCACTAGAACTAGTAGTCCGTTGTCTTGTTCCTTGGTTCCAATACCCCACTCATGTGCCCAATCTGCCGCATAGGTACCAATATATTCCCCTTGTAGGCTTTCAATCGTAGCGACTACTATTTGGGTACTTGTAGTATCTGCGTAATTGATAAGCTTTTGTTCAAGGGCTTTTTCTTCAGAAGCATTTAGCATATCAGCTTCATCAAAAACACTGGTTTCAACTGCTGGCTTCGGAGGAATTTCTCGTTGTGCCTGTAGATTGAAAGCGCAAATTAAGACGAGTAAAAGTAGTAGTTGTTTGATAAGTCTAGCCTTTTGAAATTTGATCTGAAAGTTCGTTAGTGTCCATTTCATCCCAGGGGAAGTGCTTTTGAAGTTCCTCACCAGCCTTTAATACTCCGTCGATAAGACCTTTAGTGAAATCTCCCTTTTTAAATTGAGACACGATCATATCTTTAGTGCTTTCCCAGAAGTTATCTGGTACCACATCATTAATTCCTTTATCGCCATAGATCACAAAATTTCGATCTTCAACAGCAACATAGATAAGAACGCCGTTGGCCTGCTTGGTGTTATCCATTTTCAGAGCATGAAATACTTCCATGGCCCGATCAAAGATATCCAGTTTACCAGCAGTTGGTTCGATATGAACACGAATTTCTCCGCTGGTTTTTCTTTCTGCCGTTCTAATGGCATCAACGATCTTCTCTTCCTCTTTTTTGCTTAGAAAAGCTTCTACATCCTTATTCATAAGTCTAAAAATCGAATTCTACGTCTGGTGCGTTTTCAGCTCCGGCATCTGCCTGGAAGCGCTCCATTTTTTCAAAACCGAACATACCTGCAAACAGCGTATTCGGGAAGGTTCTTATGTAAGTATTAAAGTCGGTTACTGCAGCATTGTAGCGGTCTCTCGCAACATTAATCCGGTTCTCAGTTCCTTCCAGTTGTGATTGTAATTGTAAGAAGTTCTGGTTGGCCTTTAGTTCAGGGTATCTTTCAACGGTTACCAGTAATCTTGATAATGCAGAAGTAACTCCTTGTTGAGCCTGTTGGAATTGTTCTATTTGCGCGGCACTAAGATTTTCAGCATCTACATTTACTGAAGTAGCTTTGGATCTCGCTTCTATAACTTCCTTCAAAGTTCCTCTTTCAAAGTCTGCCGCACCTTCTACAGTTTTAACCAGATTACCAATAAGATCATTTCTTCTCTGGTAACTGCTTTCTACATTAGACCAGGCTAGTTTAGCATTTTCTTCTTTGGTAACAGCCGTGTTATTGAATCCGGCAGTTACTTGCCATACTACTATTACAAGGACTACTATGATTGCTATTGGAAGCCACTTTTTCATGTTATAATTGGTTTTTTAGGTTAACTAGTTCAGCTTTTATTGTTTCTAATTTTCGAATAATATCGAAGTTGCTTAGTGTTTTATTTTTTTCTTCCTTAAGGTGGATTTTAGCACCTTCCAGCGTGAAACCTCGTTCTTTTACCAGGTGATAAATAAGTTCAAGATTTTTAATGTCTTCAGGGGTAAATTTACGATTTCCCTTGGCATTTTTCTTCGGTTTAATGACATCAAATTCTTTTTCCCAGAATCTAATCAGGGACGTGTTGACGTTGAATGCCTTGGCAACTTCACCAATACCATAATAACGTTTTTCAGGAAGTTCGATATGCATTAATCCAGGGATTGGTTTTCACGTTGAGCTCTTTCCAGTACTTCGCCAAATTCTTCAGGAGATAAATTTCCGTAGTAAAAATTAATAGGATTGATCCTGTCTTCATCTTTGAAGATCTCGTAATGTAAATGTGGCGCTTCAGATCTTCCGGTGCTGCCTACAAAACCAATCACATCACCTCTTTTTACGGTTTGTCCCCGGCGAACGTTGTATTTATATAAATGCGCGTAAAGACTGGTATAGCCATAGCCGTGATCTATTCTTATATGGTTTCCATACCCTGTAGACCTGCTATCTGCCCTTACAACCTTGCCATCGCCAGTAGCATATACGGGAGTTCCTCTTGGAGCGGTAAAGTCCATGCCATAATGAAATTTTCTAACCTTGGTGAAGGGGTCATTTCTCCAGCCGTAACCTGAAGCGATCCTGCTTAGATCCTGGTTCTTGACCGGTTGAATAGCCGGGATAGCTTCCAGTAATTCACCTTTTTCTCTGGCGAGTTCAGCGATCTCGTCCAGAGATTTAGATTGAACCACAAGTCTTTTGGTAAGGATATCCATCCTTTTTGTGGTTTCGGTAATAAGCTTACTGTTGTCAAATCCTTCCAGATCTTTATATCTGTTAATTCCACCAAAACCTGCTTTACGCTGTTCTTCGGGAATTGGATTGGCTTCAAAGTAGAGTCTGTAGATATTGTTGTCGCGATCTTCAATATTAGCCATGACATCCTGGATCTGGTCCATCTTTTTATTCAGTAGACCATATTGCAACTGCATGTTATGTAATTCACGCTTTAATGCCTTCTCCTTCGGAGTTTCGATTTGAGGAATATTGAGATAAATGACGAGTAAAATAAAGCCGGCCAGAAAGGATCCGGTAATACTTAAAAGTGCGATACCTAGTCTTTTCCCTTTTTTCTTCTCAATTTTCTGATAAGAAAGGGTCTCGCTATCGTAATAATATTTAACCTTCGACATGAGTTAAAATTATGCTATTTTTGCCATTCGAAAACGGCTCGAATACCGTGTTATATCGTACGGTAAACGAACAAATATATGAATTGTTTTGCCGTCTTCATAATTTAATGAAATTTGCAACAAATTAGCCCAATGAAGTCACAGGAGATACGCCAGCAATTTCTGGAATTTTTCAAATCAAAAGCTCATAGTATAGTTCCCTCTGCGCCAATGGTGATCAAGGACGATCCTACACTTATGTTCACCAATGCAGGAATGAACCAGTTCAAAGAATTTTTCCTGGGAAATTCAGAACCTAAGAACAGCAGGCTTACCGATACTCAAAAATGTCTTCGGGTAAGTGGAAAGCACAATGATCTGGAGGAAGTGGGGCATGATACTTATCATCACACTATGTTCGAGATGCTGGGTAACTGGAGTTTTGGTGACTACTTTAAAAAGGAGGCGATCAACTGGGCATGGGAACTGCTTACAGAGGTTTATAAGATAGATCCTGAAATGCTATATGTTTCAGTTTTTGAAGGAAGCGATGATGCAGATCAACTGGGTCTGGATACTGAAGCATTGGAGCTTTGGAAAAAGATAGTTCCAGAGGAGCGTATCATCTTCGGAAATAAAAAAGATAATTTCTGGGAAATGGGGGACCAGGGACCTTGTGGTCCTTGTTCTGAAATTCATATCGATATAAGATCTGAAGAAGAGAAGGCCAAAACTGCTGGTAGAGATCTTGTAAACATGGATCATCCCCAGGTAGTAGAGATCTGGAACCTGGTTTTTATGCAATATAATCGTAAAGCCAATGGCTCTCTCGAAGATCTTCCAGCCAGGCATATCGATACCGGTATGGGCTTCGAACGTTTGTGTATGGTATTACAGGATAAGAAATCCAATTATGATACAGATGTTTTCACTCCGCTACTAAGTGAGATTGAAAAGATCACCAAATCTACTTATGGTCCTTCGGAAGAAAAAAATATTGCGATGCGTGTAATTGCAGATCACGTAAGAGCGGTATCATTTTCCATTGCAGACGGGCAATTACCTAGCAACACTGGAGCTGGTTACGTGATAAGAAGAATCTTGAGAAGAGCAATTCGTTACGGCTTTACATTTCTTGATACCAAAGAGGCTTTTATCTATAAACTGGTGCCGGTATTGAGCAAGCAAATGGGCGCTACTTTTCCTGAAATGATGTCTCAGCAAACACTTATCGAAAATGTGATTAGGGAAGAAGAGCAGTCGTTTCTAAGAACTCTAGATCAGGGATTAGTACTTCTGGAGAATCTAATGCAGAATTCGGAGTCCAAAACAATTTCCGGAGAGAAGGCATTTGAGTTATATGATACCTTTGGATTTCCAATCGATCTCACCGGTCTCATTTTACGTGAGAATGGATATCAGCTGGATGAAAAGGGTTTTGAAGCAGAACTAAAAAAGCAGAAAGATAGATCAAGGGCGGCTACACAGGTGAGTGCAGGAGACTGGACCGAGATCAAAGCGGTAAAGGAGGAAGCTTTTATAGGTTATGATGAGCTTGAATCGAGTGCATATATTTCGAGATATAGAAAAGTAGACTCTAAGAAAAAAGGAGAAATGTATCAGCTTGTGCTGGATCAAACTCCTTTCTATCCGGAAGGTGGAGGCCAGGTTGGAGACAAGGGTGTGTTAATGACTGCAGATGGTGAAGCGATCAAGGTCGTGGACACCAAGAAGGAAAATAACTTGATTATTCACTTCACTAAGAAATTACCTGTCAATCCTGAAGCAGAGATCAAAGCAATCGTGAATGACAGAGAGCGTGCAAATACTGCAGGGAATCATACAGCAACTCACTTGTTGCATCAGGCGCTTAGAAGTATTCTGGGTGCTCATGTAGAACAGAAAGGTTCTATGGTGAATGGCAGCTACTTAAGATTCGATTTTTCACATTTTAGCAAGCTTACTCCAGAGGAGATCGAAAAGGTTGAAAACTTTGTAAATGCTCGTATTCGTGAGAATTTGAGACTGGAAGAACAGCGTAATACCAGTTACGAGTCTGCCCTTGAGCAGGGAGCCATTGCATTATTTGGAGAAAAATACGGTGATTCAGTAAGAGCTATAAAATTTGGTGACTCTATGGAACTTTGCGGTGGAACGCATGTTTCGAATACTTCAGATATATGGTATTTCAAAATTACCGGAGAAGCTGCTGTAGCCTCAGGAATTCGTAGAATTGAGGCTATTACCGGGGAGGCTGCGATGCAGTATTTTCAGGAACAGGCATCAACGCTGACGGAGATCAAAAATGGTCTGAAGAATTCTAATGATCCCGTGAAAGCGATCCAGAATCTTCAGGAGGAAAATAATGAACTTAAGAAACAGGTTGAGAGTCTTTTAAGGGATAAAGCGAAAGCTCTTAAAACTGAATTAAGATCTAAGATTGAAAATATTAATGGCGTCAACTTTTTATCAAAAAAGGTAGACCTGGACGCAAATGGTATTAAAGATCTTGCATACCAGCTAGGCGAGGAGTTCGATGATCTTTATATATTATTTGGAACAGAGCAAAATGGTAAAGCTCTTCTGTCCTGTTATATTTCTAAAGGGCTAGTAGAGAAATCTGATCTAAATGCCGGGCAGATCGTTCGCGAATTAGGCAAGTATATTCAGGGAGGTGGAGGAGGCCAGGCTTTCTTTGCTACTGCTGGAGGTAAAAAACCTGAAGGAATAGACGAAGCCCTTCAGCATGCTAAAGACTACTTAAATACATAATAAGAATCCCGACCTCTCGTCGGGATTTTTTATTTTTATAGCATGCAGTTTAGAACCATTGTACCCGTTGATCCGTCTCCCTGGAAAATCGATCATAAAACCAGGATTATGTTAATGGGTTCCTGTTTCGTGGAGAATATTGGCAGCAAGCTTGAATATTCAAAGTTCCCGGTCTTACAGAATCCCTTCGGAATTATCTTTCATCCAATTGCGATGGAAAGACTCTTTAAGCGTATAGCTTCCAGAAACTTATTTACAGAAAGTGATCTACTGCTGAAGAATAACCAGTACTTAAGCCTGGAAACGCATTCTATGATGAATAGGAGTAATGCTGAAGAATGTGTTCTAAACCTTAACGAGTCGCTGGAAGCATCCTATGATTTTATACGTGAGGCAGATGTTTTAGTGTTGAGCCTGGGAACAGCCTGGGGTTATGAACACGAAAGCCTGGACAACGTTGCTGCAAATTGTCATAAGATTCCGCAGAAAGAATTTGAGAAAAAGTTGTCCTCCATCGATGAGATCACAGATTCCTTAAAAACAATTGGTAAATCTCTGCGGGAGATCAATAATGATATAAAGATTCTTTACACGCTTTCACCGGTAAGACACTGGAAGGATGGAGTAGTGCAAAATCAGCAGAGTAAAGCTCATTTGCATACTGCTATACAGGAAGTGGTTGCCGTCGATTCGGAATCTTATTATTTCCGATCCTATGAAATTTTACTGGACGAACTACGAGATTATCGATTCTACGCTAATGACATGTTGCATCCCAGTGAGGTCGCAATTAGCTATATCTGGAACAGGTTTTCTGAAGCCTATTTTAATGAAAGTACGAAGCAATTAAACATTGAAATCGACAAAGTGCAGAAATCGCTTGCTCATCGACCTCTAGCAGAAAACTCTATTCTTCATAAGAAATTTCTTACGAAACTACAAGCTAAAATCGGGGAAATTCAACAAAAACACCCTCAAATAACGTTTTCTTAGGCTGCGCTGTCATTGAGTTTACCGTCTTTTCAAGTTATGATAATCCAATTTTAACGTTTAATTCTAATTTATTTGTAAATTTACAAGGCAGGTTCGTTATAGTTTACGTCTGGAAATTATTTAAGCATTGCTCAGGTAATCAGATAATTATAAGAACTTGTTTTCTAAAATTTGTTGGGGTAGATTTTAGAGTTTACAAAAGGACGGGTGGGGCCGTCCTTTTGTTTTTTTACTTCTCAACTTTAACTTTCTTTAGTATTCTTCACGTAATTTCACCAGTCTATTTTTTATACTTTGCTCTTTTATAGATCTTAGCTTATGAAGAACTTTCTAATAGTAATCCTTTTTGCTGTTCTGTGTATATTTGGTTATCTATACTGGGAAGAACGCAATGATGAGAAAGAAAGTCTTCAGCAAAATACTGCGCTTATTCAGGAACAGATCAGGAATGTAGGAAAGCTCGTGGTTACTGAAGGAACCTTCTCGCAAGTGTTCACCTATAAGAACTCGAAAAGCTTCTATTTCGATGTGCTTTCAGCAAGGAAAAAAGCCTTGATTATTGTAAATGCTGATGTTAGCGTAGCTTATGATCTAAGTAAACTTGATGTCGAGATCGATGAAGAGAATAAACGAGTAATCATACATAGTATCCCCCAGGAGGAAATCAAGATAAACCCTAATATCAAATACTATGATGTCACCCAGGATTATCTTAATCAATTCGAAGCTGAAGATTACAATAAGATAAAAACCAGGGTAGAAAAGGGTTTACGGGAGAAGATCGACAAATCCCGACTTAAGACCAATGCGAAAAACCGACTCATAAGTGAGCTCCAAAAGATCTATATTCTAACGAACTCAATGGGATGGTCACTGGAATATCAGGACCAGGTTATTGAAGATAATAAGAAGCTCGAAAGAATAAAACTTTAAGGACTAACCAATTTTGTTTCGGTCATTGCCATGCCATCCTCGATTAAATGAGCAATTTCGGGTCTACGCTTCTTAAGTTCCAGAAGATAAGCTTTCACTTCGTCTGCCAGACTTTGATCATCATCAACAGCAAGTTCATAGATCTCTATCGCCAGTAGCCAATCATTTTTATGATGCTTTTTCAGAATATCAAAAGCAGAGTTTAATGAGAACTTTGTATTCTCCCCGTGGCGAATGTTCGAAACCGACTTATATAAGGACTCCAGTTCTTCCCGTTCTGGTGTTCGTGGACTTTTAATAGTTGTGCTGGTTGGTTTATGTGTTATAAGATCAAAAGAATAATGATCTGCAGGTCCTGCGAAGGCAGAAATAACCTCTTTTCCAACCGCCATATCATATCGTCCCCAATCTGGTTGAAATAAAATTTCATCTCCATGAGTAACTGTACAATCCTCAAAACTAATAATGATGATCTTGCCCTGTAGATTCCTGGTTCCTGTAATGATCGAACCTTCCACCTTGATGCCGCCTTCAAATTCAAGACTTACTCTTTCGCCTTCGTAGATCGCATAAGCCCTAAGATCACGCGGACTCATATCTTCAATAGCAAGATTAATGCCTTTAAGTTTTCCAATAGGAGATCCAAATCCTTCTGGGTGAGAAGATGTACCATGTCCAACAAGCTCTTTTTCGCGGTAAGAAAGTGCTGTTTTCCCGGTGGTTTGAATATAGATTGGTCGATCTTCATGTTCCAGAACTCTGCTAAAATTCCCAGATACCTGGATGCCGGTCGTAAACTCTATAGTTCCAAGATTTTTAGAATCAATTAATTTTTTTATTCCTTCAAGTCCACCACGTCTAAGCGCCATCTTATTCGCAAACTCTTCCAATACTAGGCTAAGATGCGCAAAGTCCGGAGTCACATAGAGTTGTGGTTGAGGTTTAGTGATATCAAACTCCTGTTTTGCAGCATCGATAGTGTAAGGAATCTTCTTTACTTTACTGGTCATACAGGATTTACTTTCTCCAATAGAGGAAAGCAAGCCTGCCCCATAGATCTTAGGATCTTCAGGAGTGCCAATCAAACCGTATTCCACCGTCCACCAGTGTAAATTTCTAATCTGCGACATTTCGCTGGGATTCACCTTTTTATTCTGAAGATCCTCCACTCGTTTTTCAACAGCGATGATCTCTTCTTCGGAAGTGTTTTCAGCTTCCTTTAAGATCGATAATTCACGAATAGCTTCGTAAACTTCAAAATCATGAGAGCTGGAGATTGCCTTACATCCAATTTCACCAAACCTTCTCAGGTATTCAGCATATTCGGGATTGGCAATGATGGGTGCATGTCCTGCACCTTCATGAATAATATCTGGCGCTGGGGTATACTCAAGATGTTCGAGCTGGCGAATATCACTGGCAATCACTAGAACATTGTAGGCCTGAAATTCCATGAAAGCTGCTGGAGGAATAAAACCGTCCACAGCAACTGCCGCCCAGCCTATTTCCTCGAGGATCCTGTTCATTCCATACATATTCGGAATACTATCTATGGAAATCCCTGTTTTCTTAAGTCCGTCAAGATAGGATCTATGGGCAACCTTACTCAGGTAATCCACATTCTTACGCATCACATATCGCCAAACCGCCTGATTAATAGGAGTATAATCCTCATAATTTTGTGGCTTTATATATTGCTGAAGATGGGCAGGTAACCTGTCCAGAATTTCGTTGGATTGAATATTATCGAGCATGATCTTCCTTTACTAAAACGTTTGCGTTAAAAGTACAAAATTTGATATAGAATTTGTTTAATCCACGTAGGCATTAGCCATAAAAAAAGCCCCTAATTGGGGCTTTACTATGTTCTATTTTTCCATTCCGGGTGGATATTTTTCCATGATTTTGGCAACGATCTCATTGATACGTTCCTGCTTTTTATTTACCTCCCTGGCCAAAGCTGCAGTTCCCATTCCCTGCCAGACTAATTCTTTATTTTCAGAATCGATAAGGTCTATATAAAGTGTTCCTTCACTGGTTCTGTTCACGGTATTGAATCCGCTTCCCCAGTACCAAGGGTTCCAACCCCATCCATAGCCCCAACCAGCAAAATTATTCTGGTAGATATTGATATTCTCGTTAGTTTTCGTAAAAATGCTCACTAAAAGATCAGGGTTTTCAGATTTTGTGAAACCATTCTTTAGCATCTCATTCTCGATGGCTCTTAGAATTCTTTTCTTGTCAAGATCAGATATATCGGCTTTATCTATTCCTGGTTTGAAAAATGCGAAGGATTTGTATTGATTAAAATCGGCTTCCCGATCGTAATCTGATGCTACACGCACACTGCTACATGAACTAAAGATAAGTGCGAGTAGCAACACTAGAGGAGTAATTTTTAAAAATCTCATAGGTTAGAATTTAAGTTGTTCGTTTTAAACTGTAGTAAAAAGTGAGATTCCTAGTAGAAGTACCGGGAAATTTCATATTCTTCAGTCTTCTAAAAGTCTCAAATATCGTGCCGAAGGATTGGTTAGAAGGGGATTGAAAGTCAAGAGCTAATTGAGATTTCCAATGATTTTACTCTTGCTTATTTGTTTTGCTATTATATCCATAAGGACAATGGCGGCAACCACTTTCACAACAATAACCACGTTTTAAGTGATATTTTTCAGTAAAACAGCGGTATCCTTCCGGGGTCAGGTAATAGTCTCCGTCCTCGATCGGGATTCTTTTTCTCTGAAAATTCATACTGCTAAAATACAATTTCTTATATTGATTCGATGATTTTGATCGTGAACAAAAGGTTGTTATCAGGGAGATTCAAAGGTATTAGCCTCTGGCCTTTTGTAATACTCGAGAATATTCATCTTAAAAGGGATAAATATTTTATCAATCATGAGCGTATTCACCTCCGACAGCAAATTGAGTTGCTCGTGATCTTCTTTTACGTATGGTATGCGCTGGAGTTTTTTATAAGATATGCCACACTTAAAGACGGGATGCAGGCTTATAGAAATATTAGTTTTGAAAAAGAGGCTTACAGGCGCGAGACTGACCTTAATTACTTAAAAAAGCGTTCCTTCTGGGCTTTTACAAACTATATGTAATAAGCCCGTAGAATTTCAGTGCTTATTCTTTCTTCTAAAGCGGATGCATTATTTTTGCAGTTATGAATTCTATTTTTCAGACTTCTGAAGCTATTGTTTCTGAAAATCAATTTGTTGCTGAATTTTCAAATTCGGTGACCCTGCATATCAAGCGTGAAGATCTTTTGCATCCTGAAGTGTCCGGGAACAAATTCAGAAAACTGAAGTATTCCGTATTGAAAGCTTCAGAATTAGAAAAGGATTGTCTGTTAACTTTTGGCGGTGCTCATAGTAATCATATCGCAGCCACGGCAGCAGCCGGAAAACTGGAAGGTATCTCAACTATCGGGTTTATTAGAGGTGACGAACTGGAGTTTCAGAAAGAAAAATGGAGTCCCACACTGAAGTATGCAGATTCCTGCGGAATGAACCTGAAATTTATAAACAGGGAAGTATATCGGGATAAAGAATCTGAAACATTTCTGAAGCAATTACATGCACAATTTCCCGATGCGATGATCATTCCTGAAGGCGGAACAAGTGAACTGGCGATCAAAGGTTGTGAAGAAATTCTTTCTGAAGCAGATAAGGAATATGAATATATATGCACTTCAGTAGGAACTGGAGGAACTATGGCCGGGCTTGTTAATGCTTCTCTTTCTCCCCAAAGTATTCTGGGTTTTTCAGCACTTAAATCTGGACACCTTTCCGAAGAAATTAAGAGAATGACTACGAAAACGAACTGGTCCATCAATACAGATTATCATTTTGGTGGTTACGCAAAGATTTCTGCAGAATTAATTCTGTTTATGAATGATTTTTTCAGAAAAACCCGAATCAAACTCGATCCGGTTTATACAGGGAAATTACTTTTTGGTATTTTTGAACTCGCGCAGAAAAATTACTTTCCGAAGGGTTCAAAGATCCTGGCAATTCATACCGGAGGCCTGCAGGGAATAGAAGGAATGAACGAGAGATTGAGAAAAAAAGCGCAGCCACAAATTATAACCGAACTATGAAATTGAATAGATTTTTACTGCTGCTTATTGTCGCCGTTTTTGCTGCTTCCTGCGGAAGTCGTAAAAAGGTGGATACCAGGAAAGATGATGTTGTCAAAACCGATCGAAGGGATGAGAATAATAATTCCCCAGCAGAGATCGTGGATGATGTGCGGGAAGAAATGCCACGCAATTCGTACCATTATCGTATCGAGGATTATATTCGTGATTATGCTAGTATTGCACAGGAAGAAATGAAATTATATAAGATTCCTGCGAGTATTACGCTTGCGCAAGGAATTTTAGAATCTGGTGCCGGTAATGGCCAGTTAACCAGGCAGGCAAATAATCATTTTGGTATTAAATGTCATGATTGGAATGGTGAAAAAGTGTACCATGATGATGATAGAAAGGGAGAATGTTTTAGAAAGTATAAGCACGCGAAATATTCTTACAGAGATCACAGTCTTTTCCTTTCTGGGCGAGGAAGATATTCAGAACTTTTTGAGCTGGATGCTGATGATTATAAAGGCTGGGCAAAAGGTTTAAGAAAGGCTGGTTATGCGACAGACAGGCGTTATCCAGATAAATTGATCGATCTTATTGAACGTTACGAGCTGTATAAATTCGATGAAAACATCAGTGGAAAGTCTACTCGTGCCTATGCTGCACAACCTAAAAGTACAAGCGAAAGTCATGTTGTTCAAAAAGGAGATACCTTGTATTCGATCTCTAAAAAATACGATACCACTGTAGAAGATATTAAACGAAGGAATGGACTGAACGGAAATAACATCTCCATTGGCCAGATCCTGAATGTAAAATAGAGGAATAGAGTTATGATTTATAAGAGAAGTAGTGCCTTATTCGCAGATGCTAAAAAAGTAATTCCGGGCGGAGTGAATTCACCGGTTAGAGCATTTAAAGCTGTTGGAGGAGATCCTGTTTTCGTTAAGCGAGCTGCAGGAGCTTATTTATATGACGAGGATGATAATCAACTAATAGATTATATAAATTCATGGGGTCCTTTAATTCTGGGACACGCCCACAAACCGGTAGTAGATGCTGTAGTTGAAAAAGCCAGGATGGGAACATCTTTTGGAACGCCTACAGAAATTGAAACCAAGATCGCAGAACTGGCTGTTAAGATGGTGCCCAATATTGATAAGATAAGAATGGTAAATTCCGGGACAGAAGCCTGTATGAGTGCTGTGAGACTGGCCCGAGGTTTTACCGGAAAAGATAAAATTATCAAATTTGCTGGTTGTTACCATGGTCATAGTGATTCCTTCCTAATACAGGCGGGGAGTGGGGCAATAACTTTTGGTTCGCCAAACAGCCCGGGAGTAACCCAGGGAACGGCTAAAGACACCTTACTTGCTAATTTCAATGACCTAGCAAATGTAAAAGAGCTCGTAGAAGCTAATAAGGAGGAGATCGCCTGTATCATTCTGGAGCCGGTGGCTGGAAATATGGGATGTATTCCGCCGGCTGAAGGTTTTTTACAAGGTTTGCGAGAAATATGTGATGAAACCGGAATTTTACTTGTTTTTGATGAGGTAATGACTGGTTTCAGACTTGCAGCCGGAGGTGTGCAGCAGAGAGAAAATGTGGTTGCTGATATCGTTTGCTTCGGAAAAGTAATTGGAGGTGGATTGCCTGTTGGAGCCTTCGCGGCAAGAAATGAGATCATGGATCATCTTGCTCCTATAGGACCAGTGTACCAGGCCGGAACATTAAGTGGAAATCCTTTAGCTATGGCTGCCGGTTTAGCTATGCTAACAGAATTGGACTCTAATCCAGAGATCTTTGAAAGCATTGATAAAAAAACAGCCTACCTGCACGAGGGTATGGAAAAAGTATTAAAACAAAATGAGATTGATTTCACGATCAATAGATACGGTTCTATGATCTCGGTACATTTTGGATTGGATGCTGTAACAGATTTTGCTTCCGCAGCAAAGTCGGCGAACTTAGGGACCTTTAATAAATTCTTCCACGGGATGTTGGAAAATGGAATCTATATCGCACCAAGTGCCTATGAAACATGGTTTATAAGTGATGCACTTAGCTATGAAGATCTTGATCGTACGATCGAGGTAGTAGATAAAGTAGCTAAAACACTTTAGAAATATTAGATCCGGCGGTAATTACTGTCGGATCTTTTTTAAAATCTTCTATCCTTAAAATAGAAGTCCTCATCAGCTTTGGTGATCTCCCTGATCACTTTGCAAGGATTTCCTGCTGCGATCACATTGGAAGGGATATCACGGGTAACCACACTTCCAGATCCAATGACCGTATTGTTACCAATACTCACTCCTGGATTTATTACTGAATTTCCACCAATCCAAACATTATTACCAATTGTCACAGGAATTGCATATTCCCATTCTTCGTTTCGCTTATTTGCATCTATAGGATGTCCGGCCGTAAAAATACTCACGTTTGGAGCGATCATTACATGGTCACCTATCCTAACTTCAGCGCAGTCGAGTATGGTTAGATTATAATTTGAGTAAAAGTGATTTCCAAGGTGAATGTTATAACCATAATCACATTGAAATGGCGGCTGTATATAAAATTCCGAAGAAACTGAACCAAGAATTCTGCGAATGAGATCGTGTCTTTCAGTAATTAGTTCAGGCGATATATTATTGAAATCAAAACAAGTTTTTTGAGCATGCAGTCGCTCTTCGAATAATTCCTTGTCTGAAGCTTTATAGGCCTGCTCACTGAGCATCTTTTCTTTCTCGCTCGCCATGGGCTAGTTGCTTAATTTCAACAATTCCTCGAGATAAGTTCTGGAATTCGAAAGTCTTGGTACTTTGTGCTGACCGCCAACTTTGTTATGCATTTTCAACCAATCATAAAAGAGATCAGGACGCGCCTGGTGTACAAGCGGCGCATTTAGGGTCATGTTATTATACCTTTTTGCCTCATAATCACTATTTACCTCTTGCAAGGCAAGATCAAGCTGAACCTTGAAATTATCGAAATCTTTTGGCTCGTTCTTGAATTCGATCATCCATTCATGGGCACCTTTCTCACGGCCTTCCATAAAAATTGGGGCAACCGTATAATCCTTGATCTCACAATTGGTTAAAAGGCATACTTTTTTGAGGGCAGATTCAGCATTTTCAATGATAAGTTCTTCACCAAAAACGTTGATATGATGCTTGGTTCTTCCGGTAACTTTAATGCGGTAAGGATTAGTATTGGTGAACTTAATGGTATCACCAATCTTATATCTCCATAAGCCGGCGTTCGTAGTAATCACTACGGCGTAGTTTGTGCCAATTTTAACTTCATCAAGTGGGATAGCGTGTTCCAGGGCAGAGCCATAGCTATCCATAGGAATAAATTCAAAGAAGATCCCATAATCCAGCATGAGTAGCATTTCTTTGGAATCGTTAAGATCCTGACAGGCGAAAAAGCCTTCAGAAGCATTGTAGATCTCATAGAACCTAAAATCTTCCTTGGGTAAAATTTTCTGGTACTGGGAAGCATATGGCTCGAAACTTACTCCACCATGAAAATAGGCTTCTAGATGAGGCCAGACTTCAAATACGTTTTCTTTGCCAGTACTTTGCAACACATTATTCAGTAAAACCAGCATCCAGCTAGGAACACCGGCAAGACTGGTCACCCGTTCCTTAATGGTTTCGTTTACAATTGCCTGCATCTTGGTTTCCCAGTCATGCATCAATGAAACTTCGTTACTCGGAGTGCTACTAAACTCTGCCCAGAAAGGCATATTATCTATAAGAATAGCTGAAAGATCTCCGTAGCTGGTTCCGTTTTCCTGGTAAAGTTCCTTGCTTCCTCCCAGACGCAAACTTTTACCGGTAAACATCTGCGATCCAGGATTATTATTCAGGTATATGCAGATGAGGTCTTTACCGGCAGCGTAATGGCAGGCTTCCAGTGAATCCTGACTAACGGGAATAAATTTGCTTTTTGCATTGGTCGTACCGCTTGATTTTGCAAACCATCGAATAGCTCCCGGCCAGAAAATATTATGTTCACCTTTACGGCTGCGCTCAATATCACTTTCGATATCTTCATATTTCTGAATAGGAACACGTTCCCTGAATTTCTGGTAATTATTGATCTCAGAAAAATGGTAGCGCTTCCCAACTTCAGTATTCTTTGCTTTGCTAATAAGGTTTCGAAGCAGCTCTTGCTGTACCTCATGAGGATACTTAATGAACAATTCCATTTGATGAATTCTCTTCTTTAAGAACCAAGAAGCAATGGAGTTGACTAATGGAATTGGCATTATTTATTTCTATCTTTAAGCCTTGTTTTGCAGGCGTGACGTTATCTGGTTAAAAATAACGGATTCTTTGAAGCCTGCAAAAAAATAGTTTAGTCTTAAAAAGAAAATTCAATGATCTATAGCGGTGTCCTTACCAAAATGAGAACCGAACTTAGCGATACAGTACAGTATTATCTAGTCTGGAAGGATGATTTCATTCATATGAATCAATTGATAGGCAAGAAAATAAGTATCAATTTTCTCAAATATGAGTGCTTGAATTGTAGCCTTCAGAAGAAGATTTTCAGACAGGGTCTATGTTATGATTGTTTCAGCTCTATACCCCAGGCTGGGGAATGGGTGATTAGTCCGGAGAAAAGTAAAGCGCATTTAGATGAGGAAGATCGTGATCTGGAGTATGAAAAGAGATCGCAGCTGCAACCGCATATTGTCTACCTGGCAAATTCAAGTGATGTGAAAGTTGGGGTTACGCGTAAAACTCAGGTGCCTACAAGATGGATTGATCAGGGTGCGCATGAAGCGATCGAAATTGTGGAGGTTCCCAATCGTTATCTTGCCGGAATTACTGAAGTTGCCCTAAAGAATCATGTAGCCGATAAGACGAACTGGAGGAAAATGCTTACTAACGATGTGCTTGATCTGGATCTTCATGCTGAAAGAGATAAACTGAAGCCATTCATTCCAGATGAAGTACGCGATTATTATTTGGCCAGTAACAAGGAGACCGAAATCAAATTTCCGGTAGAGAAATATCCTGAAAAAGTAAAAACCCTGAATTTGAGTAAGAGTCCGTTTTATGAAGGCTTATTACGCGGCATCAAAGGTCAGTACCTCATTTTTGATGATGGCACTGCATTCAATGTAAGAGGTCATGAGGGTCACGTAGTCGAGATCAAAGTAGTGCTGTAATTTTAGATACAAATCAAAAAAAAGCAGAACCGGAAGGTTCTGCTTTTTCGTTCCTAATTATTATTGGTAGTGGTATCAGTTTTCTTTTTATTATTTTTCAAGATGCCACCCAGAATATTTTTTGCAGCATTCTGAACCTGTTCCTTCTGTGACTTCTGAATACTATCAGATTTAGTTGTTTTGCTTTGAGCGATGCTGTCCTGCTTTACAGCAGTTGTATCGTTTTTACTGAAAGGCTTTTTGGGATCACGTTTCCCCTGAAGGATATCATTGATCGCGTCTACAGCTTTATCTTCCAGCTTGCCTTTTTGTTTTTCAACCACCTTCTGGGTAAGACTATTCACTGCCTGCTGCATGTTCAAATTGATTTTTGGATTTTGAAAATTTCCGGTGATTCCAACGGGTAGTGCTACCATCATATTGGAGAAGTCTTCACCACTAAGTTTTCCAAGTGTTCCGCCTACTTCATTTCCGAGATATTTTGCCGGAATGTCCAGTTTAAGGTCATAGTTCATATTCAAATCAAATCCATGAGTCCCACTAACCTGGAACTTAACACCTTTAATGTCAAAATCAAATGGTGCAATAGCTACCTGCCCATCATTAAATGAAAGCTTCGTTTTAAGATTGGAAAGATCGATCTTATCGAAATTGATGAAACCAAGCTGACTATCAAGTTTTGACAATAATGCTGCTTGTTGCGGGTCGAGTTCTGCAGTAAGTAACTCTGCAAGAGCATCACCCACCAGGCTGGTAAGTTGCGGGGTAAGATCCTCGTTCAGGTTACCCTTTAAATTTACTTTGGACTGTACTTTTCCTTTCATGGCTTTTGCCAGTGGAGCAAGATTCTGCATAAGTTCAAGTCCGTTAAAAGATGACGCGATATCCAATGAATTTAGATCCAGGTTCATCTCGAAAGTAGGAGTAGGGTTTTTTGTGGAAACAAAGCCATTGGCACCAATACTACCATTAAAAATATTGGTAGATACATTCTGCAATCTGGCAGATTCATCTTTGATAATCAATAATCCAGTTACATTCTTTAATTCCAGATTATCATAAAAAACCGTATTAGCATCAAATTGTAACTGAATATCCAGAAAAGAAGGAATTTTTACGGCTTCCTTTCCGGTGGTCTTACTTTCTGTTTTTTGTTCGCCATCTTCAGTCGTCGTTGTGACCTCTTCAGTTTCAGCCAACATAAAATCATTCACAGAAAACACATTCGATCTAGCTTTAAAATCACCCTTTAGCTGCTGATCTGTAAATAGAAATCCAATTAGGTTTTGAATGGTACCATTTGCAGTAAGATCTGTTTTTCCGGTGCTTAGCTTCAATTCAGGAACACTAACATTCCCCTGATTAAAGCTCATATTGGCATTGGAAATACTGATCTTGTTTGGAATTTCAGGAGAAGCATAGCTAAAGTTTGAAATAGAAGCCGTTCCCTTACTTTTTACATTTTGATATTGTTCTTTTTCAATAGAATTCATATCGAAACTGGTCTGCACATCTGCAGTAAGCCTTCCATTTAAATCCTGTTCGAGCTCCAGCGGATAGGCTTTATTGAGGTTAGCCAGATTTATACTTCCCTTTAAGGCTAGACTTACCAGCATATTTTCAGTAAGATTACTCACTTTTCCATTGGCAGAAAATTGATCTTCATCTATTCTGAAGGTAGCCGTATTGATATCGATATATGTGTCTTCTGCAATTCCGGTGTCATTAAGAATCACCATATCCAGGTTGATATCCTGAACACTTTTAGGCAGCTCCGGATATTTGAACGATGCGTTACTGGAAGATATTTTCACGTTCATCTTCGGAATATAGGTATCGTCAGCTTTTCCGAAGATTCTACCGTCAACGATAAAGTCTCCGTTGGTCTCTACATTTTCAATATTCTGCGCGTAAGTTTGCGGAATCACCGCCAGGAAATTTTTGAAATCTGAAGAGGGAGTTTTAAAGCTTAGATCCATTTCAGTATTACTTTCATTTACCTGCACATAGCCATCAAAAGTTAAAGGTAACTGGTTGACCATCGCTTCGTTTTCAAGAAAAGTATAGCGCAAATTCTCCAGATCCATTTCCAGTACTGCATCCAGGCTTACAGAATTCTGATTCAGATAATTTACTCCGTCATAATTAAGACTTACCAGTGCTTCGGAATAAGTTTCAAGTTCAGAAGTAGCAAGAGAGAAATCACCATTTCCTTCATGATTCAGGTTTTCAACATCCAGTGCGATCTTCGCCGACTCATCCACATACTTAATCCTGGTATTGTTGATCTCATAGTGCTTTAGGTCCAGGCTGAATCCTGTAGCGGTCGAATCTGCGGCGGTTGCCGTGGTATCTTCAATAGCAATATCATAATTGGCTCGTCCCAATGAGTCCACTTTAATATTTAGATAGGCGTTATTAATCTTTACCTGATCTACTCTTTTAGGTTCAGAGCTACTCTTAAAAAGTTCCTTGACAGACATTTCCAGAATGATCTCTTCACTAAGTGCAAGAGTATCTCCTTTAAAAGGTTCGTTATTTATAATGCTAAGTTCCTCGATCACCAAAGTAGCATCAGGAAAATTTCGAAACATACTAAGGTTAATATCTTCAAAATCTACCTGAGCATCCATGTTCTCGTTCAATGTTTTTCTCACGAGATCCTTCAGCTGAGATTCAAATACAAAAGGTGCGATCACTAATAAGATGATGATGGTTAGTAGTGTAAATCCAATTATTTTAAATGCTTTTTTCATAATTCTATATTTTAGAACAGCTATGCTATTCAAGAGTAGGTTGATCAAATTGTAATTCTTCCGCAGGCTTCAGCTTAAAATATTTTCTGAAGGCGAAAACCGCAGCATACAAAAATGGCGTGTCTATCGCAGCAATCAAAACTTTAAAAAGAAATCCGCTAAGTAAGAGTCCGCCAAAGAGTTCCCATGAAATTTTATTAAAAGTACAGAGCAAGAATAGGACCGAGAATGTGTCTACGAACTGGGAAAGGAAGGTAGAAAAATTGTTTCTCAACCAGAGATGGTTCCCGCGGGTAAGTTTCTTCCAGAAATGAAATAGCTGAATGTCCACATACTGAGCCAGCAAGTAGGCGACCATGCTGGCAAAAACCGCTATCGCTGTAGCTCCAAAGACTCTTCCAAAGATTTCATTGTCAATGGGTGACCAGCTGGTAGCAGGGACATAATCTGCGATATAAATAATTAATAAAGAAAAAACGGATGCAAAGATTCCAGTAGTTACTACCTGGTTGGCCTTATTTTTTCCATAGATCTCGCTAATAATATCGGTGATCAAAAAAGTGATTGGATATGGTAAAATTCCCACGGAAACCTCAAAAGTGTAGATTCCGAAGAAATCCCAGTAAAAAAACTTTTGAAAGATCAGGTTGGAGACCACCAGAGAGGCAATGAATAACGCGCTCAGGATCATATAAATTTGTAAAGCCCTGTGCTTCTTTTTCCGGGAAAGTTTACTCAAATTTTTTTATTAAGTCTTGCTACAAAATTAAGAGTATGTGCTTTTGTTTTGCTTAATTTGCTGTGAAATTATTTGAAGCTACCTATTAAAATTTTCTTAATCCGTTTTGAATTCCCCTAAAACAGTACTATTGGCCTTAGGTAGTAACCTTGGCGACCGTCTAGGTTATATGCAAACTGCGCTTGATCAAATTCATGAAACTATTGGATGGGTTCGGGAGGTTTCTGGTATTTACGAAACTCCGGCCTGGGGATTTGAAGGAAATTCATTTTACAATGGCTGTACGAAGATCGAAACAAGACTGGATCCACAGCAAATTCTAAAAAGTTTACAGGCAATAGAAAATAAACTGGGACGAGAGAGAAATAATTCCGGTGCTTATCAAAACAGGGTGATCGATCTGGATCTTCTAATTTTTGAAGATGAGATCATTCAGGTAGAGAACTTGCAGATCCCACATCCCGGAATTCCAGATAGAAAATTCGTTTTATTGCCGCTTCAGGATATTGCAGCAAAGGAAATACACCCGGTTCTTAAAAGGTCGTATCGCGATCTACTTGCAGATACCAGTGATATTTCAGAAATTAATAAGGTTTCAGAGAAATTAAATATTCCGGGTATTAAGTATAATTTTCCTGCTTGTAATTATATCGCTGTAGAAGGAAATATTGGTGCCGGTAAAACCAGTTTTTCCACGATGGTTTCCGAAGATTTTAATGCAAAACTGATTCTCGAACGCTTTAAGGACAACCCATTTCTACCTAAGTTTTACGAAGATAAAGATCGCTATGCATTTTCATTGGAAATGTCTTTCCTGGCAGACAGGTATCAGCAACTCTCAGATGACCTCGCGCAGTACGATCTATTTAAGGACTTTATCATTTCAGATTATGACGTTTTCAAGTCACTTATTTTTGCAAGAATTACGCTGCATGAAGATGAATATTCACTGTATCACAAGTTATTCCATCTAATGTATAAGGAGCTGGTAAAACCGGAACTTTATATCTATTTGTATCAAAATACCGACAGGTTGCTTCAGAATATCAAAAAAAGAGGCAGGGATTATGAGCAGAATATTCAACCGGAATATTTGATCGAGATCAATAAGAGTTACCTGAATTTTATCAAGTCTCAAAGTAATATGAAGGTGCAGATCATCGATATTTCAGACCTGGATTTCGTGGCGAACCGGCAGGATTACTTGAAGCTTCTGGCTGAAATCGATAAAGCTGTAAACTAGTTTATCGCTGTAATTTCGAGAATAGATCCCATACTACAACCCCTGTGCTTACTGAAATGTTCAGAGAATGTTTGCTTCCCAGCTGAGGTATTTCAATAACCGCATCACTGGCAGTTACTACGTCCTGTTGTACACCTTTCACTTCATTCCCGAATATTACTGCGGAAGTCTGATCCTTTAAAGGTTCAAATTTATCCAGCATCACAGCATTTTCGGCTTGTTCTATGGCGTAGACTTTTTTTCCTTCCTGCTGAAGTTTTGTGACAAGCTCAAGAGTATCTTCCGCATATTCCCATGCCACAGTCTCCGTGGCGCCCAGAGCGGTTTTTTGAATATCCTTGTGGGGTGGTCTGGCAGTAATTCCGCATAAATAGATCTTTTCGATCAAAAATGCATCGGCAGTTCTAAAAACCGATCCAATATTATTCAGACTTCGAATATTGTCCAGAATGATGATAATTGGAGTTTTGGTTGCTTCTTTAAATTCTGAAACCGTTTTCCGGTCCAGTTCCGCATTTTTAAGTTTCCTGTTTGCCATGCCGGCAAAAATAGCAAAACTTCAGAAGCAAATAGTGGGATCTAATTTCGCAGCTTGCACAAATGTTAGGATTAAGTTGTAATTACGACCTAAGCAGCTCATTTTTTATCGCTTTCGCTTAAATTGCAAGGCATCCAAAAATTAGAATTTGCCAAGAAGAAAAAAGACCTTAGAAGCTAATAAGATCAATTTTAGAGAGAGTTTTGCCTCCCTTAAATTTGTTCCCAGATTTTTTAAAGAAATACGGAAAGTGAATCCGTCACTTTTTTATGCCAATATTTTTGGTCGTGTTTTAAATGCGGTGTTACCGGTGATCATGCTTTTGCTGGGAAAACTGATCATAGATGAAGTGATCCTGCAGATTGGGAATGATCTAAAAGATCTGGATAGATTATGGATGCTGGTGGCGGCAGAATTTGGATTGGCTATACTTTCAGATCTGTTAAGTCGTGGGATTAGCTTAAGTGATGCGCTTTTAGGCGATCAGTACTCCATCGATACATCGGTAAGAATAATAAAAAAAACTTCAGAACTTAATCTGGACCAGCTTGAAGATTCTGAATTTTACGATAAACTGGAAAGAGCACGGCAGCAGACTACGGGAAGAGTAGGATTGATGTCTAATATTTTAACCCAGGGTGAGGATGTCATTGTGATAATCTCTTTACTTGCCGGGGTCGTTGCTTTTGAGCCTTGGCTAATCATTCTTTTAATTGTTTCGATCATTCCTACCATTATTAATGAGATCAAGTTTAGCGGAACAAGCTATTCTCTAGCCCGAAGCTGGACGCAGGAAAGACGGGAACTTGATTACTTGCGTTATGCGGGTGCCAGTGATGTCACTGCAAAAGAGGTGAAGTTGTTCGGACTCTCAAATTATCTTGCGGGAAGATTTCAGAATCTATCAGCCAAATATTATAAGCAAAGTAAGAGCCTGGCGAAACAAAGAGCTGGTTGGGGTTCAGTTTTTAATATTATTGGAACAGGAGCCTATTATGGTGCTTACGTATTTATCATCTTTAGAACCGTTGCCGGAATTTTCAGTATTGGTGACCTGACTTTCTTATCTGGGTCCTTCAATAGATTACGATCAAAATTACAGGGTTTTTTCACCCGTTTTACTCAGATTACCGAGAGTGCTCTCTATCTTCAGGATTATTTCGAATTCCTGGATCTGTCCTTCAGCAATGAAAATTCAGAAGAAAAGCTTGAATTGCCAAAAGAGATCAAACATGGTTTCGAGTTTAAAAATGTTGGTTTTAAATATCCAAAATCTGAAAAATGGGTGGTTAGAAATATCAATTTTCACCTTAGAGCTGGAGAAAAACTGGCTTTTGTTGGTGAGAACGGAGCTGGAAAAACAACATTGATCAAATTGCTTTTACAGTTTTATGAACCAACGGAAGGGGAGATCTTACTTGATCATGTTCCAATTCAAAAGTATAACCAGGCGGCGTATCAGCAATATTTTGGTGTGATCTTTCAGGATTTTGTGAAATTTGAATTGACCCTGCGTGAAAATATTGCCATGGGTGAAATTGGAGAAATAGGCAATCAATCCCGAATAGACAGTGCTGCACAGAAAAGTCTGGCGCAGGAAGTAGTTTCAGAATTACCGCTTGGCTATGCACAGCAGTTAGGGAAAAGATTTAAGAATGGAAAGGATCTTTCCGGAGGTCAATGGCAAAAAATTGCAATCGCCCGGGCTTATATGAAAGATGCAGAGGTGCTGATTCTTGACGAACCAACTTCGGCTCTTGATGCCCGCGCAGAAACCGAAGCATTCCAGCGCTTTATTCAATTAACTCAAGGTAAAACGGCGGTGATCATTTCGCATAGATTTAGTACCGTGCGTATTGCAGACAGAATTATGGTTTTAAAAAACGGTCAGGTGGAAGAAATTGGAACTCACCAGGAGTTGATGGCGAATGATAAATTATATGCCGAGTTATTTAATTTGCAGGCTGCTGGATATCAATAATCTGTAATTTTAAATTCAATGGAACTACATACGATCAGACTTTTGCTTGATTTCGGACTTATGGTTCTGATCTGGATCGTGCAACTGGTCATTTATCCCGGGCTTTGTCATTACGGGCAGAATGAACTTGGTGACTGGCATAAAAAATACACCGGAAGAATTGGGGTGATCGTGGGGCCTTTAATGATCTTGCAATTGATCGTTGCGAGTTGGCAATTATTCCTACATCAGGGTGTTTACGAGATTACGAGCTTACTATTTATAGTAGCTTTATGGCTGCTTACCTTTCTTATTTTTGTGCCTTTACATAATGCGATCAATCCACCTGAAAGTTGCGAGCAGATCACCGGGAACCTTGTCTCCAGGAATTGGTCCAGAACTATTTTATGGTCTGCACTATTTCTCATGACGCTTCTCGTCGAAATTTTAGATTAAATTTTCGGGCAAAGTCCTGAATCTTTACATTAGCATTCCATAAAATCCCGGAAAATTGGCAGATAAAAAATCGCAGAAGGTGACCCCTTTAATGAAACAGTACAATAGCATTAAGTTGAAATATCCTGATGCCATGCTGCTTTTCAGGGTTGGGGATTTTTATGAAACATTTGGAGAGGATGCGGTGAAAGCTGCACGTATTCTCAATATCGTACTTACCAATCGTAATAACGGCGGTGAGCGCACGGAGCTGGCAGGATTTCCTCATCATTCACTTAATACTTATTTACCAAAATTAGTCAGAGCGGGTCAGCGAGTTGCCATTTGCGATCAGTTAGAGGACCCGAAAATGACTAAAACGATCGTTAAAAGAGGAGTTACCGAACTGGTTACTCCAGGGGTTGCATTTAACGACGATATCTTAAGCAGTAAATCGAATAATTTTCTTTGTGCCGTTCACTTCGGAAAGAAAAATCTGGGAATTTCTTTTCTGGATATTTCTACGGGTGAATTTTTATGCGCACAGGGAAATCAGGAATATATCGATAAACTACTTCAGAACTTTTCACCTAGTGAAATTCTTGTTCAGAAGAAGTATAAGAAGGATTTTACATCGGCATTTGGCAAGGATCATCATTGTTTCTTTTTGGATGACTGGATCTTTAAAAGTGACTATGCTCATGAAACTCTCAACGATCACTTCGGAACAAAATCGCTAAAAGGTTTTGGTGTAGATCATCTTGAAGAGGGTATTGTAGCTTCTGGGGCGGTGCTCTATTACCTTGGAGAAACCAGGCATCATCGCCTTCAGCATATAGTTTCTTTAAACCGAATCGCAGAAGAGCAATACGTATGGATGGACAGGTTTACCATCAGGAACCTAGAGTTGTATCATTCTAATGCGGCAAACGCTGTGACCTTGCTGGATGTGATCGATAAAACGATCTCACCAATGGGTGGCCGACTTTTAAAACGCTGGCTGGCACTACCGCTCAAAGATGCGAATCTTATAGAGCAACGTCTGGAAGTAGTAGATTTTCTGCTGAAGAATCCGGATAGATTAGAAAGAATTCAGGAGCAATTAAGAGAAATGAGCGATCTGGAACGTCTAATCTCCAAGGTTGCTACGCAGAAGATCAGTCCGCGTGAAGTAAACCAGCTAAGACATTCGCTGAATGCCATTATGCCAATTAAAGAACTCGCTCTGGAATGCGATAATGAAGCGATCAGGGTTATTGGAGATACTTTGAACAGCTGCGATTTGTTGCGTAGTAAGATTTCTGAAAGTATTACTGAAGAAGCACCGGTCAATGTTCAGAAAGGAAATGTGATCGCGAAAGGTTTTTCTTCAGAATTAGATGACCTGCGGGCCATAGCTTTTTCTGGAAAGGATTATCTCGATAATATGATCAAACGTGAAAGCCATGAAACTGGCATTACATCCTTAAAGATCGGAAAGAACAATGTGTACGGTTATTATATCGAAGTTAGAAATTCACATAAAGACAAGGTGCCGGAAACCTGGAACAGAAAGCAAACCCTTGTAAACGCTGAACGTTATATTACAGAGGAGCTCAAGGAATATGAGTCCAAGATTCTGGGAGCAGAGGAGAAGATCCAGCAACTTGAACAGGAATTATTCTCAAAACTGATCTCTTGGATGGCTGAATATATTGATCCTGTACAGCGAAATGCAAAGTTGATCGCAAGACTGGATTGTCTTGCTTCGTTTGCTCAACTGGCTAAACTGGAGAATTATTCGCGTCCGTCTATCACCGATAGTCATGCACTGGCGATCGAAGAAGGAAGGCACCCGGTGATCGAGAAACAATTACCATCTGGAGAAATCTACGTGACCAACAATGTTAATCTTGATCGAGAGGATCAGCAGATCATTATGATCACTGGTCCAAACATGAGTGGTAAATCGGCTATATTACGACAAACTGCGTTGATCGTTCTTATGGCTCAAATGGGGAGTTTTGTACCCGCGAAAGCTGCAGAAATTGGTTTGGTGGATAAGATCTTTACCCGGGTAGGAGCGAGCGATAATATTTCGATGGGAGAATCTACTTTTATGGTAGAAATGAATGAAACTGCAAGTATTCTGAATAATATTTCTGAAAGAAGTCTTGTGCTGCTTGATGAAATTGGAAGAGGAACCAGCACCTATGACGGGATTAGTATTGCCTGGGCGATTAGCGAGTATTTACACGAACATCCGGCCAGGCCAAAAACACTCTTCGCTACACATTATCATGAGTTGAACGAGATGTGTGAAACCTTTAGCAGGATTAAGAATTATAATGTTTCGGTCAAGGAATTAAAGGATAATGTATTGTTTCTTCGGAAGCTTGTACCCGGAGGTAGTGAACATAGTTTCGGGATACATGTCGCAAAGATGGCGGGGATGCCTCAAATGGTATTACATCGAGCGAACAAAATTCTTGCGAAACTGGAGGCTTCCCACTCGATGGAAGATTCCGGGGTGGTTATGAAAAGTTCTGCGGAAGAGGAAATGCAACTTAGTTTTTTCAATCTGGATGATCCTTTACTGGAAGATTTGAAGCAAGAGCTACTGGGAATTGATATTGATACACTAACGCCGGTAGAAGCACTAATGAAGCTGAATGAGATCAAAAGAATGCTCAGTAAGCAGTAAGTATATTTATGGGTTACACTTTAAGTATTGTAGTTAATTATTGCTGAAGTACATATTAAATGAAAGTTGCTCAACTCCTAATTACTGATAATGAAGAGATAAGCATCCATGCTGGAAAGAATTGGTTTTTGAGGAATCTTTTTTCTTAAATAATTCTTTGCTGTTATAAGATTTGTTTTAAATTTGCCTCCGCAATAAATGCTATGATAAATGGCGTTGTGTTCTTTAAAATCGCGAAAA
>NZ_JBLWIM010000012.1:1033512-1075821 GCF_048381525.1 Christiangramia qingdaonensis
TTTTCGCTCTTTAATAATTTTAAGCTCGGGTGGTGGAATTGGTAGACACGTTGGACTTAAAATCCAATGACCATTAGGTCGTACGGGTTCAAGTCCCGTCCCGAGTACCAAAGACCCTCTTAATCTGTAGATTTTGAGGGTTTTTTTGTGTCCATTTCTTTCGCACAGAATTCAATGTTTTTTTGAATCCGAAACAGAATTAAGTGGATTTTTATGATACCTCAACAAGGTGAGTTATACAGATAGCAAACTCGCAATAATTCTAAAAGTGAATTGAAAAGGAGCTCGAGTTTCAACATTTTAAATAATTCAATTTAGAATCAATGTCTTTCACGTAATTGCTATCTCTTATCCGGAATAAATCTGTCTAGCTCACGTTGCCATTGAGAAGTCTGTATTACTTTCAAAATAGAACGATTTAGATCTTCGCGTAAATTACTATTATTACGAATACCCATGGCATATAAACGAGGATTTAGCAAGATAGGTTGAACACGAAGATTAAGAGCTGCATCGCTGTTTATATAATAATTAAGCTGCGGAATATTATGCAGGATTATATCGGCCCTTCTGGAGTTTACAAGCTGTAGACCCTCTTTAAGATCAGATACCTTTTGAAAGCTTACTCTTTCTTCTTCTAGATATGTGGATGCTTTTGATTCCTGCAACGCAAGTACCTTCATGTCTTTTAGGTCGGTGGGGATTGCAATCTTCTTACTGGAAGAACCGCCCATCACCGCGCTTACTAAAGATGCAGTTAGAACCGCAGTGACCGCCATAGCGATAAGCATCCAAAAGAGGGCGATGACTCTTCCCCAGAAAGTTACCGGAGCCTTATCACCATATCCAATCGTGGTCATAGTTACACCCGCCCACCAAAAACCTGAACCTATACCTTTAATAATTGAACGTTCGCCTCCAAAATTTTCATCATTGCTCCTGCGCTCCACAAAATACATGATGGTTCCCACAATTAGCAATAATACAGAGAGTACTAAAACTATGATCCAGAATCTTTTACTGAAAAAACTTTTGATAATGGCTCCAAGATCCATTGCCGGGGAGGTTGCTGCTCCCATGTTTGCAGTGTAATAAATATGACTAAAGTCTACCAGGCTGTCCTCCTTTGTAGTTAATTCACTTAAAAGTAAAATATCGATCTGTTTATCTTTTAAACTACTATTCGCTATTTCCGAATCTATTTCCTGAAGATCGAAACGATAATTTAGATCATCAGCAACATTTCTCCAAAGTCGGATGCTAATACCGTCCCAATTTCCTTTATTATCCTTGAACATATAAGGTGTTTGTTCAAAAACGCCTACCTGAAGTTGCTCTATCTTTTTATTGGTGGAATCCTGCGGAATATTACTGGCTATCATAAAACCTGGAAGCATTAGGAGTACGCCCCCTATAAGTGATGAAATATTAAAGCGTGTCATTAAAATTATTATGAATTACACATTTAAGATATCGCATAGACCTCTAGATTCTCGAAAGATTTCGTTAAAACTCACAATAGCTTAAATGACCAAGATTGAATGTTAGTAATTTGAGTAGCATTATTTTCTGCTGAAATGAAATTATTACATCCTGAAAATTGTAGCTCTTGTCGGGACTTAGACTATTTTCTTTTTAAGCTACAGAATGTTTTATGAGTCGACTTAAAATTATTAGAAGATCTCTAGCAGAGGTAGTTTTCAGAATCGGTTATAGTTATTTGATATCATATCATATTTTAGATTCCTGAGTTGAAATCTCGATTTTTTATTGGCTTTTTATATCAATTTCAAGGATTATTTCAAATTATCTGAAAACTAGCAAAGTACAAGCGTGATTTTTATTAAATTCAGAAATCTTAACAAAAACATTAATTATATGACAAACGTCAGATTTAATATGAAGGCTTTAGCGCTTTCATTTACATTTTTGGCTGCAGTATCCTGTAAGGTTAAGGATACTCCGCAGAATACTTCCGCAGGACCAGATCAGACCAAGGTGGAACAGGACACGGTGAAAGCCGAGGCAAGTGCAGACCTGAGTCTTGAATTCAAAAAGTATGAGCTGGAAAACGGCTTGAATGTTATTCTACACGAGGATAAATCAGATCCTATTGTTTCCGTAGCGATTCAATATGGTGTTGGCTCTAACCGTGAGAAGAAGGGTAGAACAGGGTTTGCCCATTTGTTTGAGCATATGCTGTTTCAGGAATCTGAAAATGTTCCGCAGGATCAGTTTTTCAAAACAATACAGGATGTTGGCGGTACTTTAAACGGGGGAACCTGGCAGGATGGGACGATTTATTATGAAGTAGTTCCTAAAAATGCTCTGGAAACAGTGCTTTGGTTGGAGTCTGATAGAATGGGCTTTTTAATCAATACCGTAACCGAAGCAGCTTTTGCCAATCAGCAGGAAGTGGTTCAGAATGAAAAAAGACAACGTGTAGATAATAATCCTTATGGGCATACCGGATGGGTAATAGATAAAAATATGTACCCTGATGGTCACCCTTATAGCTGGCAGGTGATTGGAGAACTTGAAGATCTTCAGAATGCTACAGTAGAGGATGTCAAGGAGTTTTATGACAAATTTTATGGTCCTAATAATGCTACGCTAGTATTAGCTGGAGATTTTGAGGAGGATGAGGCCAGAGAACTTATTGAAAAATATTTTGGGGAGATCAAAAAAGGTCAGGAAGTCGAACCATTAGAAACTCAATTGGTGACGCTTGATGAAACCAAGCGTTTATATCACGAAGATAATTTTGCTACCGCACCGCAATTAAATATGGTATGGCCTGTTGTTGAACAGTACAATGAAGATTCTTATGCGCTAAATTATCTTGGGCAAATTCTATCCAATGGGAAAGATGCACCATTATACGAAGTGCTTGTAAAGGAGAGAGAACTTACTTCTCGCGCCAATGCGTATAATAGTCCGAGTCAATTAGCGGGTCAGTTTACTATTAACGTGACGGCAAATTCAGGAGTAGATCTTGATAGTATTGAAATGGGTATTGAAGAGGCTCTTGAACTTTTCGAACAAGAGGGAGTTACAGATTTTGATATTGAAAAGATCAAAGCAGGATTAGAAACAGATTTCTATAACGGTATTAGCAGTGTTCTTGGAAAATCTTTCCAGTTAGCGCGCTATGATGTTCTTGCTGGTGATCCTAATTTCTATAAGCAGGATCTGGAAAACATTAAAAATGTGACCAAAGAGGACGTAATGCGAGTCTATACTGAATATATCAAGGACAAGCCTTATGTAATGACCAGTTTTGTGCCGAAGGGTAAAACCGAATTAATTGCTGAAAATTCTGAAAAAGCCCAGGTTGTAGAAGAGAAGATTACTGAGAATAAAGAAACTGAAGTAGCAGAAACTTCTACTGAAGAAGTCGAAAAAACTCCTTCAAATTTTGACAGATCTGTGCAACCGGAAATGGGTGAATCTCCTAGTCTTAGTGTGCCTGAATCGTGGAATACGGAACTGGCAAATGGTTTAGAAGTTTACGGAATCGAACAGAATGAATTACCACTGGTAACTTTTAGTTTGGTTATAGAAGGCGGACATTTACTGGATGATCTTGAAAACAATGGTGTTGCTAATTTAATGAGCGATATCATGATGGAAGGAACAGCTAACAAAACTCCGCAGGAACTTGAGGACGCCATCGCGCTACTTGGTGCGAGCATTTATATGTATACTACCAATGAATCTATCGTAATTCGCGGAAACTCTCTGAAAAGAAATTTTTCAAAAACCATGGATCTGGTGGAAGAAATTCTATTGGAACCAAGATGGGATGAAGAAGAATTAGCAAGGATTAAAACCAGTACTATCAATGGGATAGAAAGAAATGATGCAAACCCTAATGCCATTGCAAACAGGGTTTACAATAAAATTCTTTATGGTGAAGATCATCCATTCGCTTATACTACTTCAGGTACAAAAGAAGATGTGGAAGCGGTTAGTATGGAAGATCTGAAAGAATTCTATGCTAAAAACTTCTCACCTTCTGTGGCAAGATTACATGTAGTTGGTGATGTAAATAAAGCTGAAGCTTTGGCGGCTGCTGAAGGTCTTAAGAATAACTGGGAAGCGAAAGAAGTCAATATTCCTGATTTTCAAATCCAGAATAATCGTGAAAAGGCATCTCTCTATTTTGTAGATGTTCCAGACGCAAAGCAATCCATTATTAATATTGGTTACATTGCGATTCCAAGAACAAGCGAGGATTACTATCCTTTAGAAGTAATGAACTACAAATTAGGAGGATCCTTTTCCGGAAATGTAAACCTTATTCTTAGAGAAGAAAAAGGCTACACTTATGGAGCACGATCAGGATTTAGCGGATCAAAAATTCCAGGAACCTTTACGGCATCGTCTTCGGTTAGAACAAATACTACAGGAGAATCGGTAAAGATCTTCAGAGATGAAATTTCTAAGTATAAAGATGGGATTTCTCAGGAAGACCTGCAATTCACGAAAAATGCACTGATTAAGTCAAATGCTCGCCGATTTGAAACTCAAGGATCGCTTTTAGGAATGTTACAAGAAATGAGTGCCTATGATCTTGATTCAAATTATATTGAGAAAGAAGAAAATATTGTTAATAACATGACATTGGAGCAACATCAGGAATTGGCGAAAAAGTATCTGGATGAGTCAAAAATGGCCTATCTGGTTGTTGGAGATGCAAAGACTCAGTTTGAACAATTCAAAGATATGGGCTTTGATGAAGTAAAACTTCTGAATAAAGAAGGTGAAGAAATTAAAATGGAAGATGTAAAATAATCTTAGCATTAATTTCTGAATAGAAAAACCTGCCGGTTCTGGCAGGTTTTTTTGTTTTTAGCTGGATATTCAGATAGCTAATATTTGTAATTACAATCGGAATTCAATCTTTTTTTTCCTTATTAGCTGTTTGTTAGTTGTTCGATACCAAAAATTTAAATAGATATCTCGTCGTAAATAAATGTTTTCAATTGCTGAGATTGCTTAGTGGTAAAACTGCTTACTATCTTCCGATCTTCCAGAATCATAGTAGATATTTTTGGATAACAATCTACAGTTATTGTCATCAACGTAAAGAAATCATTTACGTGTCGGGTTAATTATCTGTAAGTATAAGACTGTAATTCACCGTTATTGGGAATTATGAAAAGTTTTTCATGATCCTTCATGTGTATACTTTCTATAGTTTGGATTTGTTCGTTGAATGGTGCTATACCGTAATCTGATACGGGGGCATAGTTATTAATATCTTCCAGAATGATCCCTTTTAAACTTGAATAGCCACCATGATATGAATTCACTCTAAATGAATTTCCACCAACTAATAGATTAGAGATATTGTTTATATTGATACTTGCGAAACAAGTGATAGGTGCCATTTGAAATTCAGAAGGAAACATTTTAAAGCTCTCAAAATTATCATTTACATTTTCAAGATATCCCGATGCCATCTGATTTAATTCATAAATTTTGCTATTCTCTATTGCCTCTTTACTGGAAATTTGATTCACCGTTTTAAGAGAGTAATCTTTATGTTTAGGAAAAATCTTTTTGACATAATTCAGCTGAGATTCTATCTCACTTTTGGAATGCAGAGGGTAATATTCGTCCCCACGTTGGTAGGCGATAATAGTTTCCTTATTACCATCACTGTTGAAATCTGAATGATACATTCTGAGGCTACTCTGGGCAAAATTAAATCTTGTGTTCAGTCCCCAGTTGCCTAATAAAATATCCTTATCCCCGTCATGATCTATATCGTAAATATCGATAGATTGCCATAGACCGCTTAAATTTCCTGGTAATGTTATTTCTGATAGCAGACCTTCGTTGTTTTTGTAGATTCTGGGTCTATCCCATTCTGATGCTATTATAAGTTCTGGATAATTGTCTTTATCGATATCCTCCCACTTGGCGTCCATCACGTGAGAGCGCAAGCCAAACTGATCATATTTCTCAAAGTGCCCGTTGCCATCGTTCATTAAAATATATGATGGGACTAATTCACCAAAATCACCAGGTTTCGAATGATTACCAACAAATAAATCTTGATCGCCATCTAGATCCCAATCTGATGCTATAACGACAGAGGTAATATATGAATCATTTATTATGAAATCCTTGGAACGTGTGAAATTAAGATCTTGATTGATATAGAGCCTATCTTTTTCGAATTCTTCAATTCTTTCTTCATGAATACCACTTCCAACATATAGGTCTAGATCTCCATCACTATCAACATCTATAAAAACAGCAGTGTTGTCTTCATATGTAGAATCCACTGCTATGCCGGTAATTTCTCGCTCTGAAAATGCAATTCCATTGTTCAAGAATAATTTTGCTTTCCTTCCAGAGGATCCGCCTATAAAAATATCATCAAACCCATTATTATCAACATCGTCTATAGCCACAGCTGGACCAAGGTTCGATACTTGGTATGGAATTAATTTTTCATTTTTGAAATCATCGTAGGAGTCCTCAATATGTATATATGAAATAGCGTTCGACTTTGTAAAAACTTGAGCTTTTTCACTTTTCTCAAATGAAAATTCTGGGAGGTTACTTTGATGATTTAATTGGTGTTCTCTGTTGAGTTCAGGTGAATTGATTGTCATGAAGGTATGATCAGGCCAGATAATTTGTATAGAATCAATCATTTCTTTGACTCCAAAGTGCAGTCGGTCATTCCCTGACGAAAGAAACCCTCTTGATCGGAAAAGCTGTTTTATATATTTTTTTCCTTCTGAATATAGTATCGCGGTTGTCCCTATCCCGTTAACATTCCCATCCGTGAACTGGAATTTTAAAGAGATCCAATTTCCTGATTCAACTGTATTTTCATAAATGCTTGCGGGAGAATTTAGATTATTAACAACAAGGTCAAGGTCCCCGTCATTATCCAGATCTGCATAAGCAGAACCATTGGAAAATCCAGGTCTGTCTTCAATCCAGGATCCAGTCTTAATTTTAAACTTTTCAGGCCCGCCCATAAAAATTTCATTGGGGACCTCCCCAGATGGCATCTTTTCTTTCGATTTATAGAGCCATTTCATTCCATCTTCCTTATCTCTGTTCTTGAATGCATTTGACACATAGCTTTTGAAATCCAGGTCATTTGGTCTTCTAAGGATCCCGTTAGAGATGAAAATATCTTCATAACCATCTAGATTAAAATCGGCTATCAATGGTGACCAGCTCCAATCTGTCGCTTCAAGGTTATTGAACAAGGCGACCTCCTGAAAGTATGCTCCGTCTTGATTTAGCTGAACCATATTCCGGGCGTACTGATCTTTATAGCCGAGATTCTTTAGTTTTCGCTGCATATTCTGCATCATGTCGTCACCTTCAGTTTCCTTGATTACTTTTTCATCTTTTGGGAGCATGTCAACGGTAATTAGGTCCATAAAACCATCTGCATTGAGATCTGCTACATCACTTCCCATGGAAAACCGACCTATTGTTGAGAAACTGGATTCAAGATCTTCAGTAAAGGAACCGTCACCGTTATTAAGATAATAGTAATCATCTTCATGAAAATCATTACAAACGTATATATCTGTAAAGCCATCATTATTAAAATCTGAAATAGACGCGCTTAAGCCGTAGCCGTTCTGCCCTCCAAAAATCCCGGATTTTTCACTTACGTCCACGTATATACCATTTTGATTTTGAAGTAAGACATCGCCAACCTTTGGAACTCTCTTATTTCTAACCTCGGCAGATCCATGAGACAGGGTTGTGTGTATTGCATGATTTACGAGATAGACATCCAGGTCGCGATCATTATCGTAGTCAAAGAAATAAGCCTGAGTAGAATAGCCGGAAAAATCAAGATTGTACTCCTCGGCTTTTTCTGTAAACGTCCCATCACCGTTATTTATAAATAATTCATTTGATCCTTTGAAATCGAGAAGCCCGGATACTGAACATACGTATATGTCAAGATACCCGTCCTGATTTATATCTACCATTGTAGATCCTGTATTCCAATTTGATTTGCTCTTAAGGTTTGCAGAATTGGTGATATCCTCAAATTTTAGGTCGCCCTTATTTAAATATAATTTGTTTGCTCCCAGATTTGAGACGAAAAAGAGATCGTCCAAACCGTCATTGTTAATGTCTCCAATGGAGACTCCAGCCCCGTTATAATAATAGATGTAATTAATGATATTATGATATTCATCTTCGACTAACGTATTCTCAAAGTCAACACCAGTCTGTTTTGGTTCTCTGGAAACGAAAAGTAAGTCCTCATTAGTTTGTTTATCCAGAGCACAACTCATAATTATTAAGCAGATTGGAAGGATAAGGCGTTTCATGTCGTGTTATTTTTTGCTAAATTTAACAAAAACTAACTTAATCCATAATCTTATTAACATCTCGTCAATTAGTCGCGTCCTATCACAATTAACAACTTCGGTCATCTCTTCCTCCATTGTTTTTCGTATTTCATAGAGTTAAAATTAAGAAAACATTAGGAAATCATGTTTAACTTCTTTTAATTAGTATTACTCGAAAGTTAAAGACTTGTTAATATGAAGCAATACCCAAATACCCTGCAGGATGGTACTAAGGCGACAGACCTGAGGCAAAGCACTTCTATAGACTTTATTAATAAACTAAGAGATAAGAGGCTTATATATATTAATGACCGCGGACAGGTTTATCTTACCAATAAGGGTAAATTGGCTAACAGGTTGGGATTTCAACGTTATTTCAACATGGAAAAGGAACAACAGGAATTATTTGAGCAGGAGTTGGAAACCATTCAGGTTGAAAATAGAGGTCTGCTTATGATCTTCTCGGGAATGATTATTAGTCTTCTCCTCATCATCGCATTCTGGATGTTGGAACTTCAAACTTTATAAATTTAATCCATAGATTAAAAACAGTAATTTTTTACCGAATTCTATTAAATGATCTTCACCTAGTAAGATAAATTGCCGGATGAAATTTTACTACCTCAGTAAACAAACTAATAGCAATGGCATTATGTCTATCCATGCAGATAGTTGTAAGCAATTGCCTTCAGTTTTTGAACGAGTATATCTGGGAATATATGATAACAGCAGGCTTGCTTCAGATGCAGCTTTGAAGAAATATCAGGTCTTGAAACTTGAAACCTGTCGCTGTTGTAAATAATCTAGTTTTTGCGTGACCATTTAATAAGTCTGCCCGCTGTTTTGATAGACGGTTGCTTAACGAGGTCTTAACTACTATCTTAGAATTACATTTTGGTTGATTTGGATTTTCTTCGGAACTAATCAAAAGCTAATTTTCTTCAGAAATAAAACACATCCTTTGTAAGGGCTGATTTCTGTAGATATTCTTAAATCTTCTAGCTATTTAAGCTTTCGGACTTGTTTGTGATTTATACTTCAGGACATTTAATTGTACCTTTAGCTTAAAATTTGCTGAAATAAATGTCAGGACATAATCACGGTTGTTGTAAGCCACATAATGACGGTATTTTTGGAGAAAGAACAGAACTAATATTCGCTATTATAAGCGGAATATTTCTTCTCAGTGGATATTTACTTCAGCAGTTTTCAGGTTTTGACTTCCCTTATATTCTAATTCCATACTTGGTTTCTTATTTTTTCGGTGGATTTTTCACAGCTAAGGAAGCGTTTGAAGAAATTTCAAAAGCTAGATTTGAAATTGATTTTTTAATGTTGGTAGCCGCTATTGGCGCAGCATTTCTAGACAAGTGGGCTGAAGGTGGATTGCTTTTATTCCTGTTCAGTCTAGGTCATGCGCTTGAGCATCTCGCTATGGATAAAGCTCAGAAATCTATTGAAGCTCTTACAAAACTAGCTCCCAAGGTAGCCTTCAAGAAAATTGATGGTGAGTTCAGGGAAGTGAGCCTGGAAAATCTAGAGGTGGGCGATATTCTAAGGATAAGACCTAATTCAACCGTGCCGGCAGATAGCATTTTGGTCCATGGAAGAACGAACATTAATCAAGCTCCAATTACAGGAGAAAGTATTCCTGTAGACAAGGAACCTATACAGGAGGAAGGTATAGATTATAATAATACCACTTCCATTCCCGATAAACACCGTGCTTTTGCTGGAACGATTAATGGAGATGCCACGATAGAGGTGAAGGTGATCAGGAAGGCGGAAGATTCCACGCTGAGCAGGCTTATTGAAATGGTGCAGCAGGCGCAGGATAAAAAGTCTCCAACCCAATTGCTGACAGATAAATTTGAAAAGTTTTACGTGCCGGCGGTACTTATACTTATTCTAATTCTGAACCTGGCGTTTCTGGTCATTGATGAACCATGGTCCGCTAGTTTTTACAGGTCTATGGCTGCTTTGGTGGCTGCAAGTCCCTGTGCCCTCGCGATATCCACACCTTCCGCAGTATTAAGTGGAATTGCTCGTGCCGCAAAAGGTGGTGTCTTATTCAAAGGTGGTAAACCTTTGGAAGATCTTGGGACCTTGAAAACTTTGGCTTTTGATAAAACCGGTACGCTTACCGAGGGGAAACCAAAACTAACAGATGTTATTTTGCTGAATAATTCTTCGGAAGCTGAATTACTTTCAGAAGTGATTGCTTTGGAAAATACAAGTAATCATCCGCTTGCCAAAGCCATAGTTCGTGATGGACGCGCAAAACTGCCAGTAGAATATCAAATACCTCAATTATCTGCTTCTGAAGCAATTCAGGGAAAAGGTATAAGTGGGTATGTCAATGGGAATCAAATATCTATTGGAAACCTGGAACTATTTGAAGGTGAGAAGCACCTTGATTCAAATCTGGTTAAAAGAATCAAAGACCTGGAAAGAGATGGGAAAACTACCATGTTAGTGAAATCTGGAGATCATTTTAGTGGAATTCTGGGATTGATGGATGAGCCCAGGGAATCTGCCAGGCCTACCTTATCACGTTTAAGAGAATTGGGTATAAAGGAAATGGTGATGCTTACCGGTGATAATCAATTTGTAGCAAATGCGGTCGCTAAAGAAATTGGTCTCACTAAAGCTTATGGTAGTTTATTGCCTGAAGAAAAAGTCGATAAGATTCGAAAACTTAGCAGCGGGAAGGCCAAAGTTGCCATGATAGGGGATGGCGTTAATGATGCTCCGGCAATGGCAAATAGCACTGTAGGAATTGCGATGGGCGCAGCAGGAAGTGATGTTGCGCTTGAGACTGCAGATATCGCTCTTATGGCAGATAGACTTGAAGTGCTTCCATTCGCAATAGGTTTGAGCCGTAAAGCGCATAACATCGTAAAACAGAATTTATGGATCAGTCTGGGTGTAGTGGCTTTGCTACTTCCGGCGACGATCTTTGGTTGGGCCAATATTGGGGTGGCGGTGGTTTTCCATGAAGGCTCAACCCTTGTTGTGGTATTAAATGCACTCAGACTTCTGGGTTACAAATCTGAATAGAATTTTTAAGTTCTTCAGTATTATGAAACTATGATTTCCTTACGCAATGGGATAAGCCATGTTCGGACATGACCAATAGTCCCAACGTAAATTTAATTCAATAATTTTCTCAATTCCGAGGAAAGATTCCATTTATTATTATAAATTTGGAATAATTCCAATATTAATAGTTTATGGGTACACCGGGATCGATTGAAATTAAGCATTTTAAAGAAGTTCGTGAAGAGCATAATTATACTCAAACAGAATTTGCTACGCTATTGGGTATAAAAAATTCAACTGCAGACATAGAACGTGGCCGTACGAAGCTTTCAGGTAAAGTAGTGGCTGAATTGCTTAGGCAATTCGCGATCAATCCATTATGGCTATTTGGAGACAGTGGGCAGAAGTATCTTAAGATCAGTAAAGGCGATGTAAGTCCAAAAGTTGTTACCGTAGATAATGCCGATAACGAAAATATAGTTCTTGTAAACCAAAAGGCGGCTGCAGGGTATCCTCACAACGTACAGGATGTGGAATGGTATAATCAACTTCCGGCATTTGATATTCCTTTACCAGAATTTAGAAATGCGACCTACCGTGGTTTCCAGATCGAGGGAGATAGTATGTTGCCAGATTATCGTCCGGGAGAATGGGTGATGGGAAAAGCTGTTGCTAGCATAGAAGAAGCCAGTAACAATAAAGTATATGTGGTCGTAATGTATGACTCGGTATTGGTAAAGAAGATACAGAAAATGCCTGATCCTTCGAAAGTTTTGTTGATATCACTCAATGAAGAATATTTACCTTTAGAGATCAATGTGCACGATATTCAGGAGATCTGGCAGGTAAATTCTAAACTTACTTTCAACCTGGACAATCCAACAAATAATGGGCTTTTTCAGGAACTTCAACAATCAATGAACGAGTTAAAAAGAGAATTAAAATCTTTTAAGCATTAAAAAAGCCCCATCTAATTTAGAGAGGGCTTTTAAAACTTATTTTATTAAGGACTAGTAGTCGTCGTTTCCTTCAACCTCGTCTTCGACATCCTGAGCTGCATTCTCTACCGCATCTCCAGCGTCGTTAGCTGCATTTTCTACTGCATCACCAGCATCATTAGCTGCATTTTCGATGTCATTTCCTGCATCGTCCATGTCATCCATATCATCCATGTCGTCCATATCATCAGACTCCATTTGCTCCATATCATCAGTCTCATTCTCGTTAGTTTCTCTACAAGAAGTAAAGAATAAACTTGTTGACAGTGCTAAAGCAAGCATTAAAATCGGTTTTTTCATAATTTGATTATTTAGTTATTAGTAGTTTTAGTAATTCAATGTATTAAAATTCGAGATTTATTACTAATTGTCGTCTCCAATTTTTTCTATTTCTTCGTCGATTTCCTTATTTACTTCATTATCAACTTTTTTAGCTGTTCGCTCAAGAATGCCTTCTCGTTCATCAGCTTCTTCAGGTGATTTAACCTGCTTTTCAACTTCTACTTCCTTGACGATGGTTTCCTTTTCTGCTTCTTGTCTACAGGATGTGAATAAAACAGGACTAGTCATTAATGCAACCGCAAGGATTGATAAACGTCTCATTTGTATTTATTTAGTTGTTAATACTGGTCGAAATTACAACTATAAACAATTGTGCGAATTATTTTTACTTTTTTTTAGCAATGTTTGTTAATCCTCAGTTTTCTGCTACTCTTAAATGGGATTCTAAAATTCTGGTAGCCCCTGTATTACTGTTAATAAAGTGCCCTGCGATCATTCCGCTCTTTCTTCTAAAGTCAGGATTGCTTATGAATTTGTCCATAATCTCTTCAAATTCTTCGGAATTTTTAACAGAAAACAATCCTGCTAATTGTCTTAATCGTGCCGCTTCCGGAAATTTATCGTAATTCGATCCAATGATTATTGGAATTCCGAAGGTAGCCGGTTCCAGAATATTATGTAAGCCGGTCGAACCTGCACCACCGCCGACATAGGCAATGTCTGCATAACTGTAGACTCTTCCAAGGTAGCCAATCGTATCCAGAATAAAAACATTGAAATCTTCAATATTAGCCTTCTTCATTTCTGAAAACTGCAGCACCGGTTGTTTTATTTTATCGCTTAAAGTTTGAATTTTTTCAGCTTTAATCTCATGCGGTGCAATCAGAAACTTTTGTTCAGGATGTTTATTTATATAGTCAATATAGAGGTTTTCATCTTCTGGCCAGCTACTACCAAATACTGTCAAAAGCTGGTTAGCCTTAAAATCTTCAATAAATTCTATACGGTTGTCTTGAGTGATCTGAGCTGCAACCCTGTCGAACCTTGTGTCTCCTGCAACAGTTGTATTCTCAAAACCTATTTTGCTCAATAATTCTGCAGATTCCTCATTTTGAACAAAGAAGTGATCGAAAGCCTGCAAAGAATTGATCATCCATTTTCCGTAGAATTTAAAAAAACTTTGATTTTGACGAAACACACCAGAAACCAGGTATGTGGGAATATTACGATCTTTAAGACCCATTAAAAAATTTGGCCAGAAATCATATTTGATGAAGAATGCCATTTTCGGATTTATAAGTTCAAGAAACTTTTCTGCATTATACTTAGTATCCAGTGGGAGGTAGGTGAAGATATCCACCAACTCATGCTTTTTCTTATTGTTAAAACCCGAAGGAGAGAAGAAGCTCACGATTATCTTTTCTGAAGGATATTCATCTTTCAGCATTTTAAGGACCGGTACTGCCATTTCAAACTCTCCAAGAGAAGCTGCGTGTATCCATATGTAATGTGATCCTGGCTGGAGCAGTTTTTCAAGACGTTGAAACAGGTCTTTTCTTCCTTCTGAAAATTCCTTCAGTTTTGGACTGAATTTTCCGGCAATCGAAATTACCGGCTGGCTGAAATTTATAAGTGAGTTATAGAGAGATTGCATGAATGTAAATCTAATTTCAAAAATAGCCGTTTGTGATTAAAGTGATTGCCAGTAGATGCTATATTTTGTATTTTCGTGAACCTGAAAAAAAATGCAGATGAAAAAGATTCAAATGGTTGATCTTAAAGGTCAGTTCGAAGGTATAAAAAACGAAGTAAATGCTTCTTTCCAGGAAATCATGGAAGAAACATCTTTTATTAATGGCCCTCATGTGCATGCATTTCAGAAGGATCTTGAAGAATATTTAGGTGTAAAGCATGTTATACCATGTGCGAACGGTACCGATGCTTTACAAATAGCTATGATGGGACTGGGGCTAAAACCAGGCGATGAGGTTATAACTGCCGACTTCACATTTGCCGCTACTGTGGAGGTTATTGCCTTACTTCAACTAACTCCAGTGTTAGTTGACGTAGATCCTGAAACTTATAACATAGATCCTGAAAAGATTCGTAAGGCGATCACCCCAAAAACGCGTGCTATCGTACCTGTGCATCTATTTGGCCAGGTTGCAAATATGGATGCGGTGATGGAAATTGCTAAAGAACATGATCTTTATGTGATTGAAGACAACGCTCAGGCTATCGGTGCCAATTATCATACCCGGGAAGCCAGGACGTTTAAAGCAGGTGCTATAGGTGATGTGGGAGCTACTTCATTTTTTCCAAGTAAAAATTTGGGGTGTTATGGAGACGGTGGCGCTATTTTTACGAATAATGATGAATTGGCACATACGATTAGAGGTATCGTTAATCATGGTATGTATGAACGCTACCATCACGATGTAGTTGGGGTGAACTCGAGATTAGATAGTTTACAGGCAGCAGTACTAAAAGCCAAATTACCAAAGCTGGATATCTACAACGAGGCGAGGAAGGCAGCTGCTTTTAAATATACCGAGGCATTTAGAGGTCATGAGCAGATTGTAACGCCTTACCGAGAAGGTGACTGCGATACCCATGTTTTTCACCAGTATACATTAAGGATTCTTAATGGCAAGAGGGATGCGCTGGCAAAACATCTTCAGGAGAAAGGCCTGCCATTCGGAATTTACTATCCAATTCCATTACATAAGCAAAAAGCTTATGCCGATGAGCGTTATAATGAAGCTGATTTTCCTGTAACCAACAGGCTTGTGCAGGAAGTGATCTCCCTACCTATGCACACCGAGCTTGATGATGAGCAAATTGATTATCTTTCAGGAACAATCATCGATTTTCTCAAATAATCAATTTCATGAAAAACATTCTATTAATAGCATTTGCTGTTTTGTTCAGTATGAACTCAATGGCCCAGCAGACCTATATTCACGCTGGAAAATTAATCGACACAAAAAACTCAAGAGTACTGGAAGAGCAAACCATCATTATTGAAGGTAATAAAATTTCTTCCGTAGAGAAAGGTTTTAAGAAACCTTCCAGTGATAGCATTGAGGTTATCGATCTTAAAAGTAAAACGGTTCTTCCCGGCCTTACCGATATGCATGTACATATGGAGGGCGAATCCAATCCTGGTGAGTATTTAGAAAGCTTTACTAATAATCCGGCTGATAACGCCTTCAACTCTGTAGGTTTTGCTGAGAAAACACTGATGGCTGGTTTTACTACAGTTCGGGATCTTGGAGGTTCTGGTATTAACATCTCTCTTCGGAATGCCATAAATAAGGGAAAAATAGCTGGTCCAAGAATTTTCACAGCCGGCAAAAGTCTCGCAACGACTGGAGGTCATGCCGATCCTACGAACGGAGTTAATGCTGAATTAATGGGAAATCCTGGACCGAAGGATGGCGTAGTGAATAGTCTGGAGGATGCAAGAAAGGCGGTTAGGCAACGTTACAAGAACGGCGCCGATCTTATTAAGATTACTGCTACCGGAGGAGTTCTTAGTGTTGCGAAAAGCAGTTCGAATCCGCAGTTCTTTACTGAAGAGATCGAAGAAATAGTGAAGACTGCTAAAGATTACGGTTTTCATGTTGCGGCCCACGCACATGGCGATGAGGGAATGCAGCGGGCGGTAAGAGCAGGAGTTAAAACGATCGAGCATGGTACTTTGATGAGTGAAGAAACCATGGATCTTATGAAGGAAATGAATGCATATCTGGTGCCCACCATCACTGCAGGTAAAGAAGTAACTGAGAATGCAGAGATCGATGGATACTATCCGGATCTTGTAGTTCCTAAAGCTCAGGAAATAGGACCTAAGATTCAGAATACTTTTGCTAAAGCTTACAAGAGGGGAGTACCAATTTTGTTCGGTACAGATGCAGGTGTTTTTAAACATGGAGAAAATGCTCGCGAATTTGAATATATGACCGAAGCCGGAATGCCGGTTATGGAAGCGATCATCTCTGCAACCATCACACCCGCTATAGTATTAAACATGAAAAATGAAAGCGGACAAATCGCCAGCGGTTTCTATGCTGATATTATTGCGGTGAACGAGGATCCTACTCAGAATGTTTCCACTCTAAATGAAGTGGTATTTGTGATGAAAGAAGGAAAGGTGTATAAGAATAAATAAACAGATTAGTAGAGCCAATAGTTTAATTTGGATACTACTCGTTTTTTAAATCTTAGCTAGCTTAGTTAGAGAACAAAAAAAAAGCCCGGTCGCTAAAGATCAGGCTTTTATTGTAATTACTACATTATTTTACTCTATTACTGCAGAAGATGTTGTCATACTTCTATTGATCTTCTTTACTAATCCCTGTAGAACTTTTCCAGGACCAACTTCAACAAAATCGCTAGCTCCATCATTGATCATATTCTGAACAGATTGCGTCCATTTAACTGGAGCAGTTAATTGAAAGACGAGGTTTTTCTTAATCTCTGAAGGATCGTTCACTGCAAATGTGCTTACATTCTGGTAGATAGGGCAAATAGGCTTAGAGAACTCCGTGTTCTCGATGGCCTCGGCAAGATCCTTGCGCGCAGGTTCCATAAGTGGGGAATGAAACGCTCCACCCACCGGAAGTATTAATGCGCGTTTAGCGCCTCTTTCTTTTAAGTTCTCACATGCTTTTTCAACGGCAGGGTATGCTCCGGAAATTACTAATTGACCGGGACAATTATAATTTGCAGCAACTACTACGCCTTGGGTTTCAGCACAAATAGACTCCACCATTTCATCTTCCATCCCCAGGACAGCAGCCATAGTCGATGGTTCTAATTCGCACGCCTTTTGCATGGCTTTTGCTCTTTTGGCAACCAGCTCAAGACCATCTTCAAAACTCAGAGTTTTATTAGCAACCAGGGCTGAAAATTCGCCCAATGAATGTCCTGCTACCATATCTGGCTCAAAATTCTTACCTAAGATTTTACTTAATATTACCGAATGTAAAAACACGGCAGGTTGCGTAACTTTTGTTTGCTTTAAATCTTCCGCAGAGCCTTCAAACATGATATCTGTAATAGAGAAACCAAGGATATCATTTGCTTTTTCAAATAAAGCCTGTGCTTCTGGCGATTTTTCGTACAGATCAAGACCCATTCCGGAGAACTGTGCTCCCTGACCTGGAAATACGTATGCTTTCATAAAGATTGTTTAGAGTAACAAAAATAGGGATAAATAGAAAGACCTCATAACGAAGTTTCGCTATGAGGTCTTATCTAAAAATCGTATGCTTTCTACCTAGACATTTAGTTTTCCTTTTTCTCCAATATCCTGATCATCACCAGTAACAGCGGCCATTCCTAACTTGAAAAGAGTGACCATTTTGCTATCTTTATTATCCCAGTAATATGCTTCTTTTGGGTTTACTTTGATCGCAGTGATACTTGGATCATCATCGCCATCAAACCAAGCATTATCTGCTTTTGAATATAACTCCTTGATCACATCTCTATTGGTTTCGATAAATGCTTCACCGTATACACTTAGAAACTCCATGTCTGAAGTTCCGCTGTATAACAACTGCACATCTTTATCTTTTTCAATATCACGATTGTGATCGCTATCATTCTTGCTCAAAAACCATACAGCTCCATGATCATCTACTTCCTTAGTAGACATTGGTACTGCGCTTAATGGCTTCTCATCCATGTTAGTGACCAGCATGCAGAAATCTACATTTTCTGCCAGTTCCTTAATTTTTTCTCTTGCCTTATCGTCATATAAATTCTTAGTACTCATAGTAATTTTAATTTGAGTTGAAGATACTTTAGATACTAATGAAGCTGAGCTAAGGAACTGCTAAAAAAGAGGATTGTCCTGTTAAGAAATGTAAAATCAGGAGTATTTGTGGATAATCTCGGTAACCTGTGACTTGTAACTTATACCAAAAACATTTAAATGCATAAGTAGATAATACAATTGCCAGAGCTCAATTCTTTGCTCCCAGTCCTTTTCCATGGGATAGTAATCTTGATAAGTTGAAATCATTTGATCGCCAAAACCACCAAAAAGTCTGGTCATCGCAATATCCATCTCTCTGGGTGCATAGGCTATCGCAGGGTCAATAATGCAGGGGCTACCATTCGTGTCAACCAGGTAATTGCCACCCCAGAGATCGCCATGGATCAACGATGCTTTTTCCTTCGGAATAATGGATTCACAATTTTTATATAGACTGGAAGTATCCGGTAGATCGTAACCAAGCTCCTTTGCCAATTTCAGTTGAGGTTCAAGACGCATTTCGGTATAAAAACTTATAGCATTATCTCGATAGGAGTTTTGCTGCGGAAGACTGCCCAGGTAGTTATCATGATCCAGACCAAAATGATCATTTCGCTGAGAATGCAATTTCGCCAGTTGTCTTCCAAAAACTTGCCAGAAATCAGGACCTTTGGTGCCTGTTGGAACATATTCTAATAGCAGGTACGAATAATCATCAAGGATAGCAGTTTCAAAGACTTTGGGGATTTGAATAACTCCGGCAGTAGCAAGTAATTCCAATCCCTTTTTCTCTGCCTCGAACATCCCGGGAAATTTCGAAGCAGAATTAAGTTTAAGAACCAGGTTTTGATCCTTGCATTCTAATTTGTAGACCTCATTGATATCTCCACCGGTAAGTGGCTTAAAACTCTGGATATTGAGGCTATGTTTTTCACCAATCCTATAAATGAGATTTTTCCTGCTTCCTTTCATAGGTTAGGTAGGTAAATGAATAGTTGTGTTTTTCATCTTTATCATGAAACTGATCTTTGACTATTTCCCATTCACTTTTATCAATTTCCGGAAAATGGGTGTCGGCATCAAACTCACCATGAACGCGGGTTAGTTCAATTCTATCAGCATGTTCCATTCCCATTTTGTAAATTTCACCGCCTCCAATTATAAAAGCCTCATCATCCAGTTTTGAAACTTTTAGTGCCTCTTCCATAGAATGTACTACAATAGTATTTTCCGGAGAGTAATCTTTCTTTCGGGTAATGATCACGTGCGTCCTGTCTGGAAGTAATTTCGGGAATGATTCAAAAGTTTTACGACCCATGATAATATGATGCCCGGAGGTAAGTCTTTTAAATCTTTTGAAATCGTCTGGAAGATGCCATACAAGATCGTCATCCTTACCTAGTGCATTGTTTTCTGCTGCCGCAGCAATCATTGTGATCATATTTAACTGTTTATTGGTCTGTCTGGATTCCCAGGTGTAATTCTGTTCTGGAAATCTGTATCTGTATTTTTGGCGTGTGTGGAGCGATCAGGTAGCGGATGGTCTTTTTCTACTTTGCTTTGAAGTTGAGCAATTTTGGCTTGTTGCTTTTTGACCAGTCTGTCTATCTGTTTTGCTTCCCACTCCTTACCCATAAAGCCATTAATGATAAAGACGTTAAAGAAATGGATCAGGAATAAAAGCGTCCATAGTAGAACGGCCCAGACAAACCAGTTATATCCCAGGGGTTTGAAATCTTCCTGGTAACCCACGACCACATTCAATACAATAAGAAAAGCGGCACCAATTAAGAATATTACGAAATGCCGGAATAGTCTTTTTTTCTGTCTTGCTCTCTGCCTGGCATTCTCATAGAGCTCTCGTTGTTCATAATCTATTTTGGATTCGTTTTTCTTTTTGGAAAACATAATAAAAAGTACCTTAGTGTAGTTTCAAATTTACATTTTTATCAAAAGAACTTCCAATAGCTTATGGATAATTTAAGAAAAGGCTTTCCTGTACTTCAGCAATATACATACTTCAACACGGCTGCTTGCGGCTTACTTCCCGAAAAAGTATGGGAATTCAGGCAGGATCATGACATGGATTTTTTCTTAAAAGCAAGTGTTTTAAAAGAGAAAATGGGAGAGATGCTTACAGGAGTACGTGAAAGTATCGGTGCTTTATATCATTGTGCTCCAAATCGGGTAGCTTTGATCCCAAATTTCTCTTATGGATTTAATAGTATCCTGGGAGGAATCGATTCGGGTTCCAAAATTCTACTACTTAAAGATGATTATCCTTCGATTAACTGGCCGGTGGAATCCAGAGATTTTCAAGTCTGTTATGCAAACCTGGATAAAGATCTGGAAAATAATATTCTCGAGGCCATCAAAAAGGAAAAACCAGACGTATTCGCGTTTAGTATTGTTCAGTACATAAATGGAGTGCGCTTGGGTTCAGAATTTATTAAAGAGATAAAAGTGCAATTCCCGGATCTTCTACTTATTGGTGACGGTACTCAATACTTTGGAACCGAGGCATTTGATTTTGAAAATAGCGGATTGGATATCGCGATCGCAAGTTGCTACAAATGGATGAATGCTGGTTACGGTAATGGCTTTATGTTATTTAGCGATCGAGTAGAAGGAAGACTGAATCCTAAACATCTTGGTTTCGGTTCGCTGCAGGGGAAGTACAAAGAACATGAGGGTAATTTTCTTGGCAAATTTGAACCGGGACATTATGATACGCTCAACTTCGGAAGCTTAAAAACTGCGATTGAAATTATTCAGAAGATTGGCTGGGATCCTATTGAAGATCAGATTTCCAAACTGAAACATATAGCCCGGGAACGTTTCACATCGGCTGGTTTGTTAGAAGAATGGGTTGCAGAGAGAGAGAACTATTCATCTCTATTTAGTATTAAGGGTGATGAACAACTATTTAATAAATTGAAATCAGAAGATATTATTACTTCTATGAGAGGAAACGGAATTCGAATTAGTTTACACTACTTCAATTCTGAAAAAGAGCTAAATAAACTGTTTGCTGTACTCGGGATTTAATCTTAAAATCCTAGTGATAATCAATATTTTTGTATCCTAAACCGTTTTCGAAATACAGAATTATCTCTTTAATTAATTAAAATTAGTAATTCAGTAAAAATGACGTAGATCCCTGATATGTATTGCATTACAAGTATATTTTGATTTAATTTGAAGAGTCAATCAACAAATTAAAATTATGCCAATTAGCAAGCAATACTTGAAGTCCAAACCGGAATGTAAGATCACTTTTAACCTTCCTGCGAAAGAAGCAGAGCAGGTAGAATTGGTGGGTGAGTTCAACGACTGGAAACCAGCAAAATTGAGGAAGTATAAAAATGGTAATTTCAAGACTCAGCTTAATTTACCAGTAGATAAAGCATACGAATTCAGATATCTTGTAGACGGACAGTGGCAAAACGATCCAGCTGCAGATGCCTACAAATGGAACGATTTCGCGGGAGATGATAATAGTGTGGTAAGTGTATAGACCCTATTCAGTTACCTGAACACCCTTCCAGAAGGCTACGTAATTTTCGATGGGTTTGGCCGCGTGACTTGCCTCCGGGTAGAACCATGCTGCATCTTCATTTTTTTCACCATCTACTTCTATGTCATAGTAGGAAGCTTTGCCTTTCCATGGGCATCGGGTGGTAAATTCACTTGGTTTAAAGAACTTGTCCTTAATATCTTCAGGAGGAAAATAATAATTATTCTCAACGATCTTCGTTTCAGAACTTTCTGCAATTACGGTGCCTTTCCAAATAGCTTTCATAGTTCAGTAAATTTATTTCCTTCTAAAGATATAATTTTTAAAGCAGTTCTCTGAATCTGCAAAATTACGTTCTACTACCAAACCAGCTTCATCTGCTAACCAGCTTACGATTGCATCATCATATTTCTGAGAAATCTCCGTATGTATGCTCTCCCAGGCATCGAATTTGACTTCCAGTTCGAGTTTATTGATCTTAACCATTTGCTCTTCCTTGCTCACTAAGAAACTGCGGGCGGTACCAGTTTCCGGATCGTAGGTTTCCCAATGCTTGAATTTTTCTACTTCAAATTCACCGTCCAGTTCGTGGTTAATTCTTACCAGTAAATTTTTATTAAATCTTTCCGTAATCCCAGCGGGATCATCGTAAGCATTCATAATAGTTTGTGGGTCCTTCTTTTGATCAAAACCCATGAACAACATATCGTCATCGCTCATCGCTACAGCAATATTCCGAAGAAAATCTACTGCTTCGGTATGCGATAGATTCCCAATATTACTACCCAGAACAAGTATGACTTTTTTTCGGGAATTATACTCTGCAAGTTTCTCCAGTGTTTCAAAATAGGTCCCTTGTTGAGTTTTTACAGAAACTTGCGGAATCTCTTTTTTTAAAGCATCTTCAAGTTCATCCAGCACATTCTGACTAATATCAACAGGTAAATAATTGAACTTATATTCTTTGTCTACCAGTTCCTTTAGAAGAAGTTTGGTCTTTTTACCGTCTCCTGCGCCAAGTTCAATAAGATCAAAATCGTTCTCACTGCTAAATATCTTAGCGATATCAGTCTTGTTCTGTTTTAAGATATCAAACTCACAGCTGGTAAGGTAATATTCAGGCATTGCCATGATTTCCTGAAATAATTTGTCTCCTTTTTTATCGTAGATATACTTGGAATGCAAATATTTTGGATAGCTGGTAAGTCCTTTATGTGTGTCTTCAGCAAAGACAGATTCGAACATGGTTGCAGATTGATTTTTCATATTTTATTATTTAACGAGTCTGAAACCCGTAAACTGCCATCTTAATTGTGGATGGAAAAAATTTCTATAAGTATAACGGCTATGCTTACTGGAAGTAGCGACTGAAGCTCCACGAAGAACCTTTTGGTTTACCATAAACTTTCCATTATACTCTCCAAGAGCGCCGTCTGCTTTTTGATAATTTGGATATGGAGAATAAGCGCTTTCTGTCCATTCCCATCTGCTTCCCCAGTCAAAATCCTTTTGAGCAATTTCCCACTCTTGCTCAGTTGGTAATCTCATACCTTTCCATTGTGCATATGCAAAAGCTTCATAGTAACTAATATGGGTAACCGGAGCATCCAGATTCAGAGGCTTTAATCCACCTAAAGTGTACTGATGCCACTTGTTTTCGATCTTATGCCAGTAAAATGGTGTTTTAATTTGATTAGCATTCACCCAATCCCAGGCTTCAGCATGCCATAACAGAACATCCTCATATCCACCAGCATCAATAAATTCTAAGTATTCTGAATTAGTTACTAGTTTGTTAGATATACTGAAGTCGTGTAGATAGGTTTTATGTGTACCTAATTCGTTGTCGTAGCAGAAATCTTCTGAAGTATGGCCAATTTCATAAATACCTTCAGGAATATCAAGCCATTCTCGCTCAAAATCCTGAACAGGGTTTTCTCGAAACTGCTGATTGTATTCTGGCATTAAAGGATTATTACCTAAAATATACTTGATATCTGCATACAATAGTTCCTGATGTTGTTTTTCATGATGACAGCCTATTTCCAGAACACTCAGAGCTTCTTCCGAAAGCTTATAATTTTCTAGTAATCTGACAGTTTCGGTCGTGATATATTCTCTGAATTTATAGATCCAGGCAACAGTCGGTCTTGAAAGATTTCCCCTGTCTGTTCGTACTACTTTTTCACCAACACTTTCGTAATAGCTATTAAAAACAAATGCTGTGTTCTCATCGAATAGCGAATGGTTTTTAGCATATTTTTTTAAAACAAATTCTTCAAAGAACCAGGTGGTATGTCCTAAATGCCACTTAGGAGGTGAAACATCTACGATTGGTTGTACCACGTAATCTTCAGTTTCCAGGAAGGAGCAAATATTTTCTGAATCTATTCGGGTCTCTTTGAAAAGATGTAGTAATTCGGATTGTGACAACATAAAAAATGAGCGATACTTTTTGGTATCACTCAAATTTACAAATTTTTCAAAATGAGCTTGCAAGTAGCTCGTTAAGGTCGAGTTAAAGTGTTAATTACTTGAAATTCCAACTGCAACTGGCAGGCTATAAGTCACCGCTACAGGTTTGTCATTGAGTATTGCCGGTTGCATGGAAGGAATAGTACTTACTACTCGAATAGCTTCCTGGTTGAATACTTCATTTTCTCCATCTGCTGTCACATCAACAATTTTACCTTGATCGTTAATGACAAAATGCACTGTAGTTCTGAATATTGAGTTGCCTTTTTTCTTTGATCTCAGAATATCAGTATTGAAAGATCTATTGACATAACGCGAAATGTTTTCAGCTAAACAAATTCTTTTATCTTCATTATTCTCACAATCACGAGGTATAGGCGGGATATCTACAGATTTAATATTTGAGATATCATTTTGTTTCTCTAATTCAATCCTATACGAAACCATAACATTTACCGGCTGATCCTTTACTAATCCCGGACTATAGGTGGGTAAACTGGATAAGATTCTACGTCCTTCCAATTCTATCTCGTCATTATTACCTTTTACAGATGACCATCGCAGTTTGCCATCTGTACCAATGATGATCCTAAAGTTTAAGGTATAAGCAGACTCAGATTCTGAAATCAATTCTTGATTAAATTGATTGATCACAAAATCAATAAATGCTTTCTCAGAACACATACTAATATTTGCAGATTCTGAGCAACCCACAAAAACTGGAATTTTATCCACTTCATCCCATGGAACTATGTCAGGATTTTGAGATTGAATAGAATTTGTGAATAGAAAGAGTAAACTTAGAAAACTTATGAGTTTCATTTAGAAAGTTAAGGGGATTTTGTAGCTAATCGCTCTAGGCTTTCCAGCTAGCTGTCCTGGTGTCATCGTTGGTATCGCTTCGATCATTCTTTTTGCTTCCTTATTGATTTTTGGGTGTTTACCAGTGACTTCTTTAACCACCACTTTTCCTTCTTCGTTTACAACTAATGAAACTGTGGCTTTTCCTCTAATGTATTCACCGTTTTCATTTTTTGGATACTTATAATTTTCCTTTATATGTTTCATTAACATGGAATTGAAACAGGCTTTTGTATCTTCACTTGCTTCACAACCCGGCCAGACCGGTGCAGTCTCTTTCATAGAAACCTTGTTTCCTTCTACCGATACATCGTCTTGAGCGACGGCTCCAAATCCTATGAATAATAATGCTACTAGAAATATATTTTTCATACTAATATTTTTGGTTTAATCTGGTTGTTGCAATTATCCCGCCACGATGGACTTGGCAAAAGTTTGCTTTTCAAACTGCTACTTTACCTTTGATTGCCGGATATGGATCATAGTTTTCTAAACTGAAATCTTCAAAAGTAAAATCAAAGATGTTTTTTATTTCAGGATTTAGTTTCATTTGAGGAAGTTCTCTGGGTTCTCTGCTCAACTGAAGTTCCACCTGCTCCATATGGTTGCTATAGATATGAGCATCACCAAAAGTATGAATAAAATCACCCGCTTCATATCCACATACCTGTGCCATCATCATGGTGAGTAGGGCGTAAGATGCAATATTAAAAGGAACTCCTAGAAAAATATCTGCACTTCTCTGGTATAACTGGCAAGATAATTTGCCGTCTGCCACATAAAACTGGAAAAATGCATGACATGGAGGTAAGGCAGCCTTACCATTCGCTACATTATCTGAAAATGAAACAGAAGTATCTGGTAATACTGAAGGATTCCAGGCAGAAACCAGCATTCTTCGACTATTAGGATTTGTTTTTAATGTCTCTACGATCTCCTTGATCTGGTCGATCTCTTCGCTATTCCAGTTTCTCCATTGATGTCCATATACAGGGCCAAGATCACCGTTTTCATCTGCCCATTCGTTCCATATTCTTACGCCATTATCTTTAAGGTATTCAATATTCGTATCTCCTTTTAGAAACCACAATAATTCGTAAATAATCGATTTTAAATGAAGCTTTTTGGTAGTAACCATAGGGAAGCCTTTGCTGAGATCGAAGCGCATCTGGTAACCGAAAACACTTTTTGTTCCAGTGCCGGTTCTGTCACCTTTTTGAGCACCCGTTTCAAGTACATGTTTAAGAAGATCGTGGTATTGTTTCATGAAGAAAAGCTTGATTATTGAGCGAAAAGTCGAGCAATAAAAATAAGAAAATCGGCTAAACTTTAGACTGAATTCCAGTCCAATCTATAATAATTTAGCATTCTTCATCACCATCTTCAACTACCGCACATCTATCTGCATGGTAAGCATTTCGTTTTCCCATGGGTCTTTCGGCCCCAATCGTAGAATCAATTTTAGTCTGGTGTTCCATTTCAGAATTAATTTCAGCACCCATAAGAACAATAAAAGCGGTAAGAAATAACCATAACATTAGAATAGCTACTGCGGCGAAGCTTCCGTAGAGATCATCATAACTACCAAAATTCCCAACATACCACGAGAATGCAATGGAACCACCAAGCCAGAAGATAGTACCCAGAATAGCTCCCCAGCTCACCCAGCGCATTTTAGGATTGGTTCGGTTTGGAGCCAGTTTATAGACCATACTTAACATCACAATAAGAATAACTCCCAGGAAAACCCAGCGCAACCAGGTAAGCATATGTTCAAGACCTGGTGTAAGGCCAATATTTTTGATAAGTAGCGGAAAGAAAATTACGATAAGCAAACTTATTAAACCTACTACTACACCTGCCAAGGTAAATAGCAAAGTAAGAAGGTTCTTTTTGATAATTCCACGAGTGTCAACTTCATCATAAGCGATATTAACACCCTGAAATAATGCACTGGTTCCCTTGTTCGCACTCCAGATACTCACTAGGATACTAATGACTAATCCCCAGCCAATTTCTTTACGATCCTGTTCTATGACCGGATTGAGAATATCGGCGATCATACCATATGCCTGTTCCGGTAGTATCAAAGTAAGTCTGGATAATTGCTCTTGTATTTGCGCGGGATCTAATACCAGGCTGTAAATAGAAATAGCTACTACAATTGTTGGAAAAATAGATAGGAAAAAATAAAAGGCAACTCCGGCAGAAACAATCTGAACATGGTCTACCGCCATTTCCTTATAGACACGCTTTCCAATATCTACCCAGCCTTTAAATGGTATCTGATGCGGCCATTCCGCATTCTGTCCTCTATTTCCTCTTTTTGAAGCTACTTTTTCCATATTCTGTTTTACTGAGCACGGCAAATTAGCACATTTTCAGGCTGCTGAAGAATATGAGATTACAAAGTTTTCTAAAAATTAGGCTGTTAACCAATGATCATTCCGGCGATCGTAGCGGATAAAAGGGAGGCAAGAGTTCCACCAATTAATGCTTTCATTCCAAATTCAGAAAGAACTTTACGTTGTCCTGGAGCTAATGATCCAATTCCGCCAATTTGAATCCCTATGGAAGCGAAATTAGCAAAACCGCAGAGCATATAAGTAGCCATAATGACCGACTTTTCGTAATTCAGGCTTAATGCGTTTGCAGGGTTTTTAAGGTCTGCCAGTTGAACATATCCTACGAATTCACTTGCTGCCAGTTTAATTCCAAGCAACTGTCCCATTAGCATCATATCTTCTTTTGCCACACCTATGACCCACATCAAAGGAGAAAAGATGATTCCTAAAATCGATTCCAGAGAGAATTTAGAATATGGAGTATATTCTGCCATGACACTGTTTAAAGTAGTAAGCGCACCTAAATATCCAAGGATATAATTGATCATGGCGATAAATGCGATGAAGACTAGTAGCATCGCTGCAACATTCGCCGCCAGTTTTAAACCTTCAGTAGTACCATTTGCTATGGCATCTAGAATATTACTTCCAATCTTGTCTGAAGAAACTTCTACATCTGTATTTACAGCCTCCTGTTGTGGATATAAAATTTTTGAAATTACGATAGCACCAGGTGCAGCCATTACTGAAGCGGCAAGCAGGTGTTTAGCAAATTGAAGTCTTAATTCCGGATCATCACCACCAAGAAATCCAATATATGCAGCGAGTACACCTCCGGCTACAGTAGCCATCCCGCCAATCATAACCAGTAGAATTTCAGACCTGGTCATACGTTCCAGATAAGCTTTTATCATTAGAGGTGCTTCGGTCTGTCCTAAAAATATGTTCCCGGCAACACTAAGGCTCTCAGGTCCAGAGATTCCCATTAATTTGGTAAGTACCCAGGCCATTCCTTTTACAACGATCTGGATTACTCCAAGGTAGAATAAAACTGATGTTAATGCGGAGAAGAAAATTATGGTAGGTAATACCTGGAATAGAAAAATAAATCCAAAACTATCCACGTCCATCATTCCGCCTAGTAAAAATTCACTTCCTGCCGCGGTGAAATCAAGGATCAATACAAATACTTGTCCTACGAATTCGAATACTTTCTGAACCACTGTGATCTTTAAAACACCAATAGCCAATATTAATTGAGCTCCTAGTCCTATACCAACAGTTTTCCAGCTAATCGCTTTTCGGTTACTACTGAAGAGGAATGCGATGAGTAAAAGCACGAACATACCAAGAATGCCTCGAATCAAACTTGAAGTGGACATTCCCTGGCTGGGTATCATTTGCTTCGCAGCTTTCACAGGGATCACATCTTCAGCAAGCTTTGGCTTTGCTGAAAGTTCGAAGGTGTTATCTCTACCTTTGATGCTTAGTTTTTGATCGCTAATCCCAGTCACCCTCAGATTTTGAATAGTATCCTTTGGTGAGTTATAGAACAGGACCAGTAATTTCTTTTGATATAGATAGTCTCCGGAAGCAATGGTATCCTGTTCAGAATTTGTCAGAAAAAGGAAGCTACCTTCATTAAAATGAACTTCTTCAACATCCTGAAAAACTGAATTCTCTTGAAATTCAGCTGAATTTTCCAGAGTCCAGGATTTGGAAATGGTTTGTGAAGAAGCTGATGCAATAGAAATTAAGACCAGAAACAGGCAACACCAGAGTTTATTCATTATAGATTATTTTCTTTTGGAGATCTCGTCCCTTAGACGAGCGGCTTTTTCGTAATCTTCCTGATTTACAGCCTGGGCAAGTAGCTCATTAAGTTCTTCCAGTGACATCTTGCTGAAACCTGAATCGCTATCCATTTTCACTTCAATGTCCTCGCGTAAAAGTTCTTCTTCAATAATTTCCTCTTCATCTTTCATTTCCTTAGCACGCTGACTCTCGTCTGCTTTCAGGAAAATTCCAGCTTTATCAAGAATGTTCTTGTAGGTGAAAATAGGGGCGTCAAACCTTAGTGCAAGTGCAATTGCATCACTGGTTCGGGCATCCACAACTTCCTCGACACCTTCACGTTCACAAATAAGACTGGAGTAAAATACGCCGTCTACGAGTTTGTGAATGATAACCTGTTTAACCGTGATCGAGAACCGATCTGAAAAGTTTTTGAAAAGATCGTGGGTAAGTGGTCTGGGAGGTTTGATCTCTTTTTCCAACGCTATCGCAATGGATTGTGCTTCAAATGCTCCAATAACAATTGGTAACTTACGTTCACCATCCTCCTCGTTAAGAATCAGGGCGTAAGCTCCATTTTGTGTTTGACTGTAAGATATTCCTTTAATGTTCAGACGAACTAAACTCATGCTTCGTAAAAATTAAAAAGGCTGTCTAAATAAGGACAAAATTACCAGATCTAGACAGCCCTTTTATGGGTCGCAATTTAGAAAAATTATGCGTTTTTCTCTTTAAATTCCCTCAATTTTTCATTTAGCTTCGGTACGATCTCAAAAGCGTCTCCAACCACCCCGTAATCTGCAGCTTTGAAGAAAGGCGCTTCAGGATCATTGTTAATTACAACTTTGGTTTTGGCAGCATTAATACCGGCAAGATGCTGAATTGCACCAGATACACCAATTGCAATGTATAAATTGGATGCTACAGGCTTACCTGTTTGTCCCACGTGTTCACTGTGAGGTCTCCAACCCATATCACTAACTGGTTTGGAACATGCAGTTGCAGCTCCAAGAATTTCAGCCATTTCTTCGATCATTCCCCAGTTTTCAGGACCTTTAAGTCCTCTACCTCCTGAAACCACAGTTTCAGCATCGGCGATCGTTACCTTATTCGTTGCCTTATCTACAGATTCTACGTTTACAGTGAAATCTTCATCTGAAAGTTCCGGGCTAAAATCTTCAGCAGTCGCAGCTCCCTGAGATTCTTTAAGACCGAAAGCGTTCTTGGATAGACCAAGCACTTTCACATCGGTATCGATCTTAGTGAAATTAAATGCTTTATTCGTGAAAGCAGTTCTTTTAACTGTAAAAGGATCTGCGCTCTCTGGCAATGCCACAACATTAGATGCATATCCTGCTTCCAGGTGTACTGCAAGTAGTGGTGCTAGATATTTACTGTTTGCACTCTGACTAAGAACTACAACCTTGCTGCTTTCCTGAGTTACCGCCTGTTTAATGGCATCAGAATATGCTTCAGCATTGAAATTATTCAATTTGTCGTTGTTTACTTTCAAAACTTTGTCAACCCCGTAGTTTCCAAGCTCTGAAACATCATCAACATTGAAGGTTACCGCAGTAACACTGGTTCCCAGCATGTCTGCAACTTCCTTTGCGTAAGATGCAACCTCGAAAGAGGCTTTCTTAAATTTTCCTTCTTCTGATTCTATATATACTAAAACTGACATTTTCTAAATTTTTTAATTCCTGAATCTATTTTATTCTGAATTTTGATTAGATCGCTTTTGCTTCGTTGTGAAGTAAGTTGATCAATTCATCCAGATTGTCAGGATCAATTAATTTCACATCTCCTTTTGGTGCTGGCTTCTCAAATTTTACAACTTCGGTTTTTACTGAAGTTTCCGCAGGCTCAACAACATTTAAAGGTTTTTTACGCGCTTGCATAATTCCTCTCATGTTCGGGATACGAAGATCAGATTCTTCAACCAATCCTTTCTGTCCTCCAATAACTAGTGGAAGAGAAGCAGTTAAAGTTTCTTTACCGCCATCGATCTCACGAAGAGCTTTCGCTTTGTCACCATCGATCTCAAGGCTAATACAGTTATTAATGAAATTAGCATCCAGAATTCCGGCTAACATTCCTGGAACCATTCCACCATTATAATCAATAGACTCTCTACCTGCAATAACAAGGTCATAACCGCCGTCTTTAACAACTTTAGCCAATTCCTTTGCTACCTGGTATCCATCAGTTGCAGGAGTGTTTACTCGAATTGCTGTATCTGCTCCAATTGCAAGTGCTTTTCTAAGTGTAGGCTCGGTTTCAGCTCCCCCAACATTTACAACATCTACACTCGCGCCTTGTTTTTCTTTGAACCACATCGCTCTGGTAAGACCAAATTCGTCATTCGGGTTTATTACAAATTGAACACCATTTGTGTCAAACTTCGTGTCTCCTTCCGTGAAATTGATTTTGGATGTAGTGTCAGGTACGTGACTAATACAAACTAAGATTTTCATATATAAGGTTCTTTTTTTAATAAAACGTTTTCGCAGACGAAGGTAAGTATTTTATATCAAAAAAAGCTATGCATGCATAATAAATTTAACCAAAAGAATCAGTCAAATTTTAGTTGATTTTTGGTTTTGTGTGTGTTTTAATGCGCAATATGTATAAAACTATGCAAAATAATGAGATTCTCGTTATTCGTGATTTAAGCATTTCCGAAGAACTCTGCAACCTCTAAATTTTTGCTTACAATTATGGTATTTACCTTAATGAATTACTATTTTTGCTCTGCAGGAATTAAAATTAAGATTTTACATAATGAGGACAATTCAATTTAGAGAAGCTATTGCTGAGGCGATGAGCGAAGAAATGCGTCGCGACGACAGTATCTATTTAATGGGTGAAGAAGTTGCTGAATACAATGGTGCCTATAAAGCTTCCAAAGGTATGCTTGACGAATTTGGTCCGGATAGAGTTATAGATACACCAATCGCTGAACTTGGATTTTCTGGAATAGGAGTTGGTTCTGCCATGAACGGTAACCGTCCTATCATTGAATTCATGACCTTTAACTTCTCACTTGTAGGGATTGATCAAATTATCAATAACGCTGCAAAAATGCGCCAGATGAGTGGCGGGCAATTTAATATTCCAATTGTATTTCGTGGACCAACAGGATCTGCAGGTCAATTGGGAGCAACTCACTCACAGGCTTTCGAAAGCTGGTACGCAAACACACCAGGCCTTAAAGTCATCGTTCCATCTAACCCGTATGACGCTAAAGGATTATTGAAAGCTGCGATTCGTGATGATGATCCGGTGATCTTTATGGAGAGTGAGCAAATGTATGGAGATAAAGGTGAAGTTCCTGAAGATGAATATGTTATTGAAATTGGTAAAGCCGATATCAAGCGTGAAGGTTCTGATGTTACTATTGTTTCCTTCGGAAAAATAATCAAAGAAGCTTATAAGGCAGCTGAAACTTTAGCTGAAGAAGATATTTCATGTGAGATCATTGATCTTAGAACGATTCGTCCTTTAGATATAGATATCATCCTTGAATCAGTTAAGAAAACCAACCGTCTAGTGATCCTTGAGGAATCATGGCCTTTTGGAAATATTTCTACGGAAATTTCTTATCAGGTACAATCTAAAGCATTCGATTACCTGGATGCTCCAATTATAAAGATCAATACAGCAGATACTCCTGCACCTTATTCACCTGTTCTTCTGAAAGAATGGTTGCCAAATAGTGAGGATGTTGTTAAAGCTGTGAAAAAGGTCATGTACAAGTAAACCTTTTCAACCTATCTTTGAAACTTCATCTAAACGATGAAGTTTTTTTTTATCCTATAATGAACAAATACACCTACCTTTTTATACTTTTTCTCCTTCCAGTTTTCAGTCTAATCGCTCAAACAAAAGCTGGAGGAATTGTTACCGATGACACCGGAGCTACTGTGCCTTTTGCGAATGTAGTTTTCGCAAATTCTACTTCAGGAACGACTACCAATGAAGTTGGTGAGTTTTACCTTCAGTCAGATGATAACTATGATACCCTTGTGTTTTCCTTTATTGGCTACAAAACCAAAAATATCGCTTTAAAATCCAGGGTCAATCTAAACATGGAAGTGAAGCTGGAGCAGGAAGCTTCCAGTCTTGATGAAGTAGTTATCTATCGTGGGAAAACCTCGAAGAAGAACAACCCGGCAATTGATATCTTAAAGAAAGTTTGGGCAAACCGCCGAAGCAACGGTGTAAATGCTTTCGACCAGTATAGTTATAAGGAATACGAAAAACTTGAATTTGATCTCAATACCATAGATAGTGCTGTCGTAGAAAGCAGGATCTTTAATGGAATGGAGTTCATTTTCGATTATGCAGATACCAATGCAGTGACCGGGAAGACTTATCTGCCTATGTTCATTAACGAGTCGGTAACCCAGGTTTATGGGGATAATAAGATCAATGAAGAGAAAAAGGTTTTACTAGGAAACAAGAATTCCGGATTCAATCAGAATAGGAACCTGATCGATTTTGTGAAGGATATTTATGACGATTACGATATCTATAAAAACTATATCAAGTTCTTCGATAAATCCTTTGTAAGCCCAATCTCGACTACAGGGATCGATACCTACAATTATGTGTTGTCTGATAGTGCTTATATCGACAATAAGTGGTGCTATAATATCGTCTATTATCCACGCCGTGAGAATGAACTAACTTTTAAAGGAGATTTCTGGGTGAATGATACGACCTGGGCAGTGAAGAACATCAATCTCGAAACTACTAAGGATGTAAATATAAACTGGATCAAACAGGTTTATATCGAACAGGATTTCGAAGTTCTGAATGATTCTGTTTTTTTGATAGAGAAGGATTTCTTTATGGCCGACTTCGGAATAAACAAAAAGAAAACCTCACAGGGAGTTTACGCGAAACGAACCATGCTTTACGATGAGTATGAGTTTAATAAAGAACGGGGATCGAGTTTTTATAATCAACCAGTTTACAATCCGCAATCTCAGGCTTATAATAGAAGTGACGAGTTCTGGAGTGAAAACAGGCTGGAACAGTTAAACGATGATGAAGAAGGAATCTATGTAATGCTGGACAGTCTTACAAAGACAAAGGCTTTTAACAGATTGTATGATATAGCCACGATTGCGCAGTCTGGTTACGTAGAGTTTGATGGATGGGATTATGGTCCTGTTTATTCCACTTTTGGATTTAATGACGTGGAAGGAGTTCGAACCCGTTTTGGAGGAAGAACCTATTTCGGGCAGAATGATCCATGGAGAATCGAGGCATATGGCGCTTATGGATTTAAAGACCATAAATTCAAGTATGGAGTATCAGCAAAAGTTCTGCTGGATTACAAAATGCGACTAATCTTAAGTGGTGGAAACCGAAGGGATGTAGAGCAGTTAGGAACCAGTCTTACTAATTCCACAGATGTTCTGGGAAGGAGTCTTGCGTCTTCATCGCTTCTGAATGTTGGAGATACAGATAAATTGAGTTCTATTAATTTAAGTGTTTTTTCCGTACAACTGGAACCGGTAAAAAATCTTACCCTAAGATTCGGAGCTAACTACAGAATATTACAACCAGCATCTGAAGGTTTTAGTCTTGAATATTACGTAGACGACACGCGTACGATCACCGATAGTGAGATTAACCAAACCGAACTTTCTACGATCATAACCTGGACACCGGGTAGGAAAACTTCTGGCTTTGGAGTGGAGCGTAATGTGGTGAATGAAGAGGATTTTCCAACTTTATTTTTAAACTACAGTCTTGGAGTTAAAGAAGTTTTTAATAGTGATTTTGATTATAAGAAACTTCAGTTCTTTTACAATCAGCCATTGTTAATTGGTGGTTTTGGTAGATCCAATATCAGCCTGGAAGCCGGGAAGACATTTGACGCTGTGCCTTTAGGTTTGCTGAGTGTAGTTCCTGGAAACCAGACATATTTTAGTATGTATAATTCGTTTCCAACACTGGATTTCTATGAATTTGTGACAGATAGTTATTCAGCTATTCATATCGACCATAATTTTAATGGAAGGCTATTTTCAAGAATTCCGTTGCTAAGGGATTTAAACCTGCGGGAATTAGTAGGATTTCGAGCGGTCTATGGAGATATTTCACAAGATAGTAAAGATTTAGATGCTTCCGGTTTACCGCTGGTAGCTCCAGATAATGATCCGTTTTACGAGTATAGTCTGGGTATTGGAAATATTTTAAAGGTCATGCGGTTTGATGTTCATTTCCGTGGAAATTACTTCGATAATTCTGATGCAAGGAGTCTTGCGTTTACAATAGATTTCGGATTTCACTTTTAGATAATAGTTTAAATATCAGAAATAACTATATTTGCTGCCCTGAATTTTAATTTAGATAAAAATATAAAAATGTCGAATACTTTTGATGTATTGATCGAGATCCCAAAGGGAAGCCGAAATAAATACGAATACGATTTCAAACTTAAAAAAGTACGTTACGACAGGATGATCTTCTCTTCGATGATGTATCCTGCAGATTATGGTTTTATTCCTAACACCCTTGCATTAGATGAAGATCCACTTGATGTATTGGTATTGGTTTCTGAGCCTACCTTTCCAGGGATCGTGATGGAAGTGAAGCCTATCGGTGTATTCCATATGGCAGACGAAAAAGGTCCGGATGAGAAGATCATCTGCGTGCCGGTATCAGATCCTATCTGGAATAGATTGAACGATCTTAAAGAATTGAATGGTCATATGCTTAAAGAGATCGAACATTTCTTCAAGGTTTATAAAGATCTTGAGAAGAAAAAGGTAGATACAGGAGATTTTGGAGATGCAGACGAAGCTCGTGAGATCATTAGACAGTGTATCGAACGATATGAGAACTATGAAGGTGATAAATCCAGATTCGGAATATAATCGCAAGATATCACTCAAATTATTAAGAATATGAAAGCAATAACCTTAAAAAGTTGTTGCTTTTTTAATTGTTACCAATTTTACTACATTAGCTAGCATTAATATTTAATTAACAATTAACTAGCTAATATGGAATCAATAATGATCTACCTGCCAGCGGTGCTGGCAATCATCGGACTCATTTTTATGTGGGTCAAAAGATCCTGGGTGATGAAACAGGACTCCGGAGACGGAAAAATGAAAGAAATTTCAGCACACATCTATGAAGGAGCCCTGGCCTTCTTAAAAGCAGAATACAAATTATTGACTCTCTTTGTGATTGGAGCCAGCATTGCGTTAGCCGCAATCGCATATTTTGTTCCAACCACTCATTACCTTATTATAGTTGCCTTTATTTTTGGTGCGATATTCTCAGCATTCGCCGGAAATATCGGGATGAAGATCGCTACCCAAACTAATGTAAGAACGACACAGGCGGCAAGAACCAGTCTGCCAGAAGCTTTGAATATCTCTTTTGGAGGTGGAACAGTGATGGGACTTGGAGTTGCTGGTCTCGCAGTTCTTGGTCTTACCGGCTTCTTTATATTCTTTTTTCATTATTTTATGGGAGGAGAGTGGACCAATACTCAGCAAATGACCGTAGTTCTGGAAACTCTTGCTGGTTTTTCTCTCGGTGCCGAATCTATAGCGCTTTTCGCCAGGGTAGGAGGAGGGATTTATACCAAAGCTGCAGATGTTGGAGCTGATCTCGTTGGTAAGGTTGAAGCAGGTATCCCTGAAGATGACCCTAGAAACCCTGCGACTATTGCAGATAATGTTGGAGATAATGTAGGTGACGTTGCCGGGATGGGAGCCGATCTTTTTGGAAGTTACGTGGCCACAGTTTTGGCAGCAATGGTGCTTGGAAATTATATAATCGAGGATATGGGAGGTGATATCACCAGCGAAGGTTTTGGTGGTATTGGTCCAATTTTATTACCAATGGCAATCGCCGGAGTAGGAATTATCATTTCTATAATCGGGACATTATTGGTAAGGATCTCTTCAAATTCGGCTAAAGAATCTGAAGTTCAGAAAGCTTTAAATATCGGGAACTGGGTTTCGATCTTACTGGTTGCGGTATCCTGTTATTTTCTGGTAAACTGGATGCTACCTGCGAATACCATGACCATGGGATTCTTCATAGGTGGAGAGGAAGGATTTGAAATGATTAACATAAGTTCCATGCGCGTATTTTACGCAACGCTGGTTGGTCTGGTTGTAGGTGGTGCGATTTCTTCTGTAACCGAATATTATACAGGACTGGGGAAAAAACCAATTCTCAAGATCGTTCAGCAATCAAGTACTGGAGCTGGAACAAATATAATTGCAGGTTTGGCGACCGGTATGATCTCTACCTTTCCTTCAATTTTATTATTCGCCGGTGCGATCTGGGCGTCTTATGCTTTCGCAGGATTTTACGGAGTTGCATTGGCAGCTTCAGCAATGATGGCAACTACAGCTATGCAGCTGGCGATCGATGCCTTTGGACCTATAGCAGACAATGCTGGAGGTATTGCTGAAATGAGTGAGCAGGAGCCAATAGTAAGAGAAAGAACAGATATTCTGGATTCTGTAGGGAATACGACCGCAGCCACAGGAAAAGGTTTTGCAATTGCATCTGCTGCTTTAACTTCTTTAGCTCTCTTTGCCGCCTATGTAACCTTTACAGGGATTGAAGGAATCAATATTTTTAAAGCTCCTGTTCTGGCTATGCTTTTTGTTGGTGGGATGATTCCTGTGGTATTTTCTGCTTTGGCAATGAATGCGGTGGGTAAAGCTGCGATGGAAATGGTGCAGGAAGTACGAAGACAATTCAAGGATATTCCGGGTATTATGGAAGGAACTGCAAAGCCTGAATATGATAAATGCGTGGCTATCTCTACGGAAGCTTCCTTAAGGGAAATGATGTTGCCAGGTTTATTAACTATCGGTTTTCCATTAGTCATCGCATTTCTGCCAATGATTTTCGGAATGGATAATCTTGCGATTGCTGAAATGCTTGGGGGCTATATGGCGGGGGTTACTGTGAGTGGTGTGCTTTGGGCTATCTTTCAGAATAACGCCGGAGGTGCCTGGGATAATGCCAAGAAATCTTTTGAAGCCGGAGTCATGATCAATGGGGAGATGACCTATAAAGGCTCTGATGCTCACAAGGCAGCAGTAACCGGTGATACGGTAGGAGATCCTTTCAAGGATACTTCAGGTCCTTCAATGAATATATTAATTAAATTAACCTGCCTTATCGGCCTGGTAATCGCACCAATTTTAGGTGGGCATACAGATGCTGACATTCCAAACCAGGAGGAAACTGTTGAGGTGATCTCTTCGGAAGGTTCTGTGATTTCAAAAGAAATTAGTTTGGAGAAAAATGATCTGGACGATCTGGTAACCGCGAGGGTAGTGGTCACAAGTTCCTTAAATGGAAATGAGACCAGTGATACCTATGAATTTGAAGGCACAAGCCTGGAAGTGCAGAAAAAGATCGACGCACTATAGGAAACCCTTCAATAAAAAAGAAATAAAGAAACCTCCGCAATTGTGGAGGTTTTTCAATTTCTAGCCAAAAGTATCATTCTCCTATTCCTTCGGAAAAAAGATCTTTAAACTGGTATTTCAGTTAAACTATGGTTAATCAATCCCTTAAAATTTCAGGACTGCTGAAAGGTTGATTAAATTTAAGTTCAATTCAAAAGATTCAGAAGATGTCAAAAGATCACGGACCCAGTATTAAAAATGATGAGCAGTACGAGAAATTGCGCAAGGAAGGAATGAGCAAGGAAAAAGCGGCGAGGATCGCCAATACATCCAATTCCGGAGAGAAAGGTGGTAAAGCCGAAAATTACGAAGAGAGAACAAAAGAAGAACTCTACGAGCAGGCGAAAAAAGTTGGCATCGATGGACGAAGTGATATGTCTAAAGATGAATTGATTAAAGCACTAAGAAACCACTAATATGCGCTCAATCTGGAATGGTTCAATAAGTTTTGGTCTGGTTTCAATTCCCGTGAAACTTTATTCGGGTTCTGAAGACAGGCGTATAGACCTGGATATGCTTGATAAAAATGATCATGCCCGTATTCGCTATAAACGTGTAAATGAGGATACCGGCAAAGAGGTGGAATGGAAGGATATTGTAAAAGGCTATAAAAAGGATGACGGCTATGTTATTCTGGAAAAAGAGGATTTTGACCAGGCGAACATGAAAAAGACTAAAACTATCGATATCGAAGAATTTATCGATGAGGATGAGGTAGCCGATGTGTTGTTTAAAAAGCCTTATTTTCTGGAACCACAGAAAGAAGGTGGTAAATCCTATAACTTACTGCTCCAGGCATTGAAAAAGACTGGAAAACTAGGTGTTGCTACTTTCGTGATGCGACAAAAGGAGCATTTATCTCTTGTAGGTATTTACAGGGATGCACTGGTGTTACACGTAATTAGGTTTGAAGATGAGATAAGAAATCCCGGAGAGCTAAAGCTTACCAAAACCAAAGTAAAAGCCAAGGAGGTAGATATGGCAGTTTCACTCATCGAACAATATACTTCTGACTTTGATTTTAAGAAATATAAGGATATCTATAATGACCAGTTAATGAAGATCATAGAATCCAAAGCGACTGGTAAAAAGCCTAAAGTTGAAGAATACGATTCTGAACCCACGCAGGCAGACGATCTTATGGCTAAACTGAAGGCCAGCCTTGAAAAGAAAAAGTCAAAGGCCAGCTAATACATGTCTTTAACAGAATACAATAAAAAACGTGATTTTACTCAAACCTCTGAGCCCAAGGGTGATCTTGAAAACGAGAATCTTCATAGGTTCGTAATTCAACGTCATCGAGCTTCCAGATTACATTATGATTTGAGGCTTGAGGTTGATGGTGTTCTTAAAAGCTGGGCCGTTCCTAAAGGCCCTTCCATGAATCCCGACGATAAGAGGCTGGCTATTGAAACTGAAGATCACCCGGTAAAGTATCTACACTTTGAAGGTTCCATCCCAAAGGGTAATTATGGAGCTGGAAAAATGCGGATCTGGGATACCGGTACATTTGAATCGGTAGGAGATTCTGGAGCTGAGGAGGCATTAAAAAAGGGTGATCTGAAAGTGAAATTTCATGGTGATAAGCTGAAAGGAACATTTGCCCTTGTTAGAACAAGAAGGCAGGATGGACAGAAACACTGGTTGCTTATAAAGAAGAAAGACGATCATTCGGTAAGTTCAAATTACGACGCAGAAGATTATGCTCCGCAAGGAATCGTAAAAAGCTTAAACGATTCTGATATCATAAAACCAATGCTAGCGACTGCGGCAGATGGAATCTTTAGTAAAGCCGGGTGGATCTACGAGTTAAAATGGGATGGCTACAGAGTTCTTGCAAGTATCAGCCAAGGTAATGTGAACCTGTATTCCCGGAATGGTATAAATTATAATAATAAGTTTTCAAAGCTCGCTCAGGACCTGGATAACATCCCGCATGATGTGATACTCGATGGGGAAGTGGTAATTCTGGATGAGCAGGGAAAACCACAGTTTCAACAACTGCAGAATTACGACAGTACTTCTCCGGCAGATCTTCGTTTTTATATTTTTGACATACTTTTTCTAAATGGACACAGTACACTGGACTTAGGCCTGCTCGAACGTAAAAGTCTGCTTCCTGATGTTCTGGAAGGATTGGAGATGACCTATTACTGTGAGCATGTTGAGAGTATGGCAGATGCATTTTACAAGAAAGCTATCAAAAATGGTATGGAGGGAGTGATCGCAAAAAAAGCAGATTCGGTATATACTCCAGGTTATCGTAGTGAGAAATGGTTAAAAATAAAAGGAACAAGATCTGAAGAAGCTTTGATCTGTGGTTATACAGATTCAAAAGGATCCGTTTTCGGATCGTTGATACTCGGGATGTACAGAGAAGGTGAATTACAATACGTAGGTAATTGCGGAACAGGATTTTCATCTTCGGTGCAGCAGGAATTACTTCAGAAAATGCAGGGACTTGAAACTCAAAAGTCACCTTTCGGACATATAATAAACCTCAAAGGCAGAATACCAAATTGGGTAAAACCGGAACTTGTATGCGAGATCAAATTTTCAGAATGGACAGAGAGCGGTAGAATGCGCCATCCTGTGTACAAAGGTTTAAGAGAAGACAAATCTTTAAGTGATGAGAAAACCGCTAATAAATCATCTCAGAAATCTTCAAAGGCTAGTTTCAATGGCTTAGACATAAATGGCAGAACAGTTAATGTTACGAATCTTGATAAGATCTATTGGCCGGGAGAAGGTTTCAGGAAGTATGATCTCATCGATTATTACATACAGGTTTCAGAATATATGATCCCGTTTCTAAATGATCGTCCGCAAAATCTCCACAGGCATCCACATGGTATCGAGAAGGAAGGTTTTTACCAGAAAGACAATGAAGGTTTGCTGGATTCCTGGATCGAAACTTTAAAGATTTGGTCTACTTCTGCAAAAAGAGATATTCAGTACCTTCTCTGCCAGGACGAGGCTAGTTTGATTTATATGGCAAACCTGGGTTGTATTGAGATCAATCCCTGGAATAGCAGGAAAAACTCATTGGACCAACCAGATTATGTAGTCATTGATCTTGATCCTTCAGAAAAAAATACATTTGAGGAAGTAATTGAAGTTGCGCAGGTAACAAAGGAAATTTTAGAGTCGGCAAACATTGAAGCTTATTGCAAGACATCAGGATCTTCGGGGATTCATATTTATATCCCACTTGGAGCGAAATATTCTTACGAAGAAGGTCGGGAATTTACAAAACTCATCTGTTATTATGTTCTCGAGCGAACCAAAGATCTTACCAGTATGGATCGGGCTGTAAAGAATCGCAAAAATAAGATCTATCTGGATTATTTGCAGAATAGAAGGGGACAAACACTGGCTGCTCCTTACTGTGCGAGACC
>NZ_JBLWIM010000012.1:1075889-1106189 GCF_048381525.1 Christiangramia qingdaonensis
ATTTTAATATTAAGAATATGCCTGCAAGAATTGTTGAGAATCCCAATCTTTTCAATGGGGTATTGGGGGAAGGTTTAGATATGGCAAAGGCGTTGGAAGCCCTAAACCGACTTTAATACTAAAATAATTATAAAACTAGGCCTTCTGGCGGACTCGGTTCAGAATAAAATATAACTTGAACCAAAACCTTCAAATTTAATGATCAAACGTTTTAAAAAACTACTAGGCAGGTATAGAAATCTCGATCAAATTCATATCGTGCCTTATAGAAGTTATGGTACTTATTCGCATTTATATGTCTTTGGACGGGTTTTGGATAATGAACCATTGAATATCGTCAAGGAACAGTCCATTTTTCGGACTATCAAGAATACCTACAAGCAGTTCGATAGCTTTGAAATTCCTGATGCCGAGATGGAACTGGTGGTTCCTGGAAAAGTAAATTTGAGAACGACTACCAATGATGAAGGCTACTTTCTTTTCGATAAGACTTTTGATGAAAATTTATCTGAATATGCATCCAATGAAGGTTGGATAGATTATGAAGTTCGATACTGTGAAAAGGTAGAACCTAAAACAGATGAACTGGAGAATCCAAAACGTGGGGAATTTCTTATTCCGCAGCATGATGCCGAATTCGGAGTCATAAGTGATATTGATGATACAATCCTGCATACCGGAGTTACTTCTTTTTTAAAATGGCGGCTTCTGAAGAATTCATTGCTTACAAATGCTTACAAGAGAATCCCATTAAAAGGAGCTCCGAGTCTTTACCAGAAATTACACGAGGGAACCAGTGGTAAGTTTAGAAATCCCATGTTTTACCTAAGTAATAGTCCCTGGAACATGTATGAATATCTTAAATTGTTCCTGGATCACAATAATTTCCCAAAGGGCCCCATGTTGTTACGTGATCTTCGAACTCCTTTCGAAAGTACTATAAAACCTGAAAAACCTCATAAGCAAAAAGAGATCACCAATATCTTGAAAACCTATCCAGATCTTAAATTTATCCTTATTGGTGATAGTGGTGAGCATGATGCGAGTATTTATACAGATATTGCGGCTCAGTATTCAGACCGTATAATGGCGATCTATCTAAGAAGTGTAAAACATAAAAAGCAAATGCAACGAGTGCAAAGTATCATCGATAATTTTGATACAGTACCGGTGCTAATGGTCATGAGTAGTGAGGAAGCTGAAGAACATGCGCGCGAAAATGGTTTTATAAAATAGTCCGTTTAAAAATTCAACAAAAAAAAAGTCCCTTGAAAAAGGGACTTTTTAATTTTTTGTAAATACTGATTTAGCTAGGGTCAATACTGGTTCCAACTGCGGCTCTATCCTGAACCGGAGATTTTCTTGGCATGGTTCCGAAGATCTGATCCCAAAGTGGAGAGGAAACTCCAAAAGCACGATCTGGTTCACGATAATGGTGAATACTGTGATGATGCCATAAGATCTTTAGAAAATTATCTGGTACTTTAAAAGCGTGTACAGAATAATGAACAGCCAGGTAAGCAGCGTATCCAATAAGGAAACCTGCAAGAAAACCGAATACATAGTCGCCCAGTACTGCACGATAAATGATGAATAGCACAGTTGCAATTACAAGACTAAGAACTGGAGGCATGGCCAGCCTGGATTTATCCTTTGGGTAATCATGATGTACGCCGTGCATGGTATAGCTCAATTTTTGCTTTTTAGGCGTAGTTGCCGGAATGTGATACAGATATCTATGCATTACATATTCAATAAAAGTAAAGAAGAACAGGCCTGCAAGGAATAATCCAATCATCGCCGGTGCTTCGAAACCTTTATCAATGATTCCGTAATAGATCAAAGCAACAGAGATCAATCCAAAGATGATCAATGGCAGCGATATATGCGTATGCGTTAACTTCTCCAGGATCGGGTTATCGAAAAGTTTTGGAGAACCCTTATGTTTTGGTCTTTTTAGCTTAGTGGATTCCATAGTCAATTATCATTTAAAAAAGTCCGTGTAACTGTCCGTCGATTCGGTTGATGATGTCACCAAGATCTTCAGGATTGTCCACAAAATTAATATTATCTACATCAATTATAAGCAAATTTCCTTTATTATAATCGTGTACCCAAGCTTCGTAGCGTTCATTCAGCCTGCTCAAATAGTCAATAGAAATAGAGTTCTCATAATCACGACCTCTACTATGGATCTGTTTAACAAGGTTAGGAATACTGCTTCTCAAGTAAATGAGTAGATCTGGTCCCTGAACCACACTTTCCATAAGATCAAAGAGTGACTTATAATTTTCAAAATCTCTGTTGGTCATAAGACCCATTGCATGTAAGTTCGGTGCGAAAATATAAGCATCCTCATAGATCGTACGATCCTGAATGATCTTCTGGCCACTCTCACGAATTTGAAGGATCTGCCTGAACCTGCTATTCAAAAAATAGATCTGCAGGTTAAACGACCAACGCTCCATTTTGTTGTAAAAATCTTCGAGGTAGGGGTTTTCCAGAACATCTTCAAACTGTGGTTCCCAGTTGTAATGCTTTGCTAATAATCGAGTTAATGTTGTTTTTCCTGCACCAATATTTCCTGCTATGGCTACATGCATAATTTATTTCTTAGGCTGAATTAAGGAATGTAAAGATAAAAGAATTGAGTTAAAATGGTCAATTTGATATTGCTTGGAGAAAGAAATTTTCAACAAAGACTAAATCGTTGTTGATCAATATTTTATTGAATTAAAAAAGGGGGGGTGATTTTCACTTGTCACGGCCTGGCACTATCTCAAAATTAATTGAAGTGGTTTTGTAATAACTACTGATTCGAAATAGCTTTTATATATGTAAGCCTAAAAGAATCATTTATCACGATAACCTTACCAGTTCAAAATGCTTCTTCAGAAGTATCATCGTCCTAAAGCAGAAAAGTTTGGTTGCAATTAACTTCGGAAGGATAGGGCTATAGTAGGGATTTGGAAAAATATATGAATTACAATTTTAGCTCGTCCAAAGACAATCTATTAAGTCTGTGATCATATGAAATAGCAATCCTATGCATATCAACCTGATGATCCTGTGTTTGATAAATAACATTCCGAAGAAATACGCAGCGATAGCAATTTCAGAATGTAAGGGATGAAATCCAATTCCGCAGCGATTGGGATCAAAAATTGGGGTGGCTAGTAAATGATCAATATCCACGATCATGGTAGCAGCAAGAATTGCCCAGTACTTTATCCAGTTTTCACGATCATAGAACCAGGCGATAGCGCCAATTACCAAAAAGTGCATGGAATAATGCACCAGACTCTGTAGCATCAGGATTTATTTTTTTCTTCCGGTTGTTCTCTAAGCAGTCCGTTAAGTTTACGTTCCAGGGCAACATACCTTGAAAATCCAACAATAATAAATAGGATACAGAGGAAAAGTGATAAATAACCTACCCACATCAGGCTGATGCCCTGGTAATCCTTGATTTGTAATAAAGCAAGTCCGCTAATTAGCAAATAAATAGATGCCCGAATATAGCTAAGTAATGTTCTTTCGTTGGCAAGTTTAGTTCTTTCCAAAGCGAGATGTTCACGAAGCAGTTTTTCGTCAATGATTCTGGCTTTAAAAGGGTTATGTAATTTTACTTTTCTCATAGTTCAAAAGGGAAAAACATCGGGATAATAAATGAGGCTGCGATCCAGATGATAAAGTTAAGTGGAGTTCCGAACTTTAGGAAATCTCTGAACCTATAATTTCCCGGTGCGTACACCATTGTATTCACGGGATAGCTTACCGGAGTCATAAAAGTAAGCGAACATGCGAACATGACGCCAATCAAAAAAGGTTTTTCGCTTACCTGCATTGCGCCTGCCAGACTTATTACTATAGGCGTCATAAGCGCTGCCGCAGCTTTACTGGATAGGACATTGGTGGAAAGAAAGGTGAATAAAAATATCATACTCAATGTCCATCGGGGATCCATATCGCCCAGAGTTTCAAAGACGTACTGGGAAACAATATCGGATCCACCGGTTTTTTCCAGGGCTTTTCCCATAGAAAGTACACCGGCGATCATAAATATCACTTTCCACTCAATGGCTTCGTATGCTTCCTGAGGTTTTAAAATCGTAAGTGTGACGATCAATAAGCTTCCAACCATCGCGCTAATGAGGATAGAAGTAAGGTTAAAGGCTGCCGCGGCAACTACACCAATCACGATGAGTAATGCAGGAATTGCCTTTTTGTAGTTCACATTTCTCCCCTGGTATTCTGAAAGTGTTACGATCATTTTTTCTGAAGCTAGTACCGAAATTGCTTTTTCTGAAGCGAATAACAACATCATATCACCCTCTCTAAGAACTACCCGGGAAACATCTTCGGTGATCGTTTCCTTGCGGTGGCGAATAGCTAAAACAGATGCGTAATAAGTGCTTCTGAAGTTCATTTCCCGAATGGAATTACCTGCAAGTTCAGATCCATACGGGATCATGACTTCGAAGATCTTTTTTTCTTCTGAAACTTCTGAGGCATCCTGATTAGCCTCCATTTCCTGGATACTTTCCTTGTCACCTCTTACAGAAATCCCTTTTTTTGATTTTAGCTTTGCTAAGTTTACTGGGTCCACCAGGATTCTAATCCTATCGTTTTCTCTTAAAACCGTTTCACCATTTATTTCATATACCCGGTAATGTTTTCGTTTAATTCTAAGTATCTGTATTTTATAGTCTTTAACCAGTCTGGATTGGGAAACCGGCAGATCGATATCAACATGATCATGATGCAGTTCGATCTCAGCCATATATTTTTCAGTTTGCTTTATCAGTCCGGTGTTTTCGGGCAATCCTCTTTTTGGTAATAAAATTGGCCCAAGCAGGAAGATATAAGTGAGTCCGATAGCAAGTAAGCACAGAGCAGCCATGGAAAATTCGAACATGCCGAAGGGTTCAGAACCCAGTTTTTCAGCGTAACTGCTTACCAGGATATTCGTTGAGGTTCCAATTAGAGTGCAGGTGCCACCAAATAATGCTGAAAAGGAGATAGGAATTAGAAGTCGGGCAGGGCTGATTTCGGCCTCGCGGCAAACCAGTAGTGCCACAGGAATCAGAATTGCAACTACCGCAGAATCATTAATAAAGGCAGAAAGAACAGCTGAAGTGAGACATAAGGAAACGAGTGCAGAAAAATAATTAATACGTGCAATCTTAATAAGCCTGGCACTAAGTCCGTCAATAATCCCCGATTTAAAAACGGCGGCACTTACTACGAACATACAACCAAGCGTAATGGTTGCCGGGTGATTGAATCCCGAGAAACCTTCTTCGGGACTTAGAACTCCCGAAATGATAAAAAGCGCCATGATTATAATAGAAGTAGTATCTATCGAAAAATAATCGCGCACAAACAGGATGATACCAATGATGATGATCGCAACGGTGAGATACAATTCCATCTGAATTTATTTAATATAACAACCTGATGTTCTTATTAAAGATAAGACTTCTTTTTATTACCTCATTTAATTTCTATTTTTCAGTAAAATATGAAAATGGATAAATCTAAACCAGAGTATTGGCTACGAGGCAAAGTGGAGAATGTTCCTGATCTGTTACAGCCGGCAGCACATGCATTACTTCAGTCTAAAGAAGAACTCCGTAAATATCTTACTGATTTCCCATCAGCAAAATTATGGACTAAACCTGCGGGGAGGGCATCTGTAGGGTTTCATCTTCAGCATATAGCTGGCGTGACCAACCGGTTGATCACTTATGCAAAAGGCGAACAATTGAGGGAAGCTCAGTTGCAATATTTAAAGCTGGAAGGAGAAGCTGATGCCTCCATTAGTGTTGAAGAACTAATAATTCAGGCTGAAAATGAATTGAACGCAGCGGTAGAATTTTTGAAATCTCAGAAACCTGAAGATCTAACCAATAGTGTAGAAGTAGGAAGAAAGCGAATTAAGTCAAGTTTAATTGGCGTACTTTTTCATGCTGCGGAACATTCTCAAAGACATATAGGACAAATGCTGGTAACAATATCTGTAATAAAAGACTCCTAAAATGGCAGATTCGTTAGATCAACATTGCCGCCGGAAATGATCAAACCCACTTTCTTGTTTCTAAATTTATCTTTCTGTTGAAGAATTGCCGCCAGGGCTACAGCGCTGGAGGCTTCTACTACGATCTTCATGCGTTCCCAGATCAAGCGCATTGCCGCGATGATCTCTTCTTCAGAAACCCTGATGATCTCAGCAACATGATCCCTGATTATAGGGAAGTTAACGTCTCCAAGCATTGTTTTGAGTCCGTCTGCAACGGTAAGAACAGAAGAGTTGCTTTCAATTTTTCCACTTTTTAGAGATCTCCAGGCATCATCAGCTTCCATAGGTTCTGCACCAATACAGAGACAGTTTTGAAGCAAAACATGTGTTGAGATAGCAGTTCCGGCAATCAGGCCACCGCCGCCAACCGGGCAAACGACCATATCCAGTTCAGGATGATCGAGCAATAATTCGGTTGCTGCAGTTCCCTGTCCCAGGATCACATTCATATCATTAGAAGGATGTATAAAACTTGCTCCTTTTTCTTCCATTATTCTTTTAGCTGTAGCTTCCCTATCCTGAAGAGTAGACGGACATTCTGTAATCTCCCCTCCATATGTTCGGACCGCGGCTTTTTTAACTTCTGGAGCCGAATCGGGCATTACAATGTAAGCAGGCACATTCAAACTTTTAGCTGCCAGAGACAAAGCCTGCGCAAAATTTCCTGAAGAATGTGTGACCACCCCGGCACTCTTTTCGGCTTCAGAAAGCTTTGAAATCGCATACATCGCACCGCGCATTTTGAATGCACCCATCTTTTGAAAATTCTCGCACTTAAATTGAATTTCGCAGCCGGCCATTTCGTCGATTAGCTTAGAAGTTAGAACCGGAGTTCTATGGATAAATGGCGCTATGGTCTCCAGAACTTTTAGAAGTTCTTCTTTGCTGCTATTCAAATCTTTTAGTTTTATACTAAAATAAAAAATCCCCGTGATTACGGGGATTTTTTTTATTCAGTAATTGGTATTGTTAACATGGGGATTTCAGCCTTTTTGACGAGTTCCATCGATACGCTTTCATTCAGCAGATTGTAGAGGAAACTATGTTTATGAGTTCCAACTATTAGTAGATCAACATTTAGTTTTTTAGCTTCCTCAAGAACGGTACTTACCGTTGATCCTTGAATAAGTAAGGCGTCGCTCTCAACTTCTTTGCTTATAAAACTATCGCATACCTGTTGAAGACTACGATGCTCCTCGCGATATTCTTCAGCTTGAAGATCTCTTATATATTGAGGTCCTGTTTCATAACCAACAAAATCTGGTTCTGGATCTGCTACATGCAAAACCCATAATTTCGATTCATACTTTTGAGCTAGACTATCAGCAAAAATCATTAATTCACCAATGCTATCATTGAAGTCCACCGCTACCATGATATTTTTGAATGTATCCATAGCTAATTAATTAATAACCTCTCTCCATTTCAACTTTGTTCTTAAGATCCTGGTTTTCCTTCATACGATCATAATTTTCAGCGATCTGTGGAACTACAGATTCTGGCTTGGTTACACTGGCAATATGCGGAGTTATATTGATACGATCATGTTCCCAGAATGGATGTTCTTCCGGTAATGGCTCTTCTCTGAATACATCCAGAGATGCTCCCGAAAGATGACCATTATCGATCATTTTCATTAAATCATGCTCCACCAGGTGTTCACCACGCGCAACATTGATCACATATGCACCTTCCGGCAGCATATCGAATAGATCCTCGTTCAGGATATTCTCAGTGTCTTCGGTCAAAGGAAGAAGACAAACTAAAATTTCAGAATTATTTAAAAATTCTTCCAGCTGATCTTTCCCGTAATAGCTAGTAACATTATCACAATCTTTTTCTGTTTTTGACCAACCGGACACTTTGAAAAAGTTCTTGTGTAATTTATCTGCTACAGCATTCCCCAGGACACCTAGGCCCATAATTCCAACGTTGGTATTCTGTGGTCTTTTATACTGAGATCTATCCCATTGCTTTTTATACTGCGACTTTACGTAACCATGAAGATTACGAATATGATTCATTACCTGGCTAAGTACGAAATCTCCCATATCTTCGGTAAGTGTTTCGTCTACTACCCTGGTGATCGCAACATTTTCAGGGAGCGAATTATCACTTAAAATATGATCTACACCTGCACCCATACTGGCGATTACTTTCAAATTCGGGTAATTCTTGAATAATCCTCTTGGGTGGTTCCAGGTTAGTGCAAATTCTACCTCTTCCGGCTCATGTTCTTCCGGATAGGTGTAAATATTCATTCCTGGATGTTGATTTTTCAATGCTTCTACCCATGCCTCCGAATCTCTTCCCGGAGCAACGATTAATACTGACATAAATTTTTCTTTTTCATTTAACTCACAAATGCGCTGTAACCTGTAATTGCACGGCCAACGATCAATGAATTGATTTCTTTAGTTCCTTCATAACTGTAGATCGCTTCAGCATCTGCTACAAAACGAGCTACGTCGTATTCTAATAATATTCCATTTCCACCTAGAACTTCTCTAGCTCTGCTCACTACATCACGCATTCTCATGCTACAATAAACCTTTGCAAGACTGGCGTGCTCATCTGTAAGCAGATCCTGGTCCTGCATTTCTGATAATCTAAAGCAAAGTGTTTGCATTGCCGTAAGATTGGAAAGCATTTCCACAAGATGATTTTGAATAAGCTGAAAAGAGGCAATAGGTCTCCCAAACTGTTCTCTTTTTTTGGTGTATTTCAAAGCACTTTCATAAGCACCTCTGGCACAACCAACCGCCTGCCATGCAACTCCGGCTCTGGTCATTCTAAGAACATTGGCAGTATCTTTAAAAGAATTAGCGTTCTGCAACCTGTCACCTTCAGGGATCTTGCAATCCTTTAGAGTGATTAGTGCGTTTTGCACGATCCTCAATGCCATTTTATCCTGGATCTTTTCTGCTGAAAAACCTGGGTTTTCCTTACGTACCAGGAAACCTTTTACTCTGCCAGAGTCAAGATCCCGAGCCCAGATAACAATTACATCAGCGAAAGTGGCGTTTCCTATCCATTTTTTCTGACCATTCAATACCCAGTTCTCTCCATCAAATTTGCAGGTAGTTTCGAGTCCGCCAGCGACTCCAGAACCAACATTGGGTTCGGTAAGGCCAAAGGCACCGATCTTTTCCATTTTTGCCATTTGTGGTAACCATTCCTGTTTCTGTTCTTCACTTCCGCATAGATAAATGGAACCCATGGCGAGACCACTGTGAACTCCAAAGAAGGTAGAGATTGAAACGTCTACACGTGCAATTTCCTGAGCTATGATACCTTCCATCAAAAATGGCATGTTTGGACATCCATATCCTTCATAAGGAACGCCAACAATATTCAGTTTGCTGAATTTTTTGATCACCTCAAATGGAAACTGATCTTTCTTCCAGTATTCATTTACTAAAGGGCGAATCTCGTCTTCCATGAAATTTCTAACCTTAAGCTGAATTTCCCGTTGTTCCGGCGTAAGCTTGAGATCCAGATTATAAAAATCACCATCGATAGGAGGCAGGTCGTGCTGACCTTTCTTCTTCTTGGTTTTTAACATTTTCATTAATCCGGCGAGTTGACGGTCGTCAAGTTTGCCCAAAGTTTTCATCGCTTCAGCTAGATCAATCTTTTGATTGATCTTAGCTAGCTGATCCAGATCAACCGATTTTAGAAGGTTAACCGTATCACGAACTTTTTTAAATAAAGACATAGAAATTCCTCTTGGTGGAATTTCAATTTAGGAATTAAAACCGCGTTCGCTTGTTAAGGTTTTCCGAAGAATTGATAAAAAATATCGCGCTTTTCCATAATTATTTAGGGAAAGTTTACAATATCTGCTTTCCTGATATATCGAAGCATTCTATAATTTTAGAGAAACCTTTAAAATCAATAATTATGGAACATCCACAGGAAAAATATCCAAAACCACCATTTGAAAATCTCAACCAGAGTGAACCGGGAACAGAAAGTAGCATAGATCCGGATACAGATCATGGTGAAAAATCCTATAAAGGTTCAGGTAAACTGAAAGGCAGAAACGCGATCATTACCGGGGCTGATAGCGGAATTGGAAGAGCAGTCGCAATTGCTTTTGCCAGGGAAGGGGCCAATGTCTTGATCTCTTATCTTGAAGAACACGAGGATGCTAAAGAAACAGCCCGACTCGTAGAAGAGGCAGGGAAAAAAGCAGTTTTAGTTCCGGGAGATATTGGTGATCAGGCACATTGTAAAAGTATAGTAGAAAAGGCTATTGCTGAATTTGGCCAGATCGATATCCTGGTAAATAATGCTGCTTACCAGATGGCGAGAGAGTCTTTGCAGGAAATTTCAGCAGAAGAATGGGACTACACCTTTAAAACGAATATTTACTCCCTGTTCTATTTATGTAAAGCGGCCGAACCTCATATGAAACCGGGCAGTACTATTGTGAATACCACTTCAGTAAATGCATACAATCCACGTCCAGATCTTCTGGCCTATGCTGCTACTAAAGGTGCGATACAGAATATTACAGCGAGTATGGGACAATTGCTGGCAGACAAAGGGATTCGGGTGAATTGTGTTGCTCCGGGGCCAATCTGGACTCCGCTTATCCCGGCAACCATGCCAAACGATGTGGTGAAGAATTTTGGAGGTAATACCCCTATGAAACGACCGGGACAACCAGCAGAATTGGCGGCAGCTTTTGTTTTGCTAGCTTCCGAAGATTCTAGTTATATGACTGGCTCAACGGTACAGGTCACTGGAGGCCAGTACACGATTTAAGCGAAATTAAAAAGCCGCTATTAAAGCGGCTTATTTTATTATTTATCCATTTTTCGAATAATCTCACGAAGCAATTCGTTTTGTTGCTCGCGTAAATGTATAAATCTGGAAACCCATTTATAAATAAGATATAGTACAGAGCCTATTATCAGAAAATACAATAAAACTATTAAAATTGGAAAAAGTGATATAAAATCCATTGCTAAAATTTGAATTATAAATATATCAAATTATTTCAAATCGAAACTCTCTTTGATCTTGTCCACATAATCCAGTTTCTCCCAGGTAAATAGTTCCACTTCCTTGGTGATCTTACCATTATACGGACTTTCAAAAACCTTGGTTTCTGTACGCGGAGTTTTTCCCATATGTCCATATGCAGCAGTTTCCCGGTAAATTGGATTTCTTAACTTCAGTCGTTCCTCGATCGCAGCTGGTCTCATATCAAAGATCTTACGAACCTTTTCAGCAATTTCACCATCAGAAAGATCTGTATTGTTTTTTCCGTAGGTATAAACCGAAATAGAAGTTGGTTCCACCACTCCAATTGCATAAGATACCTGTACCAAAATTTCAGGAGCTACACCCGCAGCTACCAGGTTCTTGGCAATATGTCTGGAAGCATACGCAGCAGATCTATCTACTTTAGAAGGATCTTTTCCTGAGAATGCACCACCACCGTGAGCACCTTTTCCACCATAGGTATCTACGATAATTTTTCTTCCGGTGAGACCTGCATCACCATGCGGACCTCCAATTACGAACTTACCTGTAGGATTAATATGGTAAATAATATCATCATTAAACAATTCCTGGACATAATCTGGCAGTTGTTTCTTAACTCTTGGGATAAGAATCTCAACCATATCCTTTTTAATCTTCGTCAGCATTTTCTCATCATCCTGGTCAAAATCATCATGCTGAGTAGAAACCACGATCGCAACGATTCTTTCTGGTACGTTGTCATCGCTATATTCAATAGTCACCTGGCTCTTGGAATCAGGTCGTAGATATTCGATATCCTTTCCTTCTCTTCTAAGTTTAGCCAGTTCAATAAGGATACGATGTGAAATATCCAATGCCAGCGGCATATAGTTTTCAGTTTCATTGGTCGCATAACCAAACATCATTCCTTGGTCACCAGCACCCTGTTCCTCCTTCTTTCCACGATCCACACCCTGGTAAATATCCTGGGACTGTTCGTGAATAAGGGAGATCACACCGCAACTATCACCACTAAATTTGTAAGCACCTTTTGTATAACCAATATCATTGATCACATCACGTGCGATATTTTGAACATCCAGGTATGTATTACTACGTACTTCACCAGCAAGTACTACCTGCCCGGTTGTAACCAGAGTTTCGCAAGCTACTTTCGATTCGCCATCGAAGGCAAGAAAATTATCCAGTAACGTATCACTAATTTGATCTGCAATTTTATCCGGGTGTCCTTCAGATACACTTTCTGAAGTAAATAAATAAGCCATTCAATTACTTTTTAAGTTTATAAGAATGGAAAAATTTGACGTGGGAAGCTAAAAAGGAGTGTAATTACCATTCTGCTTTAGCATTTTAAAACATCTATGTGATGTAGAGGGTTGCAATCAGTCAAATCTATCCCTTTCAATAAGTTGATACAAATGTATAAAATTTAAAAGGATAGCAAATCGATTTAACGCCATTTTAAAGGACGTGGAATTACAGTTGTATTTTTCGGAATAATCAGGGCGTTGCGCTTCGCCCGTTCCGGTCTCGCGCCGGGCTTTCGCGACTCGCTTTTTGGTTCGAAAAAGAACCAAAAGAGCTCGAACAACTCGCTCAATCCCTAACGCAACCAAAAAAAAATATACTTTGTAACTATCAGTATTTATGCGTGTTGCACTTTATAAATTCTAGAAGGCTAAAAAAATATGTACGCAAAAGCTTGGATAATAAAAAACTCTGCCGTTATCTTTGTAAAACAATTTTAGAACAATGTACAGAACAGTTTGCAATATGATGATGTGTATGATGTGGAGAACTTCCGCAGCGCATCTTATTGCATAATTCTGAAAGAATATATATTGCAAAAAGCCGCTGCCAACCGCAGCGGTTTTTTTATTGCCAAAATTGAAATTAGAACACAAAACTTTACAATTATGAAATTACAGGTAACAGCTAAAAATATGATGAACCTGCGCACGATGATGTGTATGTGCAGCATGTATAGCTATTACCTGAACTCGAGAATATAGATTTTAAAAAGGAATCAATTCAAAAGTCCCCCTGGTAATAGCATATCAGGGGGACTTTTTTATTTCAATCAATTTCAATTTTTAAAAATTTATATCATGAGTACTCAAAAATTTTCAACACAGGCATTACATTCAGGACACGATACAACTCAAAATGGAGGGACCAGAGCGGTACCAATTTACCAGACCAGTTCCTATGTTTTCAACGATAGTCAGCATGCGGCAGATCTATTTTCTCTTGCAAAGCCAGGTTTTATTTATACCCGTTTAAACAATCCCACCAATGATGTGCTGGAACAAAGACTGGCAGCGCTGGAAGGTGGAATTGGAGCAGTGGTTACGGCATCTGGAACTGCTGCGATCAATACTGCATTACTAACTTTACTAAAGGCTGGCGATCATATTGTAGCTAGCAGCAGCTTGTATGGTGGGACTTTCAACCTTTTACAAAATACATTGCCAAGGTTTGGCATAACAACCACGTTTGTGGATCCACGTGATGCTGCCAATTTCAAAAAAGCAACACAGGAAAATACCCGGGTATTTTTCGTTGAATCGCTGGGGAATCCAAAACTGGATGTTCTGGACCTGGAAGCAATTTCCAAAGAGGCAAAGGAATTCAAAGTGCCGTTTATCGTGGATAATACCGTAGCCACACCTTACCTTTTGAATCCAATAGATTACGGAGCAGATATCGTAATACACTCTCTAACCAAGTATATTGGCGGGAATGGAACCAGTCTTGGAGGAGTGATTATTGACGCTGGTAAGTTCGACTGGTCCAGTGGAAAATTTCCTGAGTTTACCGAGCCATCTCCGGGTTATCACGGATTAGTTTATCACGAAGCATTGCAGGAAGCTGCATTCATAGCTAAAGTAAGGATTGAAGGATTGCGTGATCATGGTGCGGCACTTAGTCCGTTTAACGCATTCCAGATCATCCAGGGACTGGAAACCCTAAAAGTTAGAATTAACGAACATAGCAAAAATGCCCTGGAACTAGCCACCTGGCTGGAGCAGCAAGAGGAAGTGGAATGGGTGAATTATCCCGGTTTGGAGTCTAGCGAATACTACGATATCGCTCAGCAGTATTTACCAAAAGGGCAAAGCGGACTCGTGACTTTCGGAATCAAAGGAGGTTATGAAGTCGCTAAAAAAGTAGTAGATGCATCAAAGGTATTTTCACTGCTTGCCAATATTGGAGATACTAAATCCCTTATTATTCATCCAGCCAGTACCACTCACCAGCAGTTGAAAGACGAAGAACAATTATCTGCCGGGGTAAAGCCGGATCTTATAAGACTTTCAGTAGGACTGGAAGATACAGAGGATCTTAAAGCAGATTTGAAGCAGGCGTTCGCTCAGGTTACTCAACAATCACTTGTATAATTTTAGTTTGGTTTAATCGCCGGAGCCTGTATACAATGTATGCGGCTCCGGTTTAACCTCAATATTATGTTACAACAAATAAGAATAACAGGTTTTAGGAATAGTGCCGGCAGCGTTCAGAACATTGATGTTTGTTTCCAGTTATTTGGCAGAAAACTGGGCACCGCTCCGGTAATTCTGGTGAATCATGCCCTTACCGGTAATGCTCAGGTTTGCGGTTCCGGAGGCTGGTGGAGTGATATAGTGGGGCCTGGAGCTAGTATAGATACAGATCAATTTTCCATTATTTGCATCAACATTCCTGGTAATGGAATTCTGAAGAATGATGAAGATAACTTTCATAATTATAAGGAGTTTACCTTGAATGATATTGCAAGAATCCAGGTTAAAGTTCTGGAACACTCAAATATAACTGAGCTATTTGCCATTATTGGAGCTTCTATTGGCGGGGCACTGGCCTGGCAGCTGGCAGCTTTAAAACCAGACCTTGCTTTACACGTGATTCCAATCGCTACAGATCTTAAATCTACAGACTGGCTTCTGGCAAATTGCAAAATTCAGGACAGGATTTTGAATAATAGTGAGAATCCATTGGAGGATGCGCGTATGCATGCAATGACTTTTTATCGCACGCCACAATCGCTTAGCTACAAATTCAGAAATGAAAAAGACGAAACTACGAATAGTTTTAAGGTCGAAAACTGGCTGGAGCATCACGGGAGTAAACTTAGATCACGCTTTAGTTTAAGTTCCTATAAGTTGATGAACCATTTATTGACTACGATCAATATTTCAAACGATTCACAAAGCGCCATTGAAGTTGCCGCAAGGGTTAAGGGCCATATACATATGATCACCATAGATACGGATCTTTTTTTCCTGGCAGAAGAAAATTGGAACACTTATGTAGAGCTGTCACTATTCAAGAATAATGTTAGTATTCACGAGATCAAATCTATTCATGGACATGATGCATTTTTAATTGAAACTGACCAGGTAGCCAAATTTTTAGAACCCATATTTCAACAAAAAAACTACACAAATGAAAATAATAAATCTCGCTCTGTTTGGGCCGGGTAAGGTTGGGAGTAAATTAATTCAGCAGATCATCGCTGCGAAAGATCAACTTCTAAGAAATTCAGACCTGGAGATCAGGATCATTTTGATTGCCGATTCCAGTTATTTGATCACTGATCATCTAGGTTTTAATGAACACTGGAAAGAACGGTTTAGCAAGGAAAAACACTCTTACCAATTCCGGGATATCCTGAAATATTTAGAAAATAATGCATTCACTAATCTAATTTCCATAGACACAACGGCAAGTGATAGTTTACCGGAGAATTATATTGATTTGATCGAACATGGGAGTCATATTGTAGCCGCGAATAAAGCTGCCAATACTCTAAGTCTGGATTTTTACAAGCAGTTAAGAACAGTTTTGAAAAAACACAATAGATTATTCCAGTATGAAACCAATGTCGGAGCTGGCTTGCCAGTAGTGGAAACCATTAAAAGTCTGTATGATTCTGGTGAGCAGGTAACCAGGATTCGGGGAGTTTTTTCAGGTTCACTCAGCTATATCTTTAATACCTATTCAAAGCAGAATGTTCAATTTTCAGAAGTGCTTCGGAAGGCCGGTGATTTTGGTTATACCGAGCCAGATGCACGGGTGGATCTTAGCGGGAAGGATGTAGCCAGAAAATTATTAATTCTTGCACGTGAACTTGAGCTAAAGAAAGAGCTGGAAGAAGTAAGTATTCAATCTTTACTTCCTACATCCTTGAATGGTGGGACCAGTTTACAGCATTTTCAGAAGCAAGTTTCAATTCTGGATGATATTTTTCAGAAGCATAAAGATGAGAACAAGAGCGGAGAAGTATTGCGTTATGTGGGGGAACTCAATGTAGAAAATGGAAGTTTGCAAACCAGGTTGATCTCAGCGAATGCTGCAACTCCGCTTGGCCAGATTGATGGAACCGATAATATTTTTGAGATCTATTCTGAATCCTATAAAGAGTTTCCACTGGTTATACAAGGAGCAGGCGCAGGAATTGATGTTACCGCACGAGGCGTTTTTAGCGATATTCTGAAGATAAACAAGCAATTAAATTAAAGTAATGGCAGAATTTGAAACCATCGCGGTACGAATGCAACTGGAACGAACACAATTTCAGGAGCACTCCACACCTATGTATCTAACATCCAGCTATGTCTTTGAAGATTCAGAAGATATGCGCGCAAGTTTTGCTGAAGAGAAGGAACGGAATATTTACAGTCGCTATTCAAATCCTAATACTTCAGAATTTATTGACAAGGTGGTGCAGATGGAAGGAGCTGAAGATGGATTTGCTTTTGCGACAGGTATGGCTGCAGTATTCTCTACTTTGGCAGCCTTACTGGAAAGCGGTGATCATGTAGTTTCATCTCGTTCTGTATTTGGTTCAACTCACGGATTATTCACTAAATATTTTCCTAAATGGAACATTTCACATGATTATTTTGATGTGAATGCGCCGGAAGATATTGAAAGTTTGATCAAACCTGAAACAAAAATCCTGTTTGCTGAATCACCTACCAATCCTGGTGTTGATATTCTGGACCTGGAATTACTCGGGAATATTGCCAGAAAACATGATCTCATTTTGATCATAGATAATTGCTTTGCGACTCCATATTTGCAGAATCCTATAAAATTTGGAGCAGACCTGGTAATACATTCGGCTACAAAGTTGATGGATGGACAGGGCAGAGTCCTTGGTGGTATTACAGTAGGTAATCATAAACTAATTCGTGAGATCTATCTTTTTAGCAGGAATACGGGTCCGGCACTGTCGCCATTTAATGCCTGGGTTTTATCAAAAAGTCTGGAAACACTGTCTATTAGACTAGAGAAACATTGTGAAAATGCGCTAAAGGTTGCAGAGTTTCTTGAGTCTTCACCTCAGGTAGAAACCGTAAAATATCCGTTCTTGAAATCTCATTCACAATATGAAGTGGCAAGAAAACAAATGAAACTGGGAGGTAATGTAGTGGCATTCCAGATCAAAGGCGGACTGGAAGCAGGTAGAAGATTTATCGACGGACTGCAAATGTGTTCAAGATCTGCAAATTTAGGAGATACAAGGACGATCGTGACTCATCCTGCTTCCACAACACATAGTAAATTAAGTGAAGTAGAGTTGGAAGCGGTAGGAATCTCAGAAAGCCTGGTTAGAATTTCGGTTGGTCTGGAACATGTGAAAGATATTATTGATGATCTTAAAAAGGCCTTGCAGGAATAGCATTAGCAGTCGGAAATTTTTTATTTTCGTTTCATGCTTTCCAAAAAGACCAAGTATGGCATCAAAGCGCTAACATACATAGCGCGAAAAGATGAAAAATTCCCTGTTCAGGCTTCTGAAATTTCAGAAAGTGAGAATATTTCTCAGAAGTTCCTGGAGAGTATTATGCTGGAACTCAGAAAATCTGGCTTTCTAGGATCAAAGAAGGGTAAAGGTGGAGGTTATTATTTAATAAAAAAGCCTTCAGAAATTAAGATGACCGCAGTGATCAGGGTACTGGAAGGACCCATTGCCATGGTTCCATGTGTGAGCCTTAATTACTATGAAAAATGCGATGACTGTCCAGATGAGGACACCTGTTCTGTTCATAAATTAATGATACAGGTTAGAGATGCATCGCTGAATGTACTTGGAGAGAATACGCTTGCAGACATTGCCTTAAAGCAATGACAAGGGTGTTAAAATAAAATTTTACAGAGAAATAAATTGGTGTTTAAATAAACGAAGTCTAGTTTTGCTTAAAACCCAGTAAACCGATAGGATTATAGTTTTTAATGAAGAAAGTATGTTGATGTTACTGAATCAAACTAAAGAAAAAAGTACCTATAAAAAAGATAGGACTACAGAACGACCGCTTCGAAGTATTCTAAAAACTATTAGTTGGAGAATAGTTGGAACCCTGGATACGGTCATGATTGCATGGTTTCTTACTGGAAAAATAGAAACCGCTCTCGCAATTGGATCTGTAGAACTGGTGACAAAAATGATCCTGTACTTTGGTCACGAACGGCTTTGGAATTTAATCCCCTATGGCAAAGATTAGCTTTAAATAGTAGCGAACCGGAAATTATACTAATGCGAAATAGTAACTGGTTATTCGCAATTGACCAGAATTAAATCATAAAGACAGATGAGAAAGTTTAGCGATTCAGAAATAGAAAAACTTAACAGTCAGTTACGGGGTGTAGCTCCTTCAGAAATAATTCAATGGGTTTTAGCATTAAGTAATAATCCAGTAGTTACTACCAATTTCAGACCTTATGAAGCAGCAATCTTACATGCCTGTACTCAGGTAGAAAGTACTATGAAGATAATTTGGTGCGACACAGGTTACAATACCCTGCCTACCTATAAACATGCTCAATTTCTTATAGATCATTTAGATCTTAATGTAAAACTCTACATACCAAAAGAAACGGCTGCTTATAGAGACGCATTTTTTAGCGGTATTCCTGGTGTAGATTCTCCAGATCATGAGGAATTTACCAGGCAGGTAAAACTGGAACCTTTTCAAAGAGCAATGACTGAACAAAATCCTGACGTGTGGTTTACGAATCTCAGAAAAGGACAGACAAATTTTAGAGATAGCATCGATATTCTAAGTTATAGTAAGGACGGTCTTCTGAAGGTTAGTCCTTTTTACCACTGGTCAGACGAAAAATTAGATGGGTATTTAAGAGAGCATAAGCTACCGAATGAATTCAAGTATTTCGACCCTACAAAAGTATTAGATAACAGAGAGTGTGGTTTACACACCTAAAAGTTTAAAAATGAGTTCGATTTTAAATCAAAATACGTTAGAAAGCGAAGCTATTTACATCTTGCGGGAAGTTGTGGCTCAGTTCGAAAATCCCGTGCTATTGTTTTCGGGTGGTAAGGATTCTATCACTTTGTTACGCTTAGCGCAAAAAGCCTTCTATCCTGCCAGGATTCCTTTTCCATTAATGCACATAGATACCGGTCACAACTTTCCTGAAACTATCGAGTTCAGAGATCGATTAGTTGAAGAACTTGGACTGAACCTTATTGTACGAAAAGTTCAGGATGATATTGACAGCGGAGTTTCTATTGAAGAAAAAGGCAGGTATTCCAGCAGGAATTCATTGCAAACCAATACTCTTTTGAGTGCCATTGAAGAATATAAGTTCGATGCATGTATAGGTGGCGCAAGAAGGGATGAAGAAAAAGCTCGTGCTAAAGAGAGAATTTTTTCAGTAAGAAATAACTTTGGAGAATGGGATGAAAAGAACCAACGACCGGAGGTTTTTGATATGCTAAATGGTCGTATTGATATGGGCCAGAATGTTAGAGTATTTCCAATTTCTAACTGGACAGAGCTGGATGTATGGAGTTATATAGATGCTGAAAAGATTGAAATTCCTTCCATTTATTTCGCTCATGAGAGGGAGATTTTTGAAAGAGACGGGTTGATTTGGACAGCTTCAGAACACGTTTACAAAGACGATCATGAGATTACAGAAATGAAAACCGTTCGATTTAGAACTGTGGGAGATATAACCTGTACGGCTGCAGTGGAATCTGGAGCAGATACCGTAGAAAAGATTATCAAGGAAATAAGGGAGTCAGCTATTTCAGAAAGAGGTGCAAGAATCGATGATAAAAGATCTGAGGCCGCCATGGAAACAAGAAAGCAACAAGGTTATTTCTAAAATAAAGAATAGAATGGAAGTATTAAAAATAGCAACAGCAGGAAGCGTTGATGATGGTAAAAGTACACTCATTGGCAGACTGCTTTACGATACCAAATCTTTAACTTCAGATAAACTTGAAGCCATTGATAGGGTGAGTAAGAAAAATGGTCTGGACTATTTGGATTTCTCACTAGCCACAGATGGTCTCGTAGCAGAAAGAGAACAGGGGATAACCATAGATGTGGCTCATATCTACTTTTCAACACCAAAGAAAAGTTATATTATCGCCGATACTCCGGGGCATATTGAATATACACGGAATATGGTGACCGGTGCATCAACTTCGCAAGCTTCAATTATACTTATAGATGCCAGAAAGGGAGTTATCGAACAAACATACCGGCACTTTTTTATAAATAATTTGTTGAGGGTCAAAGAAGTTATAGTCGCTATTAACAAAATGGATCTTGTCAATTACTCTGAAGATGTATTCAATGACATCATTACGGAATTTGATGAATTGAGAAGTAAAAGTGATTTCCAGGATCAGAAACTCACCTTTGTTCCGGTGAGCGCTTTATGGGGAGAGAATATTGCTGAAAAATCTACTGCAATGTCTTGGTATCAAGGGCAAACCATACTGGAACATCTCGAAGATCTCAAAGCTGAAGATTTTGCGGAAGAAAGTCAGGCCAGGTTTGCTGTTCAAACAGTGATAAGACCTAAAACCGAAGAATTTCATGATTATCGAGGATATGCTGGAAAAATTAGTGGTAATAGTTTGAGAGTAGGAGATGAAGTAACCGTATTGCCATCCTTGACGACCTCTAAAATCAAAGACATTCATTTTTTTGAAGAAACGTTTGATGAAGCTCCAGCAGGAAGTTCTGTAACTATTAGCCTGGCAGATGATATAAATGTCGCCAGAGGAGATATGCTGGTGAAAACCAAAGAGGTTCCTGAAGAAACAAAAGTTGTGGATGCCATGGTTTGCTGGATGGATAATCATCCTTTGGTTCCGGGCAAAAAATATGTTTTACAACATAATACTAACGGTGTTCTGGCTAAAATAGATAAAGTAGAAAGTCATATCGATTCGAATTTTGGAGCCGAAGAGAATGTAACTTCTTTGAGTCTAAATGATATTGGTAGCGTAAAGATCAAACTAAGTAAACCTATTTATGTCGACAGTTATAATACGAATCGAACAAATGGTCGATTTATTCTTATAGATACTCAAACTAATACCACGGCCGGAGTAGGATTTATAAAATAATATCACCAAAAAATGAACAACCTCAATATCAACATTTTATCAAATATGTGTATGTGCTATTCGCCTCATACTTAGAAGTCCATTTTATAAACTGAATTATAAAAAGTCCTTTTAAGTGTCATTCTTAAAAGGACTTTTTTCATTTAAATAATCAAGATCATGCAAAGTTTTAGAACCGAAATTGAAAATCCTGTAGTCGAGAAAGATATCCTGGATTTAGAAAAAAAGATCAGGCTTTTTCGCGAAGGAAAGGCTGATGAAGAGAAGTTTCGTAGCCTGCGCCTGGCACGTGGAGTCTATGGACAGCGACAGTCTGGAGTTCAAATGGTTCGTATAAAACTGCCGTTTGGAAAGGTAACTTCAGAACAATTACACCGGATCGCCAATGTTTCAGATGAGTATTCAAAGGGGCGATTGCATATTACAACCAGGCAGGATATCCAGATTCATTACGTGAGCCTGGACAGAACTCCCGAGCTTTGGGCGCAACTGGAAAAAGATGATGTTACTCTTAGGGAAGCCTGCGGGAATACAGTAAGAAATATTACTGCTTCGCCAACCGCTGGGATAGATCCCAACGAGCCTTTCGATGTCTCACCTTATGCACACGCTGTCTTTCAATTTTTTCTTCGGAATCCAATCTGCCAGGAAATGGGTAGAAAATTTAAGATGTCCTTCTCTTCTTCAGATGAGGATACAGCTCTGAGCTATATCCATGATCTTGGTTTTATTGCCAAACTGAAGGATGGAAAACGCGGATTCAAAGTAATGCTTGGTGGCGGTCTGGGCTCACAACCCCGGCATGCAGATGAGTTATATGACTTTTTACCTGCGGAAGAGATCATACCTCTAATTGAAGGTGTACTCCGGGTTTTTGATCGACATGGGGAACGTGCTAAACGTCTAAAAGCCAGGATGAAATTTCTTCTGAAGGATATTGGAAAAGAAGCATTTATGGAACTGGTAGCTGAACAAAAGACGGCACTTTCGCAAGAACAACCTGAATTTGAGATTGAAAGATTCGAAGCAGCTCCAGCATTGCAGGAAGTTGAGTTTCCTTCCGTAGAAATCGAAGATGAGAAAGAATTTGAAAACTGGAAGCAAACGAATGTTTTTGAGCAAAAGCAGGAAGGATTATTCGCTATTGGAATTCGTGTGCCACTTGGTGATTTTTATACTCGTGGAGCGAGGCAGCTGGCAGATCTAATTAAAAAATACGGAGGTAACGAGTTAAGATTAACCTTAAGACAGGATATTTTGATTCGTCACGTTCGCCAGGATTTACTGCCTTTTTTCTATACTGAACTGAAAAAACTGGGTTATGCAGAAGTTGGATACAATAAGAGTGTAGACATTACCGCCTGCCCGGGCACCGATACCTGTAATCTTGGTATTGCCAGCAGCACTGGAATTGCCGATGTGCTGGAAGATGTTCTCAAAGAAGAATATCCGCAATTCACTAATGGAAAGGATATAACCATAAAAATTAGTGGTTGTATGAATGCTTGTGGACAGCATAATATGGCTGAAATTGGTTTCCAGGGAATGTCTATAAAAGTCGGAAAAACGGTAGCTCCGGCACTTCAGGTGTTACTTGGTGGGGGAACCCTCGGGAATGGTAAAGGTAGATTTGGAGATAAACTTGTCAAAGTTCCCAGTAAACGTGGTCCTGAAGCTTTAAGGATAATTCTGAACGATTTTGAGGCAAATTCAGTAGCGCAGGAAAAATTTGTAGAGTACTATGATCGTAAAGAGAAAACCTATTTCTATGACTTGCTGAAAGATCTGGCAGATACTTCAAATATTTCCGAGAATGAGTTCGTGGATTGGGGACATGAAACCCCATATATTAAGGCAGTAGGAGTAGGGGAATGTGCCGGGGTGGTCATTGACCTGATTGCAACATTATTGTTTGAAAGTGAAGAGAAGATCGATAATGCGAAATCTGCGTTGGAACGAAAGGACTGGGCAGACAGTATTTATCACGCGTATACTTCGATTGTAAATTCAGCGAAAGCCTTGCTGCTGGCTGAAGATGTAAAGACGAATACCCACGCTGGAATCATTGCGCAATTCGATGAACTATTCGTTGAAACCGGCAAGATCGATCTGGCGACCACTTTTAAAGAATTTACATACCAGTTAAACCAGCATGAACCCAGCGAAGACTTCGCCAGAAAGTATTTAGAGGATGCGCAGTTATTTCTGAATAGAGTAGATGCTTATAGAACGAAGGAGGTACAAAATGTTTAATTCAGCAAAACTAACGGTAGTAGGCGCAGGTCCGGGTGATCCGGAATTAATTACAGTGAAGGCTTTAAATACTTTAAAGTCGGCTAATGTGATTCTGTACGATGCACTTATTAATAGAGATCTATTGGAATATGCACCCCAGGCGAGACATATTTTCGTGGGGAAACGAAAGGATAAGCACCGATTTTCTCAGGATGAGATCAATGAACTAATTGTAAAATATGCTACAGAAAAAGGTCATGTGGTAAGACTTAAAGGAGGAGATCCATTCATCTTCGGAAGAGGGTCTGAGGAGATCATCTATGCTCGAAAGCATGGACTGGAAACTGCGGTTGTTTCAGGAATAACCTCTTCCATTGCGGTACCGGCAAATGTTGGAATTCCGCTGACGCAAAGAGGCACTTCTGAAAGTTTCTGGGTGATCACGGGAACCACATCCCGGAAGAATTTATCTAATGACGTGCAATTGGCAGCACAATCTACAGCAACCGTAGTAATCCTGATGGGAATGGGAAAATTGAAGGAGATAGTGGAGATCTTCAGTTGTTTTGGAAAGCAAGATTTACCCGTAGGAATTATTCAGAATGGTACTACTGCTAATGAAAATTCAGGCTTTGGAACGATAAGAACTATTGAGAAGATAGCTTTAGAAAAAAAACTGGGAGCGCCTGCGATTATAGTGATTGGTGAGGTCGTGAAGGAAGCGAATGCTTTACAAACAGTTTTTCAGAACGTGAAAAGTCTTCCGAAACAACAGGGATATGTAAACATTGGAGCTGCTTAGAATGGAAGAGAGAAACGAACTATATCCGGTTTTTTTAAAAGTGAATCAACTTAATATCCTGGTAGTTGGTGGTGGAAATGTAGGTCACGAAAAGCTTCATTTTCTATTTAAATCCAGTCCTAATGCGAAGGTAGAGGTGGTAGCAAAATGGTTTTTACCGGAAACAGAAGAGCTTGCCAGAAAACACGGAGCTAAATTGACGAAGGGAAGGTATAAACGAAAATATCTTAAGAAGCGGCATTTTGTAATCGCTGCAACAAACGATGCAAAGCTTAATAAAAGAGTGTATAAAGATGCAAAAAAGAGATTTTTACTGGCGAATATCGCAGATACACCAGAATTATGCGATTTCTATATGGGCGGGATCGTAAATAAAGGGCATGTGAAAATCGCCATTTCCACTAATGGAAAATCACCAACGACCGCAAAGCGTTTACGACAGTTTTTTGAAGAAGTGATTCCCGAAAATGTGAACGAAATGGTGGAGAATTTGAATGAATATCGAAAATCCATCAAAGGTGATTTCGAAGCCAAAGTGGAACAAATGAATAGTATTACTGAGTCTTTAATTTATAAAAAGCAGAAAAATGATTAAAACAGATATCCTGATCATTGGTGCAGGACCCACAGGATTGTTTACCGTATTCGAAGCGGGACTTCTAAAACTAAAAACACATCTTATCGATGCTCTTCCTCAACCAGGCGGACAGTGTTCTGAGATCTATCCCAAAAAACCTATTTACGATATTCCGGCGTTTCCAGAGATCCTTGCTGGTGATCTTGTTAAGAATTTAATGGAGCAAATAAAACCTTTTGAGCCTGGTTTTACACTTGGGGAGCGAGCAGAAACTTTAGAAAAACTGGATGACGGAACATTTATAGTTACTACTAATAAAGGCACTCAGCATCATGCACCCGTTGTTGCAATTGCTGGCGGACTTGGTTCTTTTGAGCCACGGAAACCTCCAATTCCCAACATTGTAGATTTTGAAGATAAGGGAGTATCTTATTTTGTCAAGGATCCTGAAGTGTATCGTAATAAAAGTGTGGTGATCGCTGGTGGCGGGGATTCTGCTTTAGACTGGGCTATTTATTTAGCCGATGTTGCTGCTGAAGTTGCTTTAGTACACAGAAGAGAGGAATTCCGTGGAGCTTTGGATTCCGTAGAAAGAGTTTCAGAATTGGCTAAACTTGGAAAAATTGAAATGATCACAAACGCAGAAGTTGTGGGCTTAAAAGGTGAAAATCATTTAGAGCAGGTGGTTATTAGGCATAAAGATAAAGCGCGTGGTGAAGAATTCAGGGAAGTGGATGAATTCATCCCGTTATTCGGTCTTTCTCCCAAGCTAGGGCCAATTGGCAGCTGGGGACTGGAGATCGAGAAGAATGCGATCAAAGTAGATAATTCTTATGATTACCAGACGAATATTCCCGGGGTTTATGCGATAGGCGATGTGAATACTTATAAAGGCAAACTAAAGCTAATTCTTTCCGGATTTCACGAAGCTGCGATCATGTGCCAGAGTGCGTATGCACGAATTAATCCTGATAAGAAATACGTGCTGAAGTACACTACTGTGGGCGGAGTGCAAGGTTTCGACGGTACAAAAAAAGAAGCAAAACGAGAAGTGGTTAAAAGTATTAGTGTTTAGAAGATCTTGGTAACTAAGGTTACTCTTCAGAAGTATGAGAATTCCTATATTTATTGAAAATTTGAAAAAATGAAGATCAGCTTAAAGAGAATCAACGAGAATTACCTGTTCGAGACTGTAAATGAGCGCGGGAATATAGTAATGCTGGATAATAAATCTGATGAGGAGCCAAAGGGGGCCAGTCCCATGGATCTTCTGCTGAGGGGAATTGCTGGTTGTAGCAGTATAGATATTGTGATGATCCTGAGAAAGCAAAATCATGAGCTGGAAGATCTTCAGGTTGAGGTAGATGGTTATCGTCAAGATGGCGCTGTTCCTAATGTTTTCAAAAAGATTCATCTTGATTTTATTCTGAAGGGTGACGTTCCGGCATCAAAAGTGGCGAGAGCGGTGAAATTATCTATGGATAAATATTGTTCAGTTTCGAAAATGCTGGAAAAAGCTGCGGAGATCTCATATAGTGTGAACCTTAATTCTGAAAAAGTTATATAGTGAATTCGTTTGAAACGAGAATTGTAAAGACCTGGGATCCCTCATGGAAAGTCCGAATTCCGCTAGCTGCATTATTACTGGGTAGCGGTGTGATCGCGTATGTCTGGAAACCGGAAAATCCATGGCTGTTGCATTCAGCGCATACGGTTTATGTTATCTGTATGTTTATCGCACTAGGGCAAAGTTTTCTAAAACCAAGGACTTTAGGCCTATTAAGGATCACTCGCGATGAGATCATTATTGAAAAGGAGAATGAATCAAAAATATATAAGATCACAGAATTACAGGATCTTGGTTTCGATTATGTAGGGTATGCCAGTTTCTGGAAACACTCGATCTACGGAAATAAGAACCATTTATATTTTACCCATAGATCTGGAGAAAAGAGAGATCTTGAAATTACTCTTTCCAACAAGGAAATGAAAGAAGAATTTAAATCATTTCTGAAGGAATTAAGTGAAAATAATTTGCTGAAGGTTCAGCAAAGCGGAAATTTCTCATTTTAACAATCAGATTAATTTTTTGCCAAAAGCCTTGGTTTTTAGAGGCTGAACCCTATATTTGTCTCGTAAGTTCATTGTTTACTAACAATCGTTATCAAGAAAGGTTGAGGGATTAGACCCTGTGAAACCTTAGCAACCCTCCTTTGGAGAAGGTGCTACATTCTACTGAGTTCAGTCTCGGATAGATAACAAACAGAATTCTTTCCAGTCTTCTTTTTTTGATATCGTATTATTTGAATAATCATGTCGAAATTAGAAGAGTTACTCTCTCAAAAAATATTAATATTAGACGGTGCCATGGGTACCATGCTTCAGGAATATAAATTTTCTGAAGAAGATTTCCGCGGAAAACGTTTTGCCGACTGGCCCGTTTCTTTGAAAGGAAATAATGATCTGCTATCCCTTACCCAACCTGAAGCTATTGCCACCATCCATCGAAAATACTTTGATGCCGGAGCCGATATTGTAGAAACCAATACTTTCTCCGGAACTACCATTGCGATGGCCGATTATCAAATGGAAGAGTTCGTTTACGAGCTTAATTTTGAGTCGGCCAGAATTGCCAAAGCAGTTGCGGAGCAAGTCACTGCTGAAGATCCATCGAAACCAAGATTCGTAGCTGGTGCAATAGGTCCCACCAACAAAACGGCTAGTATGAGTCCGGATGTGAACGATCCCGGCTATCGCGCTATCTCTTTTAATGAACTTCGGAAAGCTTACAAACAACAGGCAAAAGCTTTAATTGAAGGTGATGTTGATGTTCTTCTCGTAGAAACCGTTTTTGATACGTTGAATGCGAAAGCTGCTCTTTTTGCCATCGAAGAGCTGAAAGAAGAATTGATTGTTGATATTCCAATTATTGTAAGCGGAACCATTACCGATGCTTCCGGAAGAACCCTTTCCGGCCAGACTGCAGAAGCTTTTCTAATATCAGTATCTCATATTCCTTTATTAAGTGTCGGTTTTAACTGCGCTTTGGGAGCGAAACAACTAACTCCGCATCTGGAAGTTTTAAATCGATATGCTAATTCAGGAGTTTCGGCCTATCCTAATGCCGGCTTACCTAATGCCTTTGGGGAGTATGATCAGGATGCTCAGGAAATGGCAGCTCAAATTGAAGAATATCTTGATAAAGGCCTGGTAAATATTCTCGGTGGTTGCTGCGGAACCACACCAAAACATATTAAAGCAATTGCTGAAATCGCTTCTAATTACAAACCTAGAGTCTTACCACAGCTCGAAACAGAAAGTATCTAGAATGTCACAAATAAGACCATTAAAACTTTCCGGATTGGAACCGCTGGTGATCACACCGGATAGTAATTTTATAAATGTAGGAGAACGAACCAATGTTGCCGGATCTAAAAAATTCCTGCGTCTCATTAAAGAAGAGAAGTTTGATGAAGCGCTGGAAGTTGCCCGGGAACAGGTAGAAAATGGTGCACAGATCATCGACGTGAACATGGACGATGGCCTTATTGAAGGGAAAGAAGCCATGATAAAGTTCCTCAATATCTTGGTTGCTGAACCCGATATTTCCCGTGTTCCTATTATGATCGATAGTTCCAAATGGGAGATCATTGAGGCCGGACTTCAGGTAGTTCAGGGCAAATGCGTGGTGAATTCCATCAGTTTAAAGGAAGGTGAAGAAGAATTCATCGCTCATGCCAAAAAAATAAAACGCTACGGCGCCGCCGTGATCGTGATGGCTTTTGACGAAAAAGGGCAGGCAGATAATTATGAACGTCGCATTGAAATTGCCAAACGCTCCTATGACATTCTCGTCAATCAGGTAAAATTTCCTCCCGAAGACATCATTTTTGATCTCAATATCTTTCCCGTGGGAACAGGAATGGATGAACACAAAAGAAACGCGATCGACTTTATTGAAGGTACACGATGGGTCAAAGAGAATTTGCCGCACTGTAGTGTGAGCGGTGGAGTAAGCAATGTTTCCTTTTCCTTTCGAGGGAATAACCCGGTACGCGAAGCCATGCATTCGGTTTTTCTATATCATGCGATCAAGGCTGGGATGAACATTGGCATCGTAAATCCTTCGATGCTGGAGGTATATGATGAGATTCCAAAAGAACTTCTGGAACACGTAGAAGATGTGATTTTAGATCGCAGGAATGATGCTACTGAGCGTTTACTGGACTTTGCTGGAAATGTCGTGGGTCGTAAAAAGGAGAATAGAATAGACCTTTCCTGGCGCGAGAATGCATTACAGGATAGAATTACACATGCTCTGGTAAAAGGGATTGATGCCTATATTCTTGAAGATATTGAACAGGCGCGAATTGAAGCTGAAAAACCTTTAGATGTTATCGAAGGTCACTTGATGACCGGAATGAACGTAGTTGGTGATCTCTTCGGAAGTGGTAAAATGTTTCTGCCGCAGGTAGTAAAATCTGCCCGTGTAATGAAAAAAGCCGTAGCGCATTTATTACCTTATATCGAAGCCGATAAATCGAATAAAAGACAGTCGGCTGGAAAAGTATTAATGGCTACTGTCAAAGGTGATGTGCATGATATTGGTAAAAATATCGTGGCTGTAGTTTTGGGATGTAATAACTACGAGATCATCGATCTTGGTGTGATGGTGCCACCGGAGAAGATCATCGAAACTGCCAAAAAAGAGAATGTAGATGTAATTGGTCTTAGCGGACTTATCACTCCGTCCCTGGATGAGATGGTGTTTCTGGCGAAGGAAATGGAACGTCAGGATTTTTCTGTCCCTTTATTGATAGGTGGTGCAACAACTTCTAAAGCTCATACCGCAGTTAAAATAGATCCCCAATATAAGAATGCGGTTGCACATGTAAATGACGCTTCCCGTGCGGTGACGGTTGTTGGACAGTTGCTAAAGGAGAGTACGAAAGAAAAATACAAGCGCGACCTTAAAACCGACTATGATACTTTCCGCCTTAATTTCAAGAAACGAAGTAAGGTCAAATCATTTCTAAGTATTGAAGAAGCTCGCATAAATAAATTTCAGATTGACTGGAAGAATACTGAGATCAAAAAACCGAATAAACTGGGAACACAGGTTGTCGAGGACTTTGATCTTTCTAAATTACTCGATTATATCGACTGGTCTCCATTTTTCAGAAGCTGGGATCTGCATGGCCGCTATCCAGATA